>JAGZNZ010000041.1:0-4282 GCA_018363345.1 Collinsella sp. | reverse complement strand
CGCGGTCATCTTCTTGCCCGCCTCGTAGACGTTCCTGCCGTCCTCGAGGTAGCCCTCCTGGTCGAAGTGCATGATCTCGATCTTCTCGGTCTCCTTCATGTGTGTCCTCCCATCACATGTGCGCGATTCTATACATCGCGCTTCTTGCTGATACCAATTATAGCCATACGATTGCTCATTATTTAATACCAATCTAAACTCACGCAGATTTACGGCGAACGGTCGGTTTCCTCGCCCGAGTGGTATTACAACGCCATTAGTTGTCTAATTCGAGAAGCACTGCAACGAACACTCCGCAACTCGCCACCTAAAACTACGTTGCGCCAAACCCGCTCTAGTGTTTCCGGCGCAACCCCGCAGTTCGGTTATTCGGCTTCCATCTCTGCTATCACACGACGATACATATCGATAACCTGAGTTGTCGCCTTAGACGGATCCTGATAGTAGCGGCCGTCACACGTCTCGGCCGAGGCATAGCCCGTATAGCCGTGGCGCATGAGCGCCTCGAGGTCGGCACGCATATCGCGCTCGCCGTCGCCCCAGGCAAGATGCGTCGTACCGCCGCCGACATCCACAAAGTGGGTGTGGACGATCTTATCGCCCAGGACCTCAAAGTAGCCGTCGATTGTGTCGCCGGCAACTTCCATGGCGCCAAAGTCGATACAAGCCTTCAGGTTGGGACGATCGACCGCCTCGAGGATGCGCGCGACGTCCTGCGCGGTGTTGACCAGCACGGACTCCGACGGCTGCAGCGCCTCGAGCGCAACGCGAATGCCGCGCGTATCGGCATAGTCGCATACCGAACGCAGCATGACAACGCTGCGGGCCCAGGCGTCCTCAGCCGGCTCGTCCAGATAGGCCCAACCACTCGTCACCAGAATCTGCGGCGCACCCAGCTCAACGGCAACGTCAATGACATTCTTAAAGTACGAGAGTATGCGCTTTTGGCCCGCCTCACCACGCACCGCGACATTCCACGGCTTGGGGTTGTTCTGCTCGGGGCACACGCACACGATCTTGATGCCGTACTGGGCGGCAAGATCGCGAATCTTATCCACCGAATCGTGCTCGTGGCAATCCACATACAGGTGCATCGAGCCAGTCCACAGCTCGATATTGCGATAACCCGCCTCGCCTGCAGCCTTAAAGAACGTCTCGATGCTGTAGTAACGATGGTTGATGTTCATGAGCGAAAGCTCGGGTACGGCCATAGTCCTCCCCTTTCGTACGGGCTTTTAAAAAACAGGGGGCTGCCGCACATGCGACAAGCCCCCAAAGATCGACGCAACCGTTAGACGCGATGGAAGCGCGATTTAAACATATTAGGCAAGCACGCCAAAGAAGGCACCGATGATGCCGATGACCATGGTGCAGAGAATCAGGACCATCGGGTTGATCTTCTTGGAGAGCAGCCAGTAGTAAATCCAGAAGGCGGCCATGCCGAGCATGCCGGGCATGATGCCGTCCAGGATGTCCTGGAGGGTCTGGGCGGAGTCGCCCTGACCGATGGCGACGGGCAGCGAAGCCCAGAACATGTCCTTGCTCATGGCGCCGACCACCATGACGCCGACGATGCCGACGCAGGCCATGATCTTTTGCATCAGACCGGTCTTCTGAGCCTCGTTGAGGAAGCCAATGCCCAGTTCATAACCCTTGATAGCGCCAAAGATACGAATCAGGAACGCCGGGATGTTATAGATGAGCAGGAAGGCGATCGGGCCAAAGGCGTTGCCGGCCTGGCACAGGCTGATGCCCACGGCAGCGGCAACAACGCGCAGGGTGGACAGGAAGAAGGAGTCACCCAGACCGGAAAGCGGGCCCATGAGGGCGGCCTTGATGTCGTTGACGCTCTCGGGCTCAACCTCGCCGCGAGCGACCTTCTCTTCCATGGCCATCGCGATGCCGCCCACGAAGGGAGCGAGCTGCGGGGTGATGTTGAAGAATGCGCTGTGACGGTGCAGGGCCTCGGCGTAATCGTCGGGACGGCCGGCATAGATCTTCTTGAGCATGTTGGCGACCATCAGGCAGAAGGCAATGTTCATCTGCTTGTAGTAGGTCCAGGAGAACTCCATGCCCAGAGCGCCGGTGCTCAGAGAGCTCTTAATGAGGTCGGAGCGAGTAATCTGGTTCTCGGAATTAGAAGTCATCGTCCTCATCCCCTTCCACAGAAAGCTGGGGCTGGGCGCCACCAAGGCCCAGCAGGTCGAACTTGTTGATGCCGATGATGATTGCGATCAGAGCGACACCGAGGACGGGCACGTTGGCATAGGAGCACATCAGGAAGCCCAGGAAGTAGAACGGCACGAGCTGCTTGGTAAGCACCAGACGACCGAGCATTGCGAAGCCCATGGCAGGCAGGATGTTGGCTGCGACGCCAAAGCCATCAAGGACAAACGTCGGGATGAAGTCGAGCAGACCCTGAACGGCGTCAGCGCCAAGATAGAAGGAGACGGAGCACAGGAAGAAGGCCAGGGCGACAATCACAAGACCGATAACCCAGTGCATAGCGTAGATACCCTTGAGGTTACCCTTGCTGGCAAAGACGTCGGCGCGGTCGACCAGAAGGGGCATACCGGCGTTGATGACGTTCTTGATGGCCAGGCACAGGGTGGCGATGGGCATCGCGAGCGCGATAGCGGCCTCAGTGCTCTGGCCCAGCTGAATAGCGAAGGCGCAGGCGAGCACGCCGCCAATCGTCTCATCAGGTGGCACGTAAGCGCCGATGGCAATAGAACCCATGAAGAGCAGCTCGAGGCTCGCGCCGATGGCGAGGCCGGACTGCAGGTCCCCGAGGACTATGCCGACGAGCGGGCACAGAACGATCGGGCGGAACGCATAGAGCGTACCGAGCTGATAATCGAGCTTACCGAAAGCAGCGATAAGTCCGATGAGGATCGCTTGAACAAGCATTGTTCCTCCTTTTGATCCCTCTTGGATCCGGTCGGCGATTCCCGACTTGTCAGCGCGCCCTTTTCCATGCCGACAATCGCCTAGGCAGATCCAGCTTGTACCGGCGTGCTGTTAACACCTAAACCGGTACAAATGATTTCATACCAATTATATAGTCATGCAGAAACTATTTAATACCAATCGCTCAACGGGCAGGTACTTCCGGTGAACGGTAGGTGGACTACCGGGTAAAGCGTTTATCCGCTACTCCACGGATAGGGCAGCACCATGCGTGCCGCCCCGTGGTCCCAAGTTACAGGACACTCATAGCGTCGACCTTGGGGTCATCGGCCAGAGCGCGAATCTCGACCTCGACACCACGACCGACGAGCTCGCGGATTTCCTCTTCCTCGGCGGCGGTCACAAAGACCTGACGCGAAACCTGGCGGGCGTCGGGACGCTGTTCGTCCTTGGACTTGGTGTTGCCCAGGTTAATCGAGGTAATCTGCGGGCAGCCGTCGGCAAGCTGCTTGGCCTCGGCGATGCTGGCGACGCAGATGATCATCTTGTACTTATCAGTGACACCAGAGTTAATTGCCTCGATGGCGTGTTCCATGTCCTTGATGACGAGCTTGGCGTTGGCCGGCTTGCCCATCTTGAGCGTGGTCTTCCAAACGGGATCGTTGGCAACCTTGTCGCCAACGCAGAAGATGCAGTCGGAGCCCAGGCCCTGGACCCAAGAGACGGCCACCTGGCCATGAAGCAGACGATGGTCGACGCGAAGCAGTTGAATCATGATTGACCCCCAAAGGTCTCATGCCGGAAACCCGGCCCCATTAATAGCAGGCGGAGACTAGAACTCTTCCTCGTCATCCGCATCGGTCAGCAGATCGTTGACAAACTTGACGCGCGTGTCGTCAGCCGCGATTATCTCGCGGATAACCTGATCGGCGGGAGCCTCCTGATCCGAGAACAGTAGCTGGATCAGCAGCGGCAGGTTCATGTTGGCGACAAGGTAGGTGTTGGGACGCGTCTGAACGATCTTGGTGAACTCGTTGTTGACGCTACCGCCAAACAGGTCGGTGCACACAATCACGTCATCGGCAGGGTCGATGGTCGCCAGCAGCTTTGCGGCCTCCTCGGCGACGTCGGTGCGACCGTCGACAAACATCGATAGATCGTGAACGTTATCGCGCGCGCCCGAGAGCAGCTCGGTGCTCTCTTTAATGCCGGTCGCAAAATGCGCGTGGCTGGCGAAGATGTATTGCCTCATTACAGTTTCCCCCAAATGGAATTAGTAGTCGAACTGGTGGTAGTAGCGGCGGTACTTGAGGTTGTGCTTGGTGACCAGCTCGTAGTTGCGCGAGAGGCGGTCGGTGGTCAGCACGGACAG
>JAGZNZ010000040.1:0-5106 GCA_018363345.1 Collinsella sp. | reverse complement strand
AAATTGCGATTTGTCGACCTGAGCGACGAAAGAGGCGAACTCTTGCTGAAGCTCAAGGGGAGGCAAGGGAACCGTCATTCTCTTTAGAGCTTCTTTGGTAATTGCCTCCCTTGTTGCTCCAGCCGCTCTTGAGCCGTTTAGCAGGAGTCTCTGATACGAATCGCTGATCAGCACCGTGTTCAATAGCACCGGCAGCATCCGTTTTTGGTCGACTCTGACAATTGAGACATGCTGATTAACACGTCCACCAGCCAATTCATCTGGCAAAAGACATGAACGAGCAACCGAAGCGCCAGTAATATTCAGAAGCACGTCACCCTTCATCAGCGTGACGCCTTCTAGTTTTGCGGCTTGTTCATCATCAATACAAGCAAGGTCCTTCCACACGAAACGACCGTTGTGAACATTCGTACTTCTGACCAGCGGAACACCTTCGGCCTTGTATGCCGTTTTGCCACCTCGTGGCGTTGCTCCGGAACCCAACTTGGTAACAAACCGTGATTTGACGCTCTCCTTGAGAGCGGCGATTTGCTGTCGTTTGCTATTGATTTCATCTGTTAAGCGATTGAAATCGTCGATGAGGGCTCTCTGCTCGGAGAGCGTCGGGACTGGGATGGGGTATTTGAGCAGCTCATCCTTGTCTCCGCGAGGCCTGCCGGTTCCCGTGAAGGTGGACATATCGTAGTCGAAGAAGTCCTTCTGCCACAGGAGCAGATGGAGAAACTCGGGCAATAGGCTGTCGGTATTTATGCTTCGGAATACCAAAACGTCCTTGGAGCACGCCCCATCGCGGTCTGCGAGCCAAATCTTCTGCAGATAGGGGCGAATATTGGAGACGAGCGTGTCTCCCTTCTTGTATGCGGTGCCAGCACTTGCCGGAAGCTCTCCACTATAGGTGGTTATGCCGCCACGGTCCTTGACCATGTTTTCCGTTGTTACGTAAGTGTCGGTGGTGATGGAACTCTGGGCCACGCTGTTGGTAACGTAGGATGTGATGTCTCTAAGCGTCTTGACTACGGTGCCCTGGGCGAACGAGCGGGGCTTGTAGAAAGAGCGGGGAATCGTAAGAGTCTCGTCGAACTTATCGGCATCAAAGTCAATGAAATCGGCGGTCTTGGCATAGTAGTAGTACTGGGCAAGGTCGCCGGGCTCAACCTGCTCGCCGGAGAACCATGCTCTGATGATGCCGCTTAGCGAGTTCGTGTCGTCCGATTCGTTGTCCGAATAGAGCACGCCCTCACCATCGATGGGCTGTATCCCCTCGTTGCCTTTGCGATTGCTCCATTTGTAGCCAAGGAAAGAGGCGATTTCCTTGGTCGTGTTAGGTGAGTTGATGATGAGCGTCTGTTCACCGCAGACGAGACCCCAAACGCGCAGGCGTTTGCGCTCTTCCTTGTGCGCATGGCGATAGAACAGCTCGTTCTCTGCTTTGAGCCGTGAGTTCTTGTCGGCCGCCTTCCAAGTCTTGCTCTTCCGAAGGGTCTTGAGCTCCTTCGATGATTCGAAAAGATGGCAATAAACGCTGAAGTGGCGAGTGTTTGCCCATTCGTTCCAGTTAGCCTCTCCTGCGAGAAAAGCCCGGTAAGTATCTCCGTCTACATTAATTGTGCCGAGATAAGCGTTGAAAGCGCTTTCGTCTCTCCAGCCAGTGAGCTTCCTGCGCTCAAAAACAGCGTCAACGAAATCAAGTGCGTTCGCATTGCGGGGCGGGATCTCGTCAAAGCGACGTAGGAACATAATTGCGACGTTTGTTCCTGTGGCCGCGAATGTGCCTGATCCAAACCTGGCGATGGAGACGATCTCGAAGGAGCTCAAAAGCACATCGCGTGCGGCCATGAAACTCGAGCTCGTGCTCTTGTCGAGGATCGAGGTGGGGAGGACGATGGCGGCGTAGCCTCCGGGCCGAACAAGCTGTGCCGCACGCTCGACAAAGAGGGTCTCGATTTCCGAGCCGCTATCGCTGATGGTTTCCAGCACTTTGAGTTCGTTGTTGTGAAGCTTGAGATGCGGTTTGAAGGCCGCTACAGAGTACGGGGGATTGGCGACAAGAATGTCGAAGCGTCCCCTGTCGGTTCGGCTGTCGATTCCCTTGTCGGGATAATTTTCAAGTCCGTCGCCGAAGACCACGTTGCTCTGCCCTGCGCCATGCATGTAGGACGAGACCTTGGAAACGCGAGCGAGTCGATAGTCCTTCTCGATGCCGACGAGATTGTCTCTGACCCAGTCGGCGTCTCCGAGGTCATCCTCTATGGTCGGATCATATTGGCATGCGGCGTCGGAGATTTCTTCGAATCCTTCTGTGAGAAAGTGCCCCGCGCCACAGGCGTAATCGATAACGCGTGGATAGTGCACGGCACCAGCCTCGTCCTGCACGATGCTGTCGAGTGGGAGTGACTTCCAAATAAAACGGGTGATGGGCACAGGTGTGAAGAATTGGCCCTCGTTTTGCTTAAAGCCCTGATTAAGGAGCTGTTCGAAGAGGTCGCCCAAGAATTGAATGTCTTGAGTTCCTACGATGCGATACGGCTGTAGAAGTTGCACCGTCTCTACGAGTACCTTGCCGTTCTGAAGAAAGAGTTCCTCGTTGTGGACGTCTTTGAACGCAAAGTCATTGTTGGTATAGAACTTGAGCTTGCGCAGCGTGCCGTTCAGCTCCTCGATGAGCTTCTTGCGGTGCTGGCCCGTATAGTTGCTTATGAGGTTTTCGGCGTAGTCGTTGGGAACGTACAGGACCTCTTCCCGCATGAGCTTTCTCATGCCGTCTGAGTGGAGTCTCTGGAGCCTGTCCTGGAGCGTTTCGTAGGTGTCGCGTCCTTGGCGGTATTGGAACTCAATCTCCTGGGTTGGCATTTTCGAGAGCTCGTCTTGGAGCTTCGCGATAAAGAGCGCGATAAGGCGATTGAAGGCGTTCTCTTTATCGGAGACGTTGTTGTGGCGGAGGATTTCCTCGAAGCGGTTGACGATGCTGTCTTCGGCCCTGAAGTCGACAAGGTCCTTCTTGAGAAGGGGAGGAACCATCGGGTGGTATGCCGTCGACCTATCGCCAAAGAGGATGTTTCCCTCGACTTGTTGGTTGTACGTTTCCGTCCAAACTTGATGGAGCTGTTCCACTGTATGGGCGTCGCGGTAGAGCGCAATGGTGTCATCGCGTTTGGCGAGCGCGATGAAGTTCTCGTCATCGCTGCAGTTAATTGAAACCTGGTCTGGCACGATTTCGTTGTTGATGAAATCGCATGCAAAGAGTACCAACCAGCGAGTCGCGCGCTCTTGTTGCCAATAGGAGAGGAGTTGCCCTCCGTCTGACTGCATGTTCTTGAATTCGTTTTTGAACTCGGTTCCAGGGGTCTTGCATTCGACGATTGCGAGTGTGTCGCCCCTCTCGTCATTAATGCAGATATCAGCGCGGCCGCTCTTTTGTTCGTGCCCAAGGGCCCATTCGCGCTCCAGCTCAAGTGATTCGGGGCGATATCCTTTGTCGAGGAGCATGGTTACGCAGGCGAGTACGACGAAGTTCTCGTTATCGGAAAAGTTACAAGTTGTGTCTTTGTTGACTTTGAACCCCAGGTCTTTCGGGTAGCCGATGCGTTTCTTGGAAAAATCGACCGTGATTTGCGCGCTGGTCTCTTCCCAGGATTTCTGATAAACGGTGCCGTCGCCCGAGGGCTCGTAGCACAGAGCCCTAAGTGCGTCGCGAAGATTGTCCAGAGTAATCATCTAATGTCTCCGTAGCTGCGAGGTGAAAACACAATTCGCTAATTTTATCGCAGAGGGCGCCGTAAGAACGTAGTGTGATTGGCGGTGCTGCTGCTTGCCAGGGCATTTGATTGGATGATGACGCGCACGGGGCGGGATTCGCCAGTCCGCTAAGCCACGCTGGCAACAGTAGCGTACCAGGCGGTTGCTTGCAGAGATCCTCACGCGCGCCGTGCTTGAACCACTGGAGGTACGTGTTTCTCGTCGTGCGTCCATCGGTGACCGATCCGCCTTTTACTAAACAAGTTTATCGAGCGCGCGAAGCGATTGAGCCAATGGCGAAGCTCCAACTTATTCGTCAACTCATGGGCAAGCCACCCGAGACTACTCATTTCTCCTACTAGCAATGAAGGTCTGCGACCTGCAGTTTTGCAAACTGCTTGAAAGCCACCCGATGAGATACCCCCGATTTCCACTTGGACTCGGGGGTATTTTTATTCAAGACTTTAGTCTGCTGGCCGCGCAGCGGCCAGCTTTAAACCACCCGCTATGCGGGTGGAGACAAACGGCTTTACAAAGCCACCCCTCCGACCGATATTGACGATTGTTCAGGCCGTCAAGAATTCGAGTCGAAGGGGTGGTCGCCATGGCCCAGAAGGCCTACAGCCTTTCCCACACGAAGTGGATGTGCAAGTACCACATCGTGTTCACGCCGAAGTATAGGCGCAAAGTGATCTACAACCAAATCAGGAGCGACATAGGGGAGATCCTCAGGAGGCTGTGCGAGTACAAGGGGATCGAGATAATCGGGGGGCACCTGATGCCCGACCACGTGCACGTGCTGCTGGCGATCCCGCCGAAGCACAGCGTCGCGAGCGTCATGGGCTACCTGAAGGGGAAGAGCTCGCTGATGATATTCGACAGGCACGCCAGCCTCAAGTACAAGTTCGGCAACAGGAAGTTCTGGACGGAGGGCCACTGCGTGTCCACCGTCGGCCTGAACGAGGCGACGATCGCCAAGTACATCAGGGAGCAGGAGTCCCACGACATCGCGCTGGACAAGCTGAGCGTGAAGGAGTACGAGGACCCCTTCAAGAGGGGGTGATGCCGCCGGTTCGACCGGCGCGCCACGGGTCAAGATGCACTAGGCCTGGACGAAGTCCGGGCCCGCGCCTTTAGACGCGAGCCCGGGGCCCGTGGGTTATACCCTAAGAGCAAACCACCCTTTTTAAGGGTGGTTCTGATTTACAGGCTTTAGCCTGTGCGGGGCGCGCAGCGCGCCGCATCAGAAACCACCCGCTATGCGGGTGGGGGCAACCGGCTTTACAAAGCCGCCCCCTCGCCGGACACTTGCGATTGTTCAGGCCGCAAGGAATCCGAGTCGAGAGGGCGGTGGTGGCGTATGGCCCAGAA
>JAGZNZ010000039.1:0-5068 GCA_018363345.1 Collinsella sp. | reverse complement strand
GGCGGTCGGGCTGCCATCCTGCGGTAGCCACGCCACTTTGCTGAATCCGGCGTGGCGGCACTGTTGTTGCCACTGAGCGGTGGTGAGGAATAACTCACCTTCGCGGGCGTCGAGATCCTGTAGCGGAAGAACCAGCGGGCCGAAAACGAAGTCAAACAGACGCATTGGCTGGGTGATTTCGCGCATCAGCAGGCGCCCGCCCGGCTTGAGCAGGGGGCGCAGATTATCGAGCGTGCGGCCAATATGGCGGGTGGCGTGAATCACGTTCGCTGCCACGATAAGATCGTAAGACTGTGCCTGGAAACCCTGAGACTGCGCCTCTTTTTCGAGATCCAGCTCGCTATACTTCACAAAATCATAGTCGGCGAATTTCTGCTGGGCGCGACGGGTGAACAGCGCCGAGATATCGGTGAAATGGTACTCCAGTGCCGGAACGCCGTTGAGTTCCGGCAGCAGCCACGCGGTGGTGCCGCCGGTTCCGCCGCCAACTTCAAGAATACGCAACGGCTGGCGGGGCTGACGCGTCTGGACAATGCCGCGTAATACCCCGGCGGCGATTTGGTTGAAATAGCGGCCAAAGCTGAATTCCTGATACAGCACTTCCACGCCGTCGGAGGCGCTTTGCGGGAAGATAATCGCCACCGGTTCTTCCGCGCCGCTCATCATTTCATATAACCGATCGCCGGCACGGGCGATGGTGTCGGGAATAGCCTGAAAACCTTCACAATAACCGGCAAGTTCCGTCAGCAGTGATTCCCGCTGTTGATGTTCAATGGGGCGGGCGCGGACGTATCGCCCGTCGGTGCAGCGGTAATCGCCGTCGACCACGCAGTTATTCAGCAGGCGCTGGAGTAGCTGCTGGTAGCGGGGCAGCAGACGTCCACGGCGCATGATGGTCATGGCGTCCACGCCGTTCTCAATGGCATCGCCGGTACAGCGTTGTACCAGTTGATCGACGTAGATGGCGTGCAGTCGCGTGGCGCACTGTTTAAGCGCTTCCAGGCGAGGGAGATCGAGCGCTGTCGCGGCGCGACTCGCCACCTCCAGCCCGGCAGACAGCGCTGCGTCGGCAGGCTCGCAGGCCGGGGAGACGCGCTCTTTCCAGTAACGCTCAGTATCAAACGGATAACATGGCGCAGCGATACGTTGTCCATCGCCCGCCAGCAGGTCGGCCCACGGTAGGGCGACGCCGGCAGCGTAAAGCTGGAGCAGGGCCTGATTGAGGACATCGCTCGCCTCTTTGTTACGCCGGGCGCTGGCTATCCAGTATGCGTTATCGCGGTATTCGCGCTGCCCGCAAGCAACCAACTGGGCATCGGGCCCCATCTCCAGAAAAACGCGGGCGCCGAGCTGATGCGCCACCTGAATACTCTGGATAAAACGCACCGGCTGGCGCATGTGTCGGCGCCAGTAATCCGCCTGGTTGAGCGTTGACTCATCAATGACGTCGGCGGTGAGCGTGGAAATAATCGGTATTTGCCCCGGCTCCGCGTGCAGTCCCGCGCAGGCGTCCTGGAACCGATCGAGTATCGGCTCCAGTAAAGCGGAGTGCGCCGCACCGGTTACGCTCAGGCGACGATAGTTAATATCATGCTGCGAGAGCGTGGCGCAAAATACTGCGAGACGGGCTTCCGGTCCGGAAAATACCGTATGTTGCGTACCGTTATTGGCGGCGAGATCCAGCTCAAACTGGCGAGCCAGCGGCATCAGCGTGTCTTCGTCTGCAAATACCGCCACCATCGCGCCGCTTGCGCACTGCTGCATTAGCGCGCCGCGCCGACAAACCAGTGGCATGACCTGTTCAATCGTATAGTGTCCGCAGACAACAGCAGCGGCAAATTCACCGACGGAATGCCCAATGGCGAAGTCTGGCTTCAGTCCTTCAGCACGCCAGTGCGCCGCCATCGCGATTTCAAACGCGACAATCGCCGGCTGCGCCCAGGCCATATTGTCCAGTTGCGCCGAATCGGGGTTAAACATCGCTTCGCGCAGTGACGGCGTGAGCATTTCGCTACAGGCGGAAAAACAGCGATCCAGCGTGTCGGCAAACGCCGTTGAGTGCTGGTACATCGTTTGACCCATAGTGCGCCAGTGCGAGCCCTGGCCGGTAAACAGCCACACCTGCTTGCCGCTGGCGCCGTGGCCGCTGTAAACCAGCGCCCCCGATTTCTCACCGGCCCAGGCGCTGAGCGCCTCGGCGGTTTCACGGTTTAATGGCGCCGCCAGGCGGAAGGGGAGATCGAGACGGCGCGCGTGCAGGGCTGTGAAGGCCAGAGAGCTGGCATCCGCATTCTCTCTCAGCGCCCCGGCATAATCCGTCGCCAGCCGCCGCAACGCGCTGTCGCTGGCTGCGCTGAGCAGCAGCGCGGTACTTTTTCTGCCGCTATCCGTATTGGGGAGGCGCGCGTTGAGCGCGTCGGGCAGCGAGGCGACGATCATATGGCAGTTGGTGCCGCCAATACCAAAGGAGGAGACGCCCGCATAGCGCATTTCGTCCTGCCATGCCTGTGCCGACACCGGTATGGTAAAGGGGCTCTCTTCAAGTTTCAGCGCCGGGTTGGGGGTGTGAAAATTCAGAAAGGGAGGAATTTGCCCGCGACTGACTGCCAGAACGGTTTTCAGCAGTCCGGCAATGCCCGCCGCGGTATCCAGATGGCCCATGTTACTTTTCACGGAACCGAGCGCACAGCGCTGATCCTGCGGGCGAGGCGCATAGACGTTGCGTAACGCTTCAATTTCAATCGCGTCGCCCAGCGGTGTGCCGGTGCCGTGGGTTTCAATGTAACCTACCTGGCTGTCGTCGATGGCCGCCAGCATTAACGCCTCTTCGATGACTGCCTGTTGCCCTGCGACGGAAGGGGCGGTATAGCCGACCTTTCTGTTGCCGTCGTTGTTGACCGCGCTGGAGAGGATCACCGAGATAATCGGATCGCCTGACAGCAGCGCGTCTCTCAGGCGACGCAGCACCACGCAGCCGAGACCGTTACCGGCCCAGGTGCCCTCAGCCGAGGCGTCAAAGGGACGACAGTGACCATCAGGAGAGAAAATCATTCCGGGCTGGTAGCGGTAGCCTGCCTGCTGGGGGAAAGAGAGCGCCACGCCGCCGGCAACCGCCATATCGGATTCGCCTGCGCGCAGGCTTTCACAGGCCAGATGCACGGCAACCAGCGAGCTGGAGCAGGCGGTCTGTACCGATAACGCCGGGCCGTGCAGGTTGAGTTTGTACGCGGCGCGGGTGGCAATATAGTCTTTATCATTGCCCATCAGAGATTGCAGACCTTTTACCTGCGCGACTTCTGTCACGTTCAATGCTTCGCGACCGGGGTAGGTACTCATCCGGGAAGAGGCGAAAACGCCGGTCTTATGGGGGACGGCGCCGGGGGCATAACCGGCATGTTCCAGCGCATGCCAGACCGCCTGCAAAAATAGGCGCTGCTGCGGGTCCATCGACTCCGCTTCCTGTCGCGAATAGCCAAACAGGGTGGCGTCGAAGCAGTCGGCGTTGTCTAACACCGTACCGATATTGACATAATGAGGATCGTCAATGATGGCGGCATCCAGACCGACGGCCAGAAGCTCTTCGCGCGTAAAGCGTCGGCTGCATTCACGACCTTCCAGCAGATTTTGCCAGAATGTTTCGCCATCCGGCGATTCAGGAAAATGGCAGGCGTAGCCGATAACCGCGACAGGTTCGCAGTCCGGGTAGTGTTGAGCGATCGATGCATCAATGGAATCTGCTGTCGGCGCAGAAGAGAAGCGCAAGTTATCCATAATCGGTCCCGTTTCCTAAGATTCACAAAGTCAATGGAACGCCATGCGTTCGCGATGGCGTTCCGGGGAAAATCAGTTTGCTTCGCGCTATATCCGCCGCTGACGACGGCGAACAGGGCGAGGTCGTTTTGTTTTCTCCACCGTGGTGACGCCGGCCAGATAATCGGCCAGGGCAGCAGGAGAAGGGTGGGTGAAGAGGTCAAGCAACGTCAGGGTGGAAAATTCGTGACGTTGTAACAAAACGTGCAGTTGCACCAGATTCAGCGACGTTGCGCCCGCCTCAAAGAAGTTTTCTGCGGGCGTGACAGACTCGCCAACCACCTCGCGGAAGGCGTCGCAAATCAGGCTGACGGTGCTCTCGTCCGCCGCAATGTGTGGCTGAGATTGCTCAGGGCATACGCGCGGTGAGCGCTCTGCGCATTGCCCTGCGTGTTTAACGGGAGGCACCAGCGCGGCGAGCGGCAGTTGCCAGCCGCTTTCATCCTCGGCCATTCGGTTTAGCAATGCGCAATACTGTTCAAACTGGCGCTCCACCTGCCCGGCAGGAAACAGCGCGGCGACAAAATCCCAGTTAAAGCGCAGTTCGCCTTCGGATTCATAAATCTGGTGATCGAACCAGACCTGCGGCGTCTGGGAGATGCCCCAGACCGGTTTGAGCAGATTACGCCGGGCGAGGAAGTTATCCTGCTCAAAGCCCAGCGCGCTGGTAAAGACGACGGGCATCGGAACGGCAGGCACGTTTTGCTGTTGCGCCAGTTGACGCATCACGCGGATGGCTGACACATCGCGGTGGTTGAGGTTCTGGCTCAGCCGCTGCTGTAGTGACTGCGCGCTGTGCAGCCAGCTTTCGCCGGGATGCCAGCTCAGCAGCATCAGCGAGGTGAAATCGCCCAGAATCTGGTTGATTTGCGGGTGCAGCGGTCGCCTGTCGAAAAGCGTAAGGTTAAGCGTGAACTCAGGCTGTGCACTCCATGCAGAGAGAACCGTTGACCACACCGACAACAGTACGGCCGACGGGGTGAGATGGGCGTCAGCCGCCCGTTTTTTCAGCCGATGCCAGCGCGTGCTGTCCAGCGCGCCGTTCAGGCGGGCGAAGCGCGGTGTTTCAACCTCCTGAGGCAAGCAGCGCAGCGGCAACGCAGGCGCCGGAGGAATATCATCAAGCTGCGCCTGCCACCATGCCAGAGAATCTGGATTGGGCGACTGTAGCGAGGGTTGTTGCAGATAATCCCTGAAGGTGACGGGCAGCGGCGGAAGCAGCTGTTGCGGGTAGCGGTAGCCGTGCTCCAGCTCCGCC
>JAGZNZ010000013.1:0-58717 GCA_018363345.1 Collinsella sp. | reverse complement strand
GTTAAACTGAAGGGACTGACCCCGGAGGAATTCCGGAATCAGTCCCTATGTGCGGCGTAGGCCGCTTATTAGCCCGTCCAAGAATTGGGGCGCAGTTCACGCCCGGCGGGGACTTTTTTCTATGCCGGCCGCCCGACCACCACAAAGGGGACAGGCACCTTTGTGGTGGTTTTGGACTTGCCTGATCGTTTTGTCTCAATCTGTAACAGCTGGAGTCCGTTGAGCCCTGCAGTTGTTACAGATCGAGATATTGTGCCGGCCGCCCACGCCGCATCTCAATCTGTAACAGTAAGAGACCAAATATGCCGCCTGGTGTTACAGATCAAGACGTTGGGCTGACGGCCGAACGGTTCATCTAAATCTGTAACAGTTAGAGCCTTTTTCGCTGGCTTGGTGTTACAGATCGAGATTTTGCAAAAGCCGAGGATAGGCACTGCCGCCAAGGCCTTTCCCTCGGCCTAAAACAAAAACCACCACAAAGGTGCCTGTACCCTTTGTGGTGGTTTTTGGTCGGCTAGCCTTCGAGCTGCGCTACCTTGTAGCGGTAGGCAGCGGCGATGACATCTTTGCAGCCCTCGCGGCCCAGCTTGGCGCGGTTGACGACGATGTCCTTGCCACTCGTCATCTTCCACTTTCCGGCGCTGTAGCGCTTATAGAACGCCTCGCGCGCCTTCTGCTGCTGCTTGACCAGCTTGGCGCCCTTCTTTTTGTTAAGGCCGCGCTTCTTGCGCACGATCTCGACGCGGTCCTCAAAGGGTGCGGTCACCAACACGGCAATGTGGTTGGGATTGCTACGCAGCAGGTAATCGGACAGACGGCCTTCGATAATGCAGCTCTCGGTCTCGCCCAGATCCAAAATCACCTGGCTCATCTTTTGGAACAACTTGTCCGAGTACGAACGTGCATCGTAGCGGTCGGGCAGAAACGCCATATTCTCCACGGCCAGGCGCTCGTCGTAGGCAGCCATCTTGTCGAGCGACTCGCCCGCGCGCAGCGACGCACGCACCAGCAGCTCGTTGTCGTACAGCGGAATCCCCAACTCGTTGGCGAGGATGTGTCCGATCTCGTGGCCCTCGGCACCAAAGTCGCGCGCGATGGTAATGACCACAGGACTCTTCTTGTTCTCCAGATCGCTCATCGCGATTCCTTTCTCTATGTGGCAAAAGGGCTGTCCCTTTGCCACATTCTACGCTGCCACCATTCGCCTCTGATATGCGCGAACCAGCAACGAGATACCAAAGTTGAGCACAAAGTACATCGCAAACACCAGGCCGTAGAGCATAAGCACCTGCGACAGGTCGATCGCGTGGGCCATCACGACGTTTGCCGTGTACATGAGCTCGGCCACGTTAATGCCCGAAAGATACGAGCTGTCCTTAATGACGGTCGTGCACTGGCTAAACAGCGCCGGAATGATCGTCTTAAACGTCTGCGGCAGAATGATGTAGCGCATGGTGGCAAAGAAGCCGAAGCCCTGGCTCTGCGCTGCCTCAAACTGGCCGCGCGGAATCGAGTTGAGGCCACCGCGCACAATCTCGGCCATAACAGCGCTGGTAAACAGCGTGAAGGCGATGGTCGAAATCACAATGTCCAAACCCTGCACCGTAAAGTAGATAAACAGGATCCACAGCAGGTTCGGCGTGCAACGGAACAGCTCGATATAGGCGCTCACCAAAATACGGAACGGGCGGGGCGCATAGCTTTTAACGAGCGCCAGCACCGTGCCAAAGATGAGCGAGAAAAAGATCGACAGCGCCGAGATCTCGATCGTCTTAACAAAGCCGCCCCAAATGTAGAGCAGGTTGGTCGCGTTGAAGATTTCCATGCGCTAGGCCTCCTCTACGTTGTCGAGCCCCAGCTCGGCCAGGCTCACGCCGCGCGGACGCTCCTTGGAGCGGCGCTCGAGCCACTGCACCAGCATGGCGAGCGGAAAGCAGATGATGAAGTACATAAGGCAGCAGACGATGTATCCCTGCAGGTAACCGTACAGACTCACAAAGTTGTCGGAACGGTACATAAGATCGCCGCCGGCCACAAGCGCGAGCACCGACGTGTTCTTGACCAAGTTGAGCGCCTGGTTACACAGCGGCGGCAGAATGATCTTGAATGTCTGGGGCAGCACGATGTACCAGTACGCCTGTGCACGGGTGAAGCCCTGGCTCTGGGCCGCCTCCATCTGACCGCGCGGAACCGCCTCGATACCGGTGCGGATGACCTCCGAAATGTAGGCCGCGTGATACAGACCCACACCCAAGAAGCCCAGCACGAACGGCGCGATACGCACCGGCTGGTCGGCACCGGTTATGGCCTGCAAAAACTGCGGACCGGCCATGTACATAAAGAGCACCTGCACGGGCAACGGGGTGTTTTGGTAAAACTCCACGTACACGCGGCTTATGGCGCGCAGCACGCGCGAGCGAGTGGTAGAGAACACACCCAGCAGCGTGCCCAGTACCAGCGACAGCAGCAGACCGGCAACGACCACCTGCAGCGTCACGCCAAAGCCCTCCCAGAAGGGCCCCATGTTTTGAAATGTCGTCGACCAACGGTCGGCGTCAAATAATCCTTCGAGCATTTGATTCCTTCCTTGGACGATGCGCCTATACAAGACCCCAGGTCTTGACCTCTTGGTCGAGCCAGCCGTCGGCCAGGCGATCGCAAATCACCTGATCGACCACGGCCGAAAGGTCGCAACCCTTCTTGGTCGCCACGCCGTAGCCTTGCTCGCCAAACTTGACCTCGGGCTGCAGCAGCTCGACGGTCTCATTCATGTAGCCGGCCAGCGTGGAGCGGTCCATGGCAAAGACGTCGATATTGCCGGCGTCGAGCGAACTCTTGATGATGGGGTAGCCGCTAAAGGCCCTAAATTCGGGCTTGCAGCTAAAGCCGTTGTCCTTGATCATCTGCTCAATCAGGCCCTGCGTGGTAGCACCCTGGCTCACGCCAATGACCTTGCCGTCCAGATCCTCAATCGAGGTAAAGCCCGAACGCTTCTTGACCATGAGTCCCACGTAGTCGGTGCGGTACGGCGTCGAGAAATCCCAGCTCTTCTTGCGCTCGTCGGTGATGGTGTAGGTCGCCGCGACCACGTCAAGCTGGCCGTTATCGATCAGCGGGCCGCGCGTCTTGGGCGTTACGTCAGTAAACTCGACAAGCTCCTGGGCGCGGGCCTCCTTGTAGCTCACGCCAAAGACGGCAGCAGCGATCTGGTAGCACAAATCGACTTCCATGCCCTCAAAGCGGCCCTTGGCGGTGTCGTAATAGCCGTAGCCGGGAACGTCCTTCTTAACGCCGGCATTCAGATGGCCACGCGACTTGATGGCCGCAAGCTTGGACCCCTTGTCGGAGCCCTCGCCGCTGGTGGAGTTGCCGCAACCGGCAAGCGCGGTCCCCGTCAGTGCAAGCATGCCGGCGCCCGCCAGCTGCAAAAAGTGACGGCGCGACACGGCCGCCCTCGTCATATCCTTCATGTCCATCACCGCGCCTAGTGCAGAATCTTGGACAGAAACTCGCGGCAGCGCGGGTTCTCGGGGTTATCGAAGAAGTGCTCGGGCGTGCCCTCCTCCAGAATGCGGCCGTCCTCCATAAAGATGACGCGGTCGGCCACCTGGCGCGCAAAGCCCATCTCGTGCGTCACGCAGATCATGGTGATGTCCTCCTGCGCGAGCTCAATCATAACGTCCAGGACTTCCTGGACCATCTCGGGGTCGAGCGCCGAGGTCGGTTCGTCAAACAGGATGATGGGCTGCTTGGTGCACAGGGCACGGGCGATGGCGATGCGTTGCTGCTGACCGCCCGAGAGATTCTGCGGATACTCGCCGGCCTTATGCGCCATGCCGACGCGCTTGAGCGCGGCGATGGCGATCTCGGTCGCCTCCTCCTTGCTCTTCTTTTGCAGTTTGATGGGCGCGAGCGTCAGGTTGCCCAGCACCGTCATGTTGGGATACAGGTTGAACTGCTGAAACACCATGGAACTATACTTGCGAGCCATCTCCAGGTGATTCTTTTTTGTGAGCGGCGTACCGTCGATGACGACCTCGCCCGACGTGGGCTCCTCCAGATAATCGACGCAACGGATGAGCGTCGACTTACCCGAACCGGAAGGTCCGATCATTACGAGCTTCTCGCCGCGTTTGACGGTGAGATTGATATCTTTGAGCACATGCAGGTCGCCAAAGTACTTGTTGAGATGCTTGATCTCGATCATGTCTGCCATGAATGTCCCTTCCCTGCGTTTACACGAGTTGAACTATTGTACGGAAAGAACCACGTTTCCGCAGCCCACACTACATTCCCGTAAAGAACCCGCAACCTTCCACCTGCTCGTCGGCACTCATTGGGGACAGGCTTAAATGAGTACCCAATGAGCGGGCACTCATTTAAGCCTGTCCCCAATGAGTGCCCAGCCCAGCAAAAAGGGGCGCGACCACAATGGTCACGCCCCCTCAACATCAACTATGTACCGCTCGGCCCCTACGCGAGTTTGGCGCCGACGATCTTTGCCGCGGCCGGCTTATCGAAGTTGCCACCGGTGGCCTTGCCGAGTGCCCCCATGACCTGGCCCATCTGCTTCTTAGAGGTCGCACCCAGCTCGGCGATGACCTGCTCAATCAGGGCCTCGAGTTCCTCGCCCGAAACCTGCGCGGGCAGCAGGCTCTCCAGAATCTTGACCTGCTCGGTCAGGTTGTCGGTACGCTCCTGGTCGGTGCCGGCCTTGATGGACATCTCCAGCGTCTCGCTCGTCTGCTTAATCAGACGCTTGATCATGCTGTTGACGTCTTCCTCGGTCACATCGCGGCGCTCATTGACCTCGATATTCTTCACCTCGGCCTTAACCTGGCGAATGATGGACAGGCGAACCTTGTCCTTGGCCTTCATGGCCGCAATCATTTCCTTCTGCAGCTCTTCGTTGGTCATCTGCAAATCCTCCTCAATAGTGTGGGCGGCACTCGCGCGAGCACCGCCCCATGATTACTCAGTCGTCGACGAATCGTCGGTCGAACTCTTGGTGACACCCTTCAGACTCACGTTATAGGGTACGTCCTTGGGCATGGGGTTGACGGTAATGTCGGCGTCCTTCTTGTACTGCTCCAGCCACTCGCTGTATGCAGTACTGGCCGCCTGCGTCTTCACCACATTGGAGACGTACTTCTTGATGGCCTTGGGCACCTGGTTGATGTCATCGACCTGATTATCGACATGGAAGTAGTCGGTGCACTTGATGATGTGGTAACCATAGGTCGACTCGACGACTTCGCTCACGTCGCCCTTGTTGAGCCCCTCGAGCGCCGTCTGGTAGCTGTCGACAAAGGTGGTGAGCTTATCCCAGCCCACATCGCCCTTCTTCTCCTTGGAACCGGTGTCTTCGGAGTACTGCTCAACGGCGTCCTCAAAGCTCAGCTCACCGGAGTTGATCTTGTCCAGGCACTTCTGCGCCTTGGCCTTGGCGGCAGCCTTGTCCTCGTCGGAAGCGTCGGAATCAACCTTGACCAGGATGTTCGACGAACGACGGGCATCGTTGTAGTTGGACAGGTTCTCATTGATGTAATCGACAATCTCGCTGTCCTTGGGCTTGCTGGTGGGCGCCACGGCATCCTTGAGCTTCTGCTGCGCCAGGCTCTCCTTGAGCGAATCCTTGTAGGTGTCCTCGGTGTAGCCGTAGGTCTTAAGCGTCTTCTTAAAGGTCTTGGCGCCGCCCGCGCTCTTGCACGCGTCCTTCCAAGCCTTCTCGACCTCCTTGTCCGACACCGTCACGCCGTTTTCCTTCTGCGCCTGCTGAAGCAGAATCTGCTGCGCGTAGGAGTCGATGAGCTGCTTGCGGTACTTCTTGGGTGTGAGGTCGTTGTCGACCAGGTACTGTGCCCAGTCCTTGTCCTTGGTGTAGCCGTAGGACGTGCGCATGCTCATGATCTGCTTGGTCACGGTGTCCTCGGTGAGGTTGGTGCCGTTGATGGTAGCAGCCACGCCACCAGTAAGCTTATAGCCCGAGCTGGCACTTTCGGTCTGCGACATCAGGCCGGAGCACGCCATGGCCGAGACGGAAAGCAGCATCGCCAGCACGCCGATGACCACCAGGACAATCTTGACGGTCTTGGACACATAGGTCTTGCGCTGCTTCTTACGAGAGCTGGAGGCGGCGCGGGACCGCTGCTCGGGCGTCGGCGCGGCCTCGGGGTTCTTTTTCTTGTTTGCCATGTTTGGCCTTTCGCATCACGAATCGAACAAACGCCATTGTGTCACAACGCAGCCCCCGCGGCACACCTGGTGCATGGGGGACAGGTTAATCTGCACCATTTTGGTGCAAAGGGGACAGCTCTGGCAGCCGGCACCTTAGAAGTGACGGCGGATAGCGTCGACCATGCCCTGCGGCGTGGTCTGGCCGAGCACGTCGGATGCGGCATCGGCGTCCATAAAGATGTTCATGAGAGCCTGCAGGGCCTCGACCTGGCCGCCCGGCTCGGCGATGCCCAGATTGATGACGATCTGCGCCGGCACCGGAGCGCCCATGCCAGCCATAGCGTTAAATGTCACGGGCGCGGCGGGCTTCACCACCGCGATATAGGGCTTGGCCACAAACCCCGGATCGGTATGCGGAATGGCAATGTTTGCCGCCGGCATGGCAAGACCCGTGGGATAGGCATCCTCGCGCGTGCGAACGGCGTCGAGCCAACCGTCGGCAATGTAGCCGCGCGGAGCAAGCTCACTCTCGAGCTGCGCAAACACCTCACCCGTCGTCGCACACTCCCAATCAAAAAACACCAGCTCAGGCGTAAACAGCGCTTCGTTATCCGCCATGCGCTCACCTCTCTCACCTAGTCACCTGCGACGTTCTTAAACGACTAGTCATTCAAGAACGTCGCGGGTGACTACCCAAAACAAAAGGTGGCCACGCGCGCCTTGGCGCCAATGACCACCCTGATCACTCAACTAAATTGTACTGTGCACCGCTAGCCGCGAGGCGCGTCAATTGCGACCTTGCCGCTCTCCAGCACGTGGACGCGGCCGTCGGCGAGCATTTGCACGACCTCGGGATACAGCACGTGCTCAATCGCGTGGATGTGCTCCTCGAGCGTGTCGACATCCCAGCCCTCCTCGACAGCCAGCGCACGCTGGGCGATGATGGGACCGTTGTCGTAGACCTCGTTGGCAAAATGCACGGTCACGCCAGTTACCTTGACGCCGCGCGCAAAGGCATCGTCAATCGCATGCGCACCGGTAAAGCTCGGCAGCAGCGCCGGATGCAAGTTGACCACGCGGTTGGGAAACGCCGCCAACAGAGGCGTGTGCACCATGCGCATGTAGCCGGCCATGACCACATACTCGCAGCCGCGCTCGAGAAGCTCGTGCGCGATGATCTCATCGGCGGCGATGGGGTCGGCATAGACATCCTTGGACAGCGTCAGCGTCTGGATGCCCGCGCGCTCGGCACGCTGCAAGCCCTTGGCCGAAGGACGGCTCGACACCACAAGCTCAATCGAAGCATTAAGCTTGCCGGCGGCGATCAGGTCGATCAGCGCCTGCAGATTGGTGCCAGAACCGCTGATGAGCACGCCGATCTTGAGCGGCTCGGCCGTATCGGTGCCGGTCGGACGGGTGTAGGGCACAAAGCCCAGGCCCTCGGCGGCAGTCATCTGCTCGTTAGCGCTCATCGGAGTACACGACCTCACCGGAGCCCTCGACGCACTCGCCCACGCGGAACGGCTTCTCGCCCAGCGCGACCAGAGCCTCGGTCACGGCAGCCTCGTCCTCGGGGGCGACGATCAGGCACAGGCCGACGCCCATGTTGAAGGTCTTGCAAGCCTCGTTGGGCGCAAGCTCGGCCTGGCGCGACACGTAGGTAATGACGGGCGGAACGTCCCAGCCCATCTCGGCACCGTTGCGGGTGACCACGGCGTCAACGTCGTCGGCAAGCGCGCGGTTGAGGTTCTCGGTGATGCCACCACCGGTAATATGGGCAATGGCATGCACCGGAGCGCCGCCGCGCAGCAGCTCCAGGATCGGCTTGACGTAGATGCGCGTGGGGGCCAGCAGGGCGTCAGCCAGCGAAGCGCCGCCGAGCTCCTCGAGCGGACGGCTCAGCTCCTCGGCCTTAGCGGCGGCCTCGGGCGTGCCCGGCTTGATGCCGTCGACGCCGATGACCTTGCGCACGAGCGAGTAGCCGTTGGAGTGCACGCCGGTGGAAGGCAGGCCCAGGATCACATCGCCCGGGCGAACGTTCGCGGGGTCGAGCATCTTGGGACGATCGACGACGCCCACGGTAAAGCCGGCGAGGTCGTAGTCGGCAGGAGCCATAACGCCCGGGTGCTCGGCCATCTCGCCGCCCACGAGCGCGCAGCCCGCGAGCTTGCAGCCGTCGGCCACGCCCTTGATGATCTTTGCCATGTGCTCGGCCTCGATGTGACCGATGGCAACGTAGTCCAGGAAGAACAGCGGCTCGGCGCCCGAAGCCAAAATGTCGTTGACGCACATAGCGACCAGGTCCTGGCCCACCGTCTCGTGACGGTCCATGATCTGGGCGAGCACGAGCTTGGTGCCCACGCCGTCGGTACCGCTGATCAGGATCGGGTCTTCCATATCCTTAAGCGCGGCAGCCGAGAACAGGCCACCGAAGCCGCCGATGCCGCCGATAACTTCGGGACGATTGGTGTCCTTGACCATCTGCTTAATCGCGTCGACGGCGCGACCGCCCTCGGCGGTATCGACGCCGGCGTCCTCGTACGTCACATGCTTGCTGTCGCTCATCTGAGCCTTCCTCTCCCACTACCGTGGCGCCGCGCGGGCGCCAAACGGTGCTCATAATTGCGTTCATTTCGGCGTGTGCCATAACAGCACCCGCCGTCATATCAACAAAACAGCAGGTAAAACCTACCAAAATATACCTGTCCCCATATGGCAGGTTTTAGGCCTCGCCGTGCTCCTCTTCCCAGCTGCGGTCGTCGTATTTCTCGACCACGGCGTCGTCGTCAAAGTACAGCGGCTTGTCCAGGTTGCGGGGCTTAAAGCCCTCCATAAACTTGTCGCGGCCAAAGCTCTCGGGAATCGCCACGGGATAGCGGCCGGTAAAGCACGCATCGCAGTAGCCGCCCTTGGGCATGACCTTAAGCAGGCCCTCGACCGAAAGGAAGGCCAGCGAATCGGCGCCGATATACTCGCAAATCTCGTCGACCGTCTTGTTGGCGCTGATAAGCTGCGACTGCACGTCGGTATCGATACCGTAGAAGCACGGCCAAATGACCTCGGGCGAGTTGATGCGGATGTGAATCTCCTTGGCGCCGGCGTTGCGCAGCATCTTGACGAGCTGCACCATGGTGGTGCCGCGCACGATGGAGTCGTCGATGACGACCAGGCGCTTGCCCTCGATATTGTCGCGCAGCGGGTTGAGTTTCATACGCACGCCCATGGCGCGCAACTCCTGCGTAGGCTCGATAAACGTACGGCCCACGTAGCGGTTCTTGATAAGGCCCTCGCCAAAGGGAATACCGCTCTCGTGCGAATACCCCTCCGCGGGCGGCAGGCCGGAGTCGGGCACGCCGATGACCAGGTCGGCCTCGACGGGCTCCTCGTGTGCCAGCTGGCGACCCATGTCGTAACGGCAGGCATAGACGCTCTTGCCGTTCATGATGGAGTCGGGGCGGGCAAAGTAGACCTGCTCAAAGATGCAGTTGGCGGGCTCTTCGGCTGCAGGCACGCCCTGCTCGGATACCAGACCCTCGGCGCTGATGCGCAAGATCTCGCCGGGACGGACGTCACGGACGTACTCGGCACCCACGATGTCGAGTGCGCAGGTCTCGGAAGCAACGACCCAGCCGCCGGCGCGCGTGACACGGACGGCGGAGTCGACCGTCGCGGCGCCGTCCTGCGACGGCAGCTGCGAAACGGCTGCGGCATCGGCCTGGTCCAGACCCTCGTCCACCAGCTTGCCCAGCACGAGCGGGCGAATGCCGTGTGGATCGCGGAATGCGTAGAGCGCTTGCTCGTTGATGAGCGTCATGGCGTAGCCGCCGCGCACGAGCTCCATGGTCTTGCGAATGCCCTCGCGCAGATGGCCCGTACGCTGGGTAAAGTAGCCGATGAGTTTGGTCGCGACCTCGGAATCCGAATTGGAGAGGAACGGCACGCCCAGCTCGATCAGCTGACGGCGCAGCTCGTCGGTGTTGACGAGGGTGCCGTTGTGAGCAAGCGCGATAATGACGCTGTTGATGGTGGAAAGATGCGGCTGCGAGGCTTCCCAGCTCTTGGCGCCGGCGGTGCCATAGCGCACGTGGCCCACGGCCAGCTGGCCGGAGAGCGTCGACAGGTCGGCGTTGGAGAACACGCGATCGAGCAGTCCCAGGTCTTTGCGAACCATAACCGTGCCGCCGTCGCCCACGGCGATTCCCGCCGATTCCTGGCCGCGATGCTGCAGCGCGCGCAGACCAAAGTACGTCAGTCGAGCCACATCGCGATCGGGTGCCCACACACCAAAAATGCCGCATTCCTCATGCAGCTGGTCGGAGTCCGGATCATACGTCGACATGGTCTTCACCTGTCCCGCGGCGCGCTCGGTCGCGTGGATGGTTTCTTGAGACATGGCATCCCCTCAGAGCCTCGTTATTTGGCGTTACCTGCCCTATTATACGCACGGCAAGACAAGCACTCCCGCGCATGAACAGCGCTTTTTAAAAGCCCACCGAGCTAATAATCAGTTTTGTTGCCAAACATTTTATCGGTCTGTCCAGTGCAAGCGCCCGCGCCCCCCAGATGGCCGCCGCGTCCACCGTTGGGGATTACAAAGTTGCAATTGGGACGTTCGTCCTGTCTTTTGGCAGGTCGGCGGCGTATCCTTATAACCTACAACAAAGCGAGAAAGGTTCTGTATGGATCGAAACGAACTCGACCCCAGCGTCCCCAGCGCCACAGAGGTCAAGAAGATTCCCCTCATCATTAAGGTGTACGCCGTCCTGTGCATCCTTTCCGGCGTGGGCACGCTCCCGTCGGTCGCTGCCTTTATGTGGCAGGTCATCACGGCACTTGTTAACGGCAACGCCACCGAAAAGCTCGGCGACAATACGCTCGTCGCAGTCGGCCTTATCGTCGCCGGCATCATGCTCTCTGCGGCAAGTGCCGTCATCCTAATCATCTTTGGCCTGGACCTTATCAAAAACCAGCGCCGCAACGCCGCCCGCCTGTCCTACATCCTTATTGCATTCACCGTCGTCGAGCTTTTGGTCGACGTGATGCTCCAGGGCATCGGGCCCTTCCTGCTGCGTCCCGCGATCCAGCTCGGCATCCTCGTCGCACTTTCGGCAACCGTCGACCCCACGCTTCGTCAGGAGCGCGAACTGCAGCGCCGCCTGCAGGAGATGCTCGACCGCGATGCCGCCGCCGAGGGCATGCTCGGGCGCGATGAAACCGGCGAAGGCTACATCAAGCTCAACTACTTCAACCTGTTCTGGGTATTCTTTGTCTGCTGCGTGCTCGGCCTGATCGCCGAGGACATCTGGCACATGACGGTCGACGACCCGGGCGTCTACCAGAACCGCGCCGGCATGCTGTTTGGTCCCTTCAGTCCCATCTACGGATTTGGCGCCGTGCTCATGACCATGGTGCTTAACCGCTTCTACAAAAAGAACCCCATCATCATTTTCCTGGTGAGCGCCCTGCTCGGCGCCAGCTTTGAGGTGTTCGTGGGCTGGTTTATGCAGACCGCGTTTGGCGTGGTCTCGTGGAGCTACTCGCACATAACGCTGTTCGGTTTGCCCGATCCGCTCGTGGTCCTCACGGGCGGACGCACCTGCACGGGCTTCGCCTGCCTGTGGGGCCTGGGCGGCCTCATCTGGATCAAGCTGCTGCTGCCGAGGCTGCTTAAGCTTATCAACAAGATCCCCTGGAAGAGCCGCTACTCGGCCACCGTCATCTTTACCGTTATCATGCTGGTCGACGGCGTCATGACGCTGCAGTCGCTCGACTACTGGTACCAGCGCGTTAACGGCACGGAGCCGGACATTCCCGTCGCACAGTTCTACGGAGAGCACTTCGATAACGAGTACATGGAAAACCGCTTCCAGAGCATGACCATGAGCCCCAAGGATGCGACGCGCGTGTAGCGCTCACCGCGCCCAAAACGCAAAATGCCCGCCGGTATCACACGTACCGGTGGGCATTTTTATAAACGATACTTCTATCGACGCAAGCCTCTACGCCTCGCGCTCGACCTCACTCACGCATTCGTTCTTGATGGTGCCAACGAGCGCCTGCAGTGCATCGACCACGTGTGGGCGAATGTCCCCGCCGATAAGCACGAGCATGATGTCGTCACCTACGGCAAGCTCGCCGCTTGCCAGCCACACGCGCACATAGCCGATACCCGGCATCGCGCGCGTGGCCCCGATAGCAGACCGTACCTTTTCGGCGTCGTAGTCAAAGACCATGCCGCCCACCCTGTGGCCTGGTGCCACGCCATCGGTCTCGACTCCGCGCACCTCGGCCTTGGGCGTCGCACGCACCACACCGTTATGCGTCAGATACATCCCGCAGCCTGCCGCCGAAGCATCGGCCTTGGCCTCACACAGCCAAGCATCAATCGAAGGCATCAATTTGCCACTCTCGAGCATCATTTCTCCCTTACCGTCGTCGAGTAGCTAATTTGGGACGGGGCCTTTTTAGCTACTCTCGAACAACTTATTCCTCGACCGGCGTGAGCACCATGACGGCGCGTGTGTTGCTCAGCGACAGCGAACGACAGGTCACAAGCGTTACAACCTTAGTTGCCGAAGCGGCACGATCGGTAGCATCACTCGCCACGGCAGAAGCGCCGTCGAGCATCTCGGACAGGTAGTTCTTGAGTCCGTCGTCGCCCTCAAAATTGGTCGTGCGCGCCTTGGCATACGTGTCCTCGACCACCTTGGTCGCCAGCGGACGCAGCTTATACGTCGCATCGCGCGTGATGTAGTACACAAACTCGATGCTATCGAACGTCGCCTGATCAGTGGTGTCCGAAATCACGTTGAACATCGATCCGTCGTTCATATGGTGGCCGTAGATCGTGGTCTGCTGGTCGACCATTCCCGGTGCGGTGTCATCGCTATCCAGGAAAATGGCACCGGACGCGTTAGCCGTTCCGTCGAACAGCGTGTTGAGGTATTTGGAGTTGTTGTTGGTCTGCACCACGGGATAGTTGATGTTGGTTCCCGGCACGTAAATCCAACCCACAATCTCGGGGTTCGTCTGAGCAAGCGCATCAAAGTCGATAATCGGCACGCCGCTGGCATCCTTATCGCTTACATATTGCTTCTCGATTTTCTGATACGAATCGCTCGCCTGCTTATAGCCAATCTGGGCATTAATAAAGATAGCGGCGGCGGCGACAATCAGGCCGATACCGATGATGATGAGCAGAATGGGAATAATGGAGCGGCGCTTTTTGCGCGGCGGCTCGGTGTAATCCGACGGCGCGGCATGCGATGAAGACCGGGGCGGCTTCTTAGCGGAGCTATAAGACGAAGGACGATATGCGGCCGGCGCGTCCTGTCGACGATACGTCGCCGGTGTCACGGGGCGCGGCGCGCGCGGCTGCTGAGGAGAGGATGTCCGACCCTGCTGCGCCGCATGGGCGGCACCCGGCTTCGACGGATCGGGAATCTGAGAAGCCTTGAATCGTTTTCCCTGATAATCGGACATGGCTCTCCTTATACTGCGGTGAAACGGCGGAACGCTTAGGCGTCAGCCATCTCCTGCTTCATCTTCTCGATAACCTTGCGGTACTCGGGGTCGCAAGCACCCAGAATCTGCGTGGCATAGATGGCGGCGTTCTTGGCGCCGTCGATGGCAACGCAGGCCACGGGCACGCCCGAAGGCATCTGCACCATCGACAGCAGCGAATCCATGCCGCCCAGGTCACTCGTCTTCATAGGCACGCCGATAACCGGCAGCGGCGTAAAGGCAGCCACGACACCACCCAAGTGAGCGGCCTTGCCGGCGGCGGCGATAATCACTTTGATACCGCGATCGGCGGCAGTCGAAGCCCACTCGTGAACCTTCGCCGGCGTGCGGTGCGCGCTCGCAATGACGAGCTCATAGGGCACACCCAGTGCCTCGAGCTCGGCGGTGCAGCCTTCCATAACGCCCAGATCGGACTTGGAACCCATGATGATCCCGACAACCGGCTTTTGATCTGCCATAAACATAGACCTCCTGTTGAGAGCGGTGACGCAGCGAATCCGCGACCCTTAACTACTGAGAGTAGTATAGCTGCTCCCGTCCCTGCGGTCCCCGGGTGCCCCGCGGCGGGCTGGGTTTTTATCTTCGCTCCCCTTGCTTCGCAAAGTCGCTCAGATAAATAACCCAGCGCGCCGCGGGGCACCCGGGGACCTACCGGGGATTGCTATGACATACGTTGGCTGAATTTTGTTTGAATGAGAGGTTTATGGGGGGGGTGATGGGCAGCTTTTCAAGAATAGAATTCGATCGAGCGAGCAAAAAGTCCCGCGAAGAGAGCCGCATCAGCCTCCCCGCGGGACAAAATCCTCGCTCGATTATTTCAACCCACGCCATCGCGCGCTAGAAGATCAATTCGTCTGATTCACCCATGAGCCAATGCGCAAGATCGATGACCTTGATACCGTCCCAGTCGGTCGTTTCGTGGCCAGTCCGGGCGATGATGCACTTAGGATAGGCGTCTCGAATCCGGCGCAAAGGATCGAGCTTTTTCGTTCCAAGCTCCGCGTTGCGTATGCGATATTTTTGCCTGATGTCACGCAGGATAAGCGTTTCGAGCACATCCGTAATGTAGGAAAATCTCATCCGCTCGTCCGGATAGATATAGGAACCCGGCCCACTTCGCAAAATTAAGATTAACTCAAAAACGCGAAGTACAATATATCATCTACTTCGCGTTTTTGAGAAATCCTAGATTTCGCGTAATAATGTTCGCCAAGTTATCGCAAACCCGACACGGGTGAGTTCTTCGCCTGATTGACCCTGCACAGCAGTCCGAAGCGAAAGACGCGAGTCCTCAGATCGCTCCGGTAAAGCGAGGGCCGCGGCCCTCTTGGGGGACACACGCACCGGCGTACCCCGTCGGGCTCGATTACCTCAGCCGGCCCGCTCTTACAGATTATCGAGATAATCGTCAACGTCGTAGGTAAGGCTGTAGGCCTTGTTGAGGATGCGCACGAGTTCCTTAGCGTCATGCTCGCCGAGCGAGGAGAGCTGGTTGGAGAGCAGCGCCACGCTCTCTGCATTCTTTTTAGCTGCATAGTCGCGCCCGGACTCGGTAACACTCACCAGCACGCGACGGCGGTCCGAAGGATCGGGGCGACGTGTGACATAGCCCTTGGTCTCAAGCGAATCGAGGATATGCGACATGCGCGCACGGCTAAAACCGAGCTTCTTGGCAATCTCGGACGGAATCATGTCTCCATCGGCGCTCGAAAGATATTGCAGGACCGGCGTCTCGCCCACATTGGCGCCACCGGCCGCGCTCAGCGAACCCTTTGCAAGGGAGCGCGAATATACAATCAGTTTTCTTGCTACCTCGTCGTAATCCACAGCCAGTCAAACCTTTAGCGCTATATCTCGTCTTTAGTTGCCACTCGCAACAAAAATTGATTATACCCCCCGTCTCGATCCGATGGCTACGATTCGATCTTGCGCCCCATAAGCTCATCAACATCCACACCTGCGGCGGCAAGCATACGCTCGACATTCTTCTTTGCGTTGTTCGTGCCGACCTTGAGGATGATCGACATGGGCACACCGATCACCAAACACGCGATGCCGAGCGGAACACCCCAGTTGGGGCCACCCTGCATGCCCCACATTCCGACCAAGAACCCCACGGCAATCAGGGAGTAGCCCAACCTCAGCCACACGTTGAGGCGCTGGATGGCATCGGTTTGGAGCTTGGCCTCCTTGACGAGCTCCTCCTTGGAAAGGTCGTGTCCATGCTTCTCGTGCATAGGTCCTCCTTTAGCAGGCCACGCCACCTGGGCGTACGGTTGTGTCGTGTGCGTCATCTTTCAAGAGCAATATAGCGGGTTTCGTGTAAGGCGATGGAGGTCGCGGGCCATATTGCCCTTGAAGGACGGCGCCGTCCAAAAAGGGCCGTGCGAAACAGGTCCGCACGACCCTTCACAAGGGACTGGGATGTGAGGCTAGTAGCTCAGGGCAGGGTCGAAGAAGCCGATGAGCACGCCCACGAAGGCGATAACGACCAGGATCAGCATCATGACGATGGGGTTGACCTTCTTCTTGGTCATCATGTACCAGCAGAAGACGGTGAACAGCAGCGGCAGGAGCTTGGGGTACACGCCGTCGAGCGTATCCTGGAACGCGCCACCGCCGGGCAGCGTGAGGTTGGGGCTGCAGGTGATGGAGACCCAGGTTGCGGCAACGGCGCCGATAACCATGGTGCCGACCATGACGATGGACTCGCGCAGGGCCTTGGCCTTGGGGCCGACGAGGGCCTCGACCGCCTTGCCACCCAGCTCGTAGCCGGAGTTGTAGGCGAACTTCATGCCAAAGTACATGAGCGCGTTCCACACCACGATGTAGAAGATCGCGCCGAGCGGAGAGCCACCGGTCGAAAGGCCGAGGGCGATACCGAGCAGGATCGGGATCAGTGTACCGACGATCAGGGAGTCGCCGAGGCCTGCGAGCGGGCCCATGAGGCCAGCGCGGATGCCGTTGATGGCATCGTCGTCGACGGGCTCACCGTTAGCGCGGGCCTCCTCGAGGCCAGCGGTGATACCGACGACCATGGTGCCGATCTGCGGCTCGGTGTTGAAGAAGGCGCTGTAGGTCTGGAGAGCCTCTTTCTGCTGCTCCTTGTCCTCATACAGCTCCTCGACGATCGGGAGCATGGCGCACAGATAGCCGAACGTCTGCATGTGCTCCTGCGAGAAGCAGGTCAGGTTGCCATAGGCCCAGTTGCGGAACGATTTGCTCAGGGTCTTCTTGGAGAGTTTCTTCTCTGCCATTAGATGTCCTCCTCTTCCTCATCAGAACTCGAGGCGATAGCGGCCTTGGGGGCGTTCTCCATATCGATCCTGAGCGAGACGATCTCGTAGTGGACCAGGGCGAAGAAGCAGCCGATACCGGCGGCAGCGATCAGGTTGCAGCCCATGACGGCGGACAGGGTGAAACCGAAGAAGAAGGTCAGGAAGTCCGTGGGCTTGGAGATGACCTGCTTGAGCAGGATGGCGATACCGACGGTGGGCAGCAGCGAGCCGACGGTGAACAGCGTCTTCATGGCGATGCCGTCCATGGGCATGTAGGTCTTCATGAGGTCGACCATGTTGGCGCCGCCCATGGTGATGATGAACGTCGGGATGAAGGAACACAGGATGTGGCCGATCCAAGGCAGGACCATGTCGACGAGGTAGAGCTTGTGCAGGTCACCCTTCTCGAGCCACTTCCAGCCCATGCCCTGCCACACAAGGTTGATGGTCGCGGTGCCATAGAACAGGACGGTGCCGAGCGTACCCACGGCGGCACCGAGGGAAGCAGCCATGCCGGCGGCCTCGGTCGAACCCGGGTCGATGCCCTGCGCCTTGATGGCCAGGATCGCCAGAGGAATGCCGATGTAGGAAACGGCGCGGACGTCGGCGGAGACGGTTCCGCCCGGGGTCACGAGGGCGATGTAGACAACCTGGATGGCGGCGCCGACCAAGATGCCGGACTGGATGTCGCCCATGATGATGCCGACGACGAGACCTGCGACCAGAGGACGGCCCAGGGTGTAGTTGCCGAACGTCGTGCCGCCCATGCCGGGCATCGAGGCCAGGCAGGCGAACAGGCCGAACAGCGCGGCTTGGAACGCATTGATAGTCATGCTTTCCCCTTTCTTTATTCCTCAGTCCCTCCTCGTGGGACCGTTAGGACCAAAATGCTGCGAAGCGTTTGCTTAGAAACCAAACTGGCCGCGGAACTTGGGCCAGGTACCGATGGACTTCTCCTTGATGAGGGCGAACTCGACCTCATAGCCGGCGTTGGTGAGGTCTTCGAGCGCCTGGGCCTCTTCCTGCGTGATCGACTGGTTGTTGCCGAGCTTGGTCGCACCGGGGCGATCGTTGCAGGGTCCGACGACGACGTGGTTCATGCCGGGCTTAAAGCCAAAGTCGACCAGCAGCTCCTTCATATCCTGCGGGTTCTTGGTGATCAGGAAGTACTGCGTCTCGCTGTCGAGAACCTTCTGCGCGACCTCCTTGAAGTGCTCCTTGGTCCATACGAAAGTCTTCTTCTGCGAAGCGCTGCGGTAGGCCTCCTTGAGCACCGGGTTGGATGCCGCGGCGTCGTTGACGGCGATCAGGCCGTCGCAGGGATACTCGAGTGACCAACGGGTGACGGTCTGGCCATGGATCATACGGTCGTCGATGCGGATGAACGAAATCATTGCGTTCTCCCCTTTCTGTTTTGGGCCGGCACTTGGCGCCGCGCCCCATCTCACACGGTTTGGCTCTTGGGCCTAGATATCGTCGTCCTCGTCATCCTCGCCATCATCGGTGGGGATCACGAGCTCGGACATGCCGTTCTTGCCCTCTTGCAGCATCATCTGCTTGAGGGAATCGAGGTCCATGGTGGATAGGCCCATCATCGCGGTCATCGCCATGGGCAGGTTCATGCCGCCAAAGGCGACAGTGTGGGCAAGCAGGCCCTTCTCGGCCAGAGTGTTCATGGCGTTGGTGAGCGGAGAGCCACCCACGATATCACCAAGCAGGACGACCTCGTCGTCGGCTGCGACGGGGACGAGCAGCGCCTTAAGATTCTCAACGTACTCGTCGGCACCCATGCCATCGACCAAGCTCGTCGACAAGATGTTGGCGGCGTCGTTGCCGAGCATCTTGAGGACGCTGTGCAAACCGGGAGCGAGTGTTCCGTGGCTGACCATTACCAGATACCGCATGGCGGTCTCCCCTCGACATTGCGTGCACTGCACGGCTTTGCTTTGTGTCGAGACCATTATTATTTTCGCGTATGTTCGATACAAGCAAATAGTTGCGAACGGCAACTATTCATCGGTTAACGGTAGCAACTATTTTGACAACTAAATTATTTTCCCATCGGCGTATTTCTAAAAGTGCAGGTAGACGGCTTGTCTTCAAGCTATGTTTTGTATGTTCCTAACATAGCTCAACTATTTTTGCCTAGAATTCGATCGTTATGGCCTTTTCGCTACGCTATGTCCTGTCAACACGCAACATGGAGGTATCCCATGGACTTGATATCGTTTCTCGCCTCCGAGCCCTTCGACCGCGAGGGCGACACACCGCTCTATATCCAACTCAAGCAACGTATCGTCCTGCTCATCGCAAGCCAGACGCTCGACACCGAGACGCCGCTACCCCGCGAGCTCGAGATCTGCGACCGTCTGGGGCTATCGCGCGCGACGGTCCGTCGTTGTTTTCAGGATTTGGTGGCGGAGGGTCGTGTGATACGCAAGCGCGGTCAGGGGACGTTTATCAAGCCCCGGACAACCGCGCCGGGGATCGACCTCGCCCTCAACTTCAGCGTACGCATGCGCGAAGCGGGAAGGCAACCCAGTTCGCGCATCCTCAACTTCGAGAGCATCCCCGCCGTCCGAGGCATCGCCTCCGGCCTCAAGGTGCCCGCGGGCACGCCCGTATGGGAGATACGTCGCCTGCGCCTGGCCGACGACAAGCCCATGGAACTCAACTACGTCTATGTCCCTGTGTCACTCTGCCCCGACTTGACGCACAGGGACCTGGAGCGATCGCTCTACGCCTATATCGCCGAGAAAACCGGTATCCTGCCGGCAAGCGTCGATGCGGTCTACGAGGCGATCAACCTCGACAAGCACGAAGCGAGCCTGTTGGGGCAGGTAACGGGAAAGGCGGCGATGCGGATCGTGCGCTCCACCTACGACAAGGAAGGCAACCCGTTCGAGGTCGGCGTGCTCATCAGCTGCGACGGCCAAGCCGAGCTGCACGTACACATAGCAGCCGACAAGACGACGTTCACGGCGTTGTCACAGTAGCTTTATTATTCAGCCCTAGTCATCGCGCAAAGCCCCTTCTGCAGCACACGGTGCAACCAAGTCACCGCAGGCCGGGGCGGGGGAGCCGATTTTTTCCCACTGAGCGACTCTGCTTGCAGCCGGAGCGAAGGGGGAAATCTCGGCCCCTCCCGCCCCGGCCGGCCAGGTCAACTACACCGTGTGCTGCGGCAGGTCCTGCAGGGCGATGACGTCCATGCCCATGTCGTTGGCGCTGCCGTGACCCTGCTGGTCCTCACGCACCGCCTCGATGGCACTCACGTACGTGTTGGCGGCAGACATCGCGGTCACGCAGGTCACACCGCGTCGCACTGCCTCGGTGCGCAGCAGATAGCCGTCGCCGCGCGAGCCCGGACCGTACGGCGTGTTGATGATCACCGCGATCTTGCCATCGGCGATGAGGTCGCCGATGTTGGGGCGCTCGCCGTCGTGCGGGCCGCTAATCTTCTCCACGACCTCGCACGTCACGTTGCCTCCACGCAGCACGCGCGCCGTACCCTCGGTGGAGCAGATGTCAAAGCCCAGGTAGCGCAGGATACGGGCGACCGAAAGGATGTGGCGCTTGTCGCGGTCGCACACGCTGATGAACACCTTGCCGACGCTCGGGTCGGGCAGCTTGTAGTCAATCGCCAGCTGCGTCTTGGCGTATGCCTCGGGATAGCTCTTGGCGATACCCATGACCTCGCCCGTCGACTTCATCTCGGGCCCCAGGATGACGTCGGCGCCCGGGAAACGACCCCAGGGCATGACGGCTTCCTTCATGCAGAACCAGTCCAGCTGACGTTCGTCGCTCGGCAGGCCCAAGCTCGCGATGGAATCGCCTGCCATGATGCGCGCCGCGCATTTGGCCAGCGGCACACCGGTGGCCTTGGAGATAAACGGCACGGTACGGCTGGCGCGCGGGTTGGCCTCGATCACGTAGACGGTCTCGCCCTTGATGGCATATTGCACGTTGACCAGACCGCGGACTCCCAGCGCCATCGCGATGCGGCGCGTGGTCTCGCGGAGCTTCGCCTGCAGGCTCTCGCTAAAGCTGAACGGCGGGATGCAGGTCGCGGAGTCGCCGGAGTGAATACCGGCTTCCTCGATATGCTCCAGGATGCCGCCGATGTATACCTCTTCGCCATCGCACAGGGCGTCGACATCGGACTCGATTGCGCCCTCCAGGAAGCGGTCCAGATACACCGGGTAGTCGGGGCTGATGCGCGCAGCCTCTGCCATGTAATCGCGCAGATGCTCGGCATCGTAGGCGATCATCATGCCGCGGCCGCCCAGCACGTAGCTCGGACGCACCAGCAGCGGGTAGCCGATGTGCGCGGCCACGGCCTCAGCCTCCTCAAACGAGGTGGCCTGACCCGCCGGCGGGTACATAATGCCCAGCTTGTCGAGCAGGGCGGCAAAGCGCTCGCGGTCCTCGGCAAAATCGATGGCGTCGGGCTTTGTGCCCATAATGTTCACGCCGCTCTCCTCGAGCATGCGCGCCAGCTTAAGCGGGGTCTGGCCGCCGAGCGTCACCACGACGCCGTCGGGGCGCTCGACATCGATAACGTCCATGACGTCCTCGTAGGTGAGCGGCTCAAAGTACAGACGGTCGGACGTGTCATAGTCGGTCGAGACGGTCTCGGGATTGCAGTTGACCATGATGGTCTCGAAGCCGCGAGCCGCCAGCGCGTAGCTCGCGTGCACGCAGCAGTAATCGAACTCGATACCCTGGCCAATGCGGTTGGGGCCGGCGCCCAGGATCATCGCCTTGGGCTTGTCCGCCGGCGTGGTCTCGTCGGGAGCCACGCACTTCTTGGCATCCGGGCTCGTGCGGTAGATGTTCTCGTACGTCTTGTAGTGGTACTCCGTGGCGCTCGAGAACTCGGCCGCGCAGGTATCGACCGTCTTCATGCTGGGAACCACGCCCAGGCCCTTGCGGTAAGCGCGCACAAAGCGCTCATCGGAGCCGGTCAGCGCGGCAATCTCGGCGTCGCTCGTGCCGTACTGCTTGAGCAGGCGCATCGCGTCGGCGTCGATATCCTCCACGCGCAGGCCGCGGATGCTCTCCTGGACCTGCACCATGTCGTTGATACGGTTGAGGTACCACGGATCGATACCGCAGATGGCATGGATGCGGGCGATGTCCCAGCCACGGCGCAGGGCCTCGACCACAAAGAAGATCCGGTGCTCGGTCGGGGTTGCCACGGCCTGAGCGAGCTCGTCGTCGCTCAGCTTGTCGGCACCCTCCTTGCCACCGGCGCAAATGCCCTGATGTCCGTCCTCCAGCGAGCGCATGGCCTTGCCAAAGGCCTCCTCAAAGGTGCGGCCGATCGCCATGATCTCGCCCACGGCCTTCATGCGCGTGGTGAGCGTGGGGTCGGTACCCTTGAACTTCTCGAAGGCAAAGCGCGGCACCTTGACCACGCAGTAGTCAATCGTGGGCTCAAAGCAGGCGGGCGTTGCCTTGGTGATGTCGTTGACGATTTCGTCGAGCGTATAGCCAACGGCCAGGCGCGCGGCGGCCTTGGCGATGGGGAAACCCGTGGCCTTGGAGGCCAGTGCGGACGAGCGGCTCACGCGCGGGTTCATCTCGATGACGATCAGACGGCCGGTCTGGGGGTTCACGGCAAACTGCACGTTGGAGCCGCCGGTCTCGACGCCGATCTTTTCCAAGATGGCGAGCGAGGCGACACGCATGCGCTGATACTCAAGGTCGGAGAGGGTCTGCGCCGGTGCCACCGTGATGGAGTCGCCGGTATGCACGCCCATGGGATCGAGGTTCTCGATGGAGCACACGATGATGCCGTTGCCGGCGTGGTCGCGCATGACCTCCATCTCGTACTCTTTCCAGCCCTCGATGGACTCCTCGACCAGCACCTCGTGGGCAGGCGAAAGCTCGAGGCCCTGGCTCACGATAGAGATGAGCTCCTCATGGGTATGCGCGATGCCGCCGCCGGCACCGCCGAGGGTAAAGCTCGGACGCAGCACGCAGGGATAGCCCACGCGCTCGGCGATGGCCTCGGCGTCAGCCACGCTATAGGCGTAGCCCGAGCGCGCGACCTCCAGGCCGATCTCGGCCATGGCCTCGTTAAAGAGCTTGCGGTCCTCGCCGCGCTCGATGGCGGCCAGGTCGCAACCGATCATCTCGACGCCGTACTTGTCGAGCGTGCCGTCCTTTGCCAGCTCGACGGCGGCGTTCAGACCGGTCTGGCCGCCCAGCGTGGGCAGCAGCGCGTCCGGGTGCTCTTTCTTGATCACGCGCTCGATAAACTCGGCGGTGATAGGCTCAACATAGGTGCGGTCAGCCAAGCCCGGGTCGGTCATGATGGTCGCCGGATTGGAGTTGACCAGGATGACCTCAAAGCCATCCTCCTTGAGCACCTTGCAGGCCTGGGCGCCGGAGTAGTCGAACTCGCAGGCCTGACCGATAACGATGGGGCCCGAACCAATAACGAGGATGCGCTTGATGTCAGTACGTTTAGGCATGTTAGTTCTCCTCGGTCGCAGCGTTCTCGGACTCGGCGAAATTCCAGCCGGCGAGGCGGTCCTTCGCGGTGTCGATGTCCAGGTAGTTCTCCTCGCCGTCCATGAGTCGCGTAAAGGCGGTAAAGAGATAGTGGGCATCGGTGGGGCCGGGCGAAGCCTCGGGGTGGTATTGGACCGAGAAGCACGGGGCGTCGAGCAGCTGGATGCCCTCGGCGGTGCCGTCGTTGAGGTTCACATGTGTCAGGCGAATGCGGCCAAAGCGCTCGTTCATCACGACCGGCGCGATACCGCGGCGCACCCAGGCGCGCAGGTCGCCATCGGCCGCATGCTCGGTTTCGCCGCCGGAAAGCTCCGGAATCAGTTTGCCCAGACTGGGGAACAGCAGGCCAAAGCCGTGGTTTTGCGCGGTGATCTCCACGCGACGGCTCACCAGATTCATAACCGGCTGGTTACCGCCACGGTGACCGAATTTAAGCTTTTCCATTTGGGCGCCGCAGGCCAAGCTGATCATCTGGTGACCTAGGCAAATACCAAAGACCGGCACCTTGCCGATCAGCTGCTGCACCTGCTCGTAGGTCTCCACCACGGCGTCGGGGTCGCCGGGGCCGTTGGACAAAAAGACGCCATCGGGATTCATCTCGAGCACCTGCTGGGCGGGAGTATCCCACAGCACGACGGTAAGGTCGCAGCCGGCGCGGACCAGCCCCTCCAGAATGCCGCGCTTCACACCGCAGTCGTAGGCGACCACTTTGTGACGGGCAGGAGCGGCAACCGCAAGCGCAAAGTCATGCGTGGCAGGCAGGTCGGCGGCCACAAACTCGTGAGGCGCGGGGCAACTTACGGTCTTGACCAGGTTCTCGCCTACCAGCGTGGGCGCTGCGGCCAGACGCTCGGCAAGCTCGTCGACGTCGAAGATCTCGGTCGAGATAATGCCCATTTTGGAACCATTGTCGCGCAGATGGCGCACCAGGGCGCGGGTGTCGACACCCTCGATAGCGACGATGCCGTGAGCGCGCAGGTACTCCGGCACGCTGACGGCCGAGCGCCAGTTAGAAGGCGTGGCGCACATGTCGCGAACGATCATGCCGCGCATAGCCGGAGCGCTCGCAGGGCGCACGGCGTCGCCAGGGAAGGCCGACTGGACATCGGTCTCGTCGATACCGTAATTGCCGATCTGCGGATAGGTCATGGTTACAATTTGGCCGGCATAACTCGGGTCGGTCATGACCTCAAAGTAGCCCTCGAGCGAGGTGTTGAAGCAGACTTCGCCGGTCGCGGTGCCCTCGGCGCCGCATGCACGTCCATAAAAAATGGTCCCATCCTCAAGATACAGGATACAGGGACCGCAGGTGCCCTTGCTGGTTTTGGCCAGCATATGCTGGCAAAGCTCGCTGGGCGCGAAGGTGCGGGCGGCAGCGCCCGCGGTATGGTTGTTCGCCATAATTCTCCTTCCCGGTCTCACAGGACCGGCTTAAAGGTGTGTAGTTAGGCCTCGCGGTATTGTAACCGCAAGCATGCCTCATGGCGTTAATTTCATCAAATTGTTTACGAAATGATAATTATGACTTTCTATGCATAATGATTTTTCTGGGACGAGGATTAAAAAATCATCCCGCGGGGCTTGTGGCTCACGCGGGATGATGGCGTCTTACTTTTTCTTGTCCTGTTCCAGCAGATCGGACGGTGAGCGATCGGGCTTGCCGCCGCGGAAAATCTCGCGGCCATGCAGACGATGCTCCAGGTCACGTTCGGCCTTTTCCTCGTCAATCTTGGTCTGGCTCACCACCGGGTCCTCGATCAGCGACGAAACCGAGTTCACCTGTTTTTGAATGCGCTCGGCAATGGTGTCGTCCATGCTTACGATGCGCATCTTCCAGTCGATGCTCGTGGCGTTGGATGAGCTCTTGGTCCACACAAACGTCAAAATAGCGCTCTGATGACCCCGCGCGGGGAACATGCCAAAAAAGGAATCGTGCTGAATGTTGCTATCCTCGTCGATATAGGCGTGAACGTTATACACCACGCGGTCAATCTTGTCGTTGAGCAGGGCGTTGGTCGCAAGCGCCGCGGCCTGGATCTGCCCGTTGGACAGCAGCTCGAGCTCATTGGCAGACGACGTGTCCAACACCGTCACCTCAACCGTGCCCGTACGCTCATCGGCCTCGTCGACAGAAAAATCGAGCGGGAACTGCGTAAAGCCGTTGCCCCATTCGAGTCCACCCTTGAGCGCGGTCGAGACGGTATCCACCGAAACGCTCTCGGACAGGTTGGCGGTATTCAGACGGCGCATCACGCCGTAGCCGATCTGCATGCCCACGATCAGCACCAAAATACCAATGACTACGGCCATCGCGGTCTTCGTAATGGTATGGCTCACCTGCGAGCCCGAAGGATCGTCCTCGGACAGCGGGTCGATATGTTTTGCCTGGCTCGCGCGGTCCTCGCTGCGCAGCTGCGCTAGCGCCGCTTTGTCACCGCGCTTGGCCGCAGCCTCCTTCTCACGCATGCGCTCGGTTCGCTTTTTGGCAAGCGTGGGATCCAAGACGCCGGATGCATCGATTTCGGAGAATAACTCCGTCACTTCTTCCGGAGTCAAAGGGTTCTTGTCAGCCATAAACTTCCTGTCATATCAATCAGTCGAGCTCGTGCGCACGCGCACCTTCGAACTGCATTCGATAGTAACGGGCATAGGTGCCGCCACGGGCGAGAAGCTCCTCGTGCGTGCCACGCTCCACAACGCGACCATGCTCAACGGTCGCAATCTCATCGGCATGCTTAATGGTCGAAAGACGATGGGCGATGATAATCGTGGTGCGGCCGCGTGCCAGCTCTTCGAGTGACTCCTGCACCGCCTCCTCGCTCTCGTTATCCAAAGCACTCGTCGCCTCGTCCAAAATCAGGATCTTGGGGTTCTTGAGAAACACACGCGCAATGGCAACGCGCTGCTTTTGGCCGCCCGAAAGACGGCTGCCGCGCTCGCCCACGACCGTGTCATAGCCCTGTGGAAGCGACTCGATAAAGGCATCGATGTTGGCGCGACGGGCGGCCTCGGCGATCTCTTCTGCCGTAGCGCCCGGCTTGCCGTAGGCGATGTTCTCGCCGATTGTTCCGTCAAACAGGTAGACATCCTGCTGCACCAGGCCGATGGCGCGGCGCAGGCTCTGCTGCGTCACATCGCGCACGTCCTGGCCGTCGATGCTAATGGATCCGGCAGCCACGTCATAAAAGCGCGGCAGCAGCGAACAGGTCGTGGACTTGCCACCGCCCGAAGGACCAACCAAAGCGATGGTCTGCCCGGGCTTGATGGACAGATTCATATGGTCGATAACGGGACGCTCTTCGGCATCGCCCTCGCCCAGCTCAACGTCCTCGTAGTTAAAGCACACGTCGTGATAATCCACGGCGCCGGCGGTCACCTGCAGATCCGTGGCGCCCGGCTTGTCCTGGATATCCGGCGCGGTCGAGAGTACCTCGTCCATGCGCTTAAAGCCGGCGATGGCCTTCTGATACGTTTCGGCCGAATTGACGAGTGTCTCGAGCGGCGTGCAGAACAGCGAAATATAGAGCGCAAAGGTCGCCATATCGACCGCCTGCAGCTGTCCCTGAGCGACCAGCCAGCCGCCCAGCAGTACCACGATCACATAGAGCACACCCGAGAGCAGGCCATACGTCGCAGTATAGACGCCCATGGCGTGATACATGTTCTCCTTGGACGAAAGATAGCGATTGTTGGAGGCGCGGAACTTGAAGCGTTCGGTCTCCTCATTGGCAAAGCTCTTGACCACGCGCATGCCCGCCAGCGAATCCTGCAGCTGCGCATTGATGCCGCTGATCTTTTTGCGGCTGTCGCTAAAGACCTCGCGCATGCGCATGTTCTGCCAAAACATGATGACCGCAAACGCTGCTGTCACCACAGCCATGGCAAGCGCCAGCACCGGGGCGATGGTAAAGAGGATCACAAACGAGCCGATAATCTCGATGCCGCAGATGATGATCCACTCGGGCACGTGATGCGCCGCCTCGCAGATATCGAACAGGTCGTTGACCACGCGGCTCATCATGTCGCCCGAGCTGTTGCGGTCGAAGTACGCAAAGCTGAAGCGCTCATACTGGTCGAACAGGTCCTCGCGCATCTTGGACTCCATGCGCGCGCCCATCACGTGGCCCCAATAGCTCACAAAATAGCGGCAGGCGCAGCGGACGGCATACATCAGCACCAAGCCCACCGCAATCATGCCGAGCGCCTGCATAATGACAGCCTGACCCTGAGTAAAGAACCCACCGGTCAAATTGCGCAGAATAATAGGAAACGCAAGGTCAATGGCAGCAAGCACCAGAGCGCAAACAGTATCGGCAACAAAAAGCCCCATCTGGGGCTCGTAATACGAGAGAAACCTTTTAAACATGCAATCCTCGAAGAGAAATAAATAGCGTGAGAAATCCGGTTGAACCGGTCAGGCTGAAAACAAAGCGTCCCAACAAGCATGACGCCAATGATCTGGCAGCGTCGACTCGTTACGCGGTTTGGTAAAACCGCGTAACCTAGAGCTCGGCTCCACCCAAGCGATGCGCGATGCTATCGCAGGCCAAGGCACCTACGACGGTCTTGGCGTCTTCGATCTTGCCGTCGAGCACGGCGTCGATCAGCTCGTGCAGCGGCACCAGATCAACGTTGACAAACTCGTCATCGTCGGGGTTGGGCGTATCAAACTCCAGCTTAGTAGCTAAGTAGATGTGAATGATCTCGTCGCAAAAACCGCAGGACGTGACAATCGACGTCAAAAAGCGAATGCGACCAGCCCTAAAGCCCGTCTCCTCATGCAGTTCGCGCTTGGCGCAATCGAGCGGGTCCTCACCTGGATCGAGCTTGCCGGCGGGAATCTCGACCGTCACGCGGTCGATGGCGGTGCGGTACTGACGCACCAGTACGATCTTGCCGCTCTCGGTCAGCGCCACAACGGCCGCCGCACCCGGATGGCGAACGATATCGCGGGCGCTGCGGCGACCGTTGGGCAGCTCAACCTCAAGACGGTGGACGTCGAGGATCTTGCCCTTCCAGGCGCACTCCTCCGAAAGAATCTTCTCGTGCAGCTCGGCATCGTGCGGGTCATCGTCGCCCAGCACCAGCGCCGGCTCGTCAGCGACCTCGCCACCAGGTTCGCCCTCGGCGTGCCCATACACGCGGCTGTCCTCCTCGACGATCCGCGCATCCACGAGCTCTTCGTTCTTTTCGTCCATCCGTCTCATTCCTCTCGGACTTTAGGCATCCCAGGCGTCGCGGCCGCGCAGCGCGCGCAGGCCGATGTCGTGACGCAGGGTCTTACCCTCAAAATCAATCTTCTCGCAGGCCTCATAGGCAAGGTTGCGAGCGTTCTCGAACGTGTCGCCCAGAGCGGTCACGGCAAGCACGCGACCACCATTGGTCAAGAGCTGGCCGTTCACCGCAGCAGTGCCCGCGTGGTACACGGTCACGTTCTCCATGGCCTCGGCATCGGTGATACCGGTGATGACCTTGCCCTTCTCGTAGCTGCCGGGATAGCCCGCACTCGTCAGGACAACGGCCACGGCCCACTCGTCGCGCCAGTCGAGCTCAATCTGATCGAGCTCACAGTTGGCGCAGGCCAGCATAACCTCAACCAGGTCGTTCTTAAGGCGCGGCAGCACGACCTGCGTCTCGGGGTCGCCAAAGCGGGCATTGAATTCCAGCACCTTGGGGCCGGCAGGCGTGAGCATAAAGCCGCCATACAGGCAGCCGCGGTAGTCGATGCCCTCGGCAGCAAGCTCGGCCACGGTCTGCCCCATGACCTTCACCATGGTGGCGTGCTCCTCGTCGGTCACGATGGGCACCGGGCTGTAGACGCCCATGCCGCCGGTGTTGGGGCCCTTGTCGCCCTCGAGCGCACGCTTGTGATCCTGCGAGGTGGCCATGGGACGGACGGTCTTGCCGTCGGTAAAGGCCAGCAGCGAGCACTCGGGGCCGGTCAGCATCTCCTCGATGACCACCGTGTTGCCGGCATCGCCAAAGGTGCCGCCAAAACACTCACGCACAGCCTCCTCGGCCTGCGAAAGCTCGGTTGCCACGATAACGCCCTTGCCCGCGGCAAGGCCGTCGGCCTTGACGACCAGCGGAGCGCCCTGCTCGCGCACATAGGCAAGAGCCGAAGCCTCGTCGGTAAATGAGCCATAGGCTGCCGTCGGGATACCGGCGCGCTCCATGAGCTGCTTGGAGAACAGCTTAGAGCCCTCCATCTGGGCGCCCTCGGCACCCGGGCCAAAGCACGGGATGCCCGCCGCGCGGACGGCGTCGGCAACGCCCGCCACGAGCGGAGCCTCGGGGCCAATCACCACGAGTCCGCATCCATGGCTCTGGGCAAACGCCGCCACGGCCGCAGGATCGCAATCGTCGAGAACCACATTCTCGCCGCAGCTCGCGGTGCCGCCGTTACCCGGCGCGATGTAGAGCTTGCCGGCGCGCGGTGATGCTGCGAGCTTGGCTGCCAGAGCATGCTCGCGGCCGCCGCTGCCCAACAACAGGATGTCGATGGTTTGAGTGTCCGCCTTCAAGGGTGCCTCCTCTATGGATTACCGGCCCGCTCCGCGCGGGCCCTTTACAAGCAAATATACCCCTCGGCCGCCCATCTGGGCTGCAAAGGGGTATATCGCAATAACCAAATAACGCCGATTACTTCCAGAATCGGTTGATGATCTGCTCGCGACCGGCGCCAACGCCGATGAACGTCACGCGGGTGTGTGCCAGATCCTCGATAAACGCCACGTAGTCCTGAGCCTCCTGCGGCAGCTCATCAAAGCTGCGGCAGCCGGTGATGTCGCACTTCCAGCCAGGGAGCTCCTCGTAGACGGGCTTGGCATGCTCAAAACGCACCTGGTGCTCGGGCACGCTCGTGTAGCGCTCGCCGTCGACGTCATAGGCAACGCACACCTTAATGGTGTCGAAGGCCGAAAGCACGTCGAGCTTGGTCACAGCGATGTCGGTGAGGCCGTTGACGCGTGAGGCATAGTTGGCGATAGGGCCGTCAAACCAGCCGCAGCGACGACGGCGACCGGTGGTCACGCCGTACTCGTAGCCCTCCTCGGTCAGCGTGTGGCCGGCCTCGGACTCATAGGAAAGCTCGGTGGGCATGGGGCCCGAACCGACGCGGGTGATATAGGCCTTCATGACGCCCAGCACGCGGTCGACGTTCTTCATGCCGACGCCGGAACCGGTAATGGCGCCGCCGGCGGTGCAGTTAGAAGACGTCACGTACGGATAGGTGCCGTGATCGATGTCGAGCAGCGTCGCCTGGGCGCCCTCAAACAGCAAATCCTTGCCCTCATCGATCATGTTGTTGAGCAGCAGGCTCGTCTCGGTGATGTAGGGGCGCAGGCGCTCGGCCATGGGCAGGTACTCATCGCAAATCTGATCCACGGTGTAGGTGGGCAGGTTGTAGATGAGCTCTAGCTCGGGGTTCACGCGGGCAAGAGCGGTCTCCAGCTTATCGCGGAACAGCGCCTCATCCAGCATGTCCTGCATACGCAGGCCAATACGGGCCATCTTGTCCTGGTAGCACGGACCGATGCCGCGCTTAGTGGTACCGATGTTCTTCTTGCCGAGCTTCTGCTCAAAGGCGCCATCCAGATCGATGTGGTACGGCATGATGACATGCGCGTTGCCGCTAATCTTGAGGTTCTTGGTGGTGATGCCGTCGGCCTCGAACATGTCGATCTCCTCAAGGACAACCTTGGGGTTGACGACGCAGCCGTTACCGATCACCGACACGTGGTCGGAATACATGATGCCGGAGGGCACCTGGTGCAGGCCGTACTTCTTGCCGTTGACGACGATGGTGTGGCCGGCGTTGTTGCCGCCCGAGTAGCGCACGACGGCATCGAAGTCGCCGGCGACCAGGTCGCAAATCTTACCCTTGCCCTCATCGCCCCACTGGGCACCGACCAAAACGGTTGACGGCATGTTTACTCCTTACATTCATGGACTGTCTACGCGCCACGCCGGCACGCAGAAGCACAAAACATTCCCAGTATACCCGTGCAACGGGCGCCTGTCCTACTCCTCGGCATGTGCCCCATCAAGCTCATAGAACTTGGTGGATGCCGGCAGGAACATCAGGTCGACGTCGCCGATCGGGCCCGAACGGTTCTTAGCCACGACGATACGCGTAACGCCCTCGTCGGGTCGATCGTCGCGCGAGGCTTCGGCCTCGTCGGCGGAGCGGTCCAAGAACATAACGATATCGGCGTCCTGCTCGATGGAGCCCGATTCACGAAGGTCGGAAAGCTGCGGGCGCTTGCCGGTACGGGATTCGACCTGACGCGAGAGCTGCGACAGCGCGATGAGCGGGATCTTGAGCTCCTTGGCCATGATCTTCAGACCACGCGACATCTCGGAGACCTCGACGGTACGGCTCTCGGAGCGGCGTCCCGGCGGAGGACTCACCAGCTGCAGGTAGTCCAGGATGATGATTGCCTTCTCCTTGTTATGGAGCATGCGGCGGCTCTTGGCGCGAATCTCGGTCACTGTGGTGCCGGGCGTATCGTCAATCAGAATATCGAGCTTGGACAAGGTCTGCGTGGCCTCGTTGATATTGGCCCACTGCTCGGGGCTAATGCGGCCCATGCGGAAGTCACTGATCGAAATCATGGCGTAGGCGCAAATCAGACGCTGGGCAATTTCCTTGCCCGACATCTCCAGCGAGAAGAAGCCAACGGTATAACCGGCAGCGGCAGCGTTGAGCGCCAGATTCAGGGCGAACGACGTCTTACCCACGGCAGGGCGGGCGCCGATGATGATGAGCTGGCCCTCGCGAAAACCCATGAGCATGCGGTCGAGTGACGGGAAGCCCGTGGGCACGCCCGCAGCCTGGCCGCCGGCCTGGCACACTTCCTCGGCCTCGTTATAGGCCTCGACCATAAACTCGGTCAGCGTCTTGTAGCTCGACTTGACCTCGCGTGCCGTGACCTTGAGCAGCTTGCTCTCGGCCAGCTCCACGACCTCTTTGGTGTCGGTGGGGGCGTTATATGCCAGCGCGTTGATCTCGTTGGTGGCGCCGATCAGCTCACGCAGCATCGAATCGCGGCGAACGATGGCGGCATGGTGCTGCCAGTTGACGAGCGACAGGGTCTGACCCATCAACTCCAAAATATACGCTTCGCCGCCCACGGCATCGAGCTTGTTGACGCTTCGTAGGTAATCGATCAGCGAGATGGAGTCGATGGGAATGCGGCTGTTGTACATATCGACCATCGCGGTATAGATGGTCTTATGAATGGGCCGGTAGAAGTCATCGGGCTGCAGCTCGACCTGGGCCTCTTCGACCACCTCGGGCGATAGCAGCATAGCGGCCAGTACATTGGCCTCTGCATCTTGGTTTTGGGGAAGACCCAACTTGGAGCCGCGGTCCTCAACCGTCAGCCCGGTCTCCCTATCGTCGTATGCCATGAGCATCCTCATTCATATCGCTTGCGAGCATCCATAGTATCAGCCACGGTCCCAAAACGCGCCGCGCGCCGCCAATCATCACCGAACCAAACGGATGAACGGTCCTGTCTATAGGACTTCGACGCAACGTTCACCATGACACTCACTCAGCGCAAATAAAACAAAAGGGCGCCCTGGTTTCCCAGAGCGCCCTTCTTAGAACAAGATTGTTGCGTTGCAGCAAATGCTACTCGGCAGCAGCCTCAGTCTCGACCTCGGCGGTCTCGGCCTCGGCGACCTCAGCGGCCTCCTCGACCTCAGCCTCGGCAGCAAGCTCCTCGGCGGTAACGCCGACGAGAACGACAACCTCGGCCTTGATCTCGCGGTACAGCGAGATGGCAACGGTGTGGGCACCGGCAACCTTGATGGGCTTACCGAGCTCGACGCGCTTGCGGTCGATGTCCATACCGAGCTGAGCCTTGATGGCGTCAGCGATCATAGCGGCGGTAACGGAGCCAAAGAGGATGCCCTCGTCGCCGACCTTGACGTCAACGGTGACCGTCTTGCCCTCGAATGCAGCCTTGGTCTCGTTGGCGGTAGCCAGACGGACGGCCTCGCGCTTGGCGATGTTGTTGCGACGCTCGTCAAGCTGCTTGAGGTTGCCCTTGGTGGCGGCAACAGCGAGCTTCTTGGGGAACAGGAAGTTCTCAGCGTAACCCTGAGCGACCTCTACGACGTCACCCTCGCCGCCCTTGCCCTTGATCTCATCGAGAAGAATAACCTTCATGATGCGTCTCCCTTCTTAGCCGCGGTCGCGGTTGCCACGAGAGGAAACCACGGGGACGGTGTACGGCAGGAGAGCCATCTCGCGGGCGCGCTTGATGGCGTTGGCGATGTCATGCTGATGCTGCGTGCAAGCGCCAGTGACGCGACGGGGCTTGATCTTGCCACGGTCGGTCATGTACTTACGGAGAAGCTGAGTGTCCTTATAGTCGATGAACTCAGTGTTCTCCTTGCAGAACTGGCAGTACTTACGACGCGGCTGACGTGCAGAATAATCATTAGCCATGTCAAAATACCTTTCATTTGGCAACTTCGGCGAGTCGAAGCCGCCTCTCACTCAAAAATAGGTGAACAACCCTTAGAACGGGATGTCCTCATCGTAGACGTCGACCGCGGGCGGCGTAGCCACCGGTGCGGCAGGACGTGCTGCGGGCGCGGGAGCTGCGGGGGCGTAACCGCCCTGATCGTAGCCACCCTGGCTACCACGGGAGCTCATAAACTCGATCTCATCGACGATGACCTCAAGCTTGCTCCTGCGCTGACCGTCGCGCTCCCAAGAGCTGTAGCGCAGCTTGCCCTCGATCGCGACCTTGTTTCCCTTTGCCAGGAAACGGCTCACGGCCTCGGCGCGGGTGCCGAACATAGTGCAGTCAACAAAGTTGGGATAGTCCTCCCACTCGCCAGTCTGCGCGTTGCGGCGACGATCGTTCACGGCGACGCCAAAGGACAGAACCTGGGTTCCGCCGGCGGTGGCGCGCAGCTCGGGATCGCGGGTGAGGTTACCGGTGATGTTCACTCGATTGATGCTCATAACTCACTACTTCCTCTTGGGGCACTAGCCCAGTCCAAAACGACAGTCTTACTCCTGGTCGTCGCGACGGACGATCATGTGGCGGACCACAGCGTCGGTGATGCGCAGGACGCGATCAAGCTCGGCGATCTGGGTAGGATCTGCGTGGAAGTTGATGAGGGTGTAGTCACCATCGGTGAGGTCGTTGATCTCGTAGGCGAGCTTGCGCTTGCCCCACTCGTCAACGGAGTCGACCTTGCCAGCGCCCTCAGCGATCGTGGTATCGATACGCTTCATAACAGCGAGACGAGTCTCGGGGTCGAGCGACGGGTCAACAAAGAACAGCAGTTCATAAGCCTTCATATTGTCACCTCCTCTGGGCAAATGTGGCTTCAGGTCGTGAAGGTGCGCCTGAAGCAGGAAAAGACTTGGTAATAATATCTTTCAACCTCCCAGGCTGCAAGAATATGCAGCTACAACCTCATGACCTCCACATATACCCATGCTTACACGGCTCTTCATGCGTATTCCAACCAAATGCTGACCAAGAGCTTGACGGATTCGATAGCAAGATACGCTGCGGCGAGGACAACCTGAGTCAAACCGCAGGTCGCCGATTGCAGGGTTGTGGTCACGAAATGCATACCACCGGTTCGATCGATTGCCTCAAAATTTTTAAATTCGCTGCCACGTCATTCATGAATACCTATTTTGAACAGATCATCGAGCGGGATCTGGCTGGTCAGGATGCTTTTTTAGTACTCATCTGGCACATGCCGGATACGGGTGCGGAGCGAGCGCTTTAAAAAATGCCAAGTTTTCTGTTTGCACTTTTCGATTCCTCGTGTATACTGACTTTCGCATTTAACGGAGAGTTGTCCGAGTGGCCGAAGGAGCACGATTGGAAATCGTGTAGGCGTCAAAAGCGTCTCCAGGGTTCAAATCCCTGACTCTCCGCCAGTTAATTCCAAAGCAGGCCTTAGTGCCTGCTTTGTTTTTACCCCACGCGGAGGGGTGGCAGAGTGGTTGAATGCGGCGGTCTCGAAAACCGTTTGGCCTGTATAAGGTCACGAGGGTTCGAATCCCTCCTCCTCCGCCATTTTGGTTGAGAAAGCTCCCGGGAATGGGGGCTTTTTTGTTTTGAGTCCCTAACAAGCAAATACGGCGAAGAAGGAGGGGTTCGAACCCGCCAGGGCGCAAAGCGTAAAGAAAACGCGCCGGTGGCGCGTTTTTAGCGCAGCGCGGTCGGCGCAAGCCAACCGAATAAATTTTGAGCTCCGCTCAAAATTTAGACATCCCTCCTATTCAGCCACGCCCCCATCGCATTCAGCATCAACCCAGATCCCCAAACACGTACATCACCCCCCAAAAACGATATTTTTCGACATCTTTGGAGGGTGATGTACATGCTTGGGCCCTATGACCGTACCCAGTCCCGACCGTTTGCCGAGCAATAGGGTCGCAATAGGCGCCGAACATGTACTATGTACGGGCATTGTCCAAACCCGCAACTCAAAGGACCCCATCTTGCCCGTCGTCGCCGCCACAACCGTTACCTCACATGCCTCGGATGCCATGGTCGCTATCCCATTTTGGCTCGAGATGTTCGCCGTTGTCGCTGCATCGATCTCGGGTGTGCTGGTTGCGCGCGAACACAAGCTCGACCTGGTGGGCGCGGTCGCACTCGCGGTAGTCTGCGGTCTGGGCGGCGGTCTTTTGCGCGACATGACACTCCAGGTCGGCAACGTCTACATCCTCAACCAGCCAATGGCGCTGCCGCTCTCCATCGCCACGGCGGCCATCATTTACATCTTCCCGGCAATCGTCGATAAGCCCGACAAACTCATCCCCCTGCTCGACATCATCTCGGTCGGCATCTATGCGGCAACCGGCGCAGACAAGGCACTGGTCTACGGATTTGCACCCGTCGTTTGCATCATGATGGGCTTTTTCACCGCGGTGGGCGGCGGCATGCTGCGCGACGGCTTTATGGGCGTGGTTCCGGGCATTTTCCAACGCACCAACTTTTATGCCATCGCGGCCATCGCCGGATCGGCAAGCTATGTAAGCCTCGTCATGAGTGGCTTGGTCAGCAATGTCGCCGCGCTGGTCGTATGCGTTATCGTGACCATGGGTCTGCGCTGGCTCTCGCTGCGCTTTGACATCAAAAGCCCCACCGAAGAAGACATCGCGCACTTTTTACATCGCAAAAAGTAGATAGCACGGCACGACCTTTCGAAATGCAACCGAGAGGTTCTTTTAGAGCGCTCGCACGTTGGGTACCCTGTTAGATATACGCCGAGTATCTAACGAAGGATTCACTATGCCTTGCAACCTAGAACCGTCGACCAAGCGCCACAAAGCGCAGGCCCGCATCGCCCTCCTATTCGTACTGATTGCGCTTGCGCTGACCGTACTTCCCACGGCGTCGTTCGCCGGCACAGACACCGCGGGCAACGTACTCGCAACCGAAGCTGACTCAAATCCGTCTGGCGTCGCGGGCGACCTGTACTGGGCTGGCCAAAGCCTTAACCTGGACGATGCCTCCATCGGCCGCGATATTATCGCGGCAGGCGACAGCCTATCGATTCGCGACTGCACCGTAGGCGGCGCCATTCGCCTGGCGGCGCGCACCATCGATATCTCCAAAACCGCAATCGATGGCAGCGTGACGGTAGCCGGTCAGCACGTCGTGCTCAACACCGGTAGCACCGCCAACTGTTTTTACGCGATGGGCGATACTGTTGCCCTGCGAGGCTCCACCAAGTCGGCAGCACTTGCAGGCGATACGGTGACCATCGACGGCACCGTCGAGGGCGATGTCGAGGTTTGGGCCGACAAGCTCGTCTTGGGCAAAAACGCCCGCATCACCGGCACCGTGAGCGCGCATGTTTCCGAGGACCCCGAGCGGGCCGAGGGCGCTCAGGTCGGAGCCCTCAAGATCGACCGTACCGAGAACGAGAACACCTCAACGATTAACGACACCATCGGCGGCATCGTCGCCGCGGCGCTTTCCACCTGCTTTGTCGCGATCCTCCTCGAGCTCGTCTTTCCGCGCGCGACCGCCAGCGCCGCCGGCATGCTTCGTCAACGACCTACCCCTCTGTGGGTGAGCGGTCTTTTGGGCACGGTGGCCGCCGTTCCCGCCGTCCTGTTGCTCATCATCTCGATTGCAGGTCTGTCACTCGCCGGAGCTCTCATGTGCGCCGTGATCGGTATCGCTCTGGTCTCGGCGGCGTTTACGGGCACCGCGATCGCACGCATGATCGGACACAGCCAGAACCGCTACGCCATGGCCGCCGTGGGCGGTATCGCCGCGGGCGCACTCACGGCACTTCCCCTTATGGGCAGCTTTGTCAGCGGCGTAGCCTTCGTCTTTACGCTCGGCTACGTCATCCAGATCATCTGGCGCAACGCCCGCCTCAAGCCGCAACAGGCCGCCAATACTCCGGGCCTTCCTTCCGCCTAGCCGTCAACCGCCACAAAGGGGACAGACACCTTTGCGGTGGTGCAGACCAACTCAATCCCTGTGCACCAAAAAGGGCACCGACCGCGATGGTCGGCGCCCTTTCTTGTTAGTCGCTATAAAGCTCGGCGCTTATTTGTTGACCTGACCGGCGCGGACTGCGGCCTTCTTGCGGTCGGTAGCATTGAGCAGACGCTTGCGCAGGCGGATGTTCTTGGGAGTGATCTCCACCAGCTCGTCGTCGGCGATGTACTCCAGCGCCTCCTCCAGCGAGAAGGTGCGGGGCGGCACCAGCTGGACGGAGATATCGGAGGTCGAGGAACGCTGGTTGCCCAGGTTCTTGGTACGGGCGATGTTGACGACCATGTCGCCGGCCTTGCTGCGCTCGCCCACGATCATGCCCTCGTAGCATTCGGTACCCGGCTCAACAAACAGCTGGCCGCGCTCCTGCAGCGTGCCCAGAGCGTAGGCAACGGCTTTCTCGGTGGTCATGGAGATCATGGCGCCGTTCTGGCGGTTGCCGATCTCGCCGGCATAGGGGCCGTACTCCAGGAAGGTGTGGTAGAACACGCCCTCGCCGTGAGTGACGTTCATGATGCGGTTCTTAAGACCCATGATGCCGCGGGTCGGGATCTTAAACTCGAGGTGCGTCACGATACCCGAGGTATCCATGCTCGTCATGATGCCGCCGGAGGTGCCGAAGACCTCAACGACCTTGCCCGAATACTCGTCCGGGCACTCGACGACGGCCTGCTCGACGGGCTCCATCTTATTGCCGTTCTCGTCCTTCTTAAACAGAACGCGGGGACGGCCGACCTGGAACTCAAAGCCCTCGCGACGCATGGACTCCATCAGGACGGACAGGTGCAGAATGCCGCGGCCCGAGACCTCGACGCCGCTCTTGTCCTCGAGCTCCTCGATCTTCATGGTCACGTTGTTCTCGGCCTCGTTGAACAGGCGCTCCTTGAGCTGACGGGCACCCACGATGTCGCCGTCGCGGCCGACGAGCGGGGAGGTCGAAGCCTCAAAGACGATGGACAGGGTCGGCGGGTCGATCTCGATGGGTTCGAGCTCAACGGGGTTCTCGGGATCGGTGTAGACATCGCCGATATCGGTGCGGTCGATGCCCACGACGGCGGCGATATCACCGGCGCCGACTTCCTGGCACTCGGTGCGACCCAGGTAGTCGAAAGTAAAGAGCTGCTTGACGGTAGCGGTAGCGCTGGAACCGTCGTTCTTGACGACCAGGATCTGATCGCCCTGGTGAATGGTGCCGGAGTACACGCGACCGATACCGATGCGGCCAACGAAGTTGGAGTGGTCGATGGTCACACACTGCATGGCCAGCGGGGCGTTCTCGTCAACCTCGGGCGCGGGCATGTCGTCGATGATCATATCGAGCAGCGGATACATGTCCATGTTGCCGTCGTTGGGGTCAAGGCGGGCAAAGCCATTCATGGCGCTGGCGTAGACCACGTGCTCCATGGCAAACTCAAGCTGGTCGTCGGTGGCGCCCAGGTCGGCCATCAGGTCCAGGCAGTCGTTGTAGGCCTTCTCGGGGTTGGCGCCCGGACGGTCGATCTTGTTGATGACGATCATGATCTTGAGGCCGGTGTCGATGGCGTGACGCAGCACGAAGCGGGTCTGGGGCATGGGGCCCTCAAAGGCATCGACCAGCAGCAGGGCGCCGTCGGCCATACGCAGCACGCGCTCGACCTCGCCGCCAAAGTCAGCGTGGCCCGGGGTGTCGATGACGTTGATCTTAACGTCCTTGTACTCGATAGAGATGTTCTTGGCGAGAATCGTAATGCCGCGCTCGCGCTCCTGGTCGTTAGAATCCAGGACGCGGTCCTCGACCTGCTGGTTGGCACGGAAGGCGTCCGTGGCACGCAGGAGCTTGTCGACCATCGTCGTCTTGCCGTGGTCGACGTGAGCGATGATGGCGATGTTCCTCAGATTGTCTACGCGCATGTAGTTCCCCTATCTTCTATCTATATACAACCGGCACGCGTATGCGACCCGCCCAGTAACACAACGCTCGGCGGGAATTTTGAGCCTTTTACCGAAAACTCGTTTATTTTAGCGATTTTAGATAAGAGGGGTTTCCTCGCCTGCAGGTTCAGGGTCGCTCCACATAAAACCATCGCCGGCGCCCACACCTTCGTACAGTACATATGCCGAAAAGCCGCTCTCGAGCGTCGTCTCAAAGAAACTCACAAGCAGGGCGTCATGGTAGCCGCCATCAATTTCGACACAACCGGTGTAGCCGATGGCGTAACGGGCGATGCGACCCAGGCCCTCGTCCTTAAGGCCCATCTTGTGCTCGGAGATAAAGTTGGTGGCAGCCTCGAGGCATGCCTCCTCGCCGTCCTCGTCGAGTGCCGCCAGATAGCGGTTGGACGCGGCGTCTTCGATCGCAACGACAACACCGGGGTTCTCACCAGCGGCCAGGTCGTCTAAAAATGCCCCGATGAGGTCGCACACCATGGCGTCGAGCTCGGCGGAGACGTTTCCGGCGTCCTGCATATCCTGTGCCATTTTTAAACCTTCCCATCGAGTCCGGCGTCGTTACATCTCTTGTGCCTCGGCAGCAATCTCGGCGGCGGCGTCGCGGGCGCGCATCATATCGGCGGCGCGCTTATCGAGTACCTTGATCTGGTTGGTCAGCATCACGGCATCGACCACGCCCCAGATGACCAAGCCCATCGAAATCGAAAACCCAAGCGCACCAACTGTACCACGAAGGCGCGAGGAGATTGCCGCGACAAGTGCGGAGACGGCAACCATCTTGATAAAGGAGGCACGGCGCTCGCGAAGCGTACGGGCCTGCGTCACATAGGCGATGCGTGCGGCCTCGGATGCCTCCGAGCGCATCTGGGCCTCGCGGGCAATGGCGGCGGCTTCGGCTGAAACGCCGCGACCCATCAGTGCATACTCCGTCTCATGGCTACTCGTCATTTAAAAATCATCGGGCGAGAGCGTATGGACGAACTCGTCGAACTTCTCAAATTCCTGCTCATCATCGACTTCCTCGGCAACCGGAGAGACGGTCCCCAGGCGGTTCATGATGTCGTCCTCAACAAACATGGGAGCATTGCTGCGCACGGCGAGGGCGATGGCATCGCTCGGACGCGCATCGATCCTATGCTCGTTGCTGTCGGCCAAAACGACGACCGTCGCGTAGAACACGGGAGGCTCGGCACGGACAATCTCGATGCGCTCGAGTTTTGCATCCAGGGCATCAAGCGTATCGAGCAGCAGGTCATGGGCAATCGGGCGCTCGGCACGACCGCTGTCGATACCACGGCTAATAGCCGCAGCCTCAAAGGAACCAGTTTGGATAGAAAGGGAGCGCAGCGGCGCAGGGGAGTCCGATTTGCTGCAGCGCTCGCGAAGTACGATAAGCGATGGCACGGGACCGGCGGCCATGACGATGGTCTCTATGTCGACACGAACCATGGAACACCTCCGGTACGTAGCGGTTAACACGCGGCGCCTTCGCCGCATTGAATAGCTATACTACCCAATCTTTCGCACAGCACACAAAACCAAAATGAGTTTTATCACACACAAGAAAAAAGCCCCGAGGCCATGCCTCGAGGCTCTTCACAGTTTTGATGGTGGACCTGACAAGATTCGAACTTGTGACCTCCCGGTTATCAGCCGGACGCTCTAACCAACTGAGCTACAGGTCCATCATGGTGGAGGTTAGGGGGATCGAACCCCTGACCTCAGGCTTGCAAAGCCCGCGCTCTCCCAGCTGAGCTAAACCCCCACGGAGACAGTAATAAACACCCCAGCGGCGACTCGGCTCTCGCTGGGGTGTTTATTGCGAAAGAAAGTGGTGGACCTGACAAGATTCGAACTTGTGACCTCCCGGTTATCAGCCGGACGCTCTAACCAACTGAGCTACAGGTCCATCGCGCAAGGGATATATTAGACGAGTCGTTACGCGCGCGTCAACAACTTTTTTGAAAATCTTTGGAGGGTGTTCGCCGAGTGGGCGAGATGGGTTAGGTTTGCTGCTCGGGCAGTCCTGCGCAAGACGAAGGCCACATTAAGTGGCCTTCTTTGCGTGCGGAACTCGCGACAAACCTAACCCATCTCGCCCACTCGGCGGGCACGGGGTCCAGGATTGTCAAAAAAGCGGTCGGCGCGCAGTGCGCCGACCGCCGATATATGGGGTCTGATATTTTCTACCAGCTAGGGCCTCTTACTCGTCTAGGAGATCCTCTGGCATGTCGTTGCCGTCGCCTAGGTCGACTGGGGTATTTTCGGCATCGACCGTTGCCTCGGCCTCGGCGCCTTCGCCTTCGGGCTTTTCCTTAGCCGCCGTCATGCGGGCGACAGCGCACACACGGTCGTTGTCGTCGACGGTCATCATCTTGACGCCCTGGGTGGCTCGGCCGGTCTGGCTAATCTCATCGGTCTTGACGCGAATGACCGTCGCGCCTTCCGTCACGATGAACAGCTCGTGCTGCGGGCCCACCGTCTTCATGGCCGCGAGGTTTCCCTTGCGCTCGGTCATCTGGATGGTGTAGACGCCCTGACCGCCGCGGTTCTGCTCCGGGTAATCCGCGACCGGCGTACGCTTGCCGTAACCGCGCTCGGTAATGACGAACAGGTCACCATTGCCGTTGGTAACCTCCATGCCCAAAACGCTCACGCCGTCCTTCATGCTAATACCGCGAACGCCGCTGGTGTCGCGGCCGGTGGCGCGCACCTGGTCCTCGGGGAACATGATTGCCTTGCCCGCAGTGGTGGCCAGGATAATCTTGTCGCCCTCGCGCACACGGCGCACGGCGAGCAGCGCGTCGTCGTCTCTCAGATTGATGGCGATCAGGCCATCACGGCGGCTGCGGTCGTAAGCGCTCATCACGGTCTTCTTGACCATGCCGCTCTTGGTGGCAAACATCAGGTACTCGTCGGCGGGGAACTCGCGGCAGCTGATGACGCTCGCGATCTTCTCGCCTTCCTCAAAGGGCAGCAGGTTGACGATCGCGGTGCCGCGCGCCTGGCGCGTACCCACCGGCAGCTCGTGCACCTTCAGGCGGTAGACCTTGCCCTTGCTCGAGAAGAACAGCACGTACTCGTGCGTGGATGCGATAAACATCTCGTCGATGACGTCGTCCTCTTTAAGGTTGACGCCCGACACGCCCTTGCCGCCGCGCTTCTGGGCGCGGTAGGCAGCCACCGGGATGCGCTTCACGTAGCCGGTGTGGGTGATGGTCACGACCATGTCCTCGTCGGCGATGAGGTCCTCGACATCCAGGTCCTTTTCGACATGGCTGATCTCGGTGCGGCGTTTGTCGCCGAACTTCTTCGAGATCTCGCGCATCTCCTCCTTGATGACGCCCAGGATCTTCTCCTCATGTGCCAGCAAGTCCTCATAGTAAGCGATGGCGCGGCGCAGACCGTCCAGCTCTTCCTGGATCTTGTCGCGCTCCAGGCCAGTCAGGCGGCGCAGCTTCATCTCGAGGATGGCCGTGGTCTGCTCGGGCGTAAAGCCAAAGCGCTCGATCAGGCGGCCGCTTGCCTCGGAGTCGGTCTGCGAGGAACGGATAATGCTGATGACCTCGTCGATATGGTCGAGAGCCATCAAGTAGCCCTCGAGGATATGGGCACGCGCCTGGGCCTTCTTAAGGTCAAAGCGAGTGCGGCGGGTGACGACGTCGACCTGGTGGTCGATGTAGTGCTGCAGCATCTCGCGCAAGCTCAGGCATTTGGGAACGCCGTTGACGAGTGCCAGGTTGTTGGCGCCAAAGGTCGTCTGCAGCGATGTGTACTTATACAGGTTGTTGAGCACGACCTGCGGAATGACGCCCTTCTTGAGCTCGATGACCAGACGGATGCCCTTTTGGTTGGACTCGTCGCGCATGTCCGAGATGCCCTCGATGCGCTTGTCGTTTACGAGCTGGGCGATCTTCTCCTGCAAGGTGCCCTTGTTGACCATGTAGGGAATCTCGGTAAAGACCAGGCGGCTGCGACCGGTCTTGGTGGATTCCACGTGGGCCTTGGCACGCACGGTAATGGAGCCGCGACCGGTCTCGTAGCTCTGCCTAATGCCGGCGCTGCCCATGATGATGGCGCCGGTGGGGAAGTCCGGACCGGGCATGATCTGCATAAGCTCGTCGACGGTGGCGTCGGGATTGTCGATCAGGTAGCAGGTGGCCTCGATCGCCTCGGTGAGGTTATGCGGGGCGATATTGGTGGCCATGCCGACGGCGATGCCCTGACTACCGTTGACCAGCAGGTTGGGAAAGCGCGCGGGCAGCGCCACGGGCTCGGCGAGCGACTCGTCGTAGTTGGGCTGCCAGTCGACGGTATCCTTTTGCAGGTCGCGCAGCAGCTCCATGGCAGGCTTTGCCAAGCGGCTCTCGGTATAACGCATAGCCGCCGCGCCGTCGCCATCGATGTTGCCGAAGTTGCCGTGGCCATCGATGAGCGGTGTGCGCATGGAGAACCACTGCGCCAGACGAACCATGGCCTCGTAGACCGCGAAGTCACCGTGCGGATGGTATTTGCCGATAACCTCGCCGACCGTCCAGGCCGACTTCTTATGCGGGCGGTTGGGGTAGATGCCGCTCTCGTTCATGGCGTACAGGATGCGGCGGTGCACCGGCTTTAGGCCGTCGCGCACGTCCGGCAGGGCGCGCGCCGTGATGACCGACATCGAGTACTCGATGAACGACTGCTTCATCTCGCGGCCGAACTCCGAAATCTGGAGCTGACCGCCGTTGACATCCTCGCCGGCCGAGGCGCCGCGATCGACCGCACCGAAGCTCTCCTCGAGCTCGGCGTCGTCATCCTCATCCTCTTCATCCTCGGCGTCGGGGTTATAGGAATCCGGATCGCCGTCCTCGCCCTGCTCAGCGCGGGCGAGCAGGCGCTTCAGATCATCGGGCATGCCGGCGTCGCCGGCCTCGTCCATACCCTCGTTGTTGTTGATATCGTCTGCCACGTTACCTCCTCTTAAGCGTCAAGGAATCGAGCATCATGCGCATGCTTCTCGATGTACTCGCGGCGATAGCCGACCTCGGAACCCATGAGCTCGCGCACGGCGCGGTCCGCCACCACGGCGTCCTCGATCGACACGCGCTGCAGGATACGGGTCTTGGGGTCCATCGTCGTCGAGGCAAGCTGCTTGGGGTCCATCTCGCCCAGGCCCTTGTAGCGCTGGACGGTATAGCCTTTGCGCTTCTTGGTGATCTTGCCGTCTTTGGCCTTGCCGTCCTCGTCGTTGTCGTTGGGGTTCAGGCCCAGGCTCTGAATGGTGTCGCGCAGAATCTCGTCTTCGGGCTGGCGGCCGTTGGGATACACGTAATGGATCTTGTTACGCACCTTAATGCCAAAGATGGGCGGGCAGGCAACATAGACATAGCCGGCATCGATCAGCGGGCGCATGTACTTGTAGAAGAACGTCAGCAGCAGGATGCGGATATGCGCACCGTCAACGTCTGCATCGGTCATGATGATGATCTTGTGGTAGCGCGCCTTGCTGATATCGAAGTCGCCACCGTCGCCGGCGCTCGTCGTGACGCCGCAGCCGATCGCGGTGATCAGGGATTGGATGGTGTCGCTCGAGAACGCGCGGTGGTCACCCACGCGCTCGACGTTCAAAATCTTGCCGCGCAGGGGCAGAATCGCCTGGATGTCTCGGCGACGGCCGTCCTTGGCCGAACCGCCTGCCGAGTCGCCCTCTACGATAAAGAGCTCGGTCAGCTCGGCATCGCGCACCGAGCAGTCGGCGAGCTTGCCGGGCAGCGACGCCGTCTCGAGCAGGCTCTTGCGGCGGGTCGCCTCGCGCGCCTTGCGGGCGGCGTTGCGGGCCTTGCATGCCTGCTGGGCCTTCTTGACGATCTCGCGGGCGGGCTTGGGGTGCTCCTCCAGATAATCGGTCAGTCCATCGGTCACGATCTTGAGCGTGAGCGCGCGCATGTAGGAGCTGCCAAGCTTGGCCTTGGTCTGACCCTCAAACTGCGGATCGGGCAGCTTGACCGAGATGACGGCCGAAAGGCCCTCGCGCACGTCGTCACCGCTCAGGTTGGCGTCCTTCTCCTTGAGCAGGTTCTGCTTGCGGGCGTAATCGTTAATCACGCGGGTGAGGGCGGTGCGGAAGCCCTCGAGATGCATGCCGCCCTCGGGGGTGTAGATGTCGTTGGCAAACGACATGACGTTCTCGCCATAGCCGGCATTCCACTGCAGGGACACCTCGACCTCGCCCATCTTGGTCACGGGCGCATCCGGATCCGATTTACCCTCGATATAGATGGGCTCCTTAAAGGCCTCGGGGACGTCTTTGCCGTCGTTGAGGAACTTAACGAAGTCGATGATGCCGCCCTCGTAGCAGAACTCCTCCACGTGGGGAGTCGCCTCGCGCTCGTCGGTCAGCACAATCTTTAGATTCTTATTGAGGAACGCCGTCTCCTGCAGACGGTTGTGCAGCGTATCGAAATCGTAGACACAGGTCTCGAAGATCTCGTCGTCAGGCCAGAAGTTGACGGTGGTACCCGTCGAATCCGAGGTGCCCACGACCTCCATCTTCTTGACGGTCTTGCCGCGCGAGAACTCCATCTCGTAGACGTTGCCATCACGGCGCACCTGCACGACCACGCGCTTGGACAGCGCGTTGACGACGGAGATGCCCACGCCGTGCAGGCCGCCCGAGACCTTGTAGGCCGAGTTATCGAACTTACCGCCGGCGTGCAAGATCGTCATAACGACCTCGAGCGTCGGGATCTTCTTGATGGGATGCTCGTCGACGGGGATGCCTCGCCCGTTGTCGACGACCGTGATGGAGTTGTCGGCGTGGACCGTCACCTGAATCTCGGTGCAGAAACCGGCCATGGCCTCGTCAACGGAGTTGTCAACGATCTCCCACACCAGGTGATGCAGGCCGCTGGCGCTCGTCGAGCCGATGTACATGCCCGGGCGCTTACGAACGGCCTCGAGACCTTCGAGAATCTTAATCTCGCCGCCATCGTAATCGTTTTCGTTTGCCACACGTCCTCCTTCAGCTAAGAAAATGTGTACAGCCTTACTAGTTTATCGTAAAAAAATACCCTCGGGAACGAGGGTATTTGGCTCTACAAGGCCACCAGATGCGATTTAAGGCTCTTTTTTGCTTTGCACGCCCTTGGCCCACTCGGCACTAGCTCTCATGGCATTCTCGAGGGCCTCGCGCAGTTTTTGATCTTCGATGGGCGCCACTTGGCGCTCAATCTCGCCGCGTTCGGCCTCGCTGAGATCGGCGTGCGGAGCCGGCGGGCGCTCGGTCACGGCTGGGCGCAGGCGCTCCTTGGCAGCCGGCGGCGTGTGACCGGGCGCGGTCGTTTTGAACACCAGGCCGTCCACATGCGCGCCGGCCCGCTCCATGCGTGCCCGGATGATCTCGCGCAGCAGCGTCATCTCCTGCGTCCACGAGGGCGAATCGAGATACACCAGCAGCTCATTGGACTCGGGCAGGTAGCGCAGGCCCGTCACGTGGCGTCCCTCGCGCGTGCCCGAGCACACCGCATTCCAGGCGCGATAGACCGCACGAGATTCCTCTGCAGCCTCCATTTGCGCGCGGCGCTCAGGTGTCGCGGCCGCCAGGATGCGCTGACGCTCGGCATCCAAAAAGCCGCCAAAGGCAACCGTTCCGTTCTCGCGCTCGTAATTAGCACGTCTCACCCATGCTCACCACCTTGGCTCGATCAAGCAGGTCATCGGTAAAATACCCCAGATTGGTGGTGGTTATGACCGTCTGGATATCATCACCGATCAGCTGCAGAAAAGCGTCTCGCCGCCCGGCATCGAGCTCGCTCATCACGTCGTCCAAAAGCAGCAGTGGCGCGGTGCCCAGGATATCGCGCGCCACGGCCACTTCTGCCACCTTCCAGGCAAGCACCAGCGTTCGCTGCTGGCCCTGGCTGGCAAATGAACGGGCCGATCGGCCCGCGACGGAAAACTCAATCTCGTCGCGATGCGGACCCACAAGCGTCACGCCGCGGCGCATCTCCTCATCGGCACGCTCATCGAGGGCCGCGAGCATATGCTCGTATGCCCAGTCCTTAAGTTCCTCGCGCCCCTCGGTTTGAGGCAAATCCCCCAGCGTGGACACATAGGACACGCCTGCGTCCTCACCGGACGCCACCTGCCCATACGCGGCGCGCACATGGCCTGCCAGTCGGTCGAGCAGGGCCAAACGATGTACGAGCAGGGCTGACCCGGCGCGGGCGATGGAGTCATTCCATGCGCCGAGCATCTCGCGGCAGCACCAGGTCTCCTTGAGTAGAGCGTTGCGCTGCGTCACGCAACGCCCGTAGGTGCTCGCCAGGTCGGCGTAACGGGCGCTCAGCTGAACGCCAAAGTCATCGAGGGCGGCACGGCGCACACTGGCACCGCGTTTGACCATATCCAGATGATCGGGGCAAAACAGCACGCTCGGCAAAACCCCGCGCACGCCGGCGGCCGAACATCTCTTGCCGTTACGGCTAAACGAGCGCTTGCCGTCCTCAACGCCCAGTCCCATATCGAGCACGCGGCCATCGCCCTCGAGTCTCAACTCGAGCCTGCACGAGCCTGTGCCGTCGTGCACGAGCTCGGTAGCGGTGGGATGCCTAAACGAGGCGCCGCTCGTCAAAAGCTGCAGCGCCTCTATAAGGTTGGTCTTTCCCGCCGCGTTGGGCCCCGCAAGCACCGTCACGCCTTCGTCCAGGTCAAGACGGTAGCTATCGAAACTGCGGTAGCGCGCGACGGAAAGGTTGCGGGCAAACATGGTCATGGCGCAGCGCTAGATGCGAACCGGCATGACCAGGTACAGATAGTTGATCTTGTCGTAGGACTTAAAGATACCCGCCTGCGAGTAGCTCTTGAGCTCCAGCGTGATCTCTTTCTCCTTGGACAGGGCATTGAGGCAGCCAAAGATGTAGTGGTAGTTAAAGGCGATGGTGCCCGACTCGCCCTCGGCCTCGACATCGATCGTCTCCTGCGCCAGATCCTGGTCATTGGAGATGGAGGACAGGCCCATCTGACCGTTCTCGACATCAATCTCGAACTTGACGGCGGGGTTCGCGCTCGCGATGACCGCCACGCGCTTGAGGGCGGCATTAAAAGCCGCCACGTCGATCTTGACGCTCGTCACGCACGAATCGGGGATGAGTTGCTTGTAGTTGGGGTATACGCCCTCGATACGACGCGACACGTAGGTGGTGTTGCCGGCCTCAAAGACAACCTGGGTGTCGGTGGCGCCGATCATGATGGTCGCCTGGCTGGCCATGATGCTCAGGGCGTCGTTGAAGGCGTCGGCCGGAACGTTGAGCTCAAAGGACCCCTCGAGCGTCGAGGTCTCGACCTGGGTGTCGCATACAGCCAGACGGAAGGAGTCGGTTGCCACCAGGCGCACGGTGTTGTTCTCGACCTTCATGTGCACGCCTCCCAGGATGGGGCGGGCCTTATCAGTCGAAGTGACGCGCCACACGCGGCCGACCATCTCGGACAGGATATCGGTCGGGAGCTCCACCGCACTTTCGATGGCATAGGCGGGGAACTCGGGGAAATCGTTGGCGTCGAGCGTGTTGAGGCGGAAGGAGCTCTTCTCGCATCCGATCAGCACCTGACGCTCCGAGAGCTCAAAGGTAACCGGGGCGTCGGGAAGGGTCTTCGTAATGTTCGAGAGCATCTTGCAGGGAATCACCATCTCGCCCTCTTCTTCGACATGCGCGGCAATGCGATGACGAATCGAGATGGTGTAGTTAGAGGTTTGGAATTCCAAGATGCCGTCCTGCGCCTTAACGAGCACGCCCGACAGGATGGGAAGGGTAGATGCCGAAGCGACGCCTTTCATAACGACGCCGATGGCTTGCGTGAGCGAGCTTTGGCTGACGGTGAACTTCATCTTTTAATACCTTTCTATAGATATAAATATCTTAATAATAGTAATAGCACTGACGAAACTGTTGATTACTCCCAAAAGCGCTGGTCAACCCCAAAAAGAGAATCGACAGCGCCCTGTGCGCAACCGACCGTGTTTTCCACGTTCAAAACCTGCGGAAAACTTTTCATCGCCTTGTGGCGAGTTTTAGACATGTTATGCCCAGCGTTTCGACAAGTTTTCAACAGGTGTCTCTATTTCCCTACGAGCGCAGTGTAATTTTATCTCGCAGCGATTTGAGATCCTCGGTTATGGTGCGGTCTTCCTGAATCATCTTCTGAACCTTTTTATAGCTCGTACTGACGGTTGAGTGGTTGCGGTTGCCAAACTCCGCGCCCACCGCCGTAGTCGTCATCTCGCACATCTCGATGGCCAGATATATGGCGATATGGCGGGCTTTGGCTATGTTGGCGTTGCGGCGCGGGCCGATGAGCTCCTCGTGCGTCACGCCGTACTGCTCTTCAATGACAGACTGGACCGTCTGCACGTTGATCTTTTTGGCCGACGTATCGAAGTACTGGCTTGCGATGGCGTCGATGTCGTCGAAACTGAGCTCGCTGCCCTCGCGTTCGCGGTCTCCTGCCTCGCCGGCGCAGCGTTCGCAGAAGCTCTCGAGTTCGCGGATGTTGGTTCCCGAGACTTCTGCCATGTGCTTAAAGTGCTCGTCGGTCAGATGCCCACCATCGCCGCCATAGGCCGCCAGCAGCGAGTCGTCACCCGCCTCGGGTGCGGCGGCTATCGTGTTCTCGTAGTAGCGCTGCAAGATCTTGTATTTCATCTCGTAGCTGGGCTCCGCCACCAAACAGAGCATACCGGCATTAAAACGGCTGGTAAGGCGCTCGTCCATGCTCAGGTCTTTGGGCGCACGGTCGGCTGCGATGACGACTTTTTTGTTGTTGCGGATAAACTCGTCCATGAGCTGGAAGAAGTAGTCCACGCTCGCGCGCTTGCCGATGATGTTTTGAATGTCGTCGATGATGAGCACGTCCACGTCGTGGTATGCCTGCATGATGGGGGCGTTGCTCTTCTTTTGGCGGTCGAACTCCGTCATCAGGTCATCGAGGTACGCCTGTGAGTTGGCGTACTTTACCTTGATCTCGGGCGACTTTTCGGCGAGCTCGTTTTTGATGGCGAGCAGCAGATGGGTCTTGCCCAGCCCCGATTTGCCATAGATGAACAGGGATGTGCATGTGCCGCGTTCGTCCGCGAGCGCGGCAAACTTGAGGGCTGAGCGATAGGCATGGCTGTTTTCTGGGCCGTAGACAAAGTTTTCGAAGGTGAATTTCGAGTTGGCCGCGAGCGGCGCGCCGTCGGTGTTCTGCTCGATCGGTGCCGCAGCTGCGGGGGCGCTCATGGGCGATGTGGAGGCTGGTTTTGCACTCTTTGCAGGCGCCTCGCCTTTCATCTGGTTCATCATGCGGCGGAAATCGTCGGCCGAAAGCGTGTTTTTGATTGCGATGCCCGAATCCTCGCCCGGTGTTGCGTCGTGCGCGATAGGCATGTGTGTGGCAGCGGACATGGGGGCCGCCGGCGTCGAGACGGTGGGCATGGTTTCACGGGAAACATCGCCGATTTGATGCTCGGGAGCCGACACTGTGGTGGTAGCTGGCGCCGCCGGGGGAACGACGGGTGCCGCGGGTGCGGCGTTATCTGCCGCGGAGCCCTGTGGTGCCACGATGTTGAGCGCAATCGGTGCAAAGGCGATCTCTTCCAGGTACGCCTCGATGGTCGGCTGATGCTTTTTGAGCTGAGCGATGGCAAATCGTGAGGGGGCCTCAATCGTCAAGGTGTCCTCGGTCAGGCTCACAGCACGCGATTGCCCCAGCATGTTGATGAGGCGCGCATCTTGGCCGTCGCGCTGACAAAAGGCGATGGCATCCCCCAGGATGATGCTTGCTTCCTCGTCCACTGTCTCTCCCGTTCCTTAAGCTTGGGCCCGCACGCGAGCGCTTCCGATTTCGGTCAGATGGTATTTCTGCCCATGTTTGACTATCAAGCCCGTCTGCGCCAAATCGTTGAGCGTGCGCGACCAGGTGGGTGCAGAGTTTCCAAACGCCCGCGCCAAGTCCGTCGCGCCGCACTCTTGATGTTGGGCCAGATACCCTAATGCAGCGTTGCCGCGTTCGCTTATAAACACGTCCGACTGCGGTTGTGCGTATTGATTCGCCGCATTAGGATACATCATTTGAGCTGCTGGTTGTTGAGAACTCTGCATGGGCGGCATCTGCTGTTGAAAACTTTGCGGCCACTGTTGGTAAGGCTGCGGCGGCATCTGCTGAGTCCAGGGGTTGAGGTTTCCCTGCGGCATCTGCTGATACGGCTGCTGGTACGGCTGAGGATACTGCTGTGGATACGGCTGGGCATATCCCTGCTGCGGCATATATTGGGGAGGATACCCTTGTGGGTACGGTTGGTAGCCCATTTGCGCGACGTTTGGCATGGCCGCCGTCTGCTGCACGGCGCCTGTGTCCGGATCTGCCGAGCCTATCCCCTCCGGCATGTTTTGCACTGGGTTGCCCAGCGGTGTCTGGGGGTCTTGCATGGGAAAACTTCCAGGCTGCTGCATCTGCTGCGCCACGGGCTGCTGTGCAAACGTGCTGGATAGGGGATACGCCGGCTGCTCCGTCTCGGGGCGCACGGCGGCCCCTCGCCCTCCGGCGCGCTCGATTTCCTGTACGCGCTTGGGATTCAGGCTTACCGTGACCACGGTGCCGTTGCCCATGTTGTCCTCGATGGATACAGCGCCGCCGGCGTTTTCCAGGTACTCCTGCACCATGGGAAACCCGGCTCCGGTTCCGCGGATGTATCGTTTCATGTTGCTGTTTGCGCTGGTAACGCCAAAGTCGAACGCGCGCTCCTTGTCGTCGATCCCCGGTCCCTGGTCTGCGAATCGGATGGTGTCGCCGCCGTCTAGGATCGAGATGATGGGCTCTGCAAAGTGGGCGTGGATAAAGTTTTCGACAATCTCGCGGATAACCATGAGCGAGATGTGCCCGCCCTGTTCTTTCATGCACTGGTAGACGGTGTTGGTTGTCTCTTCCAGATAGGTGCGCACGTCCTTAGGTTCGATGACGATGACGCGCGGCGTCGACAGCATGTCGTCATAGACCGCGATGCGTGCGGCATACATGGCAGCCTGCGTTTTCGCAGCGGCCTGCTCTTCCTCGCCACGCTTTTCGCGCACGCCGGTGATGTGCTCGTTGTCGGGTGCCGGGTCTCCGGAATCGACCATGGTGTAAAAGTCGTCAGACATGCCGCTCGCAATCTTTCAAAAGGTTTCGAACAAATAGTAGCTCACCGTGCAATGTTTCTCATCTTTCGACAACTTTTCAAAACCTGTTGAAAACTTTGGAAAACAGGCGAAAAGTTCTCAACATTGCCAACATGACCTGTCGAAAACTCGATGAAATATCGTGAAAAGTTGTAATGCGGCGCAAATTTCGGTTGAGCTTATGGGGGAACCGTGTGAACTACGCAACCTTTTACCTTTGATTTCTTGACATTTGAACATTGATTTCCCTACAATCTTCAAGCTCACGTGTCTATATCTGCGTCCGCGCTCCCGCGGACACTCGAAATGCAGCAGGAGGAACTTAAGATGAAGCGTACGTATCAGCCTAATAAGCGTAAGCGTGCCAAGACCCATGGCTTCCGTGCCCGTATGGCCACCAAGGGTGGTCGTGCCGTGCTCGCCCGTCGCCGCGCCAAGGGCCGCAAGCGTCTCACTGTCTAGCAGCGATACACACATCTCGCATGAAGACTATTAAGTCTCGGCAAGATTTCGAGCATGTGTTCAGTCAGGGGCGTCGTTTCAATCACCCTCTGATTCGAATGACCATATGTGAATCGGTTGGCGAAGGCGACTCCGGAAGGGTCGCCTTCGTTGGTGCTAAACGGCTCGGTTGCGCGGTCGTGCGCAACCGTTCTAAGCGTGTGATGCGCGAGGCCGCCCGCAGCTGCGGATTTCCCGTTGCGGGTTATGACATCATCTTGTTCGCTACTCCCAAGACGAGGATCTCTTCGCCTCAGGAGATGGACAAGGCATTGCGTTCGCTTATGAAACGCGCCGGCGTTGCCGGGGAGGAGCGATGAGCAATCACGTTTTGCGACGTGTTGCCATCGCTCCTATTCGCATATATCAACAGGTTATTTCGCCCTTATTGCCTGACGCCTGCATTTATTACCCAACGTGCTCGCAATATGCCGTTCAGGCGATTGAGAAGTACGGTGTTTTGAGAGGCTGCTGGCTTGCCGTGAGGCGCATCGCTCGCTGCAATCCCCTGCACGTCGGCGGTTATGACCCTGTGCCCTAGCGGGCACTCGCTATCGGAGGAAAACTTACATGTGGGATTGGATCGTTAACATCCTTTTCGAGCTGCTCAAGCTCATCCAGACCTTTGCGGTCGACTGGGGCCTGTCCATCATCATCCTGGTGGTCATCATCCGTCTGCTGCTGACGCCGCTTATGCTCAAGTCGACCAAGTCGACGGCTCGCATGCAGGTGCTGCAGCCTAAGATGCTCGAGATCCAGGAGCGCTATGCCGACGATCCCCAGCGTCAGGCCGAGGAGATGCAGAAGTTCTACAGCGAGAACAAGTTCAACCCCATGGCTGGTTGTCTGCCGCTGTTAATCCAGATGCCTGTCCTGTTCGCCCTGTTTACGCTGCTGCGTAACCTGCCGAACTACTTTAGCGACGGCACGTTCTCGTTCTTCAATATCCTGCCTGACCTTACCACCACGCCGAGCGCTTCCTTTGCCGATGGCTTTATGGTTGCGCTGCCTGCGCTGGTTTGCCTGATTCTGTTCGCTGTCTTGACCCTGATTCCGCAGCTGTATATGTCACGCAATCAGACTGGTCAGCAGGCCCAGAGCATGCGCATGATGGCCGTTGTCATGACCGTCATGATGCTTTGGATGGGTTGGAGCCTGCCCGTCGGCGTTCTGCTGTACTACGACGTGTCTTCCGCCTGGCAGGTTGTCCAGCAGATCTTCGTGACGCAGAAGGTTATCGATAAGGCCAAGGCCGATGAGGAAGAGCGTCTTAAGAATGCTCCGCTGCAGGTCGAGGTTACTCGTCGCGAGAAGAAGCCGCGCCCGCACAAGAAGAAGTAGTGGGATAGTATTCTTATTTAGGTACCTAACTTTTGGAGTTCGTTATGTCTGAAGAGATCGTCGAGGATATGCTTGAGGAGGTTGCCCCGCGGGTCGCGGGCGATTATCCCGAGATTGCACAGCGTTACAAGGCTGGTGAAGAGCTGACCGATGAGGAGCTCGACGCCATTGCCGATGTGGCTATTTCCATTCTGCGTTCCATCCTTTCGCACTTCGATGCGGCGAACTCACCCATCGATGAGTATGAGGGTGACGAGGGCGAGTTGATCCTGGACGTAACTGCTCCTGATCTTGCTGTTCTCATTGGCCGTCATGGACGTACCCTCGATGCTCTTCAAGTTATGTTCTCCCTGTTGGTGAGTCGCAAGCTTGGCTTTAGGTATCCGGTCGTCGTCGACGTCGAAGGTTATAAGAGCCGTCGACAGGACAAGGTTGCATCTATGGCCCAGTCCGCCGCCGAGCGTGCTATTCGCACTCATAAGAGTGTTTCCCTGCCGCCCATGAATGCCTACGAACGTCGACTGGTTCATATTGCCCTTCGTGGTAACGATGCTGTCGACACGCATTCTGAGGGCTCTGACCCCGATCGCCATGTTGTGATTGTTGCTCGATAATCTTCTCGAGTCTATGCTAAGGGGACGTGGTTTCCACGTCCCCTTTTTTTGTCAAAAGTTCTCGATACACTGATTTTTGTCAGAAAGGAGTCGTCTTGTTTGTTTTAACTGATGAGCAGGCAAGCCAAATGCTGGGCCGTCTTATTTCGTATCGCAAAGACTATTCTTTGAAGGTCTCCGACGAGAGCCTTCGTGTCTGTATCCAGCATCTTGATCTTGTTCTGGAGGCCAATAAGACTACCAATCTAACGCGCATCCTGAATGTTGATGATGCAGCCGTCCTTCATATTCTGGACTCACTTGTTTTGCTGCCTTATATTGATAAAGCTCCTGATGGTGCTTTGCTTGATATGGGTACCGGTGCTGGATTCCCAGGTATTCCGTTGACTATTGCAAGTGGACGAAAGGCTACTTATATCGATTCCGTTGGCAAGAAAGTCGATGCAGTTAATTCCTTTGTTAAGAAGATTGGCCTTAAGCATGCTCATGCCGTTCACAATCGTCTTGAAGAATATGCTCGATCCCATAAGAAGCAATTTGCTGTTGTTACCGCCCGCGCGCTCGCACCATTACCGGTTCTTGTTGAGTATGCATCTCCTTTTCTAAAAGATGGTGGCCTCTTTGTCATTACGAAGGGGAATCCATCTGATGAAGAGCTTCAATCTGGTCTTGCGGCTGCAAAGATATGCGGCTTTACCACGCTTATGACGGACGAACTTGATTTGCCGAATGATCTGGGTCACCGTGAATTTATTATCCTTAAAAAGACTCGTCAGGCATCTGTTTCTCTTCCGCGTGCCAATGGTATGGCAAAAAAGAATCCGCTTGCCTAGATGTTTCACGTGAAACATAATGGATAGTGTCGATTGCTATGTTTCACGTGAAACATTGCAATCGGTGTCGAATCGGATTGTTTCACGTGAAACATCCTCCATTCAACAGCTTTAAATACACCAGGAGGGACCGTGGGATTTCGCGACGTTAAGCGTTCTAAGAGCGCAAAAGACACGCGTATCATCGCTATCATCAACCAAAAAGGCGGCGTAGGTAAGTCCACCACAGCTGTAAATCTTGCAGCAGCGTTGGGTGAACTGGGCCGAAAAACATTAATTGTCGATTTTGACCCGCAAGGAAATAGCACGAGCGGTTTTGGAATCGAGAAAGAAGAGCTCAATCACTGTATCTATGATGCATTGCTGAACGATGTCCCGGCAGAATCACTCATTCTTGATACAAATTGCAGTAAGGTATTTGTAATTCCGGCTACTATTCAGCTTGCGGGTGCGGAAATCGAACTTGTCAGTGCGATTGCCCGCGAGACTCGCTTAAAGGATCTGCTTGAGCCTGTTCAGGATGAGTTTGATTTTATATTTATCGACTGTCCGCCATCGCTTGGTTTGCTAACCATTAATGCGTTAACAGCTGCGGACAGTGTTTTGATTCCTATTCAGTGCGAATACTACGCACTTGAAGGTGTTACAAAGCTGCTTGAATCGATGAAAATGGTTAAAACGCGCCTGAATAAGAGCCTTGATACTTATGGCGTGCTTATGACTATGTACGATTCGCGCACATCGCTTTCGAACCAGGTTGTGGAAGAGGTTCAATCGTACTTTGGCAACAAGGCATTCAAGACCTTGATTCCACGTACAGTTAAAATTTCAGAAGCACCGTCGTTCGGTGAGCCTGTAATTACCTATGCGCCACAGAATAAGGGTGCAAAGGCGTATATGAACCTTGCTAAAGAGGTGATTAAGCGTGCCTAGTCCTAAGAAGCGCGGCGGCTTGGGTCGTGGTCTCAACGCACTGGTCTCGGAAGCTGAATATGAGACTGGTGGATCTGCAACATCAGCATCAAATGCCGCTTCAGAAACTAAACTTCCAATCGAAGATATCATTCCGAACCCAAATCAGCCACGAATTCATTTCAATGAGACTGAACTTCGCGAGCTGAGTGAGTCAATCCAGGAGCACGGCGTTCTGCAGCCGCTTCTTGTGCGCAAGCACGGTAACGGTTATGAGATTATTGCGGGTGAACGCCGTTATCAGGCTTCAAAGCTTGCTGGCCTTGAAGAGCTCCCCGTCATCATTAAGGACGTTGATGATGAGGAAATGCTCGCACTCGCGCTGATTGAAAACCTTCAGCGCTCTGACCTTAACCCCGTCGAAGAGGCTAAGGGATATCGACAGCTCATCGATTCAAGCGGTATGACTCAAGAAGCCTTGTCAAAGGCTGTCAGCAAGTCTCGCTCTGCAATCACCAATTCGTTGCGCTTGCTTGATCTTCCAGAGGTAGTTCAGCAGATGATCTTCGAAGGAAGGCTGGCCGCCGGTCATGCTCGTGCAATCCTTGCTGTTCCGTATGAAGATGCGCGCATTAAGCTTGCTGAGAAGGTTGTTGCAGAGGGATTGTCTGTCCGTGCGACAGAAAATCTTGCTCCACTGTTTTCTGCCGGAGAGACGCCTAAGACGCCCCGACCTGCCACGCCTCAGTCCTTTAAAAAGGCAGCACGTGTATTGCGTCAGGTGTTTAACACAAATGTTCGAGTGAAGAGCTCGCGTGGCAAAAATAAGATTGAGATCGAGTTTAAGGATGAGGAAGAGCTGTCTCGCATTCTTGGCGAGATGATTCAATTTGACCAGGGAGATCAGGATGAAGAATAGAGTTCTGACTGCTCTTGCTTTGGCTGCAACTGTAGCGGTTGGTGCATTTGCAGGATTTAAGGTCGCAACAGATGATGAATTGCGTGGTCGTCTGCTTCGCGGAGCGCAGGATATCGTCGATACGTCCAAAAAGAAAATGGATGTTATGACTGAGGATGTCGCTATGCGTACTGCTCAGGTAACTAAGAATCCGAAGATTAATCAAGATTGGGTTAATCATCAATGGGAAAATGTAGGCTTTTAGGTACCTAACAATTAATATCCTTTATTGAGGGGTCCTTCTCTGAACGCCAGAATGGGGTCCCTTATTTCGTACGAAAAATTGTTGAACAACTGAGCGATACAGATTATTGATAGATATGAAACAGCCCCGGTTGCAATGAACTGCGCCCCAATTCTTGGACGGGCTAATAAGCGGCCTACGCCGCACATAGGGACTGATTCCGGAATTCCTCCGGGGTCAGTCCCTTCAGTTTAAC
>JAGZNZ010000012.1:0-59874 GCA_018363345.1 Collinsella sp. | reverse complement strand
ATGCAGCGTGCGCGGGCTCTCCCGACGGGAAACGAAAAAGCCCGGTTTCAAACCGGGCTCGAACGAACATGCCTATTGACAATGGCTTTCTCATATTAACAAAAATGCCGGGGGGATCCCCCGGCCCTTGACTGCCCTCCATAAAGGAACGCAACCCTTTTATACCACGAGACGAGGAGTCTATTCAAGTAGAAATTATAATGACCAAACACATGTTCGTCAATCTACCTGCGGGTATGGGAATATGAAAAAGGGGCTGCCCTTTGCCATATTACTGCCTCTGGCCCCTATGACGCCAGGGTGGCGATGACGGCTTCATCGCCGGCGTATATGAGGGTGTTGCCGTCGGGGATGATCGTCTGGCCGTCGCGTTTGAGCATCACGACGATAAAGGGATGCTTGCCTTGCGGCACATCGCGCAGGCGCTGACCAGCCAGGCGACCGTGGGGAGTCACGGTGACCTCGCGCAGCATAACCTCGGCACGCTCTTCGAACGTTGGGGCTGCCATCACCAGCAGATCGCCTTCTTGGATCACGGTGTCGCCATTGGGCAGTACCGGGTGCGCCCCGTCGCGCAGCACCAGGACCACGAGCATGTCGGTGGCGCTGCCAATGTCCGCGAGCGAGCGTCCTGCAAACGGATGTCCAGCGCCCACCTTGAGCTTTACAAACGACATGCCGTCTTCGTCGCGATAGTCGTTAAAGGTGCGGCGTACGTCGCCGGTCGCATCGATCATATCGAGCTTCTTCGCCACCGCCGGCAGCAGCGAGCCCTGCACCACAATGCTCGACACGGCAATCACAAACACCAGGTCAAATAGGTCGTGTCCGCCGGGAACACCTGCCACCACGGCAAAGAGACTAAAGACGACCGAAGCTGCTCCGCGCAGACCCGCCCAGCTTACGAGCGCGACCTGGCGGGGGTTCGTCTTAAAGGGCGCCAGGAGCATGCCGACGGCGATGGGACGGCTCGCAAAGAGCATAAACGCCATGAGCGCCAGGCCCGGCAGCAGCATTTGCGGCAGGCGGGCGGGCGTCACGAGCAGGCCGAGCAAGAAGAAGATCGTCATCTCGGCCATCTCGGTGAGGGTGTCAAAGAAGTGCGCCAGCTCGACCTTGCCGGTGATGTCGCTCGCGCCCAGCACAATGCCGGCCAGGTACACGGCCAAAAAGCCGTTGCCGCCCAGGTAGCTCGGCAGCGCGTAGGCGACGATTGCCACGGCGAACAAAAAGATGGTCTGCGCGCCCTCGGCTGTTGCGCGTGCGCGTTCAATCAGGTGGCCCGCCGCCCAGCCGATGGCAAGGCCCAGGCCCACGCCCAGGATAATCTGCTTGGCCAGCAGTGTGGGAATGTTGATGTCGCCGCCGGCTGCGAGTGTGGCGAGCACGGCGGTGAGCATGTAGGCGACGGGGTCGTTGGAGCCCGATTCGACCTCGAGCAGCGAGTCGGTGCCGCCCCTCAGCGAAAGGCTGTGCTCGCGCAGAACGCTAAAGACGCTGGCCGCGTCGGTGGACGCCACAACCGATCCCAGCAGCAGGCCGCCGATCCAGTCGAAGCCCAGTACAAAGTGCGCGAACACGCCGGTAATGCCGGCAGTGATGACGACGCCGAGTGTGCTCAGCAGCACCGCAGGCGCGGCGACGGGTTTGGCGCGGTCGATGTTGGTGTTAAAACCGCCGTAGAACATGATGAACAGCAGCGCCGTGCTGCAGACGGTTTCGGTGAGCGCGTAGTCGCTAAAGTCGATGTGAGCCGGCCCGTTGACGCCCAACAGCATGCCGAGCGCGATAAAGATGAGCAGGGTGGGGAAGGGGAGTTTTTTGCCGACGGGTTTGATGGTCAGGCACAAAATGATGACGAGGCCGATAAAGAGAAGGATCTGGTTCATGGATGGTGTCCGCTCCTGGGTGGTTGGCGTGGCACGGTCAGTTGTCTGCGGTTATTTGTACCCAAAGGTGGTGGGTTTATGGGGTTGGATTGCGGGCGTGCGCGATATCGTCATAGACGGCTGCCGTCTTTGCCTCTGCTCGGAAACCCTTTCCAGCTTTATTGCAACGGAGTACAATGGGTAACGTTTAAGTTCAACTTGAAGTTTTAGTTGCGGCGCCGGGCTTAGACCGCAATGCAAGGAGAGGCGTACCATGGCGATCTATGTGACATCTGATGCTCACGGGCACGTGCGTGCGCTTGACGAGGCCCTGTCTAAGATCTCGTTGACGTCCGACGACACGCTGTACGTGCTGGGCGACATGATCGATCGCGGGCCCGATCCGGTCGGCGTTATTAAGCTCGTGCGCTCGCTGCCCAACGCCCACGTGCTCAAGGGCAATCACGAGCAGATCATGCTCGATGCCATCATTGGCCAGGACCCGCTCGATGCCGAGACCTGGGATATCAACGGTGGCTGGACGACGAGCGAGCAGCTCAACGACATGGAATTTGAGGCATACGAGGAGCTCGTGCGATGGATGGCCGCGCTGCCGCTCTACGCGGTGGCCGAGACCGAGGAGCGCCCGTACCTGCTGGTGCATGCCGGCATCCAGACCGAGGCGGCGCGCGCGTTTTTGCTTGAGCATGGTGTCGATTGCGGTGACGGCAGGGGAGCGGTCGATGCCGATAGCGAGCTGCTGCGGCAAATGCTCGCCGTGCAGTCGTCCGATGACCTGCTGTGGATTCGTCACGGCTATTGGGATGCGCCGACGGGACTGCTTTCTGCCGAGGGCGAGGGCCCGGTCGTGGTGAGCGGCCACACGCCCACGGTGTCGCTTGGGCGCTATTGCGAGGTTGGCGGCCTGGCGGGGCTCGATGAGGAGTCGGGCCGCGGGCAGATTGTGCGCCTGGGTGGCGAGGATACCGCCGGCGTGCCCGATCGCATCGACATCGACTGCGCCGCCGCCACCGGCTCCGAGTTCGGTCGCGTGGGCATCCTGCGGCTCGATGATGGGGCGGAGTTCTACGCGAACATCAACCCGGGCGAATAATCGGTGCAAGTGGTAGCTAATTTGGGACGGGGCTTTTTTGACTACTCTTGCCCTTCTGCCCGCTAATTGATTTCTCTGGGACGGGGATTAAATAATCATTTGGCTGCCCGCTGGCTAAGTGAGTAGACTTTTTTGGAAATGCCGAGCACCCAACATATTTGCCTCAATAAAACCGCAGGTCACAGACTTGTGCTCTGTCGGTGTGGTCAGGGATTCGGTAAAAATCTACTCACTTAGTTTTACGTGATGCATATTGTCTTCAACGAGACCCCAGCCGGGGCGATTCCATCGCAAATTCCGGTGACCGGGGCAGCTAATTAGGCGCCGTACGGGTTCCGGTCGCGCTCGATGCGCTGGCGGATGTGGGCGTACTCGATTATCAGCAGCACCAGGAGTAGGGCCATGATGGCTAGGTAGCTCACCACGGCGCCCATCAGACCCAGCAGCTTAATCAGGATCACCGGCAGCACCACGCTTACGGCGAAGCAGATCAGGTAGATCTTGGTGACATCGCCGGCGTGGCGCAACACCGTGATGATGGCGTAGATAAAGTCGATTGCCGCGGTGACGCCGCCGGCGACAACCATTAGCAGTGCCAGCGTGCGGTAGCGCTCAAAGTTGAGGCCGTACATAAAGCTCATGATGGGGATGCCGGGGCCTGCCATAAATGCGGCGCACGCTCCGGTAATGACCACGATCAGTGCCATAACGGCAACAATAATCAAGTCAAAGCGGCGACGCTTGCGCGGATTCGCCCAAATGCTCGACAGACGTAGGAGCTGCGGTTTATAGATAAATCCAATGCTCAACAAAATAGCCTGCGCCGGAAAGAACAGGGCATTAAAGTACAGCTGATACTTGTAGGCCAGCGTGCCTTCCATCACGAACTTGGGCATGCTCTCGATAAGGTTGAACAGGAACAGCGCGCCAAAAAGCGGGGCGCACTGGATAAACAGGTGACCGACCTCGCGCAGGCTCACGCGGCGCGATTTTTCGGTTTCGAGCAGGGCGAGCGGCGCGGTGACCAGAACGAGCGAGGCGATCGCGGTAACACCCATGGCCATGGCGGCGATGGGCATGCTGCGCGTGAGGAACAGTACCACGCTAAAGACCGCGATGACGCCGACGGATCGTAGCGTTTGGCTCATGCCGGCCAGGTAGAGTTTGTCGGCCTGCTGCAGGCGGCCCTCGTACACGTCGGCAATGCCGTCGATCACCTTATACAGGTAGACGCCCAGGCCGATTGTGGCCATCTGCGCATCGTAGCCGCGGGCGCTGCTGTATACCAGGCCGCATGCCAGCGCGAGCGCTCCGCAGATCCAGCGGTTGAGCTGGTAAGAGGCAAAGGACGTCTTTTCGTCGATGTCCGAGACCTGGAAATTGCGCACGCCGTAGTTGCACGCGATCATGATGAGCGTGCCGGTGACAAAGGCGATGGAGAATTTGCCAGCCTCCTCGGCGCCCACGAGCTGTGTGGACACGATGGTGAGCAACGGAAACGCCATGCCCCATACGGCGGTGCCCAGGGTATTCCAAAGGTAGTCGCGACGGGTGGCGTGATCTTCGTACTCGGCTTCTTGCGTGGAGAAGCCGCCGCCGTAGACGGCTCCGAGCAGGCGGTTCCACCAGGCATTGACCATGCGGTGGATGGGGCCGGGCTGGCGATCGCGCTCGCGGCGACGGCGTGTGGCCTGGCTGCTGTCGGGACCGCCGGCGTTACGCTGGCTTAGCTCTTGGATTCGTGCGAGCTCCTCGGCGGTGTGCGATGCGGGGAACAGGCCGTTCTCGATGCGTCCGCCCTGCCCGTGCGCCCCGTCCGATACGGTGGGGTCGGCGACGCCATTGCGGCGGGCGATGGCGCGGCGAATGCTATCGATGGGCGTGATGCTCAAAGCGGAGTCCTTTCTATTGCTGCGCTCTAGTATAGACGCGACGGTGTTCGTTCGTGTTTTTGAACAGGTTGTTCGATAATTTCGGCGGCGCCATTCAGTAGCCGGCACTTGGGGACGTTCCTTATGTGCCGGCACTTTAGGAACGTCCCCGAGTGCCGGCATCCGGGGACGCTCCTTGGTTGTTGCCTGTTCAAGAGTGTCCCCAACGATTAGTCGTTTAAAAACGTCCCCAATGACTAGGCCGCTTGCCTGCGATTTTTGACCGTTGGGCGGGCTTGCCGCCCTTGCCGCAAAAACGTTTTTGCATATCGGGTACAACGGACTTTACGTGAGTAAAGTGCGCGTCGCGTCCACGTGTCGCGTTTTTAAAGGAGGCCCCATGCCCGGTGTTACCCCTGCAGATGTTTTGTCCAACTTTGGTATTACGCTGGTCGAAGATCCCGCCGAGAATCAGCCCCGCCTGCTGGTCGATCTACCCGCCGCGGAGCTCGTCGAGCACGCTATCCGCCGCGAAGAAGGCCGCATGGCATCCAACGGCGCGCTGGTGATCGAGACGGGGGAGCGCACTGGTCGTTCCCCCAATGACCGCTTTATCGTTGACACGCCCGACGTGCACGACAAGATCGCCTGGGGCGCCGTCAACCGACCGCTTTCGATCGAGAGCTACGAGACCATCAAGGCCGGCATCGTCGACTACCTCAACGAGCGCGACGTGTTCGTCACCCGCGGCATGGCCGGCGCCGACCGCAACCACACGCGCCGACTGCTCGTCGCCTGCGAGCGCGCCAGCCAGGCACTCTTCATTAAGCAGATGCTCGCCCGCCCGCTTGCCCGCGAAATCGCGCGCACCGGCGAGCCGGACTTCTGTGTGCTCGCCGCGCCGGGCTACCAGTGCGATCCCGCCATCAAGGGCCTCAACTCCAGCGCCGCCGTGGTCATCAACTTCCAGGAGCGCGTGATTTTGGTCGCGGGTACCGGCTACTCCGGCGAGATCAAAAAGTCCATCTTCAGCGTCATGAATTACCTGCTGCCCGTCGAGGACGACGTGCTGCCCATGCATTGCTCGGCCAGTATGGATCCCGTCACGCACGAGACCGCGGTGTTCTTTGGCCTGTCGGGCACCGGCAAGACCACGCTTTCGGCCAACCCCACGCGCCTACTGATCGGCGACGACGAGCACGGTTGGTCCGACATGGGCATCTTCAACATCGAGGGTGGCTGCTACGCCAAATGCGAGGGCCTGGACGCGTTCCACGAGCCCGAGATCTTCAACGCCGTCCGCTTTGGCGCGATCTGCGAAAACGTGGTGCTCGACGAGAGCCGCAAGCCCAACTACGATGACGTCTCGGTCACGCACAACACGCGCGTGGCCTACCCTGTGGAGCACATTCCCAACGCGTGGACCAAGGGCATGGGCACCACTCCGAGCCTCGTGCTGTTTTTGACCTGCGACGCCTTTGGCGTGCTGCCGCCCATCTCGCGCCTGACGGCCGACGCCGCCATGTATCACTTTGTGACGGGCTTTACGGCCAAGATCCCCGGCACCGAGGTCGGCGTCACCGAGCCCACGCCCACGTTCTCTTCGCTGTTTGGCGAGCCGTTTATGCCGCTCGACCCCATGGTCTATGCCAAGATGCTCGGTGAGCGCATCGCCGACGGCCGCACGCGTGTGTACCTGGTCAACACCGGCTGGATTGGCGGCGGCTACGGCGTGGGCCATCGCATCGAGCTTGCCTACACGCGCGCCCTGGTGGCCCGCGCCCTCGACGGTACCATCGAGGACAGCGAATTCGTGCATGACGATATCTTTAACGTTGACATTCCCACCACGTGCCACGGCGTGCCCGACGGCATCCTGGTGCCGCGCCAGTACTGGCAGAGCACCGCGCGCTACGACGAGGCGGCGCACAACTTGGCCGTGATGTTCGAGGAGAACTTCGAGAAGAAGTACTCGCACCTGCCCGAGTCCGTGAAGGCCGCCGGTCCGCACGCTCAGGTGCACGCCGACGCCCGTCATCGCGGCCGCGGCCTGCTGGGACTCCGACACTAGCGTTGCTTCAGAACCAAAACCACCATAAAGGGGACAGGCACCTTTGTGGCGGTTTTGCTTGGGCGAATGACTCGGGTTACAATACGCCTGACATATCGCCCCCTTCTCCGGATGGGGGCAGCGTAAGCGCTCTTGTGGCGGCACCGTAGGACTTTGAAGGTGGCCGTCGTAAGGGCGCTTTTTGTTTAGGCACCCGGGCTCGGGCGCATGCTATGAAGGGAGAGCACATGAAGAGTTTCTTTGCCGAGGATTCGTTTTGGGAGCTATTTCCGCAGGCGGCTATCGGTGTTGTGGTCGTAAAGGGCATGAAGCCCGCGGCTCAGATTCCTCAAGAGGACGTTGATGCGATTGCCGCGTTGCTCGACCGCGTCAATATCGATGCGGAGCGTCACCTGACGAGTGATACCATCAGCGAGAATGCGCCGGTTAAGGCATGGCGTGACGCGTACCGTCTGTTCAAGACCAAAAAGGGCGCGCGTTGCTCAATCGAGAACCTGCTCAAACGCGTGCTCAAAGGCAAGCCGGTGGGCCACATTACGTCCGCGGTGGACATCTACAACACGGTGTCGCTGACCTACGCGCTGCCCGTGGGAGGCGAGGATTTGCATGCGATCGAGGGTGACCTTCGCTTGAAGGTGACCGACGGTGGCGATGCGTTCCTGCCTCTTGGCGAGGAAGCGGACGACCCGACGCTGCCCGGCGAGCTCGCCTATATCGACGATGCAGGCGCCGTGTGCCGCTGCTGGAACTGGCGCGACGGCGTTCGAACGGCGCTGTCCGATGATTCGGCCGATGCGTTCCTGGCGATTGAGTGCGTGGAGCCCGAGCGGATGGGGGATTGCCAGGCCGCGATCGATCGCTTAGCGGAGCTGCTCGAGCGCTATCTGGGAGCGACGGTTGTCGTTAAGACGCTTGTGACTCGCGACAATCCCTGCGTGGAGCTGTAGCGGCGCCTGCGGATCATGTTCGCCGGTCAAAACCGCCACAAAGGTGCCTATCCCCTTTGTGGTGGTTTTTATGTTGATGGGTTAACAAATGGGATATTTGGGTACAGGTGTTACCTTGTGCGGCTAAGATGTTTACCTGTAAGCATTATGCAAGCGAAAGGCGGTCGTCTCCCATGCAGCAGAACGACGAGACACGTTTCGAGGACTTTGTCGGACTGATCAGCGGGCTCTACAAGGAGATCCAGCGCATTAAGACGTCCGAAGGCGCAAGGCTGGGCCTCAAGGGCTCCGACGTTATGTGCCTGTACTATCTTGAGCGCAGCAAGGACGGCCTGACTGGCGCCGACCTCGCCCGCATGGCCGGCGTTACCCGTGCCGCCGTTTCGCGCACACTGGCACATCTGGAGGAGGGCGGCTACGTCGAGGTTGACGACTCGGGTGATGCGGCCGTCAAGTATCGTGCTCCGGTGCGCCTGACTGCCCTGGGCGGCGAGAGCATGAGCGAGGCCGATCGCATCATTCGCGAGGTGCTCGATACCACCGGCAAGGCCATGGGCGTGGAGCAGCGCGAGCAGATGTATGCATCGCTGCGCACGATCCTCAACACCCTGCGCGAGATCTAGAGCCGCGCTGGCGCTAGCTTTCAGCCAAGAACTGCATCGTCCCGTTTGAGCGCGTACGCCGTGCCGGGACATTGCTGTCAAAATTCCCTGCGCGAGACCTGCGCAAGAAAGGATTCGTTATGTCCGTCCGCATTATTACCGATTCCGCAAGCGATATGTCGCCGGCGGAGCACCCCGCTCTGCGTGTTCTGCCGCTGTCCGTCACCTTTGGCACCGATGTGTATATGGATGGCGTCGACATCGATCACCAGCGCTTTTACGAGATGCTTGTGGAGCGCGATGAGCTGCCCAAGACCGGTCAGGTCAACCCGTACGCCTTTTCGCAGGCGATTGCCGAAGCGCGTGAGGCCGGCGATGAGGCCGTGATTATTACCGTGGGAGCCAAGCTCTCGGGCACCAACCAGAGTGCTCGTACGGCACTTGCCGAGGCGCCGGGCGGCGACATGTTCGTCGTGGACAGCAATAACGTGACCTTGGGCGAGCGCGTGCTGGTCGAGTATGCGCTGCGCCTGGTGGACGAGGGCCAGGGCGCGGCTCAGGTTGCGGCGGCTGTCGAGGCCGTGCGCGACCGCGTGGTCGTCATCGGCCTGCTCGAGACGTTGGAGTACCTGGTGCGCGGCGGTCGCCTGTCTGCTGCGGCCGGTGCCGTGGGTACGCTGCTCAACGTAAAGCCCGTGGTGGCTGCCGAGGACGGTCTGATCGTGCAGCTGGGCAAGGCGCGCGGTTCCAAGAACGGACGTAACCTGCTCAACCAGAAGGTCGAAAAGGCGGGCGGCATCGACTTTTCCATGCCGCTGGCGCTCGGCTATACGGGTCTTTCGGATGCGGTGCTCAAGAAGTATATCGAGGACAGCGCGGCACTGTGGGCTGGCCACACCGAGGGCGAACTGCCCGTTCACACCATCGGCGCCACCATCGGCACCCATGTAGGCCCCGGCGCCGTAGCCGTAGCCTTCTTCCAGCCCGTTAACTAGCCCACCTGCCAAAACCACCACAAAGGGGACAGGCACCTTTGTGGTGGTTTATGCTATTCCGGGTGGAAGGGAGCGAGCAATGGCGTCTGAGGGCTTTTTTGAGCGGGTGTACGAGGTGGTCGAGCAGATTCCCGAGGGGATGGTCGCCACGTATGGTCAGGTGGCGCTGCTTGCTGGACGTCCACGAAGTGCGCGGTACGTGGGGTATGCCCTGCATGGCAATCCGCGCCCCGGCGAGATTCCCTGTCACCGCGTGGTGTTTGCCGGTGGCCGCATATGCGATGGTTTTGCTTTTGGCGGTCCCGATGCTCAACGTGAGCTTTTGCTAGGGGAGGGTGTGGCGTTTAAGGACGACATGCACGTCGACTTGGCCGCCTGTCGCTGGCCTGCAGGGCTCTAGCGGTCTGCCGTGGTTAAAACCACCACAAAGGTGCCTGCTCCCTTTGTGGTGGTTCTAGTTTACCTGAGCTAACTTATGGAGAAGCTATGGGGGAACATATTGACGCTACAAAGTAAACCACGGTGAACTATATTGTATTCAGCAACGGAGTAGGCAATAGGCGATGAAAAAGCCTGCCCTGTTGAGTTTGATTCGCATTCCTCCCCTCTGTGCGATTCAACGGTGTACTTCGGGAACAGGCCCGCTGGCAACTAACTGCCAGCGGGCCTGTTCCTGTTTGTCGGGGGAGTGCAATGGGCAGAGCCGAACCGGTCGGGCACCAAAAAAGGCGGACGCACTAGCGCCCGCCCTATAGCAATCGAAAGTTCTAGCCAGCAGATCGATCTAGTACACCATGCCCATGGCGTCCTGAACCTCGGCCAGGGTCTGCTCGGCAATCTCGTTGGCGCGACGGTTGCCCTCGTGCAGCACGTCCTTCACATAGTCCAGGTCGTTTTCGTAGCGCTGACGACGCTCGCGGATCGGCGCGAAGTACTCGTTGACGGCCTCGGTCACGTACTTCTTGAGCTGGCCGGAGCCGCCCATGCCAATCTCTTCGGCAATCTCGACCTCGGAACGGCCAGTGCAGATGGCGGCCGTCGAAAGCAGGCCGGACACGCCGGGGCGGTTCTCGGGATCGAACGTGATCATGCGCTCGGAGTCGGTCTGGCTCTTCTTGATGCGCTTGGCCGTCTCCTCGGCGGTCATCGAGATGTTGATGGCGTTACCGTAGCTCTTGCTCATCTTGCGACCGTCCAGGCCCGGCAGCAGCGGGGTCTCGGACAGCAGTGCGTCGACCTCGGGGAACACCTTGCCGTAGCGGTTGTTAAAGCGGCGGGCGATGGTGCGGGTGAGCTCGATGTGCGGCAGCTGGTCGCGACCGACGGGCACCACCTTGCCCTTGCAGAACAGGATGTCGCAGGCCTGGTGCACCGGGTAGGTGAGCAGAAGGCCGGTGAGCTCGTGGCCCGAGGCCTCCATCTCGGCCTTTACCGTGGGGTTGCGCGCCAGCTCGGCCTCTGAGACCAGCGACAGGAACGGCAGCATGAGCTGGTTGGCGGCGGGCACGGCGGAGTGCGCGTAGATCATGGTCTTGTCGGGGTCGATGCCGCAGGCAAGGTAGTCCATGACCATGTTGTACACGTTGTCCTGGATGTGCTCGGTCGTATCGCGGTCAGTGATGACCTGGTAGTCGGCGATGAGCACGTTGGTCTTGGCGCCCATGTTCTGCAGCTCAACACGGCCCTTGAGGGTGCCGAAGTAGTGACCCAGGTGCAGACGGCCGGTGGGGCGGTCGCCGGTGAGCATGGTGAACTTCTCGGGCGTTTTGGCCAGGCCCTCGCGAATGGCGTTGCTCTTTTGCAGCGCGACTTCGTAGCTGTTCTCGTTTGGCATGATTGCTCCTAACGTATGTTCATGGGTCAAGATGATAACGCGTTTATTGGAGGGTCGGGGCGTAAGTACGCGAGGGGCGGGAGAGCGGCGGCATGTGCGATGGGCGCGGCGTGGCTGCGCGTTTGGCCGGCGGCGTCTGGACGCATCCTCGGCAGCTTACCCTAGCGCCTGTGGTGGCGCTCTTCCTTGCGTTCTTCTGCTGCCTGCTCCTCTTGCTTAAAGGCGGGATCGTCGGGGGTGACGAGCTCGTCCTCGTGCGTGCGCTTGTTGTAATGGTGACGCAACACGGGCTCAAACAGATGCAGATGCTTGGCAAAGGCCGCCGAGCCAATGGCGAGCACGGTAAAGATGAGCACGCGCATGGGCACCTCGACCTGGTTGATCGCGGCGGCGCCGGCCGAAAGCATAATGCACCAGGCGTAGATGAGCAGCACAGCCTGCTTTTGGTTGTAGCCCTCTTGGATCAGGCGGTGGTGGATGTGGCCCTTGTCGGCCTGCCCGATGCTAATGTGGGCGCGCTTGCGGCGCACGATGGCGCTAAACGTGTCGATGATGGGCACGCCGGCAACGATGAGCGGAATGATAAGCGAGGTGAGCGCGGCGGTGCGGCTCACGTTGAGCAGCGAGATGGAGCCCAGCGCAAAGCCCAGAAGCAGCGACCCCGAGTCGCCCAAGAAGATGCTTGCGGGGTTGAAGTTGTAGCGCAAAAAGGCCAGACAGGCGCCAAAGAGCGCAATGGAGAGCGCGGCGGCGTCGATGCGGCCCGAGAGAACGGCCATCGAAAACATGGTGAACGACGCGATGCCGCAGATGCCCGTGGCCAAGCCGTCGAGGCCGTCGATGAGGTTAATGATGTTGGTGAATGCCACCAGATAGATCACGGTGATGGGGTAGGCGAGCCATCCGAGCATGATCTCGCCGGGGGCAAACGGGTTGACGATGACGCCGATGCGCAGGCCGCCCACGCAGGCGATGAGCGCGGCGAGGACCTGACCGGCCAGTTTTTGCTTGGGCTTGAGCTGGAAGACGTCGTCGATAGCGCCGGTCGCAAAGATGACGGTAAAGGAGAGCGCCAGCATGGGATAGCTAATGTGAAGGCGCGGGTGCGGCACCAGGACGGGCGGCCAGCCTAGGTGCCAGGTGCCTAGGATTTGCACAATGCAGGCAACGACCAGGCCCAAAAACACCGCCGTTCCGCCCAAACGCGGGATGGGCTTGGTGTTGATGCGGCGCTTGGAAGGATAGTCGACGGCGTCGAGCTTAATTGCCAAGCGCTTGACCAGGGGCACCATGAGGAAGGTCGTGATAAAGGCCGCCGCTGCCACGCATAGGTACGGTATGTAGCTCGGGGATGAAGCCATGAATCTAAAAACCGCCAAGCGTCGAAGGAAAAGGTCAGAAGAACGCCATGCGCAAAGGGCATAGCCGAACCATGATACTCGACCACGGGGGGTGCATGGAATTGCATGCAGCGATAATCACGCGCTTACCAGATATTGGGATGTTGTCGATGGCTTGTCGGGATACCGGCGGGGATCCATATGGGCTGTAATGGTGGTTTTCGGCAAATGAAAACCACCCCCCACGTTACGAAAATGAACCCACCTAAAACAGGTGGGTGCCCTCATCGACTGTTCCAGCGTCCTTAACAACGAAGGATACCTGTACTAGGCACGACTGTGTGGGCTCCCTAAATAAACGCGACGGTTCACCCAGTTGCTCCGCGGGGGGCGGAATACCTACATCATAAAGCGGCACTTTATCGATTCCAGTCTTGACATTACAAAAATCGTGTCGGACGATTACGGCGCCTTGGGCTCGAGCCGTCTGTGCGGTTGGTCCCTTTACGTTTGAGCTGCTGAATCATTGTTTTGGAGCATGTTTTTATGCCGACGCCGTTGACCGAACTTTTTTCGCCCGCCTGCCATTTGTGTCCGCGCCGTTGCGGTGCGGTGCGCGACGAGGGTGCGCACGGCGTATGCGGTGCCGATGACACGCTCAAGGTGGCCCGCGCGGCGCTTCATATGTGGGAGGAGCCGCCTATCTCGGGCGAGGCCGGTTCGGGCACGATCTTCTTTAGCGGCTGCTCGCTCAAATGTATCTATTGCCAGAACCACGAGATCTCGACGGGCAATTTTGGGCTTGAGATTTCGCCCGAGCGCCTGGTCGAGATTATGCTGGAGCTGCAGGACCAAGGTGCCAATAACATCAATCTGGTGACGGCGACGCATTATGCTCACCTGCTGCCGGCGGCGATTGCCGCGGCACGGGCGCGCGGGCTGGTCATCCCAATCGTCTTCAACACGAGCGGTTATGAGCGCGCGAGTGCCGTGGCGGCGCTCGGCGATCTGGTCGATGTGTGGCTTACCGACTTTAAGTATGCCAATGCGGCGCTTGCGCAGTCACTCTCTCATATTAAGGACTACCCGCGCGTGGCTGTGTCGGGTCTGGCCCAGATGGCGCGCGAAATTGAGCGCCGCGGGGGAGAGCTGGTAGACGGGGACGGGCTCATGAAGCGCGGCATAATCGTGCGTCATCTGGTGCTGCCGGGGCATGCGGACGATTCGTGTCGCGTGCTGGACCTGGTGTGGCAGACGGTGGGCGATGTGCCGATCTCGGTCATGAACCAGTACACGCCCAATGCGCTCATGCGCGAGCAGGGCGGCGACCTGGCGCGTGCCGTGACGCGCGAGGAGTACGAGCGGGTGCTCGACCATGCCGACGACCTGGGCTTTACGACGATGTTTTGGCAAGAGGGCGGTGCGGTAGACGAGAGCTTTACCCCGGCCTTCGACACCACCGGCGTCCTCACCAGCGCAAAGTAGCGCGTTCGCCGATGATTTTTCTGGGACGGGGATTAAAAAATCATCGAGAGGATCGCCTGCTCGAAAAGTAGTCAAAAAAGCCCCGTCCCAAAAAGACTGGGTATTGGGCGTTGACAGTTGGCGAGCCGTAGGTAAAATATCAACTTGTCCTGGGGACGTAGCTCAGTTGGGAGAGCGCTGCCGTCGCATGGCAGAGGCCGAGGGTTCGACTCCCTTCGTCTCCACCCTTGGATTTGATAAGCCGCTGACATTGTGTCGGCGGCTTTTTTTAAAAGAAAGGGCTGTACCATGGCCAAGCTTGAGTCCCAACCACTGTCTGCCGAGGAACGCGCCGAGTTGGAAGAGCTCCGCGCCGAGAAAGCTCGTCGCGAGGCCCAGGAAGAGGCACGCCGCGAGCGTGAGGAGCTGGCCGCCCTGCGTGCCGAGTGCGAGAAGGCCGAGGAGGCCGCTGCGAACGTCGCCCCCGCGCCCAAGCCCGCCGCCGCGAAGCCCGCGCCCACCGCACCTAAACCTCAGCCTAAAAAGGTCGCTCGTTCCAAGTCCGTCGAGCCCAAGCCGAGCCGCGACGAGATGAGCTTTGCCCAGCGCATGGTTACCTCCAAGGAGCCTACGGGCGAGAACGAGATCCCTGGCATGGCGCCGGCTCAAAAAATCATCATTGTCCTTGCCCTTATCGCGTTTGTCATCTTTATGGGCTACACGATCCTGACCAGCATGGGCCTGCTCTAACCGATTTGCATCGGGCGTCATGTCCGCATGTTCCGCTCTCGTCCAACCCTCAAATTCTGCACCACACATTCGAAAGGTCGCCCCATGGCTTTGACCGACATCTCGCATCCCACCGACATTGCAATGCTCACCGATCTGTACGAGCTCACTATGGCCCAGGGCCTGTGGGAGAGCGGCAAGGCCAATGAGCAGGGTTGTTTTACCGCGTTTTACCGCGACCACCCCTTCGGCAGCGCCTATGCCGTCATGTGCGGCACCGCCGAGCTGCCCGAGCTGGTCGAGAACCTGCGCTTTACGCCCGAGGACATCGACTATCTAGCTTCGCTCCAGGCTCCGGCCGGCGGCTCGATGTTCAAGCCTGCATTCCTCGACTACCTGCGCGATTTTCGTGCACATGTAAACATCGACGCCGTGCCCGAGGGCGAGCTCGTGTTTCCGCGCGAGCCCATGGTGCGCGTCACCGGCCCGTCGCTGGAGTGTCAGCTGCTCGAGACCGCGCTGCTCAACATCGTCGGCTTCCAGACGCTTGTCGCTACCAAGACGGCGCGCGTGGTGCTGGCGGCGGACGGCCGTCCCGTTGCCGAGTTTGGCCTGCGCCGCGCCCAGGGTCCCGATGGCGGGCTGGCCGTCGCGCGCGCGAGCTACGTTGCCGGCTGCTCCTCTACATCCAATGTGCTCGCCGGCCGCCGCTACGGTATTCCCGTCTTTGGCACTCATGCGCACAGCTGGGTGATGAGCTTCGATTCCGAGCTCGAGGCATTCCGGGCTTTTGCTAAGTCGAGTCCCAAGAACTGCACGCTGCTCATCGACACCTACGACGTACGTGAGGGCTGCGAGCATGCCATTACGGTTGCCAAGGAGATGGAGGCGGTGGGCGAGCGTCTGTCGGCTATTCGCATCGACTCCGGCGACCTCGCCAAGCTCTCCAAGTATGTTCGTGGCCGTTTTGATGCCGAGGGCCTGCCCTATGTGGGGATCTCGGTTTCTAACGATCTGGATGAGTACACGATTCAGTCGCTGCTCGACCAGGGCGCGCCCATCGACAGCTTTGGCGTGGGTACCAAGCTTGCGACCTGCTATGACCAGCCGGCGCTGGGCGGCGTGTACAAGCTTTCCGCCCGCCGTGCGAGCGAGGCAGATCCATGGACGCCGGTGGTCAAGCTCTCCGAGCAGCCCTACAAGCGCACGATCCCGGGTGTGCAACGCGTGCGCCGTTATTATGACGGCTTTGGCGGCCCGGTCTGCGACATGATCTACGACGAGGACCATCTGGCGGGGGAGGGCACCGCGCGCGGCAATACCCTCGTGGCCGTGAATGATGCCGCCCTGGTGACCGACGTGTCCGAACTTGAGTATCGCGAGCTGCTGGTGCCGATCGTGCGCGATGGCAGTGCGGTGGCTCCGCGTGAGAGCATCCAGGACGCGCGCGAGCGCTGTGCTTGGGCGCTCGACCATCTGGACGCAGCTTTCAAGCGCTTCCTGTACCCGCAGACCTACGTGGTGGGCATGGAGCAGGGCCTGGCCCAGGTGCGCGACGAGCTCGTGCGCAAGAACATGGCCGCGGCTTCGGCCTTCCCCTGGGCAAAATGATCCGAAGGGGACGGAGGAAAACGGATCATTTTCGTCCGTTCCGCACCAGGCGCCCCGACTGCCCCAGCTCGCCCGAACGCTCGACATTCGATTGGTTTGACGTATGACGACTTCTTATAAAACGATGGTGGTAAAGATCGGTTCGTCCACGGTGGTGGGCGCCGACGGCAAGGTCAACCGCGCCTTTATCGGCGGGCTTGCCGACCAGGCCGCAGCGCTGCGCGAGCTTGGCTGGCGCCTGGTCGTGGTGAGCTCGGGTGCCATTGCCTGCGGCTATCCCGTGCTGGGCTTCGACCGCAAGCCGGTCGGTGACCTGCCGAGCCTGCAGGCCTGCGCCTCGGCCGGTCAGTGCATCATCTCGTCGGCCTACGACGAGGAGTTCCATGCGCGCGACCTGCTCACCTCGCTCGTGCTGCTCACGCGTCACGACACGGCGCGCCGCACGTCCTACCTGCACGCGCGCGACGCCCTGCTGCGCCTGGTGGAGCTGGGCGTGGTGCCGGTCGTCAACGAGAACGACACCGTTACCGTCGATGAGATCAAGTTCGGCGACAACGACACGCTGGCGGCGCTTGTGAGCTGCCTGGTTTCTGCCGATCTGTGCGTGACGCTCTCGGACATCGATGGCCTCTACACCGCCAATCCGCATGAGGATCCGACGGCCGAGTTTATCCCGGTCGTGCATAAGATCGATGCCAAGATTATCGCCTCGGCGGGCGATTCTTCCACATCGGTGGGTACGGGCGGCATGATCACCAAGATTCGCGCGAGCCGCATTCTCATGACGGCGGGCATTCAAAGCGTGATTTGCTCGGGCGAGGAGCCCGATGCGCTCGTGCGTCTGGCCCGCGGCGAGAGCGTGGGTACGCTGTTCGATCCGCCGGCGGAGCGCCTGGACATTGCGCCGCGCAAGTTGTGGATCGCACTGGGTGACAAGGCGCATGGCTCGGTGACGGTCGATGATGGCGCCGCGAAGGCGCTGGTCAGCCGCGGATCGTCGCTGCTCGCGGTGGGTATTCGCGAGGTCGATGGCCAGTTTGCCGAGGGCGATGTGCTCGACGTGTGCGACCCGAGCGGCATGGTTGTCGCCCGTGGTATCGCCGAGGCCGATTCGGACGTGCTGGAGCTTGCAGCCGGCCGCCGCCAGGACCAGATTGCCAGCAACCGCCTGCTCGCAGACCTGGCCGAGAAGCCCGCGATCCATAGGGACAACTTGATAGTGTTCGCCTAACCAATTGACGCTGCAAATGCCCCTAAGCGGCAATCTGACGTTCAATCGTCGGGCATGACCAAAAGGTCAATGCCCTCCTCTTTCACGTCACTTTGCTCGCTTAGGGGCGTTTTCGCTTTCTGTCCTCTACCAGCGGCATTGTCGTTGCCGGCACTTGGGGACGTTCCTATTGTGCCGGCAGACGGGGACACTCCTTTGCTAGAAGATCTGGCGCAGGTCTCCGCGGTTGAGGGCTTCGTCGAAGAGGTGCTTGAACACCACGCTGCCGTGCAAGCCGTCGTGCTCGAACTCGTTGGTCACCCAGGCATGCGAGTTGCCCACGCGGCTGAGCGTATCGAGCTGCATGCCCGAGTCCACGTACATGTCATCGAAGTACACCGCGGCCTGCAGGGGCACCTCGTTGCACGCCAGGCGCTGCGGGTCGTAGATCTTGTCCCAGCTTGTGTCTTCCATAAGCAGATCCATCGCCGGCTTGAAGGGCTTAAGTTCGGGCATCTGCTCAAACATCCACGGGAACATGGCCTCGCCGGTAAACATGAGCGGTCGCGTGAGCGTGTCGAACTCGGCACGATGGGCCTTCTCTTCTGCCGCGGCCCAGCGAATGGGCATGGTGTCGCCGTCGGCGTAGATGAACTCCTGAAGCGTCCAGTACAGCGGATTCGTGCGCGTGTTGGTGCGCTCGAAGGCGCGCATCAAAAAGCTGTCGGATACCGAGGCGCCGCAGGCCAGCGTGCCGTCGCCGTCAACAAAAGCATGATCGATAATCCAATGCATGCGCTCAAAGCTCGGCTTCATGCCAAAGTCGCTGCCCATGAGCTGCAGGCGTTCGACCGTCATCGGCGAGCCGTCGGGTAGCACGGGCTTTTGCTCCTCGAGGGCATCTGCCAGGGCCGCCACGCGCTCGACGTCGGCGGGGTAGCGGTTGTAATACTGCTGCGTCTTGGCAGCCATGCGCGGGAAGGTGTGCGCGTAGACCTCGCTTGCGCTCGCCGGTACGTGGGGGATGCCGCCGCAGGTAAAGCTTGCCGCCACGCCCTCGGGGAAGAGCGACAGGTAGCTCAGCGTCAAAAAGCCGCCGTAGCTCTGCCCGAGCGTGACCCAGGGCCTGCCGCCAAAGCCCACCAGGCGCAGGTACTCAAAATCGCGCACGATGGAGCTGGCGAGGTGGCGCTTGAGGAAGTCCGCCTGCGAGCGGTCCGCATCGGCGCCGGCTGCCTCGGCACGCTCGCCCAGTGCGGCAATCGTGCGTCCGTCTACACAGCTGCTGCGTCCGGTGCCGCGCTGGTCGGGCAGGACGACGCGGAAGTGCTTGACGGCCTCCTCGATCCAGCCGTCGCTTGTGGGTGACAGCGGACGCGGGCTCTCGCCGCCGGGGCCGCCCTGCAAAAACAGGAGCAGTGGCAGATCGTCGTTGATGCGGTCGGGCGCGCAAACCACACGGTAGAAGAGCTTGATGCTCTCGGGCGCACCTGCGATGGGCGCCGGCATGGCGCCGCGGCGCATGGTGCTGCCGACGGCCAGGAGCATCGGCTCCAGGCCGCGCCAGTCGAGGGGGACGTCGATGCTGTGGTCCTCGACATACAGGCCGGGGACGTGGTACGAAGTGATGAGGGCCATGTGAGTCTTCCGTTCGTTGCGGTGTTTCGGGTTGACCAATTCTACCGCCGCGGGCGAGGCCATGCGCAAATCGGCTACCATGGTTGCAAACTTCTAGGAGAAAGGGCCGCCCATGTCGGTCGATATAGCCACGTATGTCCACGATCTTGCCGTTGCCGCTAAGGCAGCGTCGGCCTCGCTTGCCACGGCGAGCGACGAGCAGCGCCAGGAGGCCGTGCGCGCCATGGCCGCAGCACTGCGCAACGGTGTCGACTCCATCGTTGCCGCCAACGAGCTCGATATGTCCGCCGCGCGCGATGCGGGGACCTCGGCGGGGCTCCTCGACCGTCTGCTGCTGACGCCCGAGCGCGTTGAAGGTATGGCCGCCGGCCTGGAGAAGCTCGCCGAGCTGCCCGATCCTGTCGGCCGCGTGCTCGACCACCGCGTGCTCGCAAGCGGCGTGGACCTCACCCGCGTGAGCGTGCCGTTGGGCCTGGTCGCCATGGTGTACGAGGCGCGCCCCAACGTGACGGCCGACGCCGCGGGCATCTGCATCCGCACCGGCAACGCCTGCATTCTGCGCGGCGGCTCGCTGGCCTATCACTCGTGTGCCATGATTTCTGAGCTGCTGGCCGATGCGCTCGAGACCAAGGGCTTCCCGCGCGAGGCTATCTCGATGATCGAGTCCACCGACCGCGAGGCCACTGGCGAGCTCATGAAGCTCCGCGGTATTGTCGACGTACTCATTCCGCGCGGCGGTGCAGGCCTGATCCAGCGCTGCGTGCGCGAGTCGCTTGTGCCGGTGATCGAGACGGGCACGGGCAACTGTCATATCTACGTGCATGAGTCCGCCGACTTTGATAAGGCGCTCAACATTATCGTTAATGCCAAGACCCAGCGTGTAGGCGTGTGCAATGCCGCCGAGTCGCTGCTGGTCGACCATGCTGTGGCCAATGTGTTTTTGCCTGCGGTCGTTGCCGTGCTGCACGACCACGGCGTGCTCATTCACGGCGACGAGGCCACGTGCGCCGCATGCGCCGACGCCGGGCTTGCCGAGGGCGATGACTACGTTGCCGCGACTGAGGAGGACTGGGGTCGCGAGTATCTGGCGCTCGAGATGAGCGTGAAGGTCGTGGCGAACGAGGACGAGGCCATCGCGCACATCAACCGCTACGGCACGATGCACTCCGAGGCCATCGTTGCAGAGGACACGGATGCTTGCGAGCGCTTCCTGGACGAGGTCGATGCCTCGGCCGTGTATGCCAACGCCAGCACGCGCTTTACCGACGGCGGCGAGTTTGGCCTGGGCGCCGAGATTGGCATCTCGACCCAAAAGCTCCACGCCCGCGGCCCCTTTGCCGCCGAGGCCCTCACCACCTACAAATACAAGCTCCGAGGCACCGGCCAGGTCCGCCCCTAACGCCCGCGCAAACAAAAACCACCACAAAGGTGCCTGTCCCCTTTGTGATGGTTTTGGAATTAAGCCTGAAAGGTGTCGCGGTCGGGGGCGAAGGACTGCATGGCCGCGATGGTACGGTCGAAGAGCTCGGGGAGCTCCCAGCCCAGCATCTCGGCACCCTGCGTAATCACGTCGCGCGAGCAGCCGGCGGCAAAGCGCTTGTCCTTGAACTTTTTCTTGAGCGACTTGGTCGTAAAGTCCATGACGCTCTTACTCGGACGCATGATGACGGCAGCACCGATCAAGCCGGTGAGCTCGTCGCAGGCAAACAGGATCTTTTCCATCTGCAGCTCGGGCTTGGGCAGCGAGGTGTTGAAGTCCGACGTGTGCGTCTGAATGGCGCGAATGAGATCGGGAGAGGCGCCCTCGCCTTCAAGGATCTCGGCCGCATAGATGGTGTGGTTCATGGGGTCGTCCTCATGCTCCTCCCAATCTAGGTCGTGCAGCAGACCGACGATGCCCCAAAACTCCTCGTTCTCGGGGTCGAACTCGCGCGCAAAGTAGCGCATGGTGCCCTCGACCGTTTCGCCGTGGGTGATGTGGAACGGGTCCTTATTGTGCTCGTTGAGCAATTCGAACGCACGGTCGCGGGTGATTCCGGCGGAAAGTGGCTCTGCCATAAAAGACTCCTTGTGCTCGCAGGTATCGCTAAGAATGAATACTACTAGAACGACTAGAACGAAAAAACCACCACAAAGGTGCCTGTCCCCTTTGTGGTGGTTTTTGGCGCGGATGGGTTAGTTGAGGGCGGCTTGGGCTAGGCGGGCTTCGGCGGCCTCCTCGGTGACGCCCAATGCCACGGCGAACTCCTCGATGGAGCGGCGCTTGGCTTCCTTGAGTACACGCATATAGTAAGAGCTGGGCTTTTTATCGGCTTCCTCGGCCTGGCGAATGCGGTGCATCATGGTCTTTGCCACGCGGACCGTCTCGGGCGCGCCCAGCTTGAGCTGCTGCTTAAAGTGTGTCTCTTCAAGCGAGCTGTTGCGCTCGGTAAAGGTGTCGCACTCCAGCTCGCCATAGTGGCTCAGCAGATGCTCGGCATCTTGCTGAGAGATGGCGGCATGCAGACGGTCGGCCTGCGCCACGGGGTACATAAGGATCGTCTGCGCATGCCCCTGCTTGGCCTCGAGCAACAACATGGGCTGCGGCGTGTCGTCCCTAAAACCGACGACGGTGCAGACTCCCTGACCCGGATGAATGACGTGTTGACCGATTGAGAACATGCTACCTCCAACTTATACGAATTTACGTATGTCTAGAATAACACGCTGACGTGCGCAAATCCTCGCTTTATGCAGGAAAAGCACACAACTCTGATAGGTAAGAGTATTCGATAAAAGACACAGCTCATTCACACCTTTATGCATTTTCAACGCGTGCATAATCTGCAGGCAGACCGGCATCTTTGAGTGACTCCATACAAGCTGTAGTCAATTTTGTGCATATGCAATTTCGATTGGCTTTACCCTGCGACAGTGCCCTTCGCTTGTGATAGAGTGCTACAAACTCTGGCTTTTGCCCTACGAGTGACCAAGAGCTCGGGGGCTTTAACACAAGGAGGATCTATGCCCGAGAAGATTGAAGAGCTGGTACGCGCTGCGCTTGCTGCGGCCCAGGAGGCCGGCGACCTTTCCGCATTTGAACTTGACGATTGCGCTATCGAGCGACCGGCTGACACTTCTCATGGCGAGTGGACCTCTACCATGGCCCTGAAGTCCGCCAAGCTGGCCCACTGCGCCCCGCGCAAGATCGCCGAGGCCATCGTTGCCCATATGCCCGAGGATCCCGCGATCGAGAAGGTTGAGATCGCAGGCCCCGGTTTCATCAACTTCTACCTCTCCGTTGCCGTTAAGAATGCCATCTTTGGCGAGGCTCGCGAGAAGGGCATGGACTTCGCTAAGTCCAACGTCGGTGGTGGCCTGAAGACCCAGGTCGAGTTCGTTTCCGCCAACCCCGTCGGCCCCATGCACATCGGCCACGGCCGCTGGGCCGCGCTGGGCGATTCGCTCTGCCGCGTTATGGACCACGCCGGCTATGAGATCCAGCGTGAGTTCTACATCAATGACCACGGCTCTCAGATGAACACCTTCGGCAACTCCATCAGCACGCGCTATATGCAGCTTGCCGACATCATCGCCAAGCAGGGCGTTGATATCGACGAGGCTCACAAGCTGCTGATCGCCGACCGTGACGCCTTTGTTGCCGACGAGAACGACGAGCACCCCGAGACCCATCCGTATCAGGACAACTTTGCCGAGACCTTGGGCAAGGACTCTTACGGCGGCGACTACATCATCGACGAGGCCGCCGAGTTCTGGCGCACCGACGGCGATAAGTGGGTCAACGCCGATCCTCAGGAGCGCATGGAGAGCTTCCGCGAGCGCGGCTATGTAAAGATGGTCGATAACATGCGCGACCTCTGCCACGCCGTCAACTGCGACTTCGATCGTTGGTACTCCGAGCGCTCGCTGTATGTGAAGGACACCGAGGGCGAGACCGCCGGCACCTCCGCCGTCGACCGCGCTTTTGAGAAGCTCGACAAGATGGGCTACCTCTACACCAAGGACGGCGCCCTGTGGTTCCGCTCCACCGATCTGGGCGACGACAAGGACCGCGTCCTGATCAAGTCCGACGGCGAGTACACCTACTTCGCCTCCGACGTCGCCTATCACTGGGATAAGTTCCAGCGCGTCGATCACGTCATCGACATCTGGGGCGCCGACCACCACGGTTACATCGAGCGCGTACGCTGCGTCTGCGACGCTCTGGGTTACCCCGGCAAGTTTGAGGTTCTGCTGGGCCAGCTCGTCAACCTGCTGCGTAACGGCAAGCCCGTCCGTATGTCCAAGCGCAAGGGCACCATGGTGACCCTGCAGGAGCTCGTCGACGAGGTCGGCTCCGATGCCGCTCGCTACACGCTCATCTCCAAGAGCTCCAACCAGATGGTCGACTTCGACATCGAGGCCGTTAAGAAGCGCGACAACTCCAACCCGGTCTATTACGTGCAGTATGCTCACGCCCGCGTGTGCTCCATCCTGCGCCGTGCCGCCGACGTTACCGCCGAGCAGGCCGACGAGATGGGCATGAAGGCCGTTGCCGCCAAGGCCATCGGTGAGAACGTCGATTACTCGCTGCTGACCGACCCGACCGAGCTCGCCCTTTCGCGCAAGCTCAACGAGCTCACCGACCTGATCGCCAGCTGTGCTCGCGATCGCGCTCCGTTCCGTCTGACCCACTTTGCCGAGGAGCTCGCCGGCGACTTCCACAGCTTCTACGCTGCCTGCCAGGTTCTGCCGAGCGAGGGCCGTCCCGTCGACCCCGAGCTTTCGCGCGCCCGTCTGGCAGCTTGCGACGCTGTCCGCGTGACGCTCGCCCTGGTGCTTACCCTCGTTGGCGTTTCCGCGCCCGAGCAGATGTAATCTGCGGGTCATTTGACCGTGTAGGTTTGGTTTAACTGAGCCCTATAAGCCCGATCTCCTACGGAGGTCGGGCTTTTTTCGCAAACGCCGACGTATTGATGAATTTGGAACTGCTGGAAATACGAAACTATGCCAGTTTACTACGATGAATTGAGGAATTCTAACCACGCCGGCGTTTTGCTAAAAAGTGCAAGGCATCTACCTGCGGTTTTAGTTCAACAAGTTTCGGAGTGGTCGCGGTTGAGCGATTCATCGTAGTAAACCGCCATAGTTTTGGCGGAGGCAGTCAGATTTGTGGGTGGCAAACAAAGAGTGTCCCTTTTGACTAGTCGTTTAAGAACGTCCCCAATGACTAAGTTGCAGGTGGCGGCGGTTGTGTTACACTAACGCTGCGTAGTTGACGCAATCATCTCGATACAGATCAATGATGTCCGTCGTTTTGAACGGAACTAGACTGTTTAGCCGCCCTGAAGGTTTATGCAGGGAGCATGTGATCACAGGGCTTGAAAAGAAAGTTGAGCAAACACTGTGTCTGATCAACAGCAAGAAAACGAAATAACGACGACGCAGGCCGCTCCCGCTGCACCGGTTGCGTCGGACCAGGTCGCGGCGCCCGCTCAAGCCTCGGCTCCTGAGACGCCTAAGGCTGCTTCGACGCCTATGCCTGTAGCGGCTGAGAAGGCCGTGCCTGCAACTGGTGAGGAGGCTGCTCCGGCAAAGCCCAAGCGCACGCGCCGCACGGCCAAGCCTGCCGCTGACGGCGAGGAGGTCACCAAGCCAAAGCGCCGTACCACGCGCACGACGCGCGCCAAGCTCACCGTTGCAGCTGACTCCTCGGCGCCGATTTCCGATGAGGTCGCGCAGGCACGTGCGTTGGCGCAGATTAGCGAGGCTCAGGTGGTGCGCGCCCGCCGTCGTGCTGCCGAGCGCGAGGCCGCGGCTCTGACCGAGCTTGCAGCTCCGTCTGTACTCGAGACCCCTGCCGCCACCGAGGTTCCTGCCGCCGACCAGCCGACCGAGAAGCTGGCACCGCGCACACGCCGTCGCACGGCTGCTAAGGCCGAGCAGGTTGCGGAACAGGTAGTCCCCGAGCCCACTGAGACTTCGGTCCGTTCCGCGGCAGGGGAGGGTGCATCGTCTGTTGAGCCCGCTGCGCCTGTCGAGGCCAGCGAAGTTCCCGTTGTCGATCCGGCTTTGCGCCCGCACCGTCGCGGTCGCAAGCCTAAGGCCTTTGTCGAGGCCGAGAAGGCCGCAGCCGCAGCCGCCGCCGCTCGGGATGCTGCGGCGACCGCCAAGTCCTCAACTGCTGCCGATGAACCCGTCCAGGATGCTACGACTTCCGAGGCCGTTTCTGCCGATGCCGAGCCCGCCGACGTCCGTCCCGGTCGCAGGCGTCGCACTGCTGCTAAGCGCACGTCCAAGGCTAAGGCTGCCAAGAAGGGCGCGTCCGAGGATTCCACCGAGACGACCGCCGATGTATCGACTGATGCCGCCGAGCCCCAGGACGTCGAACAGCCTGCATCCGAGAAGCCCAAGCGCGGTCGCAAGAAGTCCGTTAAGGCCAAGGCCGCCGAGCAGCATGCTGATGTCGAAGCGCAGGTTGATTCTGGCGCCGAGGCCAATGACGCCGCTGCGGCCAATGTTGACACCACCGCAACCGATGGTGCCGCCCCCGCCGAGAGCGAAGACGGCGCCCGCCCCAACCGTCGCCAGCACAAGCGCAACGAGGAGCGCAACGAGCGCAAGGACGAGCGCAACAACGACCGTCGCAACCGCCAGCGCGATCGCAAGCAACGCAACAAGGAGCGTAATGCCGCTCCCACCGAGCCTACGCTTTCGCGCGAGGAGCTCGCTGCCATGAAGGTTGCCGAACTTCGCGAGAAGGCCAAGGAGTTCGAGATCGAGACGACCGGCAAGAAGAAGGCCGAGCTCGTCGAGGAAATCTACGTCACCGCTGCGAAGGCCGAGGGCTTCCGCGACATCAAGGGCATTCTGCAGATTCGCCCGGACAGCTCCGGCATCATCCACGCCCATGGCTACATGAAGTCCAACGACGACGCCTTCGTGCCCGCCTACCTCATCCGCTCCGCGCGCCTGCGCACGGGCGACGTCATCGAGGGCTCGCTGCGTCCTTCGCGCGGCGGCGACAAGCGCGCCGGCCTCGCCAAAATCACGACCGTCAACGGTCTGGACCCCGAGCAGATTCGCAACCGTCCCAAGTTCGGCGACCTCACCCCGGTCTATCCCAACGAGCCGCTGCGCATGGAGCACGGCAAGGACTCTATTACCGGTCGCGCCATCGACATCGTGTCACCGATCGGCAAGGGCCAGCGCGGCCTGATCGTGTCCCCGCCCAAGGCCGGCAAGACCACGATCCTCAAGAAGATCTGCCAGTCTATCTCGATTAACAACCCCGAGGTGCACCTCATCTGCCTGCTCGTCGACGAGCGCCCCGAAGAGGTCACCGATATGCAGCGTTCCATCAAGGGTGAGGTTGTGGCGTCGACCTTCGATATGCCTGCCGACAACCACACCCGCGTGGCAGAGCTCGTCATCGAGCGCGCCAAGCGCATCGTAGAGCTGGGTGGCGACGTCGTGGTGGTGCTCGACTCCATCACGCGCCTCGCCCGCGCCTACAACTTGGCGGCGCCTGCCTCGGGCCGCATCCTTTCGGGCGGCGTCGATTCGGCGGCACTGTATCCGCCCAAGCGCTTCCTGGGTGCAGCCCGCAATATCGAGAACGGCGGCTCGCTCACCATCCTGGCCTCTGCCCTCATCGACACCGGTTCCAAGATGGACGAGGTCATTTTCGAGGAGTTCAAGGGCACCGGCAACATGGAGCTTAAGCTCGACCGCGACCTGGCCGACCGCCGCATCTTCCCGGCTATCGACCCCGTTGCCTCCGGTACGCGTAACGAGGACCTGTTGGTCGACGAGCAGATGCGTCCGTTTGTCTTTGGTCTGCGTCGCATTCTTGCCGGCATGAACAATACCGAGCGTGCGGCGGCGTCGTTTATCAAGGGTCTGAAGGGCACCAACACCAACCAGGAGTTCCTGGTGCGTTCGGCCAAAAAACACAGCGACTACGAGCAGACGTTCTAGGTTGTCATCCACGCGCTGCGATAGTCATCAATGCGATAAAGGGTCGGGGCTTTGAGCCTCGGCCCTTTTCTATAGCGCCGCTCCGCGCTTATTTTTGACCGTAAGACCGACGAGCAGCAGGTTTCCCGTTTCAATCCGACATCGTCGCTTGCAATCGGCAGGGCGGTTTCGCATAATAGCTTTTAAGCTTCGCGACGGAAAACGCAGATGAAACGAACCATATACCGTTGCTTTGGGGCATAGCCCCGCTTCATCTTCTCTCGCGCAGCCAACTGAATGATGCGATTTGGGTGCTGGAAGATGGGGAGAGCTCATGGCTTCTTCTGATGCAACACAACGAGCAGTCCTTGCCGGACTTTCCTGCGGGATCGGCCTTGCCGCCCCCGTGGTGATGTATGCCGCGACGCTGCCGTTCTCGTCGGTCAACGAGACGGTTGTCGCGGGCGCTGTTCCCTTTGCCGTCGGTGCGGTGGCGGGCGTGGGCATCTATGCCGCCTCGCTGGGTATCTCCGAGTACCGTGCGCAGCGTGAAGAGCGTCTGTTCCAGCCCGATGCCATGGGCGGTGCCGCCAATCTCAATCAGCATCAAAGCGAGTTCAAGACCGCCTCGATTCCAGCTCAGCAGCAGGATGCGACTCCATATGCTGCCGCTTCTGCTTCTCAGGCTCAGTCGGAGCAGTCTACCTCGGCATTCCTTTCCGGCCTGACTGGTGCGTTCCAGCGCCGTCATGCCGATGATGGTGTCCCTACCATCGCTCGAGCCGCAGATGCCATGGACGAGGCCGAGGCTTGGTCCATGATCGACAGTATGCTCGACGACGATTCGCCGGTGAGCTGCGACCCTGCGCGCTCGCGCGACGTCTATCAAGTCGCCATCGACGAGCTCACCAACGGCGGGCAGACCGGCTCCTTCAATCGCGACGACATCGCCGCCGCGGCACGCGCCGTGTCTGGCTCCCAGGCCGCCCCTGCGGGCAGCACGGCGGCTTTTGTGGCACTCGTTGCCAACGCGGCAGCCAATAACGCCTGCAGCGCCACCTCGGCGGACGTGAACGCTTCTGCCGATAATTCGTACGTTGATGAAGCCATGACCGCGGACGAGGAGGCCGTTGCCGCCCGCCGTGCCGCCGAAAGCTCGCTTTGGGGCGCTCCTGCCCAGCAACAGGCGGCTGAGGCTGCGCCGTACAACGCAAACCTCGCCAGCATGCCTATCATTTTCGGTGCCGCGGACATCGATCTCGATGACCTCGATGAGCCTGCAGCCATCACCGCATCGATTGATGCCCAAGATCGCATCGACACCGGCGACCTTCCGGATGCCTCGCTCGAGGTTGATGTCCCCATGGCCGATTACTCGGGCCACGAGGACATGTGGGCCGCTGCCACCGCGATTCTGGACGAGATCGACGAGCCTGCTCCTGTTGCAGCTCCCGCTCCCGTCGCTGCCCCTCAGCCTGCTGCACCCGCCTATGTCGGCCGTCACAGCGCTGTGTTCCCCGAGGATACCGCCCGTATCTCGCGCGAGGGCATCGAGCGAGCCGAGGCTATTGCCGCCGGCATTATGGAAAATCGTCGTCACGAGCGCGTCAATCAGATCCTCGAGGAAGAGATCGAGCGCCTGCAGTCCTCTACCGCCAAGCGTACGGGCCGTGCCTATCTGAGCGTTATCGAGGGCGGTACCGCCAGCTTCGCGCCGCTCCGCGCGGAGGCATAACTTCTGCATGGTTAAGATCAATCGAAAATGGGCGGTCGTGACCTGCCTGATGGGGCTCTTGATCTGGGGTAATTCGCTGGTTCCCGGCTCGGGGTCGGGTTCGCTGAGCCTAACGGTCATGGAAGCTATCCGCGGTTTCCTGCGCGGCGTGGGACTTCCATATGAATGGGTGACCAACTTTGTTGTTCGCAAATGCGCGCATTTTACCGAGTATATGGTGCTCGGCATCTTGGCAACGCACGCCTTTGATTTTGAGGGCCGGCGCACCTTTGACGTGCTGCTGCCCACGGCGGTGTTCCTGCTGCTGATTCCTTCGATCGACGAGACGATTCAGCTCTTTGTGCCGGGACGCGCCGGCATGATCACCGATGTGATGATCGACTGCTGTGGTGCGGCAACGGGCGTTGTGCTCCGATATCTCTTACGGCCGCTGATGCGCGCCAAAAAAGCCGCCTAGGACGTATTGTTTGGTCCTAGGCGGCCTTTTTTATTTGAGGGCTTATATGAGGCGTGGTGGCGTCGTTCCGTAGGTCGGATTTGCCGGGCGCGCCACGCCCTGTGGGTGCGTCTGCTACTGAAGCGCCTGAGCGCCCAGGGCCAAGCAGCCCATAATGCCCTGTTTGCCCTCGAGGCTGTTGTTGACGATATAGCTATCGATGTCGGCCATCTCGGGCGTGACGATGTAGCCGTTGAGCATCTCGGCGCACTTCTTGCGCGCGAGCGGCACGATGGGGGTGTGGTCGGCCACGCCGCCACCGATGACGATCTTTTGCGGTGCGTAGCACAGGATGTAGGTCATGAGCGCCTGCGCCAGATAGCCGGCGAGCAGGTCCATGGCCTCCGGGTCATCGGCCATCTCTCCGGCGCTCTTGCCACCCCAGCGCTTTTTGACGCCGGGACCGGCGATGAGGCCCTCGAGGCAGTTGTCGTGGAAGGGGCAGCCGCTGTGCTCGCCGATGGTGTCGCGCGGGTCGCGCGTGACCAGGATGTGACCGGCCTCGGGATGCATCATGCCGTGCACGAGCTTACCGCCCGAGAGCACGCCGGCGCCCACGCCGGTACCGATGGTCAGATACACCACGTCAGTGAGGCCCTGGGCGCAACCAAAGGTGACCTCGCCCAGGCAGGCGACGTTGACGTCGGTGTCGTAGCCGCAGGGAATATTGAGCTCGTTTTGGATGGTGCCCAGCAGGTCAAAGTAGCGCCATGCCGTTTTGGGCGTCTCCAGGATCTTGCCGTATTGGGACGAGGCAGGGTTGACTGCGGTGGGGCCAAAGGCGCCGATGCCCAGCGCGGCGATGTCCTTGTCGGCAAACCATGCGTTGACGGCCTCAACGGTCTCCTGCGGGGTCGTGGTCGCAATCTGCTCGCGTTCCAGGACCGTGCCGTCTGCATAGCCCGTGGCGCAGACCATCTTGGTGCCGCCGGCCTCGAGCGCTCCGATAAGCTGCTGCTCTGCCATAGTATTCCTCTCTGGACGAGTTGCTCCGTGACTAAAGTATAGCGCTCTAAAAAATAAATGAGGTCGCTATAAAAAGAAACCTCATGGCCCAACGGGTTCACGAGGTTTCTTTAGTGCCTTTAGTTACTGACCGTCCTTACCCGCGCGGGTTGATTTTATCACGTAGCGACTTGAGGTTCTCAAGCGCAGCGTTGAGCGTCTCGTCTCGCTTGGCAAAGTGGAAACGAATCAGATGGTTGACGGGCTCGCGGAAGAAGCTCGAGCCCGGAACGGCGCCCACGCCCACCTTGGAGGCCAAATCCTCACAGAAGTCGAGGTCGCTGTCATAGCCAAACTCCGAGATATCCATCATCACATAGTAGGCGCCCTGCGGCACGTTGTGCTCAAGACCGATGCTATCGAGCCCCTGACAGAATAGGTCGCGCTTGGCGGTGTAGAGGTCGAGGACCTCCTGGTAATAGCTGTCGTCGAATTTGAGGGCGGTGACGACAGCTTCCTGCAGGGGAGCGGCAGCACCCACGGTGAGGAAGTCGTGGACCTTTTTAATGCGCTCGGTGATCTGGGCCGGGGCGATGGTGTAGCCCAGACGCCAGCCGGTGATGGAGTACGTCTTAGACAGCGAACTGCAGCTGATGGTTCGATCGAACATGCCGGGCAGCGTGGCCATATAGACGTGCTCGTGGGGCGCGTAGACGATGTGCTCGTATACCTCGTCGGTAATGCAGTAGGCGTCGTACTTTTTGCAGAGGTCGGCGATTAAGGTGAGCTCCTCGCGCGTAAAGACCTTGCCGCAGGGGTTGGAAGGGTTGCACAGGACGATGGCCTTGGGATCGTTGTCGCGGAAGGCCGCCTCGAGTGTCTCGCGGTCAAAGTCGAACGCAGGTGGGTTAAGCGGCACGTAGATGGGCTCGGCACCCGAGAGGATCGTGTCGGCGCCGTAGTTCTCGTAGAATGGCGAGAAGATGACGACCTTGTCGCCGGGGTTTGTGACCGTCATCATGGCGGCCATCATGGCCTCGGTGGAGCCGCAGGTGACCACGATGTTCTCGTTGGGGTTGATCGGCATGCCCATAAAGTGCTCCTGCTTGGCGGCAAGCGCCTCACGCATGGCCTGGGAGCCCCAGGTGATGGAGTACTGGTGATAGAGCGGCTTGGGGTCGCTGGCGATGGCGCTCAGGCTGTTGAGCAGCTGCGCCGGGGGATCGAAGTCGGGGAAGCCCTGCGACAGGTTGACGGCGCCATACTTATTGGAGATGCGCGTCATGCGGCGGATGACCGAATCGGTAAACGTTGCCGTACGGTTGGAGAGTTCTTTCATGCTTGTCCTTTCGAGCATTTGCAGTGGGGCAAGTTTACTCCTATGAAACCGGTGGGAATTGCTCGAAATGGTCTCGAAAAACTCTTTTCAAAATTCTTGAAAATTGGGGCTTGCATCGCGTGGCGTTCCTTGCAATAATAGTCGAGCGCGAAGCGCACAGGACACGGTGGGTGTAGCTCAGTTGGCTAGAGCGACGGGTTGTGGTCCCGTAGGTCGAGGGTTCGAGTCCCTTTACCCACCCCAGTTCTTGCTTCGTGTTGATATCGGGTCGTTAGCTCAGTTGGTAGAGCAGGGGACTCTTAATCCCAAGGTCCAGGGTTCGACCCCCTGACGGCCCACCACACGATATCTCCTCTAAAGTCCGCTACGACGGACTTTAGCTTTGGGTCGTTAGCTCAGTTGGTAGAGCAGGGGACTCTTAATCCCAAGGTCCAGGGTTCGACCCCCTGACGGCCCACCAAAGCATGTTAAAGCGACTGGCTTAGGCTGGTCGCTTTTTTGTTGACCTCGCATGGGGTCGAACCCGTCGGGGCGCGAAGCTGAGGAAATGCGTAAGCATTTACCAGCGCAGCGCGCAAGGCGCAAAGCGCCGAAGCGGCCGCCTGCAAAGCAGGCTGACCCCCTGACGGCCCACCAAAGATTGTTAAGACGGTCAACTTCGGTTGGCCGTCTTTTTTATTAACCTCGCATGAGGCCGAACCCGTAAGGGCACAGACGCTTTACAAGTCGAGCCTGCCCTGGGGGTCGGTGAATCCGTCTGTACCCTCCTTGAGCTTTTTCTCGTCTTCTTTCACGCGACGTTCGAGCTTCTTTGTATCTTCGGCAGGCGGTAGGTTCTCGGGTACAATTCCGCGGTCGATGAGGCTGCCACGCACGCTTGTGTTGTTCTCGACGTGCTCTTGCTTGATCTTGTCCAGACCGTACAGGTCGTGTTCCTCGGCGTTGAAGGCCGTCATCGAGTTCGTAAGGTCCTTTGCTTTGATGAGGACATCGGCTAACCTGTCCGCCAATGCCGCGCTCTTGGGTATGCCGAGCTGCTGCTTCATTTCCGCCGTGCTTCTGCCGCCGAATAACGCTTCATCGCCCTTCGACTTGATGATCGCGAATCCTTTGGAGTCCACGCCGCGTTTGAATGCAATACCCGAGAGCTGTTTCTCTGAATCGGATAGCGAGTGGCGCGCCTGTAAGCGCTGAATCTCTGCGAAGCGCTGCTCTATGAGCTCTTGGCGGCGCGTCTGCACGGCAAAGTATGCTTGGGCGAGTGCAATCTCTGGCTTGTTTGAATCTCCGTTCTGGGCGATTAAATAGCATGCATAGCGCGTAAGCTTGTAGTCTTTAACCGCACGAGCGGCGACACCGGCAGTTACCATTTTCGTGGTGTCACGAAAATGGGAATCAACTGGAGTTTTATTTGTTTCGCACGAGACTTTTGCCCTCTTAACAACTTCGGCGAAGTTCTCCCATCGAGTGTATCCCATGGGTTCCATTAAATCGCGTGCGAGCCAATACTCAACGCCGTCTTCCACATTGGCGTAGCTATCAAGTTTGACACGCCACTTCTCGATATCTCTACTGTCCATATCTCCTCCTCGCTGGTCTATTGTCTATGCAGGCTTTGCACGCTCTGTATTCGGAATAAGGATACGCTGCCGTGCGGACACGAATGGGCCCCGTGCCACTTCGAGCTCACGGGGCCCATAGATATCGATTAGTTGTGTTCTGCTTTAGATAGGTGTCCAGTTTAATTCGCTCGATAGTGCGAGCCCAGGCTTTCGGTTCGGTTGCGCATGGCTTTGACCATTTCCTGTGCTAGTTGAATCTGCGACTGTATGCGGGCGAGCGCAGCGATTTCGCTGTCGTTGGCATGCGGCTTATTTAGAGCTGTGGCATCATCTTGAATGTTTTCAAGCTCGTGTAGTGCCTCGGATAGGCCTGTTTCGGTCCTGTTGATCATGCAATAGGTGCTCATCGTGTGCCTTAGGCTGTGTGTCAGGCGTTCGGCATCTGTTGCGGCTATGCCGTACTGGGGGAGGGCGATATCCGCCTTCAGGGCTGTCTCGGGCTCTTTCTGTGCTGCTTGGGCTGCCGATGCGCCTGCGATGCGCCCGAACACGATGCCGTTGGCGCTTGACAAGCCACCAATGCGGTCGGCGCCGTGCATGCCGCCTGTCGCCTCGCCGCAAGCGTAGAGGCCCTCAACGCCCGTTTGCGCGGTCTTATCGATCTTGATGCCGCCGTTAGCGGCGTGGGCATACATCGCAACGCGCATCTCGTCAGTCGGGGCGATGCCGTGCTCGTCTTGCAGCCAGGTGGCAAAGGTCTGCACAAACTCTGGGACATCCTCGCGGGGAAAGTCGTAGTGGAGTGCCAGGCCTTCGACACCTGCCTGATCGATGACGAGATCGATGGCGCTGGAAGCCAGGCGCGAAGTGAAGGGACCGTATCCGGAGCGTTGCTCAAGCAGGTCGTCCAGCTTGTCGTCGGCAATATCTACCGGCTGGTCTACATGTACGTAGCGCCAGGTTTTCTCGTTGAAGACCAGGTTGCGCTTGGGCTCGATGAAACCGGGCATCATCTGCATGAACTCTATATTAGTAAGTGTTGCGCCGTGCGCCAGCGCGATGGCCTGCGAGGAGCTGAGCACATCAGCCGACGTAAGGCTGCGCTCGAACAGGCCGCTTGTGCCACCGGCTGCGATGATCGTGGCCTTGGCGGCAAAGGGCACGATTCGATTTTCGGTGAGGTCGTAGAGCACGGTTCCGGTTATTCTGCCGTTCGTATCTTCAACAAGGTCGATAAGCTCATGGCGGGGGAGCAGGCGAATGCCGAGCGACTCGATCCGGGTCGTCAGAGCGTCCTCAAGGGGCTTACGGGTGAGGCCGCGCCACATGCGCGTCTTGTGGTCAAAACAGGGGATAAATTGCTTTTGCTGGGCGCTCTCAGCGCTTTGCGGACGCTGGAGCTCAACGCCTAGGTCTTGCTCGAGCCATTCAATTGCTTGGGGAATGCTGTGGACAAACGTCTGGACAAGCTCGGGGTCGGCGACGCCACCACCAACGGTCTGGATGGTATCGATGAGGTCTTGTTCGTCGTCTTCGTTAACGGGTCCGATAAGCCCCAGGCCCCAGGTTCCGGGGAAGAAGCTCGATCCACTCATAGTCTTTCCGGCGCTTGCCACAGTGACGGTTGCACCCGTGCGTGCCGCTTCGATGGCGGCGCAAAGGCCCGCAATGCCAGATCCAATTACCAGTACGTCAGTCGATTCCATCGGATTCCTTTCTCGTCCGGCGCATTGTCGCACGGGTGATCGGCAATGGGGCCGCAAAGACTCGGCAAATCGGTAAAGGGCACATATGGCAGGTGGGCGTCATGGACGCTCTGGCGCTCCGTCTCATCACATCTCGTATTTCGCCCCAACTGATATATCGGCATTAGCTACCCTGCGACAGCGCAAACAAAAAGAGCCGCTACCCGGGTGGGTAGCGGCTCTAAAGCTCAACTATATGAGCATCGCGCGGGCGCGATTAGGCCTTGAGGGCCTCCTCGACGGCGACAGCGCAGGCGACGGTGGCACCGACCATGGGGTTGTTGCCCATGCCGATGAGACCCATCATGTCGACGTGCGCAGGCACGGAGGAAGAACCGGCGAACTGGGCGTCGGAGTGCATGCGGCCCATGGTGTCGGTCATGCCGTAAGAGGCAGGGCCGGCGCCCATGTTGTCCGGGTGCAGGGTACGGCCAGTGCCGCCACCAGAAGCGACGGAGAAGTACTTCTTGCCAGCCTCGAGGCGCTCCTTCTTGTAGGTGCCAGCGACGGGGTGCTGGAAGCGCGTGGGGTTGGTGGAGTTACCGGTGATCGAGATGTCGACGTTCTCGTGCCACATGATGGCAACGCCCTCGCGGACGTCGTCGGAGCCGTAGCAGTTAACGGCAGCGCGGGGGCCATCGGAGTAAGGGATGGTCTCGACGACCTTGAGCTCGCCCGTGTAGTAGTCGAACTGGGTCTTCACGTAGGTGAAGCCGTTGATGCGGGCGATGATCTGGGCGGCGTCCTTGCCCAGACCGTTCAGGATAACGCGCAGCGGCTTCTTGCGAGCCTTGTTGGCGTTCAGAGCCAGGCCGATAGCACCCTCAGCGGCAGCGAAGGACTCGTGGCCGGCCAGGAAGGCGAAGCACTCGGTGTCGTCGGAGAGCAGCATAGCGCCCAGGTTGCCGTGGCCCAGACCGACCTTGCGGTCCTCGGCGACGGAGCCGGGAACGGTGAAGGCCTGGATGCCCTCGCCGATGATGGCGGCTGCCTCAGAAGCGGTCTTGGCACCACGCTTGACAGCGAGAGCGCAACCGAGGGTGTAGGCCCACTCGGCGTTCTGGAAGGCGATGGACTGGGTGTTATTGACGATCTCACGCGGGTTGAAGCCCTTGTCGGTGCAGATCTGCAGAGCTTCCTCGAGGGAGGCGATGCCGTTGTCGGCGAGGCACTTGTTGATCTTGTCAGCGCGGCGCTCGTAACCTTCGAACGTAACAGTCATAGTTATTTCCCTCCCTTTCTACTCGTGAACCGGGAACACGCTGGCGACGGAGTGAGTCTCCTCGTCGGTGCGCGGGTCGATGTACTTGGCAGCGTTCTCCCACTGACCATAGTGGCCCATAGCGCCAGCGATGGCCTCCTCGGGGGTCTTGCCGGCCTTGACGGCGTCGGTGAACTTGCCGAGGTTCAGGAACTCGAACGCGATGATCTCGTTCTTGTCGTTGAGAGCCATGCGGGTGACGTAGCCCTGAGCGAGCTCGAGGTAACGAGCGCCCTTGGCCTTGGTGCCGAACATGGTGCCGACCTGAGAGCGAAGGCCCTTGCCGAGGTCGTCGAGGGAGGCGCCCACGGGCAGGCCGCCCTCGGAGAACGCGGTCTGGCTGCGGCCGTAAACGATCTGCAGGAAGATCTCGCGCATAGCAACGTTGATGGCGTCGCAGACGAGGTCGGTGTTGAGGGCCTCGAGGATGGTCTTACCGGGAAGAATCTCGGAAGCCATGGCGGCAGAGTGGGTCATGCCCGAGCAGCCGATGGTCTCAACGAGGGCCTCCTCGATGATGCCGTCCTTGACGTTCAGCGTGAGCTTGCAGGCGCCCTGCTGAGGTGCGCACCAACCCACACCGTGCGTAAGACCGGAGATGTCGGAAATCTCCTTAGCCTGGACCCACTTGCCCTCCTCGGGGATGGGTGCGGGGCCGTGGTATGCACCCTTGGCAACGGGGCACATGTTCTCCACTTCCTGTGAGTACTGCATGCCTCTCCTCTCTATCGTGTTGGCGTCCCGTCTGGGGGTCGTGGCTGGCGATTGCCGGGCGACCCTTCGAAAGGGACATGACATGCAGCCCCTATAATACCGCGAAATGCACGGAATATTCGGCGAACGGCTCAGTTTTCGTAGCGAGAAGTCCGGAAGTTTTAATTGAAACGGTTTAACTATATGTTCTGTGGTCGCGAACTTCCGTAGAGGGGGTTCGTCTTTGGCAAGCTTTTGGTCGGCTCTTGTATGCGTTACGGGGTCTGACCTGTTGCAACGGTGCCGTCCGCCGCCCGTTTACTGCCTTTGGCCGCGCGAGTGTATTGTTTTGCGTGAATGTTTTGATGGCACGCTTCAATCGTGCTGTATCGGATGGCAATCAGATCCCGGCGAAGGGAGCGCCATGCAGCGCGTTTGGAGAACGGTTACCGGCTTTTACCATGTCTGTGCCCGCGGTGTGGGCAAGCAGCTCATCTTTGAGGGCGATGAAGACCGGTGGGAGTTTTTGGAGTTGATGCGCGACTGCTGCCGGGAGGCAGGCGTCACGGTTATCGCTTGGTGTCTTATGGGCAATCACGTGCATCTGGTGCTGGCAGATTACGAGGACGCGATGAGCGCGGCGATGCACCGGCTGCTTTTGACGTACGCGCGGCGGTTCAATAAACGCACGGGGCGCACAGGTCATCTGTTCCAGAACCGTTTTGACCGGCGCTCGCTCGATACCGACTGGCAGGTGATGGAGGCTATTCGCTCCGTACACGCCGATCCACAGGAGGCGGGCGTTGGCCTAATCGAGCGTTATCCCTGGAGCAGCTTTGCGGAGCATTTGCGCGCTTACGACGGTGACGCGGCTGATGTCGCGAGGGGATTTTCTGATCCTTCTTGCGTGCTTGAGCTCTTTGGTTCTGCCGAGGGCTTTATTGCCTATTCACTTTCGACGCCCGACGGCGGCGAGCCAGCGCTGGGCGATATGAAAGAGACGGAGTGGGAACGCCACGCCTTTGCCGGCAAGATGGCTAAGGAACTCGGGGTTCCGCTTCGCGGGGTTAAAGCCGCACCGCCGGCGCAGCGCGATACCGTTATTTTTGGATTGCACGATGCCGGTTTCACGGTGCGCCAGATTGAGCGCTATACCGGGATTGGCAAAAGTACCGTCTCTCGTATTGTGCGTGCCCGCGCGCGGACGGCGATGCGGACTGGCGGAAACGTGATGTAGGGTCGCCTGTGCGCCGCAGATGGGGTCGTCCATACGCCGCAACAAGCGTTCAAAAGCTTGGTGCGGCAACTGCACTTCTTAATATGCATAGAACAATCGCCATCTTGCATAAAATAAGGGCTCAGTCCGGGTTTGCCCGTGCCTACCCCCATCTGCGCCGTGCAAAAAATGGAGTTTTCAGCATCGCGGTACTGCCACTACCGTCGCAATTTTGCAACATACGGGCCCCGAAGCTATTTATGCCTGCCGATGCGCTCCCGAAGCTCATGTTTGCGCCCCTGAGACCACGATGCTTGTTCTAAAACGCACTATATATGCGCCTGGAGACGTTGATTAACGCTTTCGATGCGTATACACACAGCTTGGCGTGCTGAATACTCGCAAAAATGCACGCCGCTCCCTATGGGACCCGTCTGCAGCAGGCGCGAAGCGAATCGGAGCCCAGCTGGATGGGGCATGGGACGATGCTAGGCGTGCTCGTGGCCCTGCCGCAGGCCTTTGGTGCTGTGGAAAACGCCCGTGTTCGCGTCTGGCTGTGTGGTAAATGACAGACGGGGTGCCGGACGCGCGGACTTTGTGCGTTCGCGCTCATTAGAAAAAACAGAGCCGCCCGTATCGGGCGGCTCGGCAATCAAAAACCTTGGATTCGGGGCATACGCTACTGGTTTGCTTGCCCCTCGAGCATGCCGTCGAGGGTGCGCCAGGCGAGCTCGGCGCATTTGACGCGGGCGGGCATGTGCGAGATGTCCTGGAGCTGGGCGGCCTCGTCCAGATCTTCCAGGTCCTCCTCGGAGAGCTGCTCGCCGCGGATCATGGCGAGGAAGAGCTCTGCCAAGCGGCGAGCTTCCTCGACGGTCTCGCCGGTGATGAGGTCGGCCATGATGTCGGCGCTTGCCTGGCTGATGGCGCAGCCGTGGCCGGTAAAGGAGGCCTCCTCGATCACGTTGTTCTCGACACGTAGCTGCAAGGTGAGCTCGTCTCCGCAGCTGGGGTTGATGCCGTCGTGCTCGTGCGTGGGGGCGTCCATCTCGTACTTGTAGTCGGGGTGCGAGTTGTGCTCCATAAACGTGGTGGAGGTGTACAGATTACCCATTGAACGTGCTCCAAACGTGATGCAGGCCGGCGATGAACTTGTCGATATCGGCCTTGTCGTTGTAGAAGGCCACGCTGGCGCGGCAGCAGGCAAGGTTCTCGACGCCCAGCCAGGTGAGCAGCGGCTGCGCACAGTGGTGGCCGGCGCGAATGCAGACGCCGTCCATGTCCATGATGCTCGCTACGTCGTGCGGGTGGATGCCCTTGACGTTAAAGCTCACGACGCCGTGGTGGTTGTCCCAATAGATGGAGCCGATGATCTGGACAAAGTCGAGCTGCATGAGTTCGCCCATCAGATAGTGGACGAGTGCCTGCTCGCGGGCCTGGATGTTCTCGTAACCCACCGTGTTGACCAGGTAATCGAGTGCGGCGCCCGTGGCGAAGATGCCGGCGGCGTCCTGCGTGCCGGCCTCGAACTTCTCGGGGACGGGAGCCCAGACAGCGTTCTGCTCGGTGACCGAATCGATCATCTCGCCGCCGGTAAGCATGGGCGGCATGGCGTTGAGCAGGTCCATCTTGCCCCACAGCACGCCGATGCCCATGGGGCCCATGGCCTTGTGCGCACTAAAGGCAAAGAAGTCGGCGCCCAGGTCGGCCACATCGACCGGCATGTGCGGCAGCGACTGCGCGCCGTCGACGACCAGGTAGCCGCCGTACTTGTGCACGAGTTTGCCGAGGTTCTTGACCGGGTTCTCGACGCCCAGCACGTTGGAGACCTGTCCCACGGCTAGGATCTTGGTCTTGGGACCCACCTTGGCAAGAACCTCCTCGGTGGTGAGCTGGCCGGTCTTGGTGGGGTAGAGGTAGACGAGCTTGGCGCCGGTCTCGCGGCAGACCTGCTGCCACGGAATCAGGTTGGAGTGGTGCTCCATGATGGTGATGACGACCTCGTCGCCCGGTTCGAGCACTGTGGGCGCAAAGCTCTTAGCGACCAGGTTGAGCGACTCGCTCGTGTTGCGGGTGAAGACGACCTCGTTGGCCTGTGAGGCGCCGATGAGGTCGGCGATCTGCTGGCGGACCTTCGCGATGGCGTCGGTGGCCTCGACGGACAGCGAGTACAGGCCGCGCAGGGGGTTGGCATTCATGCGCTGGTAGAAGTCGCGTTCGGCGTCGAGCACACAGGCAGGGCGCTGCGCGGTGGCGGCGCTATCGAGGAAAGCGATCTCGGGGTGCTGCTGGAACAGCGGGAACTGGCCCTTGTAGGGGTTGGTCTCGATGTCCACGGTGGGCCAGCAGCGCGAAGCCTCGTCGCTGGCGTCGAGCTCCATGGGCTCGGGGGCAGTACAGGTGTCGCATTTAACGTGCTCGGTGTCGATCATGCGAGCTCCTCTTCAAAGTTGTCGATCAGGTTGTTGCCTAGGCGGACGACGGCGGCGCGGGTGCGCTCGTCGGTGGCGGAAAGCGCGGCGTCCTCCAGTTTGGCGCGGATGAACAGGTCCTCGGCAGCGTTTTGGTCAAGGCCACGGCAGGCGAGGTAGAACAGCTGCTCGTCGCGGACGTGACCGATGGTGGCGCCGTGGTTGCCGGCGACGTCGTCCTCGTCACAGAGAATGACGGGAACGGTCTTGTTGTCGACGCCCTTGTTGGCCAAAAGCACCGTCTCGCGTTCGGTGCCGGTTGCACCCTTGCAGCCGTGCACGAGGTCGATGGTGCCACGGTAGACCTTCTTGGACGTGCCGGTCAGCACGCCGTTGGCGTCGATCTCGCACTCGGTCTTGCGACCGCGGTGGCGCAGCTCGTAGTTAAAGTCGCGCACCTGCTCGCGGGCGCCCAGGTAATCGGTATCGATGGTCACCTTGGCGGTGTCGCCCAGCAGGTCGCCGGCAAGGCCGGTGGCGCTGGCGCCGGCACCCAGGACGGTGTGCTGCACGTTGACGCGCGCGCCCTCGTCCAGGAACAGGCCGGTGTCGTCGAGTGCGATCCAGCTGTCGTCGAGTGTCTGCGTGCAGGTCACGTTGACGGTGGCGTACTCGTGGGCGCACACGCGTAGCACGGAGCCCACGACACCCTCGCCGGTAACAGGAGAGTCTAGGGCAATATGCAGGTCGAGCGTTGCCTGCGGGCGAGCGACGATGTCGATGGCGGCGATGGCCGCGGCGGCATCGACACCGCTCACACGCACGGTAACCGTGGCGTGCTGGTATGCGGGCACATCGATGACGATGCGCTTGGTAGCGTGCTCGGCCAAGTAGGCGTAGGCAGCCTCGCCCATGCCGGTTTCGAAGGCTTCAGCAGGGGAGAGCTCCTCCTCGAGCTTAATGGCACCGGCCTGGTAGACGGAGGTGGCGGGGACATCGAGCTCGGTCTCGGGCGTGATGCGGGCGCGGTCGGCGGCATCACCGGGGGCGGAGGCACGGCGCTCGGGGAAGCGCTCGGCCATGGCGTCCATGGCGGTGTCGAAGGCGTCGGCCGCGCCGGAGAACTGCTCGTCCAAGCCCTCGACCTCAACGGCCTCGGCGGGAGTGGCGGCAAGCTCGTCAGAGAGCTCGAGCTTGGTCTGGTTCATTTTCAACCAGCCCCAGGTTGCTGCGGGCATCGCGTTGACCTGCTCGAGCGTGGTAGCAGCGGCGTTGGTTTCCTGTTTCATTATCCGATCGCTCCTTCCATCTCGAGCTTGATCAGGTTGTTCATTTCGACGGCGTACTCCAGCGGCAGCTCCTTGGAGACCGGGTTAGCAAAGCCGTTGACGATCATGGTGCGGGCCTCTTCCTCCGAGATGCCGCGGCTCATCAGGTAGAACACCTTGTCGTCGCCGATGCGGCCGATGGTGGCCTCGTGGCCGATGTCGACGTTCTTGGCGCGGATGTCCATGGCGGGGATGGTGTCGGAGCGGCTCTGGTCATCGAGCATGAGCGACTGGCAGCTCACGGTTGCCTTGGAACCCTCTGCCTTGGGCGTGGCCACGATAGAGCTGCGGAAGGTCTGAATGCCGCCGCTCTTGGAGATACCTTTGGTCTCGACGGTTGCCGAGGTATCGGGCGCGTTGAGCACGACCTTGCAGCCGGTATCCAGGTTCTGGCCGGCGCCGGCAAAGGTGATGCCGGTAAAGCTCGAGCGGGCGCGGCGGCCGTTGAGCACGCTCATGGGGTAGAGGTAGCCCACGTGGCTGCCGAAGGAACCGCTGATCCACTCGATATCGCCGTCCTCGTCCACGCGCGCACGCTTGGTGTTGAGGTTGTACATATTCTTGGACCAGTTCTCGATGGTCGAGTAGCGCAGATGTGCACGCTTGCCCACAAAGAGCTCGACGGCGCCGGCGTGGAGGTTGGCCACGTTGTACTTGGGCGCTGAGCAACCCTCAATGAAGTGCAGGTCGGCATCGTCCTCGACGATGATGAGCGTATGCTCAAACTGGCCGGCGCCCTTGGCGTTAAGGCGGAAGTAGCTCTGCAGCGGGAAGTCCAACTTGGTGCCCTTGGGCACGTAGACAAACGAGCCGCCCGACCATACGGCGCCGTGCAAGGCCGCAAACTTGTGGTCGGTGGGCGGGATGAGCGTCATAAACTTCTCGTGGATGAGCGGTTCCCACTGTGGATCGTGCAGGGCTTCTTCAATACCGGAGTAGACGATGCCCATCTTGGACGCCGTGTCCTGCATGTTGTGGTAGACCAGCTCGGAGTCGTACTGCGCGCCGACGCCTGCCAGGTAGCTGCGCTCGGCGTCGGGGATGCCCAAGCGCTCAAAGGTGTTCTTGATGTCGTCGGGCACCGACTCCCAGTCGTGCTTTTGGTCGGTGTTGGGCTTGACGTAGGTGACGATGTTGTCCATGTCCAGGCCCTCGATGGAGGGGCCCCACGTCGGATCGGGGAAGCGGTTGAAGATCTCGAGGGACTTGAGGCGCAGGTCGAGCATCCACTGCGGTTCGTCCTTCTTGGCGCTGATCTCGCGCACGATGTCGGGCGTGATGCCGGCGTCGAGGCGCTCGAATCCCTCCTCGCCATAGGTGAAGTCGTAGAGGCTGCGGTCGATGTCCGCGACCTCGGTGCGGTTCTTGGTCATTACGTCGCCCCTTTACGCCTGCTGCTCGGCAGCGGCGGCCTCGGCCTGGGCGCGCTGCTCGGCGGCCTCGCGCTCGAAGGTCTCAAAGCCGTTCTTGTCGATCCAGGGGATGAGCGAGGCGTCGTCCTCGCGCACGATGTGACCCTTGACCATAACGTGGACGCGGTCGACATCCAAGTGCTCCAGGATGCGCGTGTTGTGCGTGATGATGAGCATGGAGCCGTCGCAGCTCTTGCGGTAGGCGTCCATGCCGTGGCTGACGGTGGAAAGCGCGTCGACGTCCAGGCCGGAGTCGGTCTCGTCTAGGATGGCGAGCTTGGGCTGCAGCAGCAGAAGCTGGAGCATCTCGACCTTCTTTTTCTCGCCGCCCGAGAAGCCCACGCCCAGCTCACGGTTGAGGTAGGAGGTATCCATGTTGAGCTCGGCCGCGAGCTCCTTGACGCGACGTCGGAACTCCTTGCCCTTCATCTCCAGGCCGGGGCGGCCGGCGATACTGGCGCGCAAAAAGCTCGACAGTGGCACGCCGGGGATCTCGACAGGGGCCTGGAAGCTCAGGAACAGGCCGGCGCGCGAGCGCTTGTCGGTGGTGAGCTCGGTGATGTCCTGGCCGTCAAAGACGATGCGGCCGTCGTTGACCGTGTAGACGGGGTCGCCCATGACCAGGTGGCCAAGGGTGGACTTGCCGGCGCCGTTGGGTCCCATCAACACGTGGGTCTCGCCGGCGGCGACGTTAAGGTTGACGTTGTGGAGGATGGTCTTCTCGTCCACGGAGGCGGTCAGACCTTCGATGGAAAGCAGCGGATTTGCGCTCATGCTGTCCCTCTCTGTATATGGTGTACTCATGGGTGTACGAAACCCTAGGAATCTTCTCGGAATAAAGTTACTATGGGTTCGGCGTTAGTCAAGGGAAAACCCGACTAATCCACTCGACTTTTCTAGATGTGGGACAAAATAACCTGTTGTGTTTGTCCCACTTACTTAAGATTTGGGACAAACAAACCTGGTTATGTTGTCCAAGATGCGATGGGAGGGTAGGTATGCTCATTTCTTCTAAGGGCCGCTATGCCCTCCGACTGATGATCTATATCGCAGCGCTGGGCGACGCCGAGGGCAAGATCGCTCTGCGCGAGGTCGCCGACCGCGAGCGTATCTCGCAAAAGTATCTGGAGCAGCTGGTTCGTCCGCTCATGAAGGCGGGCCTACTTAAGAGCGTGCGCGGCAAGGGCGGCGGCTACATGATGGCCAAGGACCCGGCCGAGGTGCGTGCCGGCGACATCCTGCGCGCCGTCGAAGGCAGCACGGCTCCGGTGGCGTGCGATGGCATCGACAACAGCTGCGCCCGCAGCGATCTTTGCTCGACCGTCAAATTCTGGCGCGGTCTGGACGACGTGATCGAAAAGTACGTCGACGGCGTGACGTTGGCCGACCTTGCTGCCGTCCCCGAGATCAACTTCGACATTAAGCTGTAGGGCTGCAGATGGTATCTCTCGACAAGGTGTACAAGCAAATTGAGATTTTTGCTCGGGAATGTGACGCCGAGAGGGTTGTGCTGTTTGGTTCTCGTGCCCGCGGTGACAACTTGCCTAAGAGCGATATTGATATTGCTGTAGCAGGTTGCCGGGATTTCGACCGTTTCTCATATCTGATAGAGGAGCGTCTTGATACTCTTTTAGATATAGACGTCGTCAATCTGGATGAGTCCTTATCGCAGCAATTGCTCGATGAAATTGCCAGGGATGGTGTGATTCTGTATGAAAAAATATGAGAACTTTGCCAGCGCCTTGGCGAATCTTGAGGATGCACCCAATCAGGATCTTAGCAATGATTTTGTTCAGAGTGGATTGATTAATAAGTTCAACCTTCAGTTTGAACTGAGCTGGAAGCTCCTTAAACGTCTGCTCGAGTATGAGGGCGCCACGCTTGCTGCATCGGGGTCTCCTCGTGCCATCTTGAAGGAAGCCTACCGATTCTACGACTTTATTGATGAGGCGGCATGGCTAGATATGCTCAGAGACCGCAATACGAACGTCCATATCTATGACAACAAGCTCGCTCAAGATTTGATTCAGCGTATCTTAAACGTCTATATCCCCGCTTTCTGTCAGTTGAGAGACGGGCTGATGGGACGCTACGGCGATCTTCTTCTGGTGCCCGACGACCAGTTTGTTTAATTCCTTTAGATTTCGCGGATTTCGCGGAGGGTTGTTGCTGTTTACCGAGGGGTTGTTGTGCAACAACGGGCGAGCTGCAATACTTACTCTTATCTTTGCAAACTGCACTTTAACTACACCAATGCAGGGAGGATCTTATGCAGCCCAAGCATTCTGCTATTGTCGCGGGCCTGACGCTGGCGCTTTCGTTTGGCGTCGTTTCCGCGCCGGCACCCGCCGCTGCCGAGGAGCCCACGCCGGGCGTTGCCTCGGATGCGACCGATATCGATAAGGGTCTCTACACCCAGCAGTCCTTCTCGGGCGTGCTGAGGTCGGTCCAGGGCGTTTCGTTTGTTAACGTTACCCCCGAGATGAAGTACTTTACCAAGTACGAGAGCCATGGCAACTATAACCAGGGCTTTTCGTATGGCGACGGCTATAACGCGCTGGGTTATTACCAGTTCGACCGTCGATGGTCGCTCATTCCGTTTATGAAGCAGGCCTACAACTACAACCCCGAAAAATACAGCATGCTCAAGGATGCGATTGATCGCGGCAGCGAGATTTCCAACACGAGCAATGCCATGTACGAGAACGGCCAGCTCACCGAGTTGGGCCGTATTGCGCAGGAGGCTTTCCAAGGTGCTTATAACACCGACCCTGTTGAGTTCTCGGCTCTGCAGGATGCGTATGCGTACAACTCGTACTATGCGGTGACCGAGGCGTGGCTCAAGAGCGGCCTGGGCATTGATATTTCGGGCCGTGCCGATTGCGTTAAGGGCATGGTGTGGAGCATCACCAACATGTGCGGCACCGGTGGCTGCAGGGACTTCTTCCGTTGGGCAAACCTTTCTAATAGTATGACTGATCGCGAGTTTGTGACGGCGCTTTCCAACAGTGTGGTCAATAACGTGGCGACCAAGTATTCGAGCCAGCCCCAGTATCATGAGGGCTGGAAGAACCGCTACCGCAACGAGCTGAAGGACTGCTTGGTTTATATCGCCGAGGACGAGGCCGCTGCCGCTGCGACGCCCGTGCAGCCCGAGCCCACGCCGGCGCCCTCGCCGACACCTGATTCGAATGACGACTCGAGTGACGATGTCAATGATGACAGGATGGATGCGCCCTCGACCGATGCTGACGGTGATGGCTCTGCTGGTGGCACTACCAACAACGGCTCTACCTCGAACGGCTCCGATTCAAACGGCTCTGCTGCGGGCGATTCGTCTTCAAGCTCTGCCGGCAATACGGACGGCGCCGCATCTGGTTCGACCGACGCTGGTTCCTCTGACTCTTCCACTGGCTCGAGCGATTCGTCCGTTGGCACCGGCTCTAACAACGGCTCCGGCTCTGACGCAACCCCTGATTCTGATGCTTCCAAGGACGACTCGAATAAGGCGCCGGACGCTCCCGTTGCTTCGCCGGACAAGAAGCCTTCTTTCTCCGTGCAACTTGGTTCTACGCTGGGCTCTTCGCTGATGGCTGGCGTCAATAACGGCTCGACCCAGAACAAGGACAACTCTGATCAGGTTTCCGCGGAAAAGACCGAAGCCGCAAAGGGCGACTCCAAGGACGAGGCTTCCGAGAAGACCGAATCCGATAAGGGTTCTAGCTCTGAGGAGAAGAGCGACAAGTCCGAACAGAAGAAGGGCGAGGATAAGAACTCTGAATCTGAGGAGAAGGACAAGAGCAAGGACAAGACCGAGGACAGAAAGCAGCGGGGCAAGGACAGCGGTAAGGGCAACACCGACAACCAGAACCAGGAGCAAAATGACTCCAAAACGGTGACCACCACGACCACGACGACTACAACGACTAAGTTCTCGGGCGGTAACATGCCCAAGACGGGCGACTTGATCGTGATGGCGAGCCTTGCCAGCGCGAGCTTGGCTACGCTGGGCGCTACATCTATCGTGAGCGGTAAGCATAAGCTCGATCAGCAGAAGAAGAATTCTGGGGAGGATGACTCGGAGGAGTAGTCTTTCAGATTGTTTTCAAAGCGTTTGAGACGGGGTCCGGTGCAGCCGCATCGGGCCCCGTTTTTGTTGTGCAACGATTTGTTATGCCCCCTGGGGTGTCAGTTGCTACCGTTACCCGAAACCTTTGCAAGTCGATATTGTTGCGCTCCGCCTGCTCGTTACAATGGGCATCGTGCTGCGTTAGAGGGAGAGTTTATGGTGTCTGAACAGGTGAATTGTGGTTTTATTCATGCTTATGGTGCGCGGTTGCTCAATCATGCGGATAACGCAGCTCTACCGGTTGATGTACACGACTTTTCCGATGCAATCAATCGGTATTTACTCGTCGATAAGACCATGTTTATTGCCGATATGTTGGATTGTGAGGCATCCGTCGCGTTTTGCTGCCGGCCCAGGGGTTTTGGCAAGAGCATGAACCTATCGATGCTCAAATGCTATTTGGAACGACCTGATCACCGGCGGCCGGACCGAAGTCCGTTCGTCGGCACCCAGATTTGGCAGGCGGGCGGCGGTCGCTATCGTGATGAGTACGCGCGCTATCCGGTCATCACGCTTGACTTTTCAACTGCCGCTGTGAGGTGTGACGCTGATGCTGCGGCGGCTATTCGCAGCGCTGTCGCGCACGAGTGCGCCCGATTGCTGCCGCTGCTTGCCGCGCCTGATCTGTCAAGACGTGAGGTTCGTCTTATCGAGAGGGCGGCGCGTGGGGTGGCCAGCGATAAGGAGATCGATGCGGCGACTGGCGTGCTTATTAAACTGCTCCAGACGGCTTTCGATGAGCCGGTTGTTCTTCTGATAGACGACTACGACGCGGTATGTCCAAAGCGTTTGGACGCTAAGGACGACGGTAGCGTGGATTCCCTCGAGTCGCTCAGCCGAACGTTGTTCGACACCATTGCCGACGCCGGCAACTCGTTGCGATTGACGTGTCTGATGGGCGAGCGCCCCGATCCTGCCGAGCTTGCGTTGTCCCAGCGTGGGGTTTCCTATCGATCGGCGACGCCACTGTCGAGTTGGTGTGATCGATGGTTCGGTTTTTCGGACGACGAAGTCCAGGTGCTGTTGGATTGCATCGGTCGCAACGGCTGTCTGGATGACGCGCGTGAGTGGCTCGAGGGCTACCTGCTTGGTGGTTTTTATTGCTCGAGCCCGGAGCGCGTGGTGGACTACGCGCATCGCGATTGCGTCGCGCCTGTTCGGGCAGATCTGTATGGTTACGCCGACCGTCTGAGCGCATGCGTCGGCGACTGGAATCTCATGCGCCTGTCCACATTGTTCGATTTGGTTGAGCCGCATGGGTTTATTGAGGCGCCAGTGCATATGCATGCCGAGGAGGTCGATGCCGCCAAGCCCGAAGATATCTGGACTGCGCTGTATCTGTCTGGATTCCTTACGACGGATATGACGGGGCATTCGGAGGACGGCGCGTGCCTTCGTTCCCTGCGTCTGCCTAATAACGAAGTGCGTCAGGCGCTCCGTCTTGTAATTCTGGAATGGTTTGAGTGCGCCGTTGAGGACGTTGGAGTTATCGACTCGTTCCATGATGGGCTGTGTCGAGGAGACGAGGACACTGTAAAGCAAGCTTTGAGCTGTGCTATCGGCGATCTGGGCATCGATGTGGGCCAATCAGATATGCCGACAGCCTATCATCTGGCGCTTCAGGGGCTCTGCTTTGGACTGCCCGGCTATTGCAATCCCAGCTCCAAGCGAAGTGGCGTCTCGGATCGCTGGGATATCCAGGTGATTCCCACCGGTCGGGTGTTTGACGTGGCCGACACGCTCGGCATGCTCGATGAGCGACCGCTCATTACGGTCAACATGTTGTACGACCCTGGCGTCGATGCCCTGGGCCTGGAACTGTTGGCGGTTCAGGCGCTGCTCGACATAGAGCGCGACGGCATCGATGATATCCGCGTGCCGCGCCCCGCCGTCGGGCGCATGCGTTGGGGCTTTGGCTTTGACGGTCAGCGTGTGTCCGTGGTGTGTCAACGACTGTAGCGGCGGGCGAAAGCCCTTTACTACTCGGCGTCCTTCAGGGGCGGCATGGGCTTCCAGTTGGGATCCTTAACGATCTTGCGGGCGTCCTTCATGCCGCGGCGCAGCGCCGGAATGCCGGTCTTAAAGCATTTGTCGACTGCTGCCAGACGAATGAACTCCTTGCAGAAGGTCGCGGCATTGCCCAGACGGAACAGCATGGGGTGGTAGTCGCCGTAGATCTGCATGTAGCGTGCCAGATAACCGCGGTTGCGCATGATGTAGTAGCGGTTGGTGTCGCTCGTGGAGTTGAGCTGTCGTTTGCCGGCGATGTCCCAGTTGGAGACGGCGCGGGCACGCTTGAGCACCACGTCGGCAACAACGGCGGCGGGGAAGTGCTGGCTGGCTACGTAGCCGTAGCAGGCATCGTCGCCGTAGATAAAGAAGCGCGCGTCGGGCAGGCCAATCTTGTCGACCACACGGCGCGAGAACATGCCGCCCTCAAAGCACAGTTGGTTCATGGTGCGGTAGCCCTTGGGTCCCAAGTCCCACTTGGCGACAGGGTTGGGAATGCCGAGCGAAAGGATGAGCTGGTACTGCCAAAAGAAGGCGCCGCCGTCAAAGTCCAGGCGCGAACCCTGGATAACATCGTAGCGGTCGGTCCACTTGGCCAAGCGCTCGATGCCTTCGGGGATGACGAGCACGTCGTCGTCCATCACCCAGAACCACTGGGCTCCCAGATCGTAGGCGCATTTAGTGCCAGCGGAGAAGCCGCCCGCACCGCCGCCGTTTTCGAGCTGCGGGGCGTAGATGACACGGTCGGTGCCGCCCTGCGCGTCGGGCTGCTCGGTGTCGATGCCCCACAGGCTGGCCAGGCGCTCGTTGAATGCGGTGCACATGGCCTCGGTCTCGCGCGAATTCTCGTTATCGACAATCACGATGCGCCAGGGCGTTGCCGTGAGCTCGGTCATGGAGTCGAACAGGTTGGCCAGGAGTTCCTGGCGCTTGTACGTAACGACAACGATGGCGAGCTTATCGATGGGAGCGGGAAGGGTTGAAGGCATGGGGCAATATATCCTTTCACGCGCGGCGGGCGAGCGCTGCGCGGAAGCTATCGAATACGTCCTTGGGACTGTCCTATTGTAAAGGCTCACCGCACCTTGCCGGCAAGCTTTGAATAAAACGCAGGAACCTGCCACGGGTGTAGCGGCTTTGGCGTCTGACGGCAGCGTGTCTATTGCCGCTTGAGCTAGCGAGCGATAAGGCTTCTAGCTGCATCGATGATGAGAAGCGCCAGAGCAAAGACGATGCTAATGACGGTACCCGTGACGATACATATAGCTGCCGGGCTGTTTTGGCTGACCAGTATGTTTGCGAGCAGGGTGTTGAAGACGGGACGCCACAGGCTACTGGTGAGCGACTGCATCACATAGAAACCGAGCGTGGCGGTCGATAAGGTGACGATGACACCTGCATTCCGCGGATTGCCTAAGGCCCTGCGTCGGGTAGCCGCAAAGAGCAGGGAGGCGGCAGCGAGGGCAAACGAGATCAACGAGGTCGATTTGTAGGAGAGGACTGCCATCGCCGTGAGGTTGCCGGTGAAGGAGAGTGCTCCTTCCAGGATGGTGGCGAGCGCCAAAATCGCAGCGAGCGACCGCATGCCCAAGGCGCCCGCCCTGTCCGAATCCATGACATCGGTAACGTCGCGGAGCAGACCGCCGATCAAAAACGCGATTACGTACGTGGCAGCGCTCATGAGCTTCTGGAGCCAAGAAAACTCGCCGGCGCTTGTCGTACTCATGGCGGCTATATACCCGTTAACAACAAATGCGAGGATGCCAACGGCGATGACCGTCGTCGTGTAGCTCTTCTGGGAGAGTCGACTCTTAGCCAGTCCAAACCATGGCGCCATGAAGACCGTGGCGGCATAGACCCAGATAAACTCAAGGCCTAGCGTGTACCAGTAGTGCGTGCTGAGGGTAACATCGGGAATGGGGGAGACGACCGTGGACCACGCGAGCGCCACGACGCAATAAAACGCAGTGGGCATAACGACCTTGCCCAGACGCTGCGCCGTCCGTTGCATTTGCGACTTCCACGTTGTTCCACCGTCCCAAGCACGCGCGGCTGAGGCGATGAGAAAATAGCCCGAGATCATAAAGAAGACCTCGTTGGCCCAGCAGCCCAGCAGATTAATAAAACCGAGCACGCCGGAATAGGGGAAGGCGGCAAGCGGCGCGTATTCCGGCAAGCCGGCACAGGTCGCCTGGAAGGTCCACTGAAAGGTGTGGAACACCGCGATGCCGGCGACCGCGATTAAGCGCAGCGCTTCGATGGCTATGTTGCGTGCGGCTTTGGGCTGCATGACGTCCTTTCGTATCGGTTTTCCTCTGCGAGCTCCATAGATTATATAAACGCCCGCTGGCGCGCTGACCCTTTGATACCATGAAACGACAGGTATTTCCTAAGGAGCACATTTGTCTACTAACGCCTCTGGCAGCCCTGTTCTGTCGCTGCTTATCCCCATTTACAATGTTCAGCGCTACCTGCGCGAGTGTCTCGATTCCGCCCTGGCGCAGACGCTCAAGGATATTGAGATCATCTGCATTAACGACGGGTCGACCGACAAATCGCCCGCGATTATCCGCGAGTATATGGAGCGCGATGGGCGCGTCAAGATGATCGACAAGGCCAACAGCGGCTACGGCGACTCGATGAATCACGGTCTGGAGATGGCGCGTGGCAAGTACGTTGGCATCTTGGAGTCCGATGACTTTATGGCGCCCGACGCACTCGAAAAGCTTGTCTCGGCCGCCGATAGCAATAATGCCGACTTTGCGAAGGCGAACTTTGATTTCTACTGGTCTAAGCCCGAGGAGCGCCGCTCGCTGCACGAGATGTTTAGACCTCAGGATTGCGGCAAGCCGGTGCACCCGAGCGATACGACTCAGTTCTTTAAGCAAAAGCCGTCGATTTGGTCGGCCGTGTACCGTCGCGATTTTCTTGAGCGCAACGGCATTACGTTCCTGCCGACTCCGGGGGCATCCTTTCAGGACACGTCATTCGCCTTTAAGGTGATCGCGTGCGCCGATAAGGCTGTTTACCTGCATGATGCCGTCTTGTCGTATCGCCAGGACAACGAGAATTCCTCGGTCAATTCTTCGGCTAAGGTCTTTTGCGTCAATACCGAGTATGCCGAGATTGAGCGTTGGATTCGAGAGGATTATGCCCGCGACCACGCAAGTGATGACGTCGCGCGCATGCTCAAGTTCAATCAACTCATTAAGTACGATTCGTACATGTGGAACTATGTGCGCCTAGCGCCTAAGTTCTATAAGGAGTTCCTGGTGCAGATGGCTAAGGAATTTCAGGCGGCCTTGGACGCGGGGGAGTTTTCGCTTGACGACCTCAAGCCGTGGAAGCGCGCGAATCTCGCTGCCATTCTCAAAGATCCTGAGGGCTGGGTTGACGAGCATCCGAGTTTTGCGACGGATGGTGCCTTGGGGCGCGCTAAGTATTACGCCTCGGTTGGAGGCCCTGGCGTGGTCGCCGCCTTTCTCATCGAATCGCTGAGGGGGTAGGTCGGCATGGGAGAGGCCTCGTGTCCTAAAGCTACCATTGTCGTCCCCGTTTATAACTCTGTGCGTTCCATTCAGCGATGCCTCGATTCGCTGTTGGCCCAGTCCGAGCGCTCGATTCAGGTTGTCTGCGTCAACGACGGTTCGACCGATGATTCGTTGGACGTGTTGCGCCAGATCGCACAGGCCGACGATCGCGTGCTGGTGATTGACCAGGAAAACGCGGGCGTCTCGTGTGCTCGAAATGCCGGTATCGATGCCGCCGAGGGCGAGACCGTCTTTTTTGTGGACGCCGACGATTACATCGATGTCCAGACGGTCGAGCGCGTGCTGCATGCCATGGAGTCCGCAGATGCCGAGGCCGCCGTTTTTGGCGGCGTCTGTGAACCAGCCGATGCTGCCCCCAAACGCGTCCAGCAACTCATGAGCCCCAAAGCCGGTACCTTCGGCGCCCGTGATCCCCAACTGCTGTTCCATTCGAATGCGCAGCCCTATGCCTGCCGTGCGGCTTTTTCGCGCCAGCTGCTCAATCGCGAAGGCATTCGCTTCGCCCCCGGTTTGGCTTTGGGTGAGGACGTCGTCTTCCAATTCGCGGCTTATGCGCTTGCCCGCAAGACCGTCGTCATGCCGGACAAGTTCTACCACTACGTGATGGAGAGCGAATCGGCGACGCACGAGTTCAACAGTGCCGAGGCTCGCGCCAAAAAGCTTGACGCCCACATGAGAATGCTCGAGGAGGTCTTGGAGGACTGGGCAGCCTACGGTCTTTTGGACCTGTGTCCCGGCGAGCTGATAACTTGGTTTTTGGACCTCATTGTGTTCGACCTGGCGCGCTTGGATGCCGATGACTTCCATCGCGTGGCGGCTCGCGTCAACATGGACCTCACCACGTTTTTGGGAACGGAGTGGGCGGATATGCCTGCTAAGGGCGCCGTTCGCCGTGTTGCCCACAAGCTCGTTGCGGCGACCTCGGGCGTTTCGATGGTAGACGCCACGCTGTTCTATCTTTCGACTCGCGGTCTCAAAGCCTGCCTGGAGCGCTTTCTCTAATTCCAAGCGCTGCCGCCCGCCGCAACTCGGCTGCTAAAATAACCCTGCTACACGCTATTCAACAGGAGGTTCTCTTGCAGAACTCTGATACCCCTAAAGTTTCGTTGCTCGTCCCCATTTGCAATGTCGAGCGCTATCTGTGCGAGTGCCTCGATTCTGCCGTGGCGCAGACGCTCAGGGACATCGAGATCATCTGTATCAACGACGGCTCCACCGATAGCTCGCCGGATATCATCCGCGAGTACATGGAGCGCGACCCCCGTGTAAAGATGATCGATAAGGCCAACAGCGGCTATGGCGACTCGATGAACCGCGGCCTGGAGATGGCGCGCGGCGAGTACGTGGGCATCCTTGAGTCCGATGACTTTATGTTTGAGGATTCGCTCCAAAAGCTGGTCGCCAAGGCCGATGCTGAACATGCCGATGTGGTAAAGGGCGACTTTTACCTGTATTGGTCCACGCCCAGCGAGCGCCGTGAGCTGTTTGGGATTGTCGACGAGCATATGACGGGCGCCGCGTATCGCCCCGTCGATCGCCCGGGCATCTTCTACCGCAAACCTTCCATTTGGTCGGCTATCTATCGGCGCGAGTTCCTCAACGACAATCAGATTCGGTTCCTTCCCACGCCGGGTGCCTCGTATCAGGATGCGGGTTTTAACTTTAAGGTCTGGGCATGCGCCGAGCGTGCCGCGTTTATCGCGGACCCCATTTTGTGCTATCGCCAGGATAACGAGAAGAGCTCCGTTAATTCGCCCAACAAGGTGTTTTGCGTTTGCGATGAATATGCCGAGATGCAACGTTTTTTGGACGAGCGTCCCGAGCTCAAGGCTCAGCTCCAGGGCATTTTAATGCGCATGAAGGTCGATACGTACCGTTGGAATGATGAGCGCCTGGTCGATGAGTTGCGCGAGCAGTTTTGGGAGAAGGCCTCTCCCGAGCTCAAGTCCGATTGGGATGCCGGTCGCTTTGACCTGTCGCTGTTTGATCCGCGTGGCGAGACCGACTTGCGCCTGATGGTCAAATCGCCCCGCGCCTATATCGATTCGCGCTTTGACTTTAAGAAGCCGGGCAAGATCAATACGTTTAAGCACTACTTTAAGATCGGCGGCCTGCCGCTGGTCTGGCGCGTGCTGACGTATCAGCGCACCTACGGTGATAATCCGCACCCCGATGACGTTCCGGTCGCACAGTAGGAGCACTTGACTATGGCTACCCCCAAGATTTCCGTTGTCGTTCCCATCTATAACGTGGAGGAGTACCTGGCCTGGTGCCTGGACTCCCTGCTTGCGCAGGACATGCCCGATTGGGAAGGCGTGCTGGTCAACGACGGCTCGCCGGACGGTTCGCGCGATATTGCGGCTGCCTATTGCGAAAAGGACGCGCGCTTTACGCTGGTCGATAAGGAGAACGGCGGCCTGTCGAGCGCCCGCAATGCGGGTATCGCTGCGTCCACGTCGCCTATCGTTGCGTTCTTGGATTCCGACGACCGCTTTACGCCCGATGCGTGCCGCGTGATCGTCGATGCCTTTGAGCGCCAAGACTGCGACGTTTTGACCTTTGGCGCGAATCCGTATCCGCTCGAGGCGGGGTATCCATGGCTTAACTATGTGCTGAGTCCGCGCGACGTTTCGTTTGAGGGCTATAGCTCCGACCTGCTGTTTAAGGAAGCGTCTCGCCCCTTTGCATGGCGCACCGCCTGCAAACGCGAGTTTTTGCTGGGCAACGGGATCGTGTTCGACGAAACCGTTAAGTATGGCGAGGATCAGGTCTTTGATTTTGCCGTGTACGGTCGCTCGCGCAAGACTGTGCTTATATCGAACAAGCTGTACGACTATCGCGTGGCACGCAAAGGTTCGCTCATGGACACCATGCGCTATGACGACGAGACACGTTTGCTGGAGCACGTGAAGATTTACTCAGCGGTGCTGGCCGATTGGCGCCGTGATGGGCTCGATGCCCAGCATGCCGATGACCTGGCATACTTCCTGTGCGATCTGGTACTGTACGATGCGCTCAGGCTGCTGAGCTCGGGCTGCGGCAAGGTGTTCGCTGCCGTCGCCGCGGCGCTTGACGGTTCTGCCGTGGGCAGTGATGCTGCGCTCGCACAATGCGCTCCTTCTGTTGCCGCTCTGGTGCGCGCTGCGCTTGTCGGTAAGGCGCCTGCTGCTCGTTCGTGCAAAAAGCTCATGTTCGATTACGACGTCTTGAGGTTTGGACGCTTGGGCGCGTGCAAGCGCATGGCTGCGAACGCTCTGGGAAAGCGAGAAGTGTAGATGAGTATCAAGCGTTTGGCGCTTTGCCGCAGTCAGGGTCGTCTGTTCGTCCTGCTTCGCTTTGTCGGCCAGGATATCGCGGGGCTTATTGAGCAGGAGGGTTCCAAGGCCTTTGCTCACGCGACGACCAATAGCGTTTGCGTGCCGTCTTTGGCACTGCCGGTTGATCGTGGCAGCGTGCTTGCGCTTTGCCCTTCCGTTTCCAATTACGAGCGCGAGCTCGCCGTCTTGGTGCTTCCGTTTTTGGATGGCTCGGCGATGGATGTCGTTTTTGCATCCGGCGGCCAAAGGTTGGGCTCCATTCGCCTCGATAGCCGCGTTGCCAAGCTAGAATCCAAGATTAACTACAAAGCAAAGCCTGCGCTGTGTGCGCTTATCCGCGATGCGCAGCGTGGCGAACACTGTGACCGCTACGAGATCGATGCCATTCGCTATTTGCCGGCAGATGCCGGCGCGGTGTGGCGCTTTGAGGTTACCTGGGCGGGAGACCCCCAGTGCGCATCTGAGCTCCAGATCTTTGATACGCATATGAACGTCATCGATGCCACGGTGCATGTGTTTGAGTCACAGGTCGACGTGCCGCAGCAGAACGGATGTCGCGTCAATAAAACGTATTTGAGCGTAGAGATGCCCCAGGATATACGCGATTTTGTTGCGATTGCGTCCGATGCCACGGGTCATATCCAGAGCGGTTTTTGCGCCATGGATGGCCGCCTGTACAACGGCATGGTCGACGACAGCTGGAACCGCATGAAGGATGCGCGTGCGGATGATGTGGCCTATCGACGCTGGTTTGATCAACATCGCGCAAAGCCGGGCGACCTGGCGTGCCAGTGCGTCGCCGCGGCGGCATTCGCCTACAGGCCGCTCGTGAGCATTGTGGTGCCGTGCTATAAGACCGATCAAGTCTACCTGCGCGAGCTGCTGGACTCTGTGCTATCCCAGAGCTATGGCAACTGGGAATTGCTGCTTATGGACGCCTCGCCCGAATGGGACGCGGTGTCCAATCTTGCGGCCGCCGCCAATGACGAGCGCGTTCGTCGCATCGAACTACTCGGCAACGGCGGCATTGTTCTCAACACCAACTCTGGCATTCAGCAAGCGACGGGCGACTACATCGCATTTTTGGACCATGATGACATCTTGGAGCCGGATGCGTTGTTCCACTATGTCGCCGCGTTGAACAAAGCGGCAGAGGGGGAGCGTCCGCAGGTCCTGTTCTGTGACGAGGACATGTTCCAGAAAACGGGGGAGTGGGGTCAGCCGGTCTATAAGACGCAGCTCAACGTCGACCTACTCTATAGCCATAACTGCGTGACGCATTTTCTGATGGTGGAAAAGGCGCTTATCGATCGCATCGGCATGTCGCCGGAAGACGTCGCGGGCGCCCAGGATTATGATCTGACGCTTCGCTGCCTTGCATCGGGCGCACGCTTTGAGCATATTGCCCACGTGTTGTATCACTGGCGCGTGCATCCGGGATCGACCGCCGACGGTTCTGCCGACAGCAAGCCGTATGCCATTGAAGCCGGTCGTTTGGCGCTGCAGCGCCACTTTGAGTCGCTGGGCGTTCACGGAACGGTCGAGGAGACCGAGACGCCGTTCGTCTACCGCATGCGTTATGCACTGCCGGAGCCTGCGCCGCTCGTGAGCATTGTGATTCCTACCAAGGATCACGTTGAGACGCTCGATGCCTGCGTGATGTCGATTGCCGAGAATGCAACGTATGCTAACTACGAGATCGTCTTGGTGGAGAACAACAGTGAAGATCCGGAGACGTTTGCGTATTACGAGGCCCTGCCGGAGCGCGTGGCTGCCGCGTCTGACGGTAAGGGTAGCGCTCGCGTTGAATACTGGCCAGGCGAGTTTAACTACTCCAAAATTATCAACTTTGGCGTTGGGCGCGCTAAAGGTGATTACCTGCTACTGCTCAACAACGATACCAAGGTTATAACGCCAGGCTTTATCGAGGAGTTGATGGGGTATCTGCAGCGTCCCGATGCGGGCGTGGTGGGCGCCAAACTCTACTTTGCCGATCATCTGGTGCAGCACGCTGGCATTTTGGTTGGCGTGCGCGGCGCACTTGCCCATGCCAACCAGGACTTCTCGGCAAAGCGCGAGGGATATCTTGCCCGCGCTGTGCGCCCGGGTAACTTTAGCGCCGTTACGGGCGCCTGCCAGATGGTCCGTCGCGATGTGTTTGAGCAGGTCGAAGGCTACAGCGAGGAGTTTGCCGTCGGCTTTAACGACGCAGATTTTTGCCTGCGCGTATGGGAGGCGGGCTACCGCACCATCTTTACGCCTTATGCCGAGCTGTACCACTACGAGTTCACCTCGCGCGGCAGGGAAGAGGCGAACGAGGAGAAGCTGCGCCGTTGGAAGCGCGAGCAGGCACTGTTTATGCAGCGCTGGCCGGAGTTTTTCTTGACGGGTGATCCGTGGCTGGGGCCTAACTTATCTGCCGAGAGTGAGTATTTCTCGCTTTAGACAATGGTTTAACTGCTGTCGAGAACCGCTAAGACCACTAAGGGCTATGCCTATCTGGTGCAAATGGTCGGTTACTCCATTTGGCAGCGCGCCAACTTGCATCGTGCCAAAAGTGCCATTGTGAGCGAACGCGATGTCACCGAAGGCATTGCGCTGGCAGAGGCTCGTTTTCACGATGTTGTTCACGAGCCCGCGATTTCTGGACTTGGACTCAACGATATCAAATACCTTTTGGCCATGTGCGAGGATAAGCAGCAGTCCAAATCATCTGAGATTGCTAAACGCATGGGTAAAAAGACCAATGAGGTCAGCTCTATTAGGGCTAAGCTGCTTCAAAGAGAGGTTATTCAAGCTCCGCAGAGGGGCTACGTGCAGTTTGCCGTGCCGGACCTAGATATCTATCTGCGAGAGAACGCCGCGGAGATTCTCGAGCGGTTCTAAATCGAGGCATGAATAGCCGCCGGTTAACTTCCTTTGTCGGCTTGGCTCGCGTCCCCCCAATCTAGTAGACTTGAAACCGTTGCTAGATTAGGGGGATTTTCCATGAAACGCTCCATGAAACAGGTTTCCGGGGCCGCCTGCGCGCTCGCGCTCGCGGCCGCCCTGGCCCTGTGCGGGCCCGCGGCCTACGCCGCCCCCGCCGCCGCGGGGGACGCGCAGGCCGCGGCCGCCGAGGCGCGGCCCGCCGAGGGGGAGCCCGCCGCCCAGGACGGCGACCGGGCCGATGCCGCCCGGCCCGAGGCCCCGCAGGCCGACGGGGGCCAGACGGAATCCGCCCGGGCCGAGGCCCCCGCGCCCGTCTCGCTCTCCTGCTCCGCCCACGTCTCCAGTATCGGCTGGATGGGCGCCGTCGCCGGCGGCGAGGTCGCCGGCACCACCGGCAGGGGGCTGCCCCTCGAGGCGCTGCGGCTCGTCCTCTGCGACGCGACGACCGGCGAGCCCCTCGGCGCGGGCGCCGTGTCCGTCGAGGCCCACGTCGCGGGCCTCGGCTGGCGGCCCGCCGTCGGCAACGGCGAGGTCGCCGGCACCACCGGCCAGTCCCGCGCG
>JAGZNZ010000003.1:0-186511 GCA_018363345.1 Collinsella sp. | reverse complement strand
GGGGCGCAAATAGCGCCGGTTTGACCGGCCCGTCACGGGTCAACCTGCAGTGCGGCCCGAACCCCGTGAGGGCCGGCGCCTTTAGACGCGTGCCGGAAACCCAAGGGTTACACCCTAAGAGCAAACCACCCCTTCTAGGGGTGGTTTTGATTTAAGCGTCCACGCATGAAACACGGCGCGATGAACTGCGCTGCTCGTCGCCCGTCCGCGCCGCCGAGAGCAGGACGCCCAAATCGGCCTGAATCGCCCCTGCCTTGCTTCCAAGCTGCAGCGGAGCCGAGCCGCCCGAGATGTTTACGCTCAACAGGTGCGCATCCGGCAGCTTTGCGGTCATGCTCCAGAACGGGAGCGTGATGATGCCGGGGGTCATCTCGCCCACGCCAAGCTCCAGCAACAGCACGTGGCTACTACCGAGCTCGCGCACGAAGCGCTCGTATCGTCCGAGGCCCTCGCGCCATGCCGCACCCTGCAGAAACGTGTCGTCGCGCACCCACGGCACAAGCTGCCAGCCGCAGTGCGGGCATCGGGGGACGTCCTCGCTGCGGACCTCGAACCCCGCCATGCCCGCGAGCATGCGCTCGACGTAGGGGCTCGCATCGAAGAGCTCGTCGCAGCATGGCTGCTTGCATTGAAGGTGCGCGAAGCTTCCCTGATAGTTGCAGATCCTCTCGGTGGGAAACGTCTTCTCGACTTGGGTGTCTACATTGGTGCTCAGGATGAAGTAATCCTTATGGCCGATGAGGGACCGTAGGTCGAGATAGGGCTGCGAGGTCGGCTCGCGCAGCATGAAATCGATATATCGCGCGTAGTAGGCCCATTGCTGCTCGAGGCTGGGGTAGAGGTGGTAAAAGCCGTCAAAAAGACTCTTGAAGCCAAAGGCTTGCTGCCAGTCCGTCATTCCGGCGCGCGCCATGCCTGCGCGGTTGTAATGGTTGAACCCGGCGGCGCTTGACATGCCTGAGCCGATGCCGACGATGATGGCGTCGGCATCGTCGATAAGGCTTCGAAGCCTATACGCTTCCCTCTCTAGAGACGGCATTGGGCAATCTCCTCGAAAGCCAGGGCCATATCGCCATCAACGAGAATCGATTCGCACGAAGCATCGGGCGCAATGGCCTGGCTGTAGTTGAACACGATGTACGTGGCGTGCTTGCAGGCGTTTGCGATCTGAGCGAGCATGTGCTTTATGACGCCGTTGCGTAGCCCCACGCCAAGCTCGAGGATGGCAACCCTGTCGTTGCGATGGGCTCGCACAAGGCGCGCAAGCTCTTCGAGCTGGGCCGCGGCGATGGCGTCTGGGTGAGTGAGACGCAGCTCGTCGATTGACGTGCGCGTGCTCCCCTCCGTCTCGAGCACGCGGTTCTCGTCGAACCCTGCGCGCGCAAAATGCCCGTCGATATTGCAGGTGATCACGAAAGAGTCCGCATGCTCCGTAAGACGCCGCAGCGTGTTCATGAGCGGGCTGGGCTCATATTCGAGATACTCCTTTTGATGGAATCGCTCGGCCCATCGACGTCGTACGTTTGCATCTGGGGAGGCGAGCCCCTGCAGTATGCAGCCGATGACGTCGGCCTGGGCGAGGTCCCCGTACGCCTCCCAAAAATGATCATCGGCGCGGAAGAGGTTGAGCCCCTCCGCCATGTCGAGCCCGTTGCTGGCGCCGATGACGATCAGATCCGCCTCGGCAAGTGCCCGTCCGATGCGAGCCGTCTTTACCGTTTCCATGCGCTACCTTCCCAGCGTCTTGCGCACGTCGGCGAGCACGTCGGCGATGTCGGCGCGGATCGCCATGCCTCGGTCCTCGATCGCGCGGGGGAGAAACTGCGTCTGATTGTTCACGGCGATGTAGCTCGCCTGCGGCAACTGCGCCGTGAGAGCCCAGAACGGCTCCTGGATAAACGCAGGCGTGATGCGGCCCACGCCCAGCTCGAGGAAAAGAATCTTCTGATGCGCGTGTGCGTCGAGCCAGTCGGAGACCTTGCGGTACTGCTCCTCATAGAGCTTGCCCTGCAGGAAGTTACCGTAGCCGCGAACCCAGGGGAACGCCTCTGCCCCGCAGTGCGGGCAGCGCGGCACGAGCTCTGTCGGAACCTCCAGGCTGTCTCCCATGGCCTCTACCATGCTGGAGACCGGCTCGCCCGCATTCCACACCTCGTCGGTGCAACAGCGGGAGCATTGAAAGAAGCGGTGGTCGCCTTGGATCTCTGCCACCTTCTCCCAGGGGTAGAGCTTCACAAACTGCGTGTCCTGGTTGGTGGTGAGAACGAAGAAATCTTTCTCGGCGAGAATGGCGTCAAGGTCCTTGTAGGGCTTGCGCAGCGGGGCGTTGAGCGTGGTGTCGAGGAAGGTGGCGAGGTATCCCCAGCGCGCCTCGGCGGTGGACCAGCGGTAGAACGACCCCTCGAAAGCGCCCTTGAAACCGTAGCGCTCGGCGAATTTGCCGAAATGCCTGCGATAGGTCGCGTTGTCCTCGTAGTAGAAGTCGCCGCCGCCCGCCGCGGAGAGCCCGGAGGCCCCGCCCACCAGCACGCAATCGGCTTCTTCGATCATACGGGCGAAGTCCTCGATTTGCTGGTCGTAGGGCTCGGGCTCGTGGTCACTCAGCTCATAGGGCGTGCTGCCGCTGCGGTAGGCGGCATGAAGGGAAAACGATCGGTTGGTGAGCTCGATAACGAGCTGCTCGTACAGAGTCACTGGATACCTTCTTTCAGCTATTATGAACAGGTGTTGATAAAAAGTATCCATGTTGATTTGTGCGAGAGCAATGAACAGCTTCGATGCGCCGTTGATAAACGAACGATTGCTGGGCATTGTCGAGCGTTGCAATTGGAGGGGCAATGGAATCGGGGAAGATCGATCGTCGCCGACGCTATACGCTTTCGGTCATACGGGAAGCGTTCTTTGCACTGCTGGCCGAGGTCGGCTTCGCGAAGATGACGGTAGCGGATATCTGCCGCCGCGCCGATATCAACCGCGGCACGTTCTATCTGCACTACGAGGACAAGTTCGCGCTGCTCGACGCACTTATCGACGAGGCCCTGGCGGCGGCGCCGCCGATCGAGGGAACGGAGACGGGCGCCCTCTGCCAGCGCCCGCCGGCAAACGATGACTATTATCTGCTCTACTCGGATGACGACGCGTACGCCCGGGTGGCGCAACGCGTCGTCGAGCGCGGCGCTGAGCAGATGGTTCCCTCGATCATGGAGGAGACTGGGCTTTCGCGCGAGGACGCCTATCTGCTCTTCGTCCACAACGTCCAGGGTAATCTCGCGGTCAACCGCCTGCTCGGTTGGAGGCGAGGGCCCGAGTTTGCCCACGCCCAGGAGCTGCTTAGCGCCTATTCCGAAGGGGGCATGCGGGCGGTATCGGCTCCTTACGATTCCCGTAGTTCATCTTGACCACGGGTTCATTTCAAGTAAGCAGTGCAGCTATGAGCTGAGGATAAAGCGCCACAGTGTGCCCCGCGCTCTCGACTTCTCGGCAGAAACGTGAGCCTTTGGTCAATGCATCTCAAGATTGAGCGATGGCTCCGCCTTTGATTTGGTGGCATGACGGAGTGCGACGTCATGGCATTGTCGCATCGCTGTGCTGTCGCAGCGCCAGACGTCTTCGTGGCCGCCGTTCAGCCCTCGTCGAGCTCCTTCAGCCGGGAGAGGCAGCGGTCCAGAAACCCGCTCCTGGCTTGCGCGGCAAGGAGTCCGTCGCAGAAGCGGTCGCCACGAACGCACCGCGTGATGCATGCACGTATCAGGTCAATGTCCCCATGGTCGATGTCGCAGCTGTCTATGCCTTCCGAGGTGTCGATGCCGTGGCGTTCAAGCGTCTCGAAGTAGCTGGTGTCCGCGAACCCGTCCAGTTCATAGAAATCGTCGACGAAATCCTCGAGTCCGAGCGTCCCGCCCCCAAGCTCGACATTCATGTTTCTGTCCTCCAGCTTGCCAGCGTACTTGGTTAGTCTTTCGAACGTGTTCGCTCCTTAGCTCAAAAGTCCGTTGTCGCCCAGGTAGTCCACGAAGGCATCGATGATCTGTGCCGTGCGAGTCGCGATGTCTATTTCGGTGAAGTCTCCCATGACTTGTGTCAGGCGCTTGAGTTCCGCGATCTTTGTTCCGGCTTTGCGCTTGCCATTGCCGTCGGTGTATCCCTCATAGTACTTGCGTTTATCGCAGAATCTGTAGTCGGCCGCGCGGATGTTTACACGCTTCTCGAGCAGCGCCTTGTTACCCAGCGCCTCCAGGTTGGATTGGTCGACGAGCGGGTCTACCTCGTTGCGCTTCTTGGCATAGATGTGCTCAATTTCGAGCGTGGTGTCTAGGTCCATGAGTGGTTGATCTGGGTCTGCGTACGCCCACCAAGTGAGCATGGACTTCGTTACAGGCCTGCCGTTGGTGAACACGTAGGTTCGGAATCGCTCAGCAATATTTGCGCGATTGAAGTGGTGGTTGGGAAACTCCACCGGGCGGTGCTCCACGATGTTGATCATCTCGGGATACACTGGCGAACGCAGCGCATTCACGCCGGGACGCTCAATGGCGTAGGCGAGAACGAATGCCGTGATCTTGTTTAGAAAGCCGTAGAGTGCCTCGTCATCGAGGGCACTTTTGCTGTCGCGGTTGGCGAGGAACCAGACGCTTAACAGATAGGTCCACATGCCGTTGGGGGCGTAGTTCAGCACGAAGAGCCTGCGGAGCACGCGCTCGCTGAACCCTTCCTGCGCGTCGACGCGTTTCCAGAAGCCGAGCAGCGCCTCGAGATCGCCGAGCGTGGCGTCCTCCTTGAGCATGGCGTAGCCATCGGCACCGAAGAAGTCGCGCAACGATGCGGTGGTCGTGTCGCGGATGCCTTTCTTCGCGCGGCGGTAGTACATATAGCGCGTAAATAGCTCATCGGTTGGTGTACCGCGCATGGGCCGGAAGATGGCGTTCGCTCCCTCCTCGAGCCCCTTCCAGCGACGGATGAACTCATCCTTGCGCCCCGTGTCGGAATAATGCTTGTAGAACTGGCTCTTGAAGATGTCGGCATCCGAGAGAGGCAGCCCTCGGTCGTTTAGAGTTGAGAAGATACGTAGCGCGGTGTCCTGCGACTCTGCTTCAATGGGCAACAGTATCACATTGTTGATGACGCGTGTGGCCATGTAGACGGTGTAGGTGGGCCACTCGCTCACCAGTTGTTCAATTTTCCTCTGGAAGAAAGCGAAGTTGCGGGCATAAGCGCTCTTCCAGCCATCGCCTACGTTGCCCTCTCGTAAAATCTCGAGGAATTCATTCTTGTCGTTGTCCGATGCAACCTCGGAGTCGATCTTGAGGCGCTCCATGTCGGGCTCGTCGAACTCGTCGGTTTTCCATACACAACGGGCGATTGCCTCGCGCATCTTCACAGACTGCTTATCCTTCATGTTGGTGAACTTGTCGTAGAACGCGCGGAGCAGCAGCATGATGGTGGTGAGGCGCTGCTGGCCGTCAATGATCTCGAGTTGGCCAGAGAGGTTCTTAAAGGTGACGATGGGTCCTAGGAAGTATTCGTCGTTCTCGCTGTCGAAGCGCTCGTAGTCATCGCCCGGAAAAGCGAACGCGAATAGGTCATCCCACAGCGTTGCGCATTCGTCCTCGCCCCAGGCGTAGGGCCTCTGGTAGTCGGGGATGAGGAAGTCTGATCGCTTATCGGTGAGAAGATCGCGAATCGATCGCTGGTCGATGTTGAGCTTGGACATGAGCTGTGCCTTCCGCGCGGGAACAATCAAGATGACACGGATTATATCGCCGAAGTCGTCATTCGCTCTATTGCTGCGAGCTACTGAATCTGGCAACCTCTGGCCAACTCTTACGGTTTCATGTCGTGATCCATATCGGCGCCGATTAATGCCCGTGATGCTTTTGCTTGCACCTTCTTTGGAGAGCGCGAACGAGAGATGCGATCTACAGACGACTGAATAGCTCCATCCGTTTTGGTTACAACAAAATGTGTGCCGCGCGCCTGCGGCATGAAGGAGGGAGATTCCTATGAAAATCGTTGTATTGAGTGGTAGCCCGCGTAAGGGCGCCAATACCGATACCATGGTCGAGGTGTTTGCCGAGACCGCGCGTGAGGGCGGTAATGCGGTTGAGGTCGTCCGCGTTGCCAGCAAGAAGATCGCCGGCTGCTTGGGATGCCAGTACTGCTTTGCCCATGAGGGCACCTGTGTGCAGAAGGACGACATGGCCGACGTGATCGAGTCACTGATAGACGCCGACATGGTTGTCTTCGCTTCGCCCATCTACTGGTTCGATATCACCGCGCAGGAGAAAGCCGCCATCGACCGCCTGTACGCCTTCGGTGCCACGGGTTTCCCGTTCACCAAGACGGCCCTTTTGCTCGATAGCCACAGCGAGGGTGTCTATGATGCGGCGATCGCTATGTACAAGTCAACCTGCGCGTACTGCAAGTGGGAGGACCAGGGCATTGTCACCATCAGCGGTATGACCGAGCGCGACAGCATGGCCTCTTCGTCCAAGCTGGAAGAGGTGCGAGAGCTCGCTCGCAAGCTCGCCTAAGGACAAGAAGAACGCATGGCAATCAGCGTTGGTGGAAATGCTTGCTATCCTTACCAAGAGATAGGGGTGTATTCTCTCAAGTGCCGTATAGAACAATTTTTAAACGCAGAAAAATAACTGAAAACAAATTAATCCGCGTTAAAATATTGTCAAACAGAAGTTCATGAGGGAAGGTTGCGTATGCGTCGCAAGGCAGACGAGCTACTTAGGGAATGGCGAGACAGAGCTGATAGAAAACCTTTGCTGGTCAAAGGCGTGCGCCAGTGTGGCAAGACCTATTTGCTCAGAACGTACGCCCAGGATCTTTTCGAATCGGTTGTCTACGTTAATCTTGAGAACGACCGGTCGGCGCGAGCGGATTTTTCGGGTGGTCTTGACCCTCATTCGATTGTGCGCGCGATCGAGGCTCGTACGGGACAGCGTATCGTGCCTGGCAAAACCTTACTGTTCATTGACGAGATCCAGGCATGCGAGGAAGCGCTCACTTCCCTTAAATACTTTTGCGAAGATGCTCCCGAGTATTACGTTGCGGCTGCTGGGTCGCTTCTTGGGGTTGCCATTAACCATCAGTCGTATTCGTTCCCCGTCGGAAAGACCGACTTGATCGAGATGACTCCACTCGATTTCGAGGAGTTTCTCTGGGCAATGGGGCACGATCAGCTGGTCGACGAGATACGCTCGTCATTCGAGTTAATGGGTCCTCTTGCGCCAAGCCTTCATGAAAAGGCGCTTGGGCTCTATCGACAGTATCTTGTTGTTGGCGGAATGCCCGAGGCGGTCCAAACGTATATCGATGATCAGTCAATCATTGATGTGGCCGAAAAGCATCGGATTATTCTCGACGGATATTCCGCCGACACCAATAAATATGCTGATGAACGCTTGAGCGCAAAGACGCGTGCGTGCTTCGATTCCATTCCACAGCAGCTTGCCAAAGAGAATCGCAAATTTCAATACAAGGTAGTGCGAGCGGGGGGCAATGCGTCTCTCTTTGGAGATGCTCTCGACTGGCTTGTATTGTCGGGTACGGTGGCGCGCTGCAGCCTAGTCGGGCAGATCGAAAGCCCTTTAGAGGCCTTCGTTAACCCTTCTGCTTTTAAAATCTATCAGGCGGATACAGGGCTGCTCGTCTCCAAGGCCGGTGCTCAACGCGCCGATATTCTTGCCGGCATCGGCGGCACATTCATGGGTGCACTTACCGAAAACTACGTCGCCCAACAGCTTTCAGCCATGGGCTATCCGCTGCATTATTGGGCGCGAGATAATCGTGCGGAAATCGACTTTGTAGTAGAGAAGCAGGGATGCTTGTCTGCGATTGAAGTCAAGGCGGGAGAGAACACAAGATCTCGAAGCCTGTCCTCACTTAAAAAGACCCATCCGGGCGTACGCCTTATCAGGCTATCGACTAAGCCCTTTGGAATGAATGATGGGCTTATGTCTGTTCCACTTTATGCGGCATTTTGTCTATAGGGATGATGCTGGTGTAATGCATGGGGCCCGGAGCGCAGCGTTTACTGCGCTCCGGGCCCCGCTGCTTTGTACAACCATGACGGTTTGGTCGCCGTTGTTTTAGTCAAACAAACTCGGCATGTCATTTTCCTTCATGAGGGCACCGGCGGAGGGGAGGCTCTGCGCGGTGAACTTCTCGGCTGAGACGCCGGCGCCAAGAATCTCCTCGGTCGTGCCGACGGTGGTGACCGAGCGGCCCTTCTTGGCCGTAAAGGCCTGGACGCCCTGCGTGTTGGTGGTCGTCTTGGTCTTGAGCAGCGACGTGTTGAAGTTCATCAGGCGATAGTCGCTCGAGACCAGCGCGATGTCGCGATCTTCCTTGAGCACCTGGGCATACAGCAGCTTGCTGCCACCGTAGATGGCGTTCTTGAGGCGCTTGCGGTTGGTCTTGGTGACGTATCCAGAAAGCGCGACGCGCACTACGCGGCCGTTCTCAAAGACGAACAGCACGTCGGCTTTGTAGTCCTCGGGGTCGATGACCCAGATGACACTCTCGTCGGGTTCCATCTCGAGGTCGGTGGGCAGGTACGAGCCCAGCTGTGCCGACTTGGTATCCTCAAACGCCGCGACTTTGCACTTATAAACCTGGCTCTTGTTGGTAAACACGAGCAGCTCGTGCGTATTGGAGGACGGGAACTCGATAAAGGGTTTGTCGCCGTCCTTGTACTTGAGCGTGGTCGCCTTCTTGAGTACGCGGTCCGTCATCTTCTTAAGGTAGCCATCGCGCGAAAGCATGATGGTAACCGGATATTCCTCGACCTCGGGCTCCAGGCTTACCTCGATGACCTCATGGGGCTCAATCCTGCCCGTGCGGCGCGGCATCACGTACTTCTTGTTGACCGCGGCCAGCTCGTCGCTGATGACCTTCTTGATGTTCTCCTCGCTGGAGAGGATCTCCTCAAGCTCGGCAATCTCGCCCTCAAGCTTAGCAATGTCCTTGGTGCGGTTGAGGATGTACTCCTCGTTGATGTTGCGGAGCTTGAGCTCGGCAACAAACTCGGCCTGGGTCTCGTCGATGTCGAAACCCTTCATAAGGTTGGGCACGACCTCGGCTTCGAGCTTGGTGCCGCGGATGATGGCGATGGCCTTGTCGATGTCGAGCAAAATCGCCTCGAGGCCGTGCAGCAAGTGCAGACGCTCGGACTTTTTGCCCAGGTCAAAGTTAATGCGGCGACGCGTGGACTCAATACGCCACTTGACCCACTCGTGCAGAATCTGGCGCACGCCCATAACACGGGGATAGCCGTCGACCAGTACGTTAAAGTTGCACGAGAACGAATCCTGCAGCGTGGTCGAGCGATAGAGCTTGGCCATGAGCTTGTCGGGGTCGACACCGCGCTTAAGGTCGATGGCGATGCGCAGGCCCGACAGGTCGGTCTCGTCGCGGATGTCGGCGATCTCTTTGACTTTGCCCTCTTTGGAGAGCTTGACGATGCGCTCGATGATGACATCGGTCTTGGTGGTGTAGGGGATCTCGTAGACCTCGATGATGCGTTCTTCGGGAATCCAGCGCCAGCGGGAGCGGATCTGGAAGCTGCCAAGGCCGGTCTCGACAATCTTTTCCATCTCCTCGCGGCGGTAGATAATCTCGCCGCCGGTCGAGAAGTCGGGCATGGGCATGTACTCGAGCAGGTCGCAGTCGGGGTCCTGCAAGTAGTGCATGGTGGCAGTGCAGACCTCGTTGAGGTTGAAGCCGCAGATGTCGGACGCCATGGCGACGCCGATGCCCTTGTTGGCCGAGACGAGGATATTGGGGAACGTGGTGGGCAGCAGGCGCGGCTCCTTCATGGCGCCGTCGTAGCTGTCAACGAAGTCGACCGGGTCCTTGTCGATGTCCTTGAAGATCTCGGCGCTGATGGGGGAGAGCTTGGCCTCGGTATAACGCGAGGCGGCGTAGCTCAGATCGCCCGAATAGTACTTGCCAAAGTTGCCCTTCGACTCAACGAACGGCGCGAGCAGCGCTTCGTTGCCCGTCGCCAGGCGCACCATCGTCTCGTAGATCGCGGCGTCGCCGTGTGGGTTGAGCTTCATGGTCTGGCCCACAATGTTGGCGCTCTTCTGGCGCTCGCCCTTGAGCAGACCCATCTTGTACATGGTGTAGAGCAGCTTGCGGTGCGAGGGCTTAAAGCCGTCAATTTCGGGGAAAGCACGCGAGACGTTGACGCTCATGGCGTAGGGCATGTAGTTGACCTCGAGCGTCTGCGTGATCGGCTGGTCGGTGACCTCGGAGTGCAGGCCGATGACGTTCTCGGCGTTAACCTGTTTTTTCTTTGGCTGGTTCTTCGTCTTCTTCTTTGCCACGATATCCTCTTGAACTTCTTATGGGCCGTCGTTATCGATTTGCTGCTACTGCAGGTCCAGCTGGTCCAGGTATTCCTTGCCGTGCTCCGAGATATGGCGCTTGCGGCCCGCCTCGTCGTTGCCCAGCAACAGGTTGAACATGGTTTCCATCTTGGTGACGTCCTCGGGCTCCACCTTGATCAGGCGACGCGTCTCGGGGTTCATGGTGGTGAGCCACATCATGTCCGGATCGTTCTCACCAAGACCCTTGGAGCGGTTGATGGAGCACTTCTGGTCGCCGATCTCCTTAAGAATGCCGTTCTTCTCGAGCTCGGTGTAGGCAAAGTAGGTCTTTTCTTTGCAGTTGATCTCGTAGAGCGGCGACTCGGCGATATAGACGTAGCCCTCGTCGATAAGTGTGGGCACCAGTCGATAGAGCATGGTGAGTACGAGCGTGCGGATGTGATAACCGTCGACATCAGCGTCCGTACAGATGATGACCTTGTTCCAGTTGAGGTTATCCAGGTCAAAGGCGCCGAGGTTCTTGATGCGCTTGTCCTTGATCTCCACGCCGCAGCCCAGCACGCGCATGAGGTCCATGATGATGTCGGACTTAAAGATGCGCGGGTAGTCCTCCTTCAGGCAGTTGAGGATCTTGCCGCGGACGGGCATAACACCCTGGAACTCGGCATCGCGCGACGTGCGAATGGCGCCTGCTGCCGAGTCACCCTCTACGATGTAGATCTCGCGGCGGCTCTTGTCCTTGGAGCGGCAATCGATGAACTTTTGCACACGGTTGGCCATGTCGGTCTTCTGCTGCAGGTTGGTCTTGATGCTCTGGCGCGTCTTCTCGGCGTTCTCGCGCGAGCGCTTGTTGATGAGCACCTGCTCCATGATCTTGTTGGCGGCATCTTTGTTCTCGATCAAGTAGGTCGAGAGGCGCTCCTTAAAGAATGCCGTCATGGCCTGCTGGATAAAGCGGTTATTGATGGCCTTCTTGGTCTGGTTTTCGTAGGACGTCTGGGTGGAGAAGCAGTTGGTCACCAGTACCAGGCAGTCCTGGACATCTTGCCACTTAATGCCGCTCTCGTTTTTGTTGTACTTGCCCTGTTGCTTGATGTAGGCATCGATGGCGCTGGTCAGAGCACTGCGGGCGGCCTTCTCGGGTGAGCCGCCGTTCTCGAGCCACGATGAGTTGTGGTAGTACTCTTGCATCGTGAAGGTGCGCGAGAAGCACATGCAAGCAGTGATTTTTACGTTGTAATCGGGCAGGTCTTCACGGTCGCGACCACGACGGTCGGCCTCGATAAAGAAAGGCTCGGTGAGGTAGTCGGTACCGACCTTCTCGAGCACATAGTCCTCGATGCCCTTGGGATAGCAGAAGTCCTCTTCGGAGAACTCGCCGTCGTCGCCCTCGATACGCAGACGGAAGGTCACGTTGGCGTTGACCACGGCCTGGCGGCGCATGGTCTCGCGATACCACTCGTGGGGGATGCTGATGGAGGTAAAGACCTCAAGATCGGGGCGCCATTTGATGGTGGTGCCGGTACGGTCCTCGTCGCTGGGCTCAATCTCGAGTGCCTTCTTTTTGGCACCGACGACCTTGCCCTTCTTAAAGTGCAGGGAGTACTTGTTGCCGTCGCGCCAAACCGTGACGTCCATGTACTCGGATGCGTACTGGGTCGCGCACGAGCCCAGGCCGTTGGTACCGAGCGAGAAGTCGTAGTCGCCGCCCTGGTTGTTATTGTATTTGCCACCGGCGTAGAGCTCGCAAAAAACGAGTTCCCAATTAAAGCGCTTCTCGGAGGGGTTCCAGTCGAGCGGGCAGCCGCGGCCGTTGTCCTCTACCTGAATGGAACCATCGCGAAAGGCGGTAAGGGTGATGAGCTTGCCGTAGCCCTGGCGCGCCTCGTCAACGGCGTTGGACAGAATCTCAAAGGCAGCGTGTGCACAGCCATCGAGCCCGTCCGAGCCAAAGATAACGGCGGGGCGCAGACGTACACGCTCCTCGTCTTTGAGCTGGCGGATACTGTCGTTACCATAGTTTGCGGTGTTTTTTGCCATACTCGCTCTCTCGATGCTCCTTTGCTGCGTTTTAGTCATATAGATAGTCAAGGTAGCATAGCCCAGCCCACAGACGATTCCACCCAACACGAAATCCATCGAACAATCGTTCGGAATTCGATGGAGATTCGTTTACTCGGACAAAACCGAGTCGGTTTTGTCCGAGTAAGTTTGAATAGTGAATCGAAGTTGTTGTGTCCGCATGGCGATGACGAACATGATTTTCATAATGACAGATATAGTTGACATCTTCTGATGGATGCAATATATTTCTGTCATGTTGCAACGGATATCTGTCCACATTTACGAAAGGGGCTCCATGCCGGGTAAAAAAAACCTTCGCATGAAGGCGGCGCGCGCGGCGGCTGGCCTTTCGCAAGCCGACTTGGCCGAGGCCGTGGGCGTTACGCGCCAGACTATCGGTCTTATCGAGGCGGGCGGCTACAACCCCACGCTCAATTTGTGCGTGGCAATCTGTAAGGTGCTGCGCGTTACGTTGAACGACTTGTTTTGGGAAGACGAAACCGACGCCGACCCTAATACTCTTTAGGAGTTCGCTATGAAATATGAAGATCTGAAAATCGTGCAAAAGTGGCGTGAATATGCCGGCCCAAAGGATGAGCGCCTGGAGGCGGAAAGCGCAAAGATCTACAAGATTGGTTTCGTACTGCTTTCGTTTGGCATGTTGATGATCTTTTTCTACCAGTTTATAGCTCGACAGGTCGCGTGGGTTCACAGCGACGCCAGTGAAATGCCGCATGGCTTTGCAACGCCGTTCGAGGTAGCCATGTATTTGTGGCTCGTTCTCGTGATGTTGATTTGCGCAGGACTGCAAACGCGGAAGGGCTATGTCGACACCAATCGTTTTGGGCAAACCGAGCATCTTCCTGTTGGATATTTCCTGCTTCTCAGCGGTCTTAGCGGCGCCGCGTTCGCGCTTGTTATTGCCGCAATGCGCTGTATTGCTGAGGCGCAGATCGTACCACTCGAAAGCGTCTTTTGGTTGGCGAACCTGGCCACGGGCGTGTTCTGCGGTGCGACGATTTTCGCGGCCACGTTTGCTGGCCTGTGCGCAACGTTTTTCACGGCGAAAAGACGCCGTGCCAAGCTCGAGGCAGAATTCGACTCCACTGACGATATCTAATGCGAAATGGGCTGGCTCTGGGTATCCAGAACCAGCCCATTTGGTGTTCGATGAGCCGAGTCGGCGTCTCACACAAAAGTAACTAGGAGCTAGCGAGGCCTATCCGAATTGACCTCATTGGCGGTGTCTTTTTCGAGCGCCGTGCGGCGGACGCTGTAGGCGACAAGGCCGGCACCAGCTGCGGCGAGTGCTGCTGCGGCTGCGGTTAGGGGGACGTTGCTGTCGCCCGTGCCGGCGAGCGTGCCCGCTTTTCTGGAGCGCTTGTTATTGCCGTGATCCTTGCCGCTGCCAGAGCCACTGCCGCCACCGGAGCTGCTTCCGTCGGAACCACCTCCACTCGAGCCACCATCGCCGTCTACCGTCATTGGGGCGTCGTGAAGTCCTGTCGTATCCGCGCTGTCGCATACGCCGACCTGAACTTCTGAGCGTTCGCATGCCGCGTCGGGCACATGAAGCTCGTGCAGAACGGCACTCAGCGCCGAGTTTGCGCCCGGTCGGATCTCCTCGAGCGTTACGGGATCGAGCGCCACCAGATTACGCGCCTTCGCATACAGCGTGACGCGTTTGCCCACTTCGTCGCTCCAGCTCTCGGGGATGGCGAAGCTCATGCGGAACTGTGCCGTGCAACCCGGTGCCAGCACGGCGTTGCCGTTGTCGGCTACCAGCGGGTGCGTTGCAAAACGTGCGCCCAGCGTCTCGAGCGCGTACTTTACGTGTGCCATGTCGTTGGCCGAAGCGTCTTCGGCAAGCTCTGGATCGTAGATCGAAGCCATGCGTGCGTTCGCTCCGAATCCGATGGATGCGCTGGAGAACGGCTGGCTGGAGCCCTCTCGGTACAGATCGATTGTGCCGGCAGTCAGCAAAGTGTTGCCGTCGTTTCGCACCGTGACCATGAAGGATTCGCCTGCTGCTCCGGGCACCACCGCGCCCGAGGTAGCGACCGCGCCCGTCGGAGTGGCACACGCCACCAGAGGCACTTCGATGCCGTGCAGCTCTGCCTCGCTCTTCTCCGCGCTCACAATGTGCGTGGCGAGCGCGGAGAGCATGCCTCCCGACGTCAAAAATGTCGTTATCTGATCGATGGGATGGTCCAGCTCGCACATCACGAACGGCTCCGTGAACAGATCGCCTGCCAAGGTGCTGGCGAAGATGCGGAAGTGCTTGCCCATCACTGCTACTGGGTTGCCTTCTTCGTCGTAGGTTTGCCCCACCTTGCCATCGGTGTTCTCTACATAGAGCGCGCACCTGCCGTTGTTGCTTACGCTAAACGATGCCGGGCCACAGCCTGCGGCACCCACGGGCTGCGTTGCAAATGCCGATGCGCCTCGCGTCCAAGTAATATGCTGCAGCTGCTCGTTGACGGTGGCCAAAAAGCCCGAATGTTGTGGCCACGGCACCGCATGGGGCACCGTGGCGTCTGGTGGCATAACGCCCCAGCCCGCAATGGACTGGTCGATCACGGCGTACGATGCGCAGCCGCAACCGTCTGCGGTCTCGTACGCAACGGGCACCACCATTTTGCCGTTGATATTCTCGGGCTCGCTCAGCTCGATACTCGACGGTGCTTGCGGAAAGCGAAGAACTTGGCGGAACGTCAGGCTGTCGCCCAAATCATCCGACCACAGGGTAAAGCATTCCAGCGCAACCTCGGCCTCGCTGCCGAGCGCCTTTTCTGCGGTGGTTCCGCGGCGGTGGAGGTAGGCACCCGACAGGCGTCCGTCGACCAGCGTCTTGCCTACCGTGATGCGCGGGCACTGCAGGCAATGGTAGCCATCCTCCTGAAGGCGGCCGCGCGAGATGCTGCGCCACGACGTGTGCGATATCACGCGAACTCCGTCGTTGCTTATGCGCAGGCGCACAACGGACAGTATGCCGGATGTGCTCGCCGTATCGAAAAGGGTGTTGTCGCCGTCGCGGCGCTCGCCCGAGACCAGCAGCACGTAGGCGTCCTGGTTTTCCCTCCCGTCTGTATATTCCACCACGTCGAAGTCGTAATCGTATATGCCGTCGCGCTCCACGTCGTTCTCGCCAAACCCAAGGGGAAAGTCCACGGGCGTGGGGGCGGACCACGTGCCGTTTGCCTTTGTGTGCACCACCAGGCGCGAGCGGCCATTGTCGCCGTAGCGCACCGAGGCGATACGGAATAGGCATTCTGCGCCGGCAATCATTGCCAGCTTCATGTGGGCTTCGCTGAGCACGCCGGAAAACAGCACGTTGTCGCTCGAGGGCTTGATGCCGCCACGCTCGTCCTCCGACACGCCGGCAGAATTGGCGTTGGGCTCCGCAACGGCGTCCTTCGCCTGCCTGATATGGGTGTACTCATACATCGGCGCGGCGTTTTCGTCGTTCTCTACCAGTGCGTGGACGAAATGCTCAACCTGTCCCGTGTCGTCGCTTTCTGCATCCGCCTCGAGTTCAATGCGCGTGACCGCTTGATCCCAATCGCGTACGGTAGGCGCGATGTTTATCGCGGCGGCTGCAACCTCGGCGCGTGCGAGCAGCTCGGCGTTGGTGACGATGGTGGCCGATGCGATAAATTGCGGCACACCACCTGCCTCGGCGTTGCCGGGCGTGCCGAAGCAGGCATCCAACGTATAAGGCGTATTTCCACCCAATGCCAGCTCAGAGCGCTGGAGTACATACTGGTCGCCATTGTTCGCCGACATATTCCACGAATCGATGAGTGTGGGCCACGACCCCGACCAAGCCTTGGTGGTCCACTTGAACATTACGAACTGGAGTATCACATCGACATCGACGTCTGCACCTACGCGCAGCCGCGGAAGCTGGTGTCCATCTGCCTTCTCGTACCCAATGAACAGCGTGAGGGATGCAGCACCGCGCACGGCAGACGAAGCGACGCCTGCAACGCCGGCGCCAAAGGTGACGGCAAGCCCGATCTGGATGGTGAACGAGCCCGACGTGTTTGAATAGTCGAGCGAAATGTTTTTAAAAAACGCCGCGCCGCTGCCGTGCGTGTGGGCACCCACAGCGAGCGCCAGCTTCGCCAGCACCCAAGGGTTGACGTTTAGGAAAAATGGCACCGGTCCTAGGGTAAACTGCTCGGTCCAATTGAGGTCGGTTCTTACCTGGAAGAGGGCCTTAATATTGCCGTATGCGGGGTCGTTGTTGTTACCCCAGGTTTTGCCCACCCAATCGTAGGCAAGCGAGCCGTACAGCTGTGTGGCGATATCCATCGTGAACAGCGGCGTGCAATGGTGGCGAAGGAGCTTGGTGTTTCTTGGATCGGTGCCCGAACCGGCACTCATACTCTTGTACTGATTCCACTTCCCCTCCATCTCGTCGAGGTAGCGGTTTGCCTGCTTGGCGCCCGACTCGCGCGGCGATTTCTTCCAGTACTCCGGATCCGGATTGCCCGAATCGTTCATATAGCTGGCTGGTTTGTATCCTCCACCAAACAGCACGTATCCAGCAAACGAGAAATCGAAGAGGATCGGAAATGTGGGCATCCAGCACGTGAACTTATTACCACCGATGCCGGGAAACGATGTGGGGAAATCAAACGGAGTGATCTCTTGGTCCATAGTGGTGGGGACGATAGTGGTCGATCCGGATTCCGCCTTTGCCGCCGGCGCGGTGACAACGGCCATGGGGGAGGAGAGCGTGTAGGTTTTGTCCTGGTAGTCGAGGACAAAGCGCAGCTTGCATCCTTCTTCCAGAAGGCTCGACGCTGCATCGAGGAACTTGTCTTCGAGTGTGAACGTCGCCAGATTATCCGCGCCCGATGCGCTGGCCTTGATCTGACCAATCTGCGTGACGGTTTCGGTTGAGCTGCCCGCAGCGGGCATCACTTTATTGATATGCAATGTTGCCTGCCCGCCCTGCGGCAGATGAGCCTGCACGGTAAATGCGTGCGTATCGGGCTGCTCGTTTGCCGTGTCGTCCTTCGGCAATGCCATGAACGTGGCTTCAGCGTACTGGATGTCCCATTCGTCGAATGTGAGCTGGCGGAAGTACGGCTCGCCGTCGGAAAGCGGACGCGTGGGCGCGGTTATGGCGGTGCCGCCCCGGATACGCGCAAGGGGAATCTCGACATCGCGGTAGCCCGCCATGCTAATGGAGATGCCGCCGTTAAAGTCGTACGCGTCAAGGAGCGTTGCCTCGTCCACGTAGCCTTCCGAAAGAGGGGCGACCTCAAAGATGGCCGTGCCTTCGTCATCGGTCGTGGCGGTTAGCTGCTTGCCTACGGCATAGCGCGATGTGAGCGTGACCTGGGCACCTGCGATGGGCGTATTCTTGTTGGCGACGTCGACCACGACCACACCAAACATGGTGCGCGAGAGAACGAGCACCTTGAAGGGGTCTTCTTCGTCGGCATAGGCCGCGGTGGGCGCGAACGGCAGCAGGAAGGCATTTTCGCTTCCCGGCACGCGAGGCAACATGATGCTCGCTAGCGAGGACGCTCCGGCAACAAGTAACGAACGGCGATCAAGCATCTTGGGCTCCCATCCCGCAAATATCGGTGGAAATAATCCAATTGTGCGAGAAGGCGCCCCGTGGCGGTAGTGCCGTTCAAGGGTCAAAATGTCCAAATTGATCGAGCGAAGCGTCGGGTTCCGGAACGTGTTCGATGCGCTTGGCAGCCCGGTCGCTAACGCAACATGTGCGCGACCAGCTCGGCGCGCGTGTCGATGCCAAGCTTTGCATACACGTTGGACAGCCGATTTTTAACGGTACCCGGCGATACTCCCATATGGCGTGCGATTTCGGCGTTGGTCCACCCACGACAGGCGAGCATGGCCATGGTGAACTCCGTGGTCGTTAGATCGTCTGCTACGTCCTCGCCCGAATCGGGGTTGTGGATGCGCCGCCAACCGTAGCTGAAGCGGTATGTGATCTCGATGATGCGTGCGAAGTCGTCAGGGTATTGCGTTTTTAGGCATGCCTCGATGAGCCCCTGCAAAAGGCCGTGGTGCTCGCCAATGAGCTCGATAAGGCCGTCGGGGCGCGCAATGTCCCAAGCGGCTCCAAAATGCGCTTTTGCGGCGTCGATGTCCTTGAGGCTCATGCATGCCATGGAAGCTGCCAGGTGCAGGAACAGTTCCGAGATGGGATAGCTTCCCTGTTTCATAATTAGGGCGTTTTCCGCCATGCCCAGGCTGCGGCCGTATTCGCCGCGCAGATACAAGGCGTGCGCCATCACGTAGCTGGCGAACAGTCGCAGGCCTTCGGGTAGGTGCGCCGCAAGTGGATAAAACTCTTCGGCAGAATACGGGGAAGGCAAGTGCAGCAGGACGCTCGCGGCCGAGGCGAACAGGATATGCGTGGCGTGGACGGCGGGCGATTCCTCGTCGGCCGGCGTATCGAGGATGCCCGCAAGGCACCGGCGGGCGTCGGCGATACGGTTGAGCGACAGACTGGCATATCCGCAGATAAAGCATGCGGAATAGCGCAGTGCGGGGTCGGTGGCGTCAAGATAGGGGCGTGCTGTCTTGGCGGCGAGTGCGGCCTGTCCGCGAAAGTACAGCGCTTCTGCCGTGGCGATGGCGCGTGAATCGGGGTCGGAAATGCCTGCAACCGCAGCGTCAATCTGCCCCGGCACAAAGGCGGTGCACATCAACGGCATGGGAACGCATGGGTAGCCATCGCAGTCCATCTTCCATCTCCCAACAGCTGGCAACACTAGCAGCAATTGTACTCTTGTTGCTCGGGACTGGAATTTGTGGGTATCGCCTACGATTGTGCCGAACGTATAAAGGAAGAGTCTATTGGCGATGCTCCCAAGGTGGCTACCGAAGTCTAGCTGACCTTGGGATATAGAAAAACTGCCGCCCCTGCAAAAAGCTCTGTCGCAGCGATGGGAAACGCATCTCGTTCTGCATATAATGAGGTCATATGACGGTGCGTCTGCATACGCGCGGCGCATTTCCATCGAATCGAGAAGGAGCTCTGCATGGATCCCAACAAGCGTCCCGACGACATGGTGCGTATCACCACTCCCGAACTTGCCCAGGCGTTCATCGAAGAGCAGGTCGCTGCAATCCGCGAGCAGATCGGCGACAAAAAGGTCCTGCTGGCTCTTTCCGGTGGTGTCGACAGTTCGGTTGTCGCGGCCCTGCTCATCAAGGCCATCGGCAAGCAGCTCATTTGCGTGCATGTTAACCACGGCCTGATGCGCAAGGGCGAGAGCGAGCAGGTCGTCGACGTCTTCAAGAATCAGATGGATGCCAACCTGGTTTACGTTGACGCCACAGATCGCTTCCTAGACAAGCTCGTGGACGTCGAGGAGCCCGAGGCCAAGCGTAAGATTATCGGCGCCGAGTTCATTCGCGTGTTCGAGGAGGAGGCCCGCAAGGTTGGCGATGAGGTCAGCTTCCTCGCCCAGGGCACCATCTATCCCGACATCCTGGAGTCCCAAGACGGCGTGAAGGCTCACCACAACGTGGGCGGTCTGCCCGAGGATCTGCAGTTTGAGCTCTGCGAGCCCGTCAAACTGCTGTACAAGGACGAGGTCCGCGTCGTGGGTCGCGAGCTCGGCCTGCCCGAGAACATGGTTGAGCGCCAGCCGTTCCCCGGTCCCGGCCTGGGCGTTCGCTGCCTTGGTGCCATCACCCGCGACCGTCTTGAGGCGCTGCGCGAAGCCGACGCCATCGTGCGCGAGGAGATCGACAAGGCCGGTCTGACCATCTGGCAGTACTTTGCCGTGGTGCCCGACTTCCGCGCAACCGGCGTGCGCGAGGGTAAGCGCGCCTACGATTGGCCCTGCATCATCCGCTGCATCAACACCGTCGATGTCATGACCGCCGAGGTGCCCGAGCTCGACTGGGCGCTGCTCAAGCGTATTACCGCCCGCGTCACTGCCGAGGTTCCCGGTATCTGCCGCGTGTGCTACGACCTTACGCCCAAGCCCGTCGGCACCGTTGAGTGGGAGTAAGCTTCTACTCTTTTGGACGAATTGCATTGACGGAGAAGGGGTCCCGCGCAAGCGTGTGCGGGACCCCTTTCGTTTTACTGTTCGGTTAACGCTACGGATTGTTTTGGAAGGCTTACGAGCATGGTGGTCCCGTTCTCGGAACTTGCTTCGACCTCTACAGCGCCACCGTGAAGCGCTGCAATCTCCCAAACGAGTGCTAGTCCGAGTCCTGCGCCGCCGTATGCCCTGCTGCGGGATTTGTCTAGACGAAAGAACGGCTGGAAGATGCTCTCTCGGTACTGCTTGGGTATTCCCGAGCCCTCATCTTTGACTCGCAGGAACACGTGGCTGTCGTTGTCGCAGATGGAGACGTTGACAGTCGAGCCGGGGCGGCTGTAACGGATGGCATTTTCGACCAGGTTAAACACCAGCCGATAGAGGAGCGTGTCGCTCCCGATTACTAAAGCGTCTCCAGCACAATTGAGGGCTATGCCCTTATTTTCGGCAAGTGGCGCAAGGTCGGTGAGGACCTCTTCGGACAAGGGACCAAGTTCCACATCGTCCTCGCAAGGAACGCTGCGCAGCTCACTCATCTCGAGCAATACCTTGGCCATTCGAGACATGCGCTCGGTTTGTTCTTGTAGCAGGCCGAGCAGCTCGGCTGTTTCGGGTTGCAAACCGGAGTGTTCGGAGATGAATAGTTCAATCTGTGCTTGCATAAGGGCGAGCGGGGTGCGAAGCTCGTGTGCGGCGTTGCCGGTAAACTGACGCTGTGCAGAGAACCCTTCGCCAAGACGGGCGATCATGTCGTTGAAAGAGGCGCTGCATCGTTGTAGCTCGGTGGGCACATCTTCATTGAGTCTGATTTCGCTTAGGTTGTCAGGTTGCACACGCTCAACCTGAGCTGCAAAAGCCCGTAGCGGTTTGAGTGCACGGCCGCTCACAAAGTATGCCAGCGTGCCGCCAAGGAGTGTGACTCCAGCCGTGATGTACCAGGCTGTCGTGCCAAAAGACTCCTGTGCGTCGTTTACGACGATCGTGACCTTGTCATCGAGGGCTGCTTTCGTTGGGTCGAACGCCTGGAGCGAATCTTCGCCGGTTGCGTTAAAGGCCGAGATGTCGCTGCCGATGGCATCCATGTAGCGCATGCCCGTATAGCCGACCAGGCAGTTCGTCAGCACGCATGCCGCACACGTGAGCAGCGCCGTCATAATCGTTATGCGCCATTGCAGCGAAAGCCTTTTCATTCGCTATCCTCCATAACATAGCCCTCTCCAATCCGATTGCGAATCGGGTCGTATCCCAAAACGATGCGTAGCTTTTTGCGGAGTGATGAGATGTGAACGCGGGTTGCGTTGCTAAAGCTGTTCACGCTGCTATCCCAAACGTGCTCGATAAGCTCCTCTTGACTTACCGGTCGCCCCTGATTAAGCATCAGGTATTCCAAGATTCCCGTTTCTTTGCGCGTAAGAGATAGAGCCTCGCTGTCCACGGAAGCGATGCGCGCCTTGGTGTCAAAGCTGAGCTTTCCGCAGGTTAAAACTATGTCGCTTTGTGTAAAGCGTCTGAGGGTAAGGCTGCGAATCCTTGCCGCAAGCTCGTCCAGATGAAACGGCTTGGTGAGGTAATCGTTGGCGCCGGCATCAAGTCCGGCGACTTTGTCGGATACTTCGCCACGTGCGGACAGAATCAGTACCTTAGTTTCGCAGTCAGTTTTCCTAAGTTCCCTGAGTACGGCCGTGCCGTCGATACGGGGAAGGTTGAGGTCGAGTACCACGAGGTCGAAGGCCTCAACGTTCAGTAGGTCGAGCGCCTCCTGTCCGTCGTGACAGCAGTCGACGCTGTACGCCAAGTTTCGCAAACTGCGTGCGATCGTGTCGCACAGTGCTCGCTCGTCTTCGACGATCAAAATACGCATAACAGTCTCCTTGCACATTCCAAATCGCGCTTAACACGGATTTTATAGTCGATATGGTCCAATGGTCGCGTAACGAAAGGAGTGGTCGGATTGTTCAAAGCGGTAAAACCCGTGGTACAGGTCGCTTTGTTGATCGTCGGAATTGCCATGGTGTGCTTTGGCGTTATGCGTGGCGAGGCGGATGCCGTGCTGGCCAAAGCGATTAGGCTGTGCTTGGAGTGTATCGGAATTGGATAAAAGAAAAAACACTGCATCGCATCTTTTGGCGAGATTCCGCGGATTGATTCAGGCGGCGGCGACGCTTGCGACCAATATTCACCTGCCTAACTTTGCCAAGGGGGGCATCTACCAGGGGGCGGGCAAAGCCGTCTGCGTGCCGGGGCTCAACTGCTACTCGTGCCCGGCGGCCTCGGGTGCGTGCCCCATCGGGTCGTTTCAGTCGGTGGTGGGATCGTCTAAGTTCAGCTTTTCGTATTACGTCACCGGAACGCTCATTCTAATCGGCGTGCTGCTGGGACGCTTTGTATGCGGCTTTCTGTGCCCGTTTGGCTGGCTGCAGGAACTGCTTCACAAGATCCCCGGCAAAAAGCTATCAACGAAAAAGCTCAAGCCGCTCACGTACATCAAGTATGCCGTGCTGCTGTTTGCCGTGGTGCTGCTGCCTGTCTTGGTGGTCAACGATGTGGGCATGGGCGACCCGTTCTTTTGCAAGTACATCTGCCCACAGGGCGTGCTCGAGGGTGCGATTCCGCTGTCCATCATGAATACGGGAATCCGCTCCGCGCTGGGAAAGCTCTTTACCTGGAAGCTCGCGATTCTCATTGCGGTTGCGGTGCTGAGCGTGTTGTTCTACCGCCCCTTCTGCAAATGGATCTGCCCCCTCGGCGCATTCTACGCGCTCATGAATAAGGTATCCCTACTGGGGATTCAGGTTGACGCGTGCAAATGCGTCTCGTGTGGCAAGTGTTCAAGGGTTTGTCAGATGGACGTTGATGTGGTCCGCGCGCCCAATCATGCCGAATGTATCCGGTGCGGAAAGTGCATCGGGGCCTGTCCCGTCGATGCCATCAGCTATCGCTATGGCCTGGATGTGTCGGCGGAAAAGCTTCCCTTGACCGCCGATAAAAAGTAAACAAGCTTCGACAAAACGGAGGAATGACTATGAAGCTTTCTAAGATTGCGGCCCTGTTTATGGTGCCGGTATTGGCCTTGTGCCTTGTGGCATGTTCGGCGCCCGGTGGCAATGCGAGCGAATCTGCGAGCTCCGATCCTAAGATCGCAGAGCTCACTGCGCAGAAGCCGGCCAATGCCGACGAGGCCGCCGAGCTGTATGCGAAGCTCATGCAGAAGGAGAACGAGATCTTTTCGAGTGATAACGCGCTGTGGGAAAAGGTATTCAATGCGGCAAATAAAGACTCGGCAATGATTGAGGATGGCAGCAATTACGGCGATTTTCTGCTCAAGACCATCGACGGCGCCAAGGATGAGTTTACGGCGGATGAGCTTAAGACACTCAAGGCCGGTGCACAGCAGATCAAGGAGATCGAGGACAAGCTCGAGAGCCTGGAGAAGGAGTTCCCCGGCTGTGGAAGCACGCCGAGTGCAGGCGAGAGCGTCGACGCTTCGACCGCTGGCATGACGGCTGGTGCCAATGCTTCGAGCGAGGCGACGAAGTTCCCCAGCTTTACGGGCAAGGACCTGGATGGCAACGACGTGAACAGTGACGAGCTGTTCTCTAAGAACAAGGTCACCGTCATGAACTTCTGGTTCACCACTTGCAAGCCGTGCGTGGGCGAGCTGGGCGATCTTGAGAAACTGAATCAGGAGCTTGCCGAGAAGGGCGGCCAGGTCGTGGGCGTCAATTCCTTTACGCTCGATGGCAACAAGGGCGAGATCGCAGATGCCAAGGACGTGTTGAGCAAGAAGGGCGTGACGTATAAGAACATCTGGTTCAAGTCGGATAGCGAGGCCGGTAAGTTTACGTCAAATTTGTTCTCGTTCCCGACAACGTATGTCATCGATCAGAATGGCAACATCGTGGGAGAGCCAATCATGGGCGGCATCAACTCCGCCGAGCAGCGCGAGGCGCTCAACAAGCTTATCGACCAGGCGATTGCGAATAGCGAGCAGTAAGTCCGTGGGACAGACAACTGAAAGGGAGTCGCTGGAAACAGCGACTCTTTTTTCTGCTTCGGGGTAGCATCATGGGTATACGTCGAAAGGGGGCGGCTATGGTCGGCAGCATGGTCGAGCGGTTGCCGTTTTGGGGACAACTTACATCCGATGAGCAGACGCTCGTGGCAGAGCGCTCGTCGCTGCGATCCTTTGATGCCGGGCAGATAATCGGTAGCAGCGGAAATTCTTGCACTGGCATTGTCTTTATTATCGAAGGTGACATTCGCGTGAGCCTGCTTTCCGAGGAAGGCAAGGAGGTCACGCTGTTTAGGGTTGGCTGCGGAGAGTGCTGTGTCACCACGGCCTCGTGCGTTATCGAGCAGATTTCATTTGACACCATGGTGGTTGCAGCACGCAGGTCATCGCTTTTGGTGGTGCCTGCGAGCGTGTGTGCCCAGCTCGCCCGCGATAATGTCTACGTTAAGGCCTTTATGCTCCAGGTTGAGGTGAAGCGCTACTCCCAGGTGGTATGCGTGCTGCAGCAGATGCTCTTTAAGCGCCTCGATCAGCGCGTCGCCAGCTACGTGCTCGAGCATTGCCGAGTTGCGGGCACAGCAGAAGTTGCCGTAACGCAAGACGAGCTTGCGCGCGACATCAACTCTGCGCGCGAAGCGGTGACGCGCGCTCTGAGCCGTCTTGCGCAGGACGGGCTCATCGAGGTTAGGCGCGGACGGATTATCGTGCGTGATGTAGATGGGTTGGCACGGTTGGTCTAGACCTACCGCGCAGCTGCATCTGCCGTCGGCAACATATTTTCCGTTTGGTGACTTGGTCACAGAACGCGACCGCAGTGCCTTGGCATACTTGCCCAAAGCAACCAGCAAAGGAGTGCGCTATGGGATTGTTTGATTTGTTTGCAGGACCGGACATGAATGTGGGCGTCCAGGAATGGAAGGCTTCTAAGGGGGCGGTGCTGCTCGACGTGAGGAGTGCTGACGAGTATGGACAGGGCCACATTCCGGGCAGCGTCAACGTTCCGCTCGATCGTATCAACCAGGTGCTTGAGCTGTATCCAGACAAGGGCACGCAGCTTTTCGTGCATTGCCTGAGCGGTGCGCGAAGCAACCAAGCTGTGAGTTTTCTTAAGCGTTCTGGGTATGGCAGTGTCAAGAATATCGGCGGCATAAGCGGCTATACGGGAAAGGTGGTGCGTTAGCTATGAAGGTGGTTATCGTTGGAGGCGTCGCGGGCGGCGCATCGGCGGCGGCACGTTTGCGCAGACTCGACGAGCAGGCCCAAATTGTCATCTTTGAGCGCACGGGTTTTGTATCGTATGCCAACTGTGGGCTTCCGTACTACATTGGCGGCGTGATAGAAGAAGAGAGTGCATTGACGCTGCAGTCTCCCAAGGGCTTTTGGGATCGCTTTCGCGTTGCGGTCAAGACGAGTCACGAGGTGTTTGCCATCCATCCCGATTCGCATACGGTCGAGGTTCGCAATATGCTGACGGGCGAGGAATTTGTCGAGACGTATGACAAGCTCATCCTGTCGCCGGGTGCAAAGCCGATTCGCCCTGCGTTGCCGGGCATCGACTCGGATAAAATCTTTAGCCTACGCACCGTTGAGGACACGTTGCGTATTCACAGCTATGTTCGAGAGCGGCGACCGAGCAGTGCCGTCGTGATCGGCGGCGGCTTTATTGGCGTCGAGACGGCGGAGAATCTGTGCGAGCTGGGGCTCCAGGTGACCCTTCTGCAGCGTCCCGTCCAGCTTATGAACAACCTGGATTACGACATGGCGACCCTTTTGCATACCGAGGTGCGTGAGCACGGTATTGATCTGCGCCTCAAGGCCGATGTGACAGGTTTTGAGGAAGTTGATGGCCGCGTTGTCACCCATGTTGCGGGCGATGACCCTATCGGAGCCGATATGGTGCTGCTTGCCATTGGCGTGGCACCTGAGAGCCATCTAGCGCAAGAGGCGGGGCTCGAACTGGGCATCAAGGGGGCTATTGTGGTCAACGACCGCATGGAGACCTCTGCTGCCGACGTGTATGCCGTGGGCGATGCCGTGCAGGTCACGCATCAGGTGACCGGCGAGGACGCGGTCATTTCGCTCGCCGGCCCCGCCAACAAGCAGGGGCGTGTCGTCGCCGATGTCATAGCCGGCATGGACAGCTGCTACCGCGGATCGTTGGGCTCATCGGTTATCAAGGTATTCGACTTGACGGCGGCAAGCACGGGACTATCCGAAAAGGCAGCACACGCGGCGGGAATTGACTGCGACAGCGTGGTCCTGTCGCCCGGTTCGCATGCGGGTTATTATCCGGGTGCAACGCCCATGACCATGAAGGTTGTCTTCGAGAAGCAGGGATTGCGCCTGCTGGGTGCGCAAATCGTGGGCATCGATGGTGTGGACAAGCGTATCGACGTTCTGGCGACTGCCATCCAGGCAGGCATGCGCGGCGATAGGCTTAAGGATTTGGACCTAGCATACGCGCCGCCGTATTCATCGGCGAAGGATCCCGTCAATATGGCGGGCTTTATGATCGAGAACCTCAATCGCGGCATACTGGCGCAGTGGCATTGGGAGGATGAGCCCAACTTGCCACGCGATGGCAGCGTGCAGCTGCTCGATGTTCGTACGGAAGGGGAGTATGAGCGCGGGCATATCGATGGTTTCGTAAACATTCCCGTCGATGATCTGCGCAATCGCCTGGGCGAGCTCGACCGGGCCAAGCCGGTCTACGTGATTTGCCAGAGCGGCATTCGCAGCTACATTGCTTGCCGCATTTTGGCGCAGCATGGCTTTGAGTGTTTTAACTTCTCGGGCGGCTATCGCTTCTTTGCAGCCGTGACTGAGGCTCGCCGCGGCAGCGCTAACGTTATGCCGTGCGGGCTCGAAAAGTAGCGCGCATTGGAATGTGACAAAGTGACAGCCTCTTTGTCGCATCGGGGATGTTATATGCGGGATGGTGCGCCATGCGGCGTGCCGTCCCGTTCGTTTTTTGGCGCGGTTCGTTACATTCCTCACTGGTATCGGCCAAAAATGAGGATAGAGTAGGACAAACGCGCCGAACGTGAACGGCGGGGGAGCGGGCGAGCGCGCCCGCGCGAGAGAGGTTGCCGTCCATGCTGGATCTCAGAGATATTTGCAAAAGGTACGTTACGCAGTCGTTTACGCAGGTAGCGCTCGACAGCGTAAGCCTGTCTTTTCGCGATAACGAGTTTGTAGCCATCCTGGGTCCCTCGGGTTCGGGTAAAACTACGATGCTCAACGTCATTGGTGGACTCGACCATTTCGATTCTGGCGATCTGCTGATCGATGGCATCTCGACCAAGGACTTCAGCGACCGCGATTGGGACGCCTATCGTAACAATCGCATCGGCTTTGTGTTCCAGAGCTATAACCTCATTCCGCATCAGACCATTTTGGAAAACGTGGAGCTGGCGCTTACGCTCACGGGTGTGGGGCATGCCGAGCGCCGCCAGCGTGCGCGCAAGGCGCTTGAGGCAGTCGGCCTGGGCGAGCACGTTAACAAGCGCCCGAGCCAGCTTTCGGGTGGACAGATGCAGCGCGTGGCCATCGCCCGCGCTCTGATCAACGATCCCGAGATCGTGTTGGCAGACGAGCCGACCGGCGCCTTGGATTCCACAACGTCCGTGCAGGTCATGGACTTGCTTAAGGACGTTGCGCGCGACCGCCTGGTCATCATGGTCACGCACAATCCTGAGCTGGCGTACCAATACGCCACGCGCATCGTCAACCTGGCGGACGGCAAGATCACCGACGATTCCGACCCCTTTGATGTTGCCAATGCCGCGCGTCGCGAGGCCAAGCCTACGCGCAAAACCTCGATGAGCTTTGTGACGGCGCTGGGGCTTTCTGCCCGAAACCTCATGACCAAGAAGGGCCGCACGGCCATGACGGCCTTTGCGGGCTCGATTGGCATTATCGGTATCGCGGCGATCCTGGCGCTCTCCAATGGCGTGAACAATTACATCAAAAAGGTCGAGGAGGATACGCTCTCGAGTTACCCGCTTACGATCTCCAAGCAGGATTACGACCTGTCGTCCATGATGGGCGGACAGGGGGCTGTAGATGATGGCTCGCCTGAAAACGCGGATTCGTCCGACGACAGTGCCGGCGGCAAGGCTCAGGGGACCGATAAGATTCCCGTGGTCACGGCCGTAAAGGACATGTTTGCAAGCGTTAAGTCTAACGACATGACGAGCTTTAAGGCATGGCTCGATGCCGGTGGCGACGGCATCGATAAAGAAGTTAACGCCATTCAGTACGGCTACGGTGTATCGCCGGTTGTCTATCGTGCGGGCAAGGGCGATGAGAAACCTGTCCGGCTGGTGCCCAATGCCATGACCGAGGCCATGAGCGGAGGCGCGAGCTCGGCGGCAACGGTGAACATGGATTCCATGGGAACCTCGGTCTTTAACGAGATGATTGACGACCAGGGCCTGCTCGACAGCCAGTACGATGTCGTTGCCGGCCATTGGCCTACGTCTGCTAACGAAGCCGTGATGGTGCTTTCGAGCCGCGGCACGGTGGGCGATTACACGCTCTACAGTATCGGTGCGCTGGATATCGATGAGCTCAACGACCTGGTTAATAGCGCCATGGCGGCCGACGGTGGGGTCGAAACGCCCGAGACCGGCACCGACTTTACCTACGACGATGCGCTGTCCACGACGTTTAAGGTGCTGTCGCCGGCCGATGCCTATCGTAAAAACGAAGAGACCGGCATGTGGACCGACATGTCTGGCGACGCCGACTTTATGGCCGCCAAGGTTGCCGACGGTATTGACGTGCGCATTGTGGGCGTGGTGCGACCTAACGAGACGGCCAATGCGAGTGCATTGTCTCCGGGCATTGCCTATACGCATGCGCTGACTCGCCAGCTTATGGAGCGTGCCGCCAATTCGCAGATCGTAAAAGAGCAACTTGCCCACCCCGAGACGGATGTCTTTACGGGCAAGTCTTTTGACGAACTGCAAGGTGAGGCCAAACAAGGAGTGGATCTGGGCAGCATGTTCAGTGTGGACGAGGCGGCGCTCAAGAGCGCGTTTTCGTTTGATACCTCCGCGCTCTCGGGTGTCGCCGGCGGTATGGACCTGTCGGGTCTTGACTTGTCCGGGTTGGATATCGACCTTTCGGGCGTTGGGAAGGACATCGACTTCAGCGACATCATGGCCAAAGCGCCGGTCCCAGATTTCTCGGGCATCTTTGACGGTTTGGAACTTACGCCCGAGCAAATGCAACAGGTGGGAACGCTTGCCAACCAGCTGTTTGAGGGCTTTTTGCAGTCTGATCAGTTTAAGGCGCTGACGCCCGATGATCTTAAGGACGCGTCAAAGCTTGCCGCCGCATTCTCGACGTATCTTGAGAGTGATACGGCAGCCCAGCAAATCCTGGCCCAGCTCAAAGCGCTCGGCGGCGATGCCCTGGCCGAGCGCCTGCGGCAGGCGATGACCGACTATGTGCAAAAGCAACTGGCTCCGTATCTGCAGCAGGCTATGGATCAGGTGATGAAGGCAATCAGCGAGCAGATAGCGTCGACGGTGTCAGCTCAGCTCAAGGCGGGCGCGGCAGGGCTCATGGACCAGATGGCGACGCAGATGTCTTCGAGTTTTGCCAACCTGGCGAGCGCCATGCACGTGGATGCGAGTGCCTTTGCTCATGCTATCCACTTCAACATGGACGCCGAGGACCTGAGTTCGCTCATGATGAGCTATGCCAAGGCGTCGAAGCTCACCTACGATAACAATCTGACCACGCTGGGCTATGCGGATGAGGCAGACCCCATCTCGGTTAAGATTTTCCCGCGCGACTTTGAGGCCAAGGAGCGCGTGCTCGATCACATCGATGCGTACAACAAGCAGGTCAAAGCTGCCGGCCACGATGAACAGGCAATCTCGTACACCGACTACATGGGTATCATCATGGGTTCGGTGACCGACATCGTGAACACCATCAGCTTGGTGCTCATCGCATTCGTGAGCATCAGCCTGGTCGTGAGCTCCATCATGATCGGCATCATCACCTACATCAGCGTACTGGAGCGCAAAAAGGAGATTGGCATCCTGCGCGCGATCGGCGCGTCAAAGCGCAACGTGGCCAACGTATTCAATGCCGAGACCTTTATCGAGGGCCTCATTGCCGGCGTCTTTGCCATTGTCGTTGTGGTGCTCGTGAGCCTCCCGGTTAATGCCTGGGCGCTTGCTGCCAAACAGGTCCCCAATCTGATGAGCCTGCCCGTGCGGGATGCGCTGGCGCTCATTGCGATATCGGTGCTGCTGACGGTCGTCGCCGGCCTGCTGCCTGCCCGCAGCGCATCCAAAAAAGACCCCGTAGAAGCCCTACGCTCTGAATAATGTGACAAAGGGACAGCCCCTTTGTCACATTTCTCTCCTGCGCCTAGCTTGTTTTGCCCATCAGCGTGATGCGGATGGTTGGATGGGTGTACTCGTCAAACTCGTCCTTGGGATCCGTGTCAAACGAGTAATACGCTTTGATGGGGTCGTCGCTCGTCCTGATAGAGATTCTCTCGTAGAGCGAGCCGTTCAAAAAAGCCTGCCTAAACTCTTCGGGGAGCTTCTGCGGTGCTAGGAGCTCGGGGCTTGCGGTCTTGACGTCTATGGTTTGGACGACAGAGGAAAGCTCGTCAAGATCGAGCTCGATACGGGCGAGGTTGTCCTCGAGGCTCGCGCCGGGGTCGACCTCTGCCGCGTAGCTCACTTCCGTGAGTGTCCCCTTGTTGTCAAAATCCAGGTACGTATAGGTCTTTTGGGTATCGGAGTCGCCGTCGTGCAGATAACCGCGGACGTGATAGCCGTAATCTTGATATCGCTCGTAGGGGTCATCGGCGGACACGTACTCGCATGAGGGCTCTAATGCCTTGCGAGCAATGGCGATCTGCTCAGCCGCGGCCGCGGCGTTCTCTTGCATCTCGATGTTTCCCTGCGCCAGCTGCGGGATATAGGCGCCGCATACGATCGCGAGGGGCAGCGCCACAAGCGCGACGATCCACTTTTTTGCATGGGGGATAGGTACGCCACAGGCCTCTGCCATGGCCTTCGCGTTGGCGAAGCTCTCGGTAAGCACGTCTGCCGCGGTGGCGACGGCGCCTACGGCAGCGGCGACTTCTGCCGCGCCGCCCAGGTTGCGCGCGGTCTCGTTGTCGCCGTTCTTGAGCAGGCGCGCGGCGGCCTGCGTGCCAACAACGCCTGCGATTTGTGCCGAGTGGTCTTTCTCGCTCTGCTCGACGGCGAGCCGGTGCTGCATTTCCTTCCACTGCTTGCCACGCATGCCAAAGCGCGGGGCGAGAGCGCAATAGCAGAATATGACGAGCTCGATGGCGGTGAGCACCAAGGCGGTCATCATGCCCGTCTCTTGGAAGCCTTCGTGATGGAAGACGATGTCGTCGACCATTTCGAAAGGAATGATCGATAAGGGCAGCACGAATGCCATGGCAAGCGCCGCGCCGGCAACCTTGGGGCAGATGCAGTATCGCTGGATGCGCTTACGTTCTTGTTCGGAGAGTGCTGCCATGGCTGGTCCTTGGTGTCGTGGCGGTCATTACGGCGCGCGGCGCGCGGGATGTATCAGTCTGAGCTAGCGCTGGATAAGAACATAGAGCAAAATACTCAGCGCGATGAGCAAGATACCCGCGATGTTAAACATCAGCGTGGCAAAGTCGCCCACGATGGGGCGCTCGACATAGCTCTTGTCTGGGCTGCTGGGGTTGTAGTGCACAGTCATTTGGCTGCCGAGGGGCCAAAGCTGCTCTGCGAGAGTATCTAGGCGTGCGATGGGTCCTGTCTGTACGTGCAACCAGCCCTTGGCGTCTTCGTACGCCGCGCTTTGCGTGCGGACGGGGAGTCCCGACAAGCTTTTGGTCTTTACGCCGCGGAATTGTTTTCTCACGTGGTACCGCGTGCCGTCGACGGTGTACTCCAAAACGGGATACATTCTGCCTTCGCCCATAAAGCGGTGGTCAATGACCGTTCCCATGATCATAGCGGTGCAGGCCTTGGCTTTCCTGCGGGCGGCGGCTTTCATGAGCGTGCTCATTCCGATAAGCAGGATGCCGATGCCTCCAACCGAGATGAGCGCGAGCAGGGATATCTGCGACGTGGTCACGGCGTTCTCCTTTGGCGCGATACCGTCATATGTGACTCAGTATAGGGAATCCTGCCATCGATGAGTGCATGGTCATGCGGCTAAAGTGTCTTGACGGCTCGATGGGTTCGCCATTTGCGCCTTCTCCGGTCCATACAAAAAGCTGTACGTCAGCATTCAAAGATGTCAAAAAATGTTGACTTTGGATGTTGACGTACATGTTTTGGAGTGGATGAAAGGTTAGGGTGGCGACTTTGGAATAGGGCAGGCGCTCCTATATCCACTCGATGATGCCGCTTTCATCGTGCTCGCCGCGCCGCCGATTTGTCGGCCTTTGTTGCGTTAGAGGTACCTTGCCGCGAACTTCTCGAGGCTGGCGTTGCTTGCGTTGTTGAGAATGCCGCCGTCAACGATCTTTGCGCCTGGAGCGCTTGCCCTAAGGACCGACGCCGTTTTGCCCATTCCGCTTCCGCCCGAGGTGGCAAACAGGACGATTGTTTTGCCCGTCAGGTCGTAAGACTCAAGGAATGTGTTGATAATCGCCGGCGCCACGTACCACCAGATGGGGAAACCCAAAAAGATGGTGTCGTAGTCTTCGATGTGCTCGACTCTGGAGGTTATGGCAGGGCGGCAGGAGGGGTCGGCGGCCTCGCGCGTGCTGCGGCTCTGTTTGTCGCGCCAGTTAAGGTCGGCGCTTGTGTATGGATTGGCGGGCACAATGGCGAACAGGTCGCTGTCCGTCACGCGAGCCAAGTGGTTTGCAACGTCCATCGTGGTTTCCGATGCACTGAAATATGCCACAAGTGTCTTAGTCATTGGAGTCCCTTTCGTTGCTGCGGTTTAGGCTTTATGGTGAGGTGCTATTAAGTGACGCCTCATGGCTGCGATGCTGAGCGGCTTGAACAGCATCCGGTCGAGGCGCTGCGTAGCCGATAGATGAGATAGTCAAGGCATTCGAGCTTCTGTTGCCCCGCGTGTATGTCGTTGAGCAATTCGCGGCGATGCCGTTTTAGTAGGCAAATGCGCGCGCAGTCGCTGGCGGCCGAGCTGTACAGCTCGATGAGATCTTCGCTGCAGCCGGCGTCGTGTAGGCCGTTGATGATGTTGTCGTCCATGTCGTCACTTTGCGATTTTGACTTTGGTAGTGCCGGCAAGCGGCTTTTCACCGGGACGGGCCTTGGGACCAACGAGCGCGTGCGGTTGATAGAGCTCTTCGAGGAACTCGATCTCGGCGGGGGAGAGCGTTATGTCGAGCGCGGCCACGGCGTCGTCGACGCGCTCGGGCTTGGAACAGCCCACGATGGGGGCCTCGACGCCACGTGCCCAGTGCCATGCCAGCGCAATCTGCGCCATCGGCACGTCATGATCGGCGGCAATCTTGGCCACGCGCTCAATGACGGGCATGTCGATGGCGCGATCATGGTCGTACTTGCTGGCCATGGTCGTGTCGGTGGTGCCACGTGTGCTCGAGCTTTTCCACGTGGGGCGGCAGAGGTGTCCCGACGCCAGGGGGCTGTATGGCGTAAGGGCCATGTCAAACTGGCGGCACACCGGAATCATCTCCCGCTCGTCCTCTCGGTACAGCAGGTTGTAGTGGCACTGCATGCTCGTAAAGGGCGCCCATCCGTGGTCGCGCGCGACGATCTGCAGGTTGTGCAGCTGGTAAGCATACATAGCGCTGGCGCCGAGCGCGCGAACCTTGCCCTCGCGCACCAGATCATCGAGCGCTTCCATGGTCTCTTCCATGGGAACGTCGTAATCGAAGCGGTGAATGATGTAAAGGTCCAGGTAATCGGTGCCCAAGCGCTTGAGCGAGCCTTCGATCTCGCGTTTGATGGCGTCGGCGGAAAGGCCGCCTTCGTTGAAGTGAACCTTGCTAGCCAGCACGACGCTCTCGCGAGCGATTCCCAGATTGCGCAGGGCGTCGCCAATGTACTCTTCGCTCGTGCCAAAGCTGTAGCAGTTCGCGGTATCGATAAAGTTGATTCCGGTGTCGAGTGCGCGTTTGATGACGGCGCGTGTGTCGTCGGGTCCGATGGTCCACTGATGAAAGTCGGGGCTGGGCTCGCCAAAGCTCATGCCTCCCAGGCAGAGTTTAGAGACTTTAATGCCGGAATGGCCAAGGGTTGTGTACTGCATGGTGTCCTCCTTATCTTTGAGGGGATGGCTATAGCGTACGTTGATAGGTTGATAATGTATATTGCTCATATCGACTAGCTAGGTATACGAATACCAAATGGCTAGCGAGTGGAATACCTTGTCTGAGTTGGGGGTGCAATGGAGCTACGGACGTTGCGTTACTTTTTGGCGGTGGCGCGTGAGGAAAACATGACCGAGGCGGCAAACGTGCTGCATGTGACGCAGCCCACGCTCTCGCGCCAGATAGCCGATTTGGAACGCGAGCTGGGCGTGGAGCTGTTCGAGCGCACCAATCGATCGTGCGTGCTCACGAGCGATGGCATGCGCTTGCGCCAGCGTGCCGAGGAGATTGTCTTGCTGGTGGAACAGACCGAGCTAGAGTTGGCGGATCGGGAGCTCGGCATTGCGGGCGTTATCCGCATTGGCGCCGGCGAAACCAAATCGATGCGGCTGGTGCTTGATGCCTTTGCAGAGCTGCATCGGAATTATCCCGGAGTGACGATTGAGCTCTACACCGGTAATGCCGATGCGGTGGAGGAGCGTTTGGAGCGTGGCCTGCTCGACTTTGCGTTGTTGCTGGAGCCCGTTAACGTCGAGAAATACGAATGGATTCGTATGCCCGAGGCGGATCGAGTCGGTGCTGTTGTTGCCGCGAGCGGTCCATGGGGCGGCCGGGACGTGCTGGCGCCTGCGGACGTGGCGAATATGCCGCTGCTGGTGAGTTCGCGCACCTCGAATCGAGCGCTGGACCTAGAAGCGTGGTCGAGTGGCGTCCTTAGCGTCGATGAACTCAACATCGTGGGGCATTTCGACCTGATCGGCAACGCGTCGCATCTGGTGCGTTCGGGCGCTGCGTGTGCGGTTAGCATTGGAAGCTTGCTGCAGATAGATGAAGACAGCGATCTGCGTTTTGTCCCATTTGAGCCGCCGCTTACCATTGCGTCGTATCTGGTATGGAAAAAATATCGCCTGCGTTCCCGCGCCTGCGAAGAGTTTCTGAACCGTTTGAATAGGATGTGACAAGGGGGCAGTCCCTTTGCCGCATTGATCTGAGAGTAGATGTTGATGATTCTATCGCTGGCCCCTATGGAGGGGATTACCGGGCATGTGTTCCGTCGCGTGCACGCGGAGTGCTTCGGTGCGCTCGATTGCTATTACACGCCGTTCTTGCCGCCGCCACGGGTGGGAAACCGCTTTGGTGGCAAGGCGTTTAAGGAGGTCGACCCTGTCAATAACCAGGGGCTCAACGTAGTGCCTCAGCTGATGTCCAAGAACGCGGACGAGTTTGTGTGGGCGGCACAGGTGCTCGCCGACATGGGTTATCGCGAGGTCAATCTCAACTTGGGTTGTCCTTCGGGAACGGTTGTCGCCAAGGGCAAGGGTTCGGGTTTCTTGCGCAATCTCGACGAGCTCGAGGTGTTCTTGAGCGACGTGTGCGAACGCTCGCCGTTGCCGGTGTCGGTCAAGACCAGGCTGGGGTTGGAAAGCGACGACGAATACGAGCGTGTGCTTGACCTCTATTGCCGCATGCCGCTGGCAGAGCTGATCGTGCATCCGCGCGTGCAAAAGGACCGCTATGCGGGTTCGCCGCGCAAAGAGTTTTACGGCGAGACGCTGGAGCGGGCGCCGTTCCCGGTGGCCTACAACGGCGACATCTTTGATCTTGAGGAGATGGATGCGCTGGTGGAGGCCTATCCCGGAACGCGTCACGTAATGTTGGGGCGCGGCTTGCTTGCGAACCCCGCGCTGGCTCGCATGGTTAAGGGCGGCCCTACTGCCACGGCTGCTGAGCTGCAGCGCTTCCACGACACGCTGTTTGCGGCATATGCGGAAGAGATTGGCGGCAATGCGGTCTTTCGCATGAAGGAGTGGTGGTTCTACGCCAAATGCGCCTTCGCCAATCCCGCTAACGTTCACAAGATCGTGCGCAAGACCAAAAAGGTCGACGAATACCGCGCCGCCGTCGAGCGCGTCTTTCGCGAGCAGCCACTTGCGCCCATAGCCCGCTTTCACGGCTAGTTAGTCGTTGGGGACGTTCTTTAACGACTAGTCATTTAAGAACGTCCCCAATGGCCGTGTTGCACTAGAGCAGGTTCTCCTGTACCCACGCGATGATGTCGCTCGACTCGTAGAGTGGCTTGCCGTCGATGAACAGGCAGGGAACCTGGCGTTTTCCGCCGACGGCGATGAGTGTCTGCTCGGCATCGGGGTCGGTCGAGATATTGCGCTCGGGAATGGTCACGCCGTTATCGGCCAAAAAGCGCTTGACCTTTATGCAATACGGGCAGCCGGTCATAACGTACAGCTCGAGCTTGTGATCAGTAGCCATAGGTCTCCAATCGGTTGAGGTTTCGATTGAGATACCCAATGCCGCCGCGGTCTATGCGCGAGTCAGCGATGACTCGATTGCCTGGACCAGAAACGCCGTGGCTCCGGTGCCGCAGGGCTTGTCGTAGTAGTCAACAAAGCGCTGGTCGGCGAGGTAGCCGTGGGCGAGCCCCAGGTATGCCTCGTCTTGGGGTTCGCTTCCCCAGTTGAGGCCAATCCAACGACGATGCATCGCAACAAGTTTTTGGGCCTTTCTGCTCTTTGGATCGCCGTCGCCCATGGCAATCGAGAGCTGACCCAGAATGGCACGCTCGAGTTCCTTCATGTCGTTCCATGTCTGGGGATCCATGTCCAGTAACGTTTCGTTTGCTGCATCGATAGCCTCATCGCCATAGCGCGCCCGTGCCTCGGCGCCGTAGCGCTCCTCGTTTTCCTGCACGGTACGCCAGCGCTCCAGTTGCGGCAGCACGGCACCCATGAGCGAGACTGCCTCGTCGAGCGACATGCCGGTGTTTTGCGCCAGACGCGGAGCGCAGTCCTCGATCATTGCCTCCATCGTGGTCTCGTAGGTGTACTTGCCGTGGTCGTAGCACCACTTGCAGTAATGGTCGGTCGTTGCGCCGTGAGCATCGGTACCGCAGTCGTCGGGCGTGAGTATCATGCCGCAGCTCTGACAATAGTACTCGGGCATTTCGAGCAGATGAGACAGTGGCTCGCCGGTCACGGCGGCAATGAGCTTCATCATGTCGATGCCCGGTGTGACCTCGCCGCGCTCCCAACGGCTGACGGCTTGGCGTGTGACGAAGAGCTTGGCGGCGAGCTGCTCCTGAGTTAGGTGATGGGCGCGACGGACAGCAATGAGCTTTTCTGCGAAGGCCATAGCGGCTCCTTTCTGCTGGTTGATGGCTTTAAGCATACGCGGCGGCAGACGCCCTTCCAAGCAACCGTTGGTTGCACGACGGGGGACCGCGACAAAGAATTGCGCACGACGCCTCACACCTTCATGCCGTACAATGACCGGCATGGAACCTATCGCACACATACATACCGACCTGCCGCAGAAGTTCGGCATTCCGCGCAACAGTTTTTTGGCGCCCCATCTGCAGGGGCGCATCGTCTTTGAGCCGGAATTTGCCTCCAACGCAGCGGTTGAGGGCCTGGATTCTTTCTCTCACCTATGGCTGCTGTGGCGCTTCGAAAACGGAACGCCCGGCGGCACGGCTCAGGACATAGCCGCCGATGCCAAGTCGCAGGACAGGTCCGGCACCAACGCAAAATGGTCGAAAACCGTGCGCCCGCCGCGTCTGGGTGGAGCCGAACGCGTGGGCGTGTTTGCCACGCGCAGTCCGTTTCGCCCTAATCCCATCGGGCTCACCTGCGTCAAGCTTGATCGTGTCGAGCTCACCGACGATGGTCCCATCATCCATGTGCTGGGGGCCGACCTGCGCGACGGTACGCCCATCTACGACATTAAGCCTTACATTCCGTTTGCGGACTGTCACCCGGATGCGACGGGCGGCTGGATTGAGGACGCGCCATGGCAAGAGCTCGATGTCGAGCTCCCGCAAGTGCTGCGGGACATGGTCCCGGACACAAAGCTCCCCGGCTTGATCGAGGTGCTCCGCCAAGATCCGCGCCGTGCGGGCAGCAAACACGAGCCAAACCGCGTTTACCATTTGGCTTACGCTGGGCTTGACATATCGTTTACGGTCGACGGAACCAGGTTGACGATAACCGCCATCAACGACGCGCGAGACTAACCAGCCATTCGTCCGCACCCGTCAAATTAAGCGCCAAACTCCGCCCCAAAACCGCCCACGCTGGTGGACAATAACGCCTACCGAAACAATCCGCTTTGCACGGGAGCTCAGCATGAAATACGACTTTACCTCGCTTATCGACCGCCACGGTATGGACGCCATCGCCGTTGACTCCTGGGGAGAAATTCCCGACATGGCTCCGAACGCACCCGACGAGGGCTTCGACCGCATCCCCATGTGGGTGGCGGATATGAATTTTGCCACGGTGCCCACGGTTCAGGAACACATCATTCAGCGCGCCCAGCATCCCATGTTTGGCTATTTCAATCCGCGTGACGAGTACTTCGACCGCATCATCGAATGGCAAAGCCGTCGCAACGGCGTTGAGGGCTTGGCGCCGGAGCATATCGGCTACGAAAACGGCGTGCTGGGCGGTGTCGTGTCGACGCTGCGCGCATATGTCCAGCCGGGCGATGCGGTACTGGTCCACAGTCCCACCTACATCGGCTTTACCAAGTCTATCGAAGCCGCGGGCTATCGCATTGTCCACAGCCCGCTTAAGCTCGACGATCGGGGCGTGTGGCGCATGGACTTTGAGGACATGGAGCGAAAGCTCGCCCAAAACCACATCCATGCCGCGGTGTTCTGCTCGCCGCACAATCCCTGCGGCCGCGTATGGGGGCGCGACGAGATCGAACGTGCCATGGACATCTATCGTCAGCACGATTGCGTGGTGATCTCGGACGAGATCTGGTCCGACATCATCCTGCCCGGTCACAAGCATATCCCGACGCAGTCGGTGAGCGAGGATGCCCGTATGCGCACGGTTGCCCTCTACGCGCCCAGCAAGACGTTTAACCTGGCGGGCCTGGTCGGCAGCTACCACATCATCTACAACGAGACGCTGCGCGACCGCGTGTGCGCCGTGTCCAACAAGACTCACTACAACGAGATGAACGTCCTCTCCATGCATGCGCTTATCGGTGCCTACCAGCCGCAAGGCTACGAGTGGGTGGACGAGCTCAACCAGGTGCTTGCCGGCAATATCGAGTACTTCTGCAATTACGTGGACGAGCATTTTGAGGGTGTGGGCTATTCGCGTCCGCAGGGCACGTACATGGTGTTTCTGGACTGCACCGAGTGGTGTCGCGAGCATGGCCACGATATTCAGTGGCTGCTCGACGAGGGGGCGCGCGTGGGCGTGGGGTATCAGGACGGCCGCCCGTTCCACGGGCCCTGCCACATTCGCGTGAATCTGGCGCTGCCGCTTTCGCGGGTAAAGGAGGCGTGTGAGCGCCTGGACCGCTACGTTTTTAATGCACGGTAAGCGTGCGCTGCATGTGGGGCCTTCTGCCAAGTTGGCTAGAAGGCCCCACATGGTAAAGCATCTGTAGCAATTGGGCGCAGACCTGCTGAGAGGCTTACTTTTCTTGAATCTGCTTGCCGCAAAGATGCTCAATCGTAATCTCGTAGAGCTGGACGCCCTTGATGTCTTTGGCGATTTCCTCTTCGACTTCCTCGGCAGAAGGGTAGTACTTAAGCGCGAGCTGGCGGACTTTGTCCTCGATAAACGCGGGGGTGTCATTCGCCAGGCGACAACGGCCAAAGACCACGGTACTCATAACGTAGGGAGCCCAGTCACCGTCCTGGTACCACTCGTTGCCGTAAACGGTAAAGCAGACCTTGTCATCGCGCTTGAGTGCGTCGACCTTGTGGCCAGCCTTGGCGCCATGGAAATAAATCTTGTCGTGCTCGTCGTCAAAGAAGTAGTTGACGGGAATGGCGTACGGGTAGCCATCGTCGCCGTTGACGGCAAAGACGCCGCGCTTGCAGGTAGCGAGCAGTTCGCGCGCTTCCTCGTCAGTGATGGCGCGTTTCTTTCGACGTAAGGGCCTAAACATCGTTGGTTTCCTTTCTGGTCGTGCGTGGTGGTTGAGCACAAACTATAGCGAAACGGATCCGTTTTTCTTGATGCGGGCGAGTATGTTTTTGAGCTTGTTAAAGTCGAGCGGTTTGGACAGATGGGCGTTCATGCCGGCATCGTGTGCCGCCTTGGCGTCCTCGGCAAAGGCGTTGGCGGTGAGCGCGATGATGGGGATATCGGCTGCATCGACCTTCTCGCTCAGACGAATCGCGCGGGTTGCCTCATAGCCGTCCATGCCCGGCATCATGATGTCCATCAGAATCGCATCGAAGCTGCCGGCGGGACGGCCAACGTATAGGTCGACCGCTTCGTTGCCATCGGCGGCGCGAGTTACGACAATGCCTTCGCTTTCGAGCAGCGTCTGGGCAATCTCGGCATTCAATTCGTTGTCTTCGGCGAGCAACACGTTCATGTCGGCGAGCGAGCAGTCGAGCACCCCCTCGACCGTATCTGCCCGCGCCTGAGGGTTCTTGTCGATATCGAGCGGAATCTGGACGTTGAACGTACTCCCCACGCCAACCTCACTCGAAATCTCAATCGTACCGCCCATCAGTTCAATAAGCGACTTGACGATTGGCATGCCCATGCCGGTTCCTTGGAACTTGCTGCGCGCATCGTCACCTTCTTGGGCAAACGGTTCATAGATATGCTTTAAAAACTCGGGAGCCATGCCAATGCCGGTATCCGAAACGCTAAAGCAAAAGAGCGCGCGCCCATCATCGAGTGGCTTGGTCTTTGAACTAAAGGTGACGGAGCCGCCGCGCTTGTTGTACTTAATGCTGTTGTCTAACAGGTTGATTATGATCTGTCGGATATGGGTGGGACTGCCGATCATGTATGGCCCCGTGGCGTACGGCAGACTATTGTCCTGCATTGTGATGCCGTTATCGGATGCGCGGAGCTTGCACAGCACCAGCGTATCGTCACAGAGCTCTTTGAGGTTAAAAGGCGCATGTTCCAGAGTTAGCTTGCGGTCTTCGATTTTGCCCATCTCGAGGATGTCGTTGATCAGCGAGAGTAGGTGATTGGCGGCAACACGCGCCTTGGCGCGGCTTTCGCGGGCGGCCTGCATGTCGCCGTCTTTCAATTCCTCAATTTCGATAAGACCCAGGATGCCGTTGAGTGGCGTACGGATGTCGTGGCTCATGCGCGTGAGGAATGCCGTCTTAGCGGCGTTGGCGGCATCGGCTTTCTGCTGTTCTTTCTGCGCGCGGTGAAGCGACCAGACAAGGATGACGATGCCGGTGAGCAAAATGCAGATGATGACTGCCGCAATGACGATGCGGTTGCGGTAGAGAAGTCGAAACGCATCCGATTCTTGCGCCGAGTACGATGTGGGGGAATAACTGCTTGCAGAGAGCGATTCGCCAGCATTGACGATGCCCTTATTAATGATTCCCAACAGCACGGGCTTGCCGCGCGAAATCAAACACGATAGCTGTGCCGTGTCGGTGAGCTCCTGTGTTTGGAAATCCTCGATATCGTAGGTGTCGCGGATGGTTTTCAAGCGCGTGCTGGGGACAATGATGCAACTTGCCTCCCCCTTATTGAGGGCTTCGCGTGCCTCGTTGTCATTCGGATACTCGGTTACCTTTGCGTCGGGGAATAGGTTTTCGAGCTCAAAACGGTTGACGATCGCGTCTGCTGTGCAAGCGATGTTCTTAAGGTCACTGTTCAGGTTGCTGCTGCTGTGAATGGCGGCTAGGGAAACCGTTCCCATCGGGTTTGACAGGATGACCCCTGCCTGCTCGGCAAGCCAGTAGTCGCGAAACAACGGTAGGGCGACATCGATGGTCCCTGTGGAAAGGGCTTTGGTCATTTGCTCGTTGTTCGAGAACGCTACTGTTGCAACCGTAATGCCAAACTTGTCGTGCAACGTCGTTGCAAGCGAGGCGAGCGACCCTTCCATTTCGCCGTCGTCATTTTGCGTGCAGTAGGGGAGTTTGTTTTTAAGATAGCCGATCGTGATGGTGTTGTCGTTTGCTTTGAGCCAGGAGCGCTCGGGGCCGGTGAGCGATGATGAGCCGCTGTTTTGGGCCGAGTAATTCGCCTTGACCTCGTCGTTATAACGTGGGTTGACGCGGGCGATTGCCGTCATGGCGGCATTGATATCGTTCATCAGGTCGGGGCGGCTTTTGGGGACGGCAAAATAGTAGTCACTCGAGCCAACGTAGAACATGGGCGACGCATCGGGCGACGAGATGGTGTCGTTCATGATGACGGCGTCGACTTCGTCGTTTGCGAGTGCGTCAAAGAGCATGGAGCCTCCGTCATACTCCCTGTATGTGCAGGTGATTCCTTCGTTGGCGAGCCACTGCTGGCCAACGAAGGTTTGCATAACACCGGAGTTGCAACCGATGGTAAGGCCCTGGAGCGCTTGGGGGTCACCCTTGGCCAGGTCGTCGCGATCGGGCTTGGCGTAGATGTAGTAGCGCTCGGTGCCCTCGGGGTTCGAGGAAAAGAGCAGCTTTTGGGTGCGTTCCTCGGAGTAGGAGATGTTGGGCATGAGGTCGATTTCGCCTGCCTCGAGCATGTCCATAAGCTCGGTGAAGGTGCCGGAGACGTATTCGTACCGCCAGCCGGGCGTGTAGTACGACAGGGTCTGGAGGTACTCGTAACCCCATCCCGATAGACGCTCGCCGGGGGTGCCGTCCTGGAAGCCCTCGTTGTTGACGAGCCAACCAACGCGGACCGTCTTGACTGGCTGGCTAGAGTCAGCGGCAAAAGCCTGGACAGGCGCGATAGAACTCAGCACGGCAAGCGCGGCGAGCACAATGGCCAGGGCGCGACATATAACTGAACGAAGGACAGTGGCAGCTCTCACATGCAATCCTAACGAATCGAGACATTACCGCATAAGGATACCAGCCCAGCCTGCCCAGGCGGCAGCTGGTAGTCATTGGGGACGTTCTTGTTTGACTAGTCATTTAAGAACGTCCCCAATGACTAGTTTCGTTTGCGGGAGAGGCGTGGGACAATACCGAGCGAATGTGATTGGACGTCTGAGAAAAGGGGTCGCGATGAAAAAGCTCAGGACGCTTGCTGATGTTTTGCGCCAGGCCGGTTTCGTGCGTATCACGGGCCTGTTCCTCATCTTCTATCTGCTGTGCTCGACGGCTGTCTGGCTGTCCGAGCCCACGACCCTTACGTTTGGCGATGGCCTCTGGTTTAGCTTTGAGACCGTCTCGACCATCGGCTTTGGCGATATCCCGGCCGAAACGCCGGTCGCCCGTGCTATTACCGTCGTCCTGAGCGTCATCAGCATCTTCTACATTGCCATGCTCACGGGTGTGGCGGTGAACTACTGCAATACGCTCATCAAGCTGCGCCAAAAGGACACCATGGCGCGCTTTATGGACGATCTGGAGCATTTGGAAGAGCTCGATCGCGACGAGCTTGCCGATCTTTCGCGTCGCGTGCGCGAGTATCGTCGACGCCAGCGCTAAGACGAACGTCGCGCGCCACAACAGGGGGCAAATATGAACATCACCGTGTACCTGGGTGCCAACACTGGCAATGACCCGGCGTTTCTGCCCGCGGTGCAGGAGCTGGGCAACTGGATTGGCGCCAACGGGCACGCGCTGGTATACGGCGGGTCCAAATCGGGCCTGATGGGTGCGCTCGCCGATGGCGTACTCGAGGCGGGTGGACACGTGACGGGTGTTGAGCCGAGCTTTTTTATCGAGGCCGAGTTTCAACATGACGGTATCGACGACCTTATCGTGACGAGCGATATGGCGGAGCGCAAGGCCAAGATGATTGAGCTCGGCGATGCGTTCATTGCCTTTCCCGGTGGGACGGGCACGCTCGAGGAGATTGCCGAGGTCATGTCCGCGGTGTCGTTGGGGCACCTGAGTGCTCCGTGCATCCTGTATAACCTGGACGGTTACTACAACGACCTCAAGGCGCTGCTCGGGCACATGATTGATAAAGGGCTTTCGAGCCCAAGGCGTCAGCACGGCATCTACTTTGCCGACGATTTGCGCGAGATTGCCTCGATTATCAACGGATAAGCTTTGAGCCTGCCCCACTATGGCTCCCAATGGTGCCGTTCGCGGCGTGGATGGTTGGCTCGTTCGGGCAACGCTCGCTCTACAATAAAACGTATCTATGTCGACTTTGACTGCGGGAGGTCCCGATGGACAACCTTGCCAAACCCACAAACCGCGCGCTGTTTTTAGCTAGCGTTGCCGTGACCGGTGCGTTCGCAGGTGCCGCGGTCTGGCTGTTCTTTTTTGCGATGGAGCACGGTATCGACTATCTATGGACCGAGATTCCGCACGCGCTGGGCGTCTCTTCGCCCGAGCTTGCCAGCGGCCCGTTTGGCTTTTTGCCGTACCCGTTTTTTGTCTGCCTGCTGGGCGGCCTGTTAATCGGTCTGTACGAAAAGATGACAGGCACCAAGACCGATGACCTCAACCAGGTGATGGCTAAGGTAAAGCAAGACGGGCGCTACCCGTACGACAACCTGGGCAAGCTTTCGCTCGCGGCATTGCTGCCGCTGCTGTTTGGCGGCAGCATTGGACCGGAGGCCGGCCTGACCGGCGTCATCGCGGGTCTGTGCAGCTGGGTCGGCGACCGCATGCGTCGCTTTGGTGCCGAGTTTAGGGAGCTTACGCTGTTGGGCACTCAGGCCGCGCTGACGGCGCTCTTTACCGCGCCCGTCTTTGGCTTTGTGGCGCCGCTTGCCGGTAGTGCCGACGGCGACGAGGGCTCTGCGTCCGGCGAGATCACCATCAAGCTGCCCAAGGCGCAAAAGACGGTGGTCTACGGCATTGCGATTGCCGGCGGTCTGGGTGCCTACCTGTTGCTTGGCCAGCTTGTGGGCGGCGGCATGGGCATGCCCAGGTTCGAGTCCGCCGAGGTGGGCAACCTGGAACTTACCTGGCTCATTCCGCTGGCGTTGGTTGGCACCGTTTGCGGCTGGCTGTACTTTGTCTCCGAGCACGCAAGCGAGGCACTGTCCCATGCAATAGGGGAGCGCCCTGTCGTCAAGGCTATGCTGGCCGGTCTGGCGCTCGCCATCTGCGGCACGGTCCTGCCCTACACCATGTTTGCCGGCGAGACCCAGGCCGATGTACTTATGGAGACCTACCTCACCATTCCCGCCGGCGTGCTTATCGCGACCGGTCTTGTCAAGGCCATGCTGACGCCCGCCCTCATCAACCTTGGTTGGCGCGGCGGCCACTTCTTCCCGGTTATCTTCTCGGGCGTAAGCCTGGGCTATGGCCTGGCCATCCTCACCGGCGCAGATCCGGTCTTTTGCGTCGCCGTCTGCACGGCATCGACGATGGGCGCCGTCATGCGCCAGCCTGTCATGGTTGTGGGCCTGCTGCTTATGTGTTTCCCACTCAAGGGTATCGTCTGCATGATCATCGCCGCAGCCATCGCCGCCGGCATTCCGCTGCCCAAGCCGCTGCGCAAGTAGCGCGGCAGCGCGCAGTCAGTACAAACATCTCAAGTCCGGTGCGGGCGCTGTGTCACGGATTTGCGGGTGGACTGGATTTCGTTCGGTATCGGCGCTACTTCCAAATTGCAAGCGCGGCGGTGCTCAGTACGATGAGGACGAGACCGATGGCGCTGCGGCGGGAGAGTTTTTCGTTGAATGCCAGGCGCGCAAATAGCACCGATACGACAATCGATAGTTTGTCGATCTGCACCACGACACTCACCTGGCCTGCAGCGATGGCATAGTAATAGAGCAGCCACGATGCTCCAGTCGCGATGCCCGATGTTGCGAGAAATGTGAGTTCGCGCCGGTCAACGTGCGCGACCTGCTCCAGTTTTCCCTTGGCTGCCACGATTGCCCATGCCATAACCAGTACCACGCAGGTGCGGATTGCCGTGGCCAGGTTTGACTCGACGCCTTCGATGCCGATCTTGGCGAGGACGGAGGTGAGTGCCGCGAACACGGCGGCGCCGAGGGCGTAAGCGAGCCAGGTTCGGTCTTGCTGCTGCTCGGGTTCGGCGGACTGCTTCTTCTCGATCATTAAAAACGTGCCGAGGGTGATGACAGCGGTTCCCACGAGCTTAACCGCAAGGTTGCTCGTCTCGTCAAAAAGCGCGATGGCGACCAGCGCGGCGAGCACGGTGCTCATCTTGTCGACCGGTACGACCTTATTGACATTTCCGATGCTCAACGCCTTAAAGTAACAGATCCACGAAGCACCGGTAGCGAGTCCCGAGAGGACGAGAAAGAGCCAGGATCTGGGTTCGATGCTGCCAATGGTTCCAATGGATCCAGAAATGCCCGCCATTGCCCAGGCGAAAACGAGCACCACGCAGGTGCGAATGGCCGTCGCGACATCGGAGTCGGTCTGCTTGATGCCGCATTTGGCCAAGATGGATGTGATGCCGGCAAAGAATGCTGACGCAAATGCTGCGACAACCCACGACACGGGTGCGGTGCCTCCTTGGATAATGGGTTTATCCTGCGAGTTTTATGGACATGAGGATACCGCCCCACCATGAAGGTTTGATATGGCCGCGGCGAGACGGGGCCATGTTCCGGGGAACCATTTGGTTGAGGCTCGAATTGTCGATATGCTGTCGGCTTCTCTTTGGTTGCCAAGATTTAAACGGCATGCCGTGAAGGGCGGTAGCGACGTTGTCGCTGCTTCGTCTTATCTAGTAAATGAGGTGGCGTGCAGCCCAAGCCCTTTGGCTGTCGATTACAGGTCGCGTGCCCGATAGACCTTGGTGCTGACGGCGCAGCTGATTGCACATAGCGCGAGGGCAAGTGCGGCGATGCCTGCACACAGACAGCTCAGAACGGCAGGATCGGGATTCGCTCCGGCAATCGACATGAGCCAGTTGCTGATGGGGTTGGAGGAGCTCAGCGTGGCCATGGTGCCGCAACCAAGCAGGGCAAACAGGCCAACGGATAGGCGCAGCGCCTCCATGTGACCAAATCGAAAGAACAGCGGCTGCGCCAAAAACACCATCATGAGGGAGATGAGCATTGATGCTGCTGAGGCTATTGCAATCTCAAAGACGATCTGTCCCGTCAACGGGATACCCGCGCTGTTGAAGAGCGGGAAGGAGACGATGCTCAGAAGCGCGGCGGCGCACGCCATGACGGCGGAGAAGACAATAACGCTCAGGTAGCGTGCGCGGATGATGTCTTTGCGCGAGAAGGGCAGCGTTGCCCGGTAGCGCTCCCAACCGTTTTGATTGTCGAAGCCGGCCAGCGAGCTCATGACCATGATGGGTGACATGGCACTGACCGCGCAGGCGCCAGCGCTCATGCCGGAATCGCCGTCCGATGCGTTGGCAAGGGTCAGCACGACGAATATGAACAAGCCGACACCCGCAATGCTTGGGGCAAGCGAGCGAACGATGGCGAGCTCGGACATAAGGGCGCGTTTCATTTCGAAGCCCCTTTCAGCGTGAGGCGAAGATAGTCATCAATGGTTGCCCGATCGCAGGGAATCTCGGGAAAGGCCTCGAGCGCTTCGTGACGGTTGGGCACGAGCACGTCCACGCTATAGGCGTGGTGGGCGGCACGGGCGCCTTCGACGCAAGCCATAAGCTCGGCGGCCTGTGCTTGGGTGCAGTGGGCGATGCCGGCGCGGTCGGTAATGTCCTCGCGCGGCAGGTCAAAAATAATCGAGCCATTTTCGATGCAGATGACGCGATCAGCGGTGCGATCGAGGTCGGACGTAATGTGGCTCGAGAGTAACACGCTGTGCTGGCCGTCGGCGACAAAGGCAAGCAGCTCATCAAGCAGTTCCTCGCGTGCCATGGGATCGAGGCCCGCGGTGGCTTCGTCCAAAACGAGCAGCTTGGCATTGTGGCTGAGTGCACAGGCAAGCTGCAGTTTCATGCCCATGCCGCGGGAGAGGTCCTTGACCTTTGTCTTGGGATCGAGGCCAAATCGGTTGATGAATCCGGCGAACGTTTCGCGGTCCCATGTGGGGTACGCCGGGCCTACGAGCGACTCGATCTGGCCCACCCTGAGCGTGGAGGGGAAGGGGCACGTGTCCAGGACAAGACCGACGCGGGAGCGTAGATGGCGTTGCGATTCATCGGGCGCGTCGGCGCCACAGCGCTGCCCAAACAGGTGCACCTCGCCGGCATCGAGCTTTATAAGCCCGAGCGCGGCGCGAATGGTCGTTGTCTTGCCGGCGCCGTTTGCGCCTACAAAGCCAACGATCTGGCCGGGCTCCACAGCGAGCGTGACGTCGCGTAGTGAAAAGCGGTCGCTCACACGGCGTGAGATGCCTTTGAGTTCTAAAAGGTTTTGCATGGTATAGCCTTTCTTGCAGATGGCTACTGCATGGTTTCGGGGGCTACCAGGTCGAGCATCTCGTGCAGTTTGTCGCGCGTGACGCCCAGGGTTTCGGCTTGGCTCGCCGCTTTCGCAAGTAGCTCTTCGATATGGCAGAGCTGGTTTTCGCGCAAGAGTTCCTGGTTGCCCTCGGCGACAAAGCAGCCCTTGCCCTGCACGGTGCAGATAAACCCGAGTTGCTCTAGGTCGGCGTAGGCGCGCTTGGTGGTGATGACGCTCACACCCAGGTCGCTCGCGAGTGCACGGATGCTGGGGAGTTTGGCTCCCGCAGTGAGCGTGCCCGAAAGGATTTGAGCTTTGACCTGCGAGGATATCTGTTCGTATATGGGCTTATCGCTCGAGTTGGATAGGATGATGTCCACAGCGGCTCCTTAGCTGTTGGCTACACGTGTATATAACCGGTAAGCACAGTATATATACACTATGCACAGTTACGCAAGAGGTAAATAGGGATTGTTCGCTCGTTCATTCATCTCAATCTGTAACATCTGGAACCGATTTGGACGGCTACCTGTTACAGATTGAGATTTTGCTGGCGGGCCCCACCTGGTTGTTTCAATCTGTAGCAACTGGAGAAGATTTTGGCTGCTAGATGTTATAGATCGAGACATTGGCCACCCGTCTATCCTTATATCTCAATCTGTAACAGATGGACCCGTTTTGAGTGGCTAGATGTTACAGATCGAGATCTTTCTGGGACGCCCGCCTGTTTGTCTAAATCTGTAACAGGTAGAGGTTCAAAAACCGTCTAGATGTTACAGATCGAGACGAACTGCTGCGGAGTGCCGCCATCGACTGCTACCCAGGCCCCAACTGATGAATTTGTCCTGATAGGTGCCCTATGGCGGGATTTCGCGGCTACAATAGTACGGTTACAACGACGTAATGCACTCAATGCAAGAAAGGATCCGCATGGCAAGCCTGTCGGATGAAATCTCGTCGCGCCGCACATTCGCGATCATCAGCCACCCGGACGCCGGTAAGACCACGCTTACCGAGAAGCTGCTGCTCTATACCGGCAGCATCCAGACCGCCGGTTCGGTCAAGGGTAAGAGCTCGGCCAAGCATGCCGTCTCGGACTGGATGGACATCGAGAAGGAGCGCGGTATTTCCGTTACCTCCTCGGTGCTGCAGTTCACCTACAACGGCGCTTGCGTCAACATCCTCGATACCCCCGGCCACCAGGACTTCTCGGAGGATACCTACCGTACCCTTATGGCCGCCGACGCCGCAGTCATGGTCATCGACGGCGCTAAGGGCGTCGAGGCCCAGACCAAAAAGCTCTTTAAGGTCTGTACGCTGCGCCATATTCCCATCTTTACCTTTGTGAACAAGCTCGACCACGAGGCTCGCGATCCGTTTGAGCTCATGGAAGAGATCGAGAACGTCCTGGGTATCAATACGTATCCCATGAACTGGCCGATCGGCAGCGGGCGCAACTTCCGCGGCGTGTTCGATCGTCAGACCCGTCGCGTCATTGCCTTTGAGGGCGACGGCCACGCCAACGCCACCAAGAAGGTCGCCGAGGTCGAGGCCGAGCTGGGCGATCCGGCCATGGACGAGCTTATTGGCGAGGAGAACCACAAGAACCTGATGGACGACATCGAGCTGCTCGATGGCGCCGGTGACGAGCTCGACTTGGACGCCGTGGCCTGCGGCAAGCTGAGCCCGGCGTTCTTTGGCTCGGCGCTTACCAACTTTGGCGTGGAGCCCTTCCTCAAGGAGTTCCTGCGTCTGGCCCCGACGCCGCGCGCCTATACCGATACGCTCACCAGCGAACCGGTCGATCCCTGCCGCGACGACTTTAGCGGCTTTGTGTTTAAGATCCAGGCCAACATGGACAAGAACCACCGCGACCGCATCGCCTTTGTGCGCATTTGCTCGGGCAAGTTCGAGCGCGGCATGGATGCCTTCCACGTGCAGGGCAACCGCAAGCTCAAGCTTGCCACGGGCACGTCGATGATGGCCGATGACCGCGCCATCGTGGACGAGGCGTACGCGGGCGATATCGTGGGCCTGTTCGATCCGGGCATCTTTAGCATCGGCGACACCGTGTGCTCTGGCAAGCGCCACGTGCAGTATCCGCAGATCCCGACGTTTGCCCCCGAGATGTTCGCTCGTATTACGCAGGTCGACACGCTCAAGCGCAAGCAGTTCGTCAAGGGCATGGAGGAGCTTGCCCAGGAGGGCGCCATCCAGATCTTCCGCGAGTTGGGTGCCGGCATGGAGAGCGTCATCGTGGGCGTGGTCGGTGTGCTGCAGTTTGAGGTGCTCGAGCGCCGCCTCAAGGCCGAGTACCGTGTTGAGGTTCGTCGCCAGCCGCTGCCCTATACGGACATCCGCTGGATCCAGAACGACCCCGATACCATCGATATCCCGGCCCTTTCGCTCACGCGCGACACGCTTCGTGTCGAGGATATGCGCGGCGGTAAGCTGCTGCTGTTCACGAGCCCGTGGAACGTGGACTGGGCAACCGACCACAACCCCGACCTTATCCTGTCGGAGTTTGGCAACGTAGCGTTTTAACGCATCGGCGCGGTGGCCCTGCGGGGCTGCCGCGCCGTTTGCTTGCCTGATGCCGTGTGAGCGGCTATCATACCACCGTCGTCTCAAGACCGGGGCGTCCGAGCAGTTCGGGTCCGATATCCTGCTCGTTAAACCTAAAACCAAAGGAGTACATAATGATCAAGAAGGTCATGGAGGACTACAAGGTCCTGTTGCGGAGCATTCCCGCGGCAACGGTTTCGCTGTTTTTCGTGAGTGTCATCATGATGAACCTGCTGGCCAACAAAGAGCTCATTAGCCTGCCGTATCTGGCACTCGATTGCGGCTTTGTGGTGAGCTGGGTTTCGTTTTTGTGCCAGGACATGATCTGCAAACGCTTTGGCGCCAAGGCATCCATCAAAATCTCTATCCTCGCGCTGCTGGTCAACCTGGCCGTGAGCCTGTGCTTTTGGGCATGCTCGCTCACGCCCGGTATGTGGGGCGCCTACTACGACACGGGCATGATCGAGGTTAACACTGCCCTTAACGCTACCATCGGTGGCACCTGGTACGTGGTGCTGGGCTCTTCGCTGGCAATGCTCGTCTCTGCCGTGGTTAACTCCACGCTCAACCAGTCGCTCGGCCGCATGCTCAAAAAGAATAATTTTGCGAGCTTCGCCTTCCGCTCCTATGTGTCCACGGGTGTTGGCCAGTTTATCGACAACCTGGTCTTTGCCATTGTGGTGAGCCACACGTTCTTTGGTTGGACCTGGGTGCAGGTCCTTATGTGCTCACTGACCGGCGCTGTCGCCGAGCTGCTGTGCGAGGTCTTCCTGAGCCCCGTGGGCTACAAGGTCGTGCGCGGCTGGGAGCGCGAGAATGTGGGTTCCGAGTACCTCGAGCGCCACGCAACCGCCTAAGGAGCAAGTATGCGGGTTTTGATCACGGGCGCTTCGGGCGGTATCGGAGCCGCGTGCGTGCAGCGCTTTTTGGACGAGGGCCACGAGGTCGTGGGCTTTGATCTGCTGCCGGCGGCGATCGAACACGAGCGCTACCGCCATCTGATCGTTGATGTACGCGAGCCGGACTCGTTTCCAGGCGACCTTGAACCCCAGGTAATCGTGAACGTTGCCGGTACGCAGGATTCGGCCGACGATATTGCTGCCAACCTGCGTGGCACCATCAACGTGACCGAGCACTACGCCTTTGTGGGGGAGGGGCTTGCCGCCAAGCCTGCGCCGGCTATCAAATCCGTGGTCAATGTGGGGTCGGCGAGCGGGCATACGGGATCGGAGTTTCCCGCCTATGCCGCCAGCAAGGGTGGCGTTATCGCCTACACCAAGAACCTTGCAAACCGTCTGGCGCCGCAGGCCATCGCCAACAGTGTGGACCCGGGTGGCGTTATCACGCCGCTCAACCGTTGTGTGATGGAAGACGAGCACCTGTGGAACCAGATTATGGAGCTCACGCCGCTTAAGCGCTGGGCCACTGCCCAAGAGATCGCCGAGTGGATCTACTTTGTGGGCGTGACCAACCGGTTTATGACCGGGCAGAGCCTGCTGATCGATGGCGGCGAGGCCGGCCGCACACAATTTATTTGGCCTGAATAGGAAACGCGCCCGATGGAAAGCCGTCGGGCGCGTTTTTGATGTATCGATTTTTAGCCGAGGCAAGTCCAGTTGACGGGGGTCGAGCCGTGCTGCTCGAGTAGCCGATTGGCTGCCGAGAAGGGGCGCGATCCCATAAAAGCGGGGAGTTCTGCCGTGGCACGGTTGGCCGAAAGCGGCGAGGGGTGCGTGGAGGCCAGGCAGAACTTGCCGGTTGCCTTGCCCGCGCCGGTCGCGGCGAGCTTGCCTTCGACCATCTGCTGGGCAAAGCGGCCCCATGCCAAAAAGACGACCGGCTGGGGCAGCTGGCAGCAGCGTTCGATAACGTAGTCGGTGAGCGCGCTCCAGCCCAGCTTGGCGTGCGAGTTCGCGGCATGCTCGCGCACGGTGAGCGTAGTGTTGAGGAGCAGGACGCCCTGCAGTGCCCATGGCGTTAGATCTCCCGTGGCGGGGATGGGGCAGCCCAGATCGGCTTTGAGCTCCTTATAGATGTTGCGCAGGCTCGGCGGCAACTTGGTTTGCGTCGCCGGGACCGAGAACGACAGTCCCATGGCCTGGTTGGGTCCGTGATAGGGATCTTGACCCAAGATGACAACCTTGACCTTGTCGGCCGGCGTGTAGGCGAGGGCATTGAGGATGTCGTCTTGTGCCGGGTAGATAGTCTGCTCGGCACGCAAAAGGGCGATGCGCTCGAGCAGCTGGTCCGTAGTGTCACGTACCGGCTGCGGCGCATCACCCAACCAAGTTGCTATGTTGCGGTCGCGGGTTGCGGTGTCCATGGGGCTCCTTTATGGCAGATGCTCTGTTGGCATCTATTGTAAAGGCGCACCGGTTGCCTTTATGCCGCGGCTGCATAAGGAGCGGGGACTACGAGACGCGCTCGGGCGCTCCTGCCATACGGGCCTGCCCATGTTCACGGAGGTGCGGAAGCTCGACGGTTGCCACCATGACGCCGGTGAGGATGAGGGCGGCGCCAAAGAAGGCGATGGGGCTCAGGACCTCGCCGACCAGGAAAAACGAGAAGACGGCGGAACAGACCGGCTCGAGCGAGAAGGCAAAGCCGGTGGTCTCGGCGGGCACGTGGGGCTGCACGAGCGTCTGGGTGATAAAGCCGTAGGCAGAGCAGATGAGTGCCAGCGCGACGACCACGACGATCTCGTTCGTCGTGCTGGGAAGCGTGAAACCGCCCAAGGTACATGCGGCGATGCCCGAGAACAGGCCACCGAAGCCCAGCTGCCAAACACCCAGGGCCAGCGGGTCGACATCTTCGACAAAGCGCTTCGCCACAATGATATGGCTGGCATAGATAAAGGCCGAGAGCAGCATGATAATCGCGCCGGGATTCAGGCTGGTAAAGTCGGCGCCCGAGAGCAGCAGCATACCGCAGGTGACGATGGCAGTGCCGATGAGCACTTTGCGCTCGGGGGCGCGGCGCAGCAGGGCCGCGTTGGCAAACGGCACGATCACGACCGTCAGACTCTGCAAAAAGCCGGCGGTGGAGGCGGAGGTGAGGCTGGAACCCAGGCACATGCAGGTGAGCTCGGTTGCCATGATGGCGCCGATGATGGCGGAACGAATCATCACGTCGCGGTTGACGCGCAGCGCGTGCTTGTGGAAGAGCAGCAGACAAGCTGCAAAAGCGATGATGCAGCGCAGCGCAACGATGCTCGTGGCGTTCATGCTGTCCATGCCGATCTTCATGAGGGGGTACGAAAAGCCCCATGCGACGGGAACGGAAAATGAGAGCGCGATTGCTTTTTTGCGATCCATGGGACTCCTTTTGTTACAGAACGGTTTCGCAAAAAGGATTCTGCTCCCAGAGATGGATGTAGTAAAGCGAATGTATCTTCAGTATGATTAAGAAATACTAATGTTGGAAGAAAAGGTCCTGGCAAAACGTTTTACGGCTACATCGATGTGGAGGCACGATGGCATCGCGGTATCAGATTGTATGTATGGTGGTCGATTGCGGCAGCCTGAAACGTGCGGCCGACGAGCTGGGCTATACGCAAAGTGCGGTGAGCCAGGCTGTCAAGGCGCTCGAGCGCGAGTTGGGCACCACGATTATCGAGCGCGGCAAGCAGGGCGTGTCGCTTACGCGCGACGGCAAACAGTACCTGCCGTATCTGCGCCAGATCGTAACGGCCGAGGCCGAGCTTGAGGGCAAGCGCCAGGAGCTGCTGGGGCTTTCGTCGACTGACATTCGCATTGCGACGTTTACCAACGTGAGCCGCACCGTGTTGCCGCGCGTGATCCGCGACTTTGGGGCCCTGCATCCGGGCGTGCACTTTACCCTCAAGCAGGGCGATTACACGCGCAACGCCCAGTGGGTGCACGATGGCATGGTTGACTTTTGCTTTACGGCGCGCGGATTTACCGCTGGGCTCCAGAAGCGCGTGGTCTATCACGACGAGTTGGTAGCATTGTTGCCGGCCACGCATCCGCTGGCGGCAAAGGAAAAGGTGACACTCGCCGACCTAGCGTCCGAGCCGTTTGTGCTGCTGGATGAGGGTGAGCAGAGCCTGGTGCTCGATGCATTCGCGGCGCACGGGCTGTCGCCGCACGTGACGAGTGAGGTCACCGACGACTACACCATTATGGCGATGGTGGAGGAAGGCCTAGGCGTGAGTATGCTGTATCGCCGTACCGTCGAGGGCATGCGGGCCGATATTCGCGTACGACCCATCGTGCATGCTCCTTCGCGTGACGTGGTTGCAGCCTGGCGCAGCTGGGACACCATGCCTGTCGCCACGAGGCACTTTATCGACTATATGAGCTCGCATATTGTCAATTAATGATTGGCGTGGCGTTGAGAGTGGTGATTAGCGGGCTGTCGCTTTGGCTTGTGCTAGACGGTAGGTGCGTGCCGGGTGGCAGAGCAATACCGCCACGACCATAAAGAACGCCGTGGTGCCCAGGCTGATGGGGTAGACCATCATGATGTTCGCAAAGGTGCGGAAGTGTGGGAACACGCAGAATACCCAATAGAAGCGGATGCCGCAGACGCAGATCATGGTGATGAGGGCGGGCATGAGCGAGATGCCAAAGCCGCGCAGGTAGCCGGACATGTTTTCGTAGAACATGCTAAAAGCGTACGCCGGGAAGATCGAACACACGCGGATATAGCCGATCGAGACGATGTTGGGGTCGCTGTTAAAGAGCGACAGAATCTCGCGCCCCAGACCGACGATGATGACGATGGTGGTGAGCGCGACGATGCCGCCTTCGACCAGGCAGACCTTGAGCGTCTTGGTGCAACGGTCGATCTGGCGCGCGCCGTGGTTTTGTCCCACAAAGGTGGTGCAGGCCTGGCTAAAGCTGTTGAGCAGGTTGTAGCACACGTACTCCAGGCTCATGGCGGCACTGGATGCCGCCATGACCTCGGTGCCCAGGCTGTTGATGGCAGACTGGATGATGATGTTGGCGACGGCAAAGACAGCGCTTTGGATGCCGGCGGGCAGGCCTATTCTGACGATGCGCTTGAGGGCGACGGGGTCTAAGCCTAAGTCGCGCGGGGTGACACGGACGACAGAGTCGGTCTTGAGCAGGCGGATAAAGAGCGTAGCGGCGCTGACGGTGTAGGCGATGGCGGTGGCGATAGCGACGCCCGCGACGCCCCAGTGGAGTACGGGGACAAAGATGAGGTCCAGGCCAATGTTGAGGACGGTTGACACGGCAAGCGCCTGCAGCGGCATGCGGGTGATGCCGACGGAGCGGAAGATCGCGGCCTCAAAGTTGTAGAGCAAGATCGAGGGCATGCTGAGCAAAAAGACGCGCAGGTAGAGCGAGGCGAGCGGCATGGTTTCGGCGGGAACGTTGAGTGCGGCGAGCATGGGCTCGGCAAAGATCTCGCCCAGCGCGATAACGGCAAAGCCCACGAGCGCCATCAGAATCGAGGTGTGGACGGCGCGCTTGACCATGTTCTGATCGTTGCGGCCGATGGCGTTGGCGATGACCACGTTGGAGCCAAGCGACAGGCCGATAAACAGGTTGAGCATAAGACTGGTAAGCGGAACATTGGAGCCGACCGCCGCCATGGCGAGGGTTCCCTGGTCGCCCGAGAAGTTACCGATGATGACCGTGGCGATGAGGTTCGACAGCTGCTCCAAGATACTCGTGGCGGCTACGGGGAAGGCGAACAGGGGAATATTGCGCCACAGCGAGCCGGTGGTCATGTCAATGTGCTTAGATACGGTGTCTGCCATACGCTCTCAATCTCTAACATGCTCATTCGTGCTTATTTGCGCAGACGATGATACTCCTAATCGACTAGTCGGCACTTAGGGACGTTCCTTTTCTGCCGGCAGCTGGGGACACTCCTTGTCTCTTCTATGACTAGATGGGGAAGGCGTGCGACAATGGTGGGCGTTGTGTTGTCCGCGCTAAGGAGTTGCCATGTTGTTGTGTCCCGTTTGCCATGAGCCGTTGGTGGACGACGAGCGCGGTGCTGCATGCGCGGGCGGACACCGATTTGACCGTGCGCGCGAGGGCTATCTCTATCTGCTGCGCTCGTCTAAGAGCGGCGATTCCATGGGCGATCCCAAGTCGCAAGCGCGCAGCCGTCGTGACTTTCTGAACCGCGGTTACTATGCGCCGTTGCGCGATGCGATGGTCGAGCTGGTGCGCGAACAGGTGTCTGGGCGCGCGGCGTCTGCAGGCGTCACCATGACCTTGCTCGATATTTGCTGTGGCGAGGGCTACTACACCAGCGCCATGGGCGCGGTGCCGGACGTGGATGCTTACGGTTTCGACCTGGGCAAGGAGATGGTGCGCCTGGCCGCCAAGCGCGGCGATGCGACCTACTTTGTGGCCAATATGAAGGACATCCCCGTGGCCGATGGCGCCTTCGATATGGTGACCGAGCTCTTCGCTCCCTTTAACGAGCGCGAGTTTGCCCGCGTGCTGGCGCCAGAGGGCTCGCTCTATACTGTGGTGCCGGGTGCTCGGCACCTGTTTGGGCTCAAGGAGGTGCTCTACGACACGCCATATCTCAATGACGAGAAGCTGCCGAAGACTACCGAGCTCGAGTTGGTCGGAACGCAGCGGGTGTCTGCGAACATTACGCTCCAGACGCAGGCCGATATCGAAGCCGTATTTCAGATGACGCCCTACTACTACCGCACGCGCCCTGCCGACAAAGAGCGCCTGGCAAATTTGGATACCCTTCAGACCGATATCGACTTCATCATCGCCGAGTACCGCCACAGCTAACAACCTGCCAAAAAGGGACAGGTTTATTTTGGCAGGTTTTATCTGGGCAAACGTAAAGGGCCGACCGCGTTGCTGCGCGATCGGCCCTTGTTAGTTGCTTAGATGCAAAGGACTGTGGGAGACAGGCGCCTACAGGCGATCCTTGTTCTCGGCCTTAACGGCGTGAGCCTGCTGAACAAAGAACAGGTCGTATACCACGATGACAAAGGCGCCATAGTTGATGGCGTCGCCACCAAACGCGGGAAGCGTGAGCACCGCTTGGGCAAGCGTGGCGACCGCGGCAACAATACCGAGCTTAAACGCGCCGTCTACCTGAGAAGGCTTGTTGGCACCCTTGATGCCCGCAACACCTGCGGCAAGATCGACAAGACCTTTGATGACAAGTACGGCCGCGGCGAGCATGGCGTTCGACCCATACCTGGAATCGAGGCTGCCGTTGGCGATGCCGACGCCGGCGATGACGAGGCTGGCGATGCCCAAAACAAAGTAAATGAGGGCAAGTATTTTGAGTGTCTTGCGAGTGTAGCTCATAGCTGGTCCTTTCGATACGAGCACGGCCGGTCTGGCGTGCCCCTGTGCTGCATATATGGTGAAGCACATTGTAGTTCAACGCGGCGATGCATGCGCCTGAAAGCGACTCTTGCCTGTGCGGTCCAACCTTTCAAAAAGGAAAGCTGGACGTAAGTCAAATCGATGGCAGCGTATGCGCGGCGCTGCGATGATGAGGCCGTGATAAGAAGTGAGTCTAAGGAGGAGCCATGATGTACGGACCAGAGCAAGTGCGTGAGCCGCGTTCGTTAGGAAGGCGTATGGGCGATTCCGTGATCGCTGCCGTGTGCACGGGATTGATGGCGGTGCTTTGCATTGGGATGCTGTGGACCATGTCGCATGTGGGACAATAACGGACGGTTGGGTGCCAACTGAGGTGGCGCTCACGTATTCGTTTTGTTTGCTAAGGAGTGTCCATGGGCGTCGTCGATCCCTTTTCTGTTGCTCGGGCCGCGGGGCTTGAGCTGACCGGGAAGCCCGAGGGCCTCACGCTCACCGACGGCACGATGGAACTGCGCGCCGATTTTGGCCGCATGCTGCCACGACTCAAGCAGGGCCGCCTGCAGCAAGAGCTGCTGGTAAAGGTTGCGCGCACAAAAGGCATCGAGCGCCCATGGGCGATTGATGCCACGGCGGGCTTTGGTGAGGATTCGCTGCTGCTGGCGGCCGCGGGCTTTACCGTCGATCTGTATGAACAGGATTGCGTAATCGCGGCACTCCTCAAGGACGCCTTGGATCGCGCGGCAGATGATCCGGCGCTTGCGGCTGCTGTGGCGCGCATGCGCTTACATGCGGGCGAGGACAGCATTGCCGGCCTTCGCCATACGGCCGAGCTGATCAAGCAAGGCGAGCTCGCGGCTCCCGACGTGGTGTATCTGGACCCCATGTTTCCCGAGCGCACCAAGAGCGCGGCGGTGAAAAAGAAGTTTCAGCTCTTGCACCATCTGGAGCAGCCGTGCGCCGACGAGGAGACGCTGGTCGAAGCTGCGCTTGCGGTGCACCCGCGCAAGGTCGTTATCAAGCGACCGGTGAAGGGGCCGCTGCTTGCCGGCGTTAAGCCGAGCTATCAGCTTGCGGGCAAGGCTGTTCGTTACGATGTTTTGGTGCCGCCGCGCCCGTAGCTTGTGCACGATGGCTGGCGCTTCGCCAGCCATCGTGCCGATGCGGGGTCTATTTCCAAGGGTGCGACGTCAGGTGCCAGCCGCCGCAGTATTCGCATTTGTAGCAGGCCAAACCACGCCGTCCGCGGTTTTCGCAGTCGGCCATAACGGCCTCGGCTTCGGCGCGTGTGTCGTAACGGTTTTTGCGCTCGCACGACTTATAGCGCCAAGCCTCGTCGCGCTCGGCGTCCAGGGCGTCGCGGCGCTCGTCCTCGCGTGCAAACAGGTCGCTCATATCGCCGCCGGTGGCAGCGCCCAAAAACTCGCTTTTGGCTTTTGACCAGGCGGCTCGCTTTTTGCTCCCCATCTGCTTCGCGCTCCTCTCCAAACGTTGGTATCATTGCTCAATCAAAGTGATACCAATAAACGTGAGGTCGCCGCGTGATGATCAGAAAAACCCTCGATACCGACATTCCCGCCGTCATGGCTATCTATGACGCGGCCCGCGCCTTTATGCGCGCGCATGGCAACGCCACACAGTGGCCCGAGGGTACGCCTTCGGCCGAGCAGCTGGCTGCCGATATTGCCGCTGGTGGCAGTTACGTGTGCGAAGTCGACGGCCGCGTGGTGGCGACGTTTGCCTTTTTACCGGGTCCGGACGAGTGCTATGACGTGATTGAGGACGGTCAATGGCGCAGCGACACTCCGTATGCCGTGCTGCATCGCGTGGCATCCGACGGCACCGTGCACGGTATCGCGGCGGCGATGTTTGCCTTTGCCAAGGAACGCACCGACCATCTGCGTATCGACACGCACCAAGACAATCTGCCCATGCAGGGCGCCATCACCAAGGCCGGGTTTAAGCGCGCCGGTATCGTATATGTGTCGGACGGTACGCCGCGTGTCGCGTTTGATTGGCTGCGCGAGGCGTAGGAGCCAAGGCACGTATCATCACCCAGCTCAAATAAAAAATGGCCCCGAGTGGGGCCATTTTTGGTAAAACGCGTCGTTGTGGGACTCGCATTGTTACCGCCCCAGATGAACCCGGGCAGACAAAAAGGGGAGGTGCCGGCTTTCGCAAGGCGCGAACCTACGAAAATCGCCGCGCGGCAACGCGGGGCGATGAGCTCGGTCGGGGGATAGGGCCCGCTTCGCCCACCGGCCCGTAAATTGTATCATCCAGTGTGGAGCGTGAACGCCCGTTGCCGCGTGCGATGGGCTTGCAATAAGAGGAGAGCCATGTCGAAGCAAGCGGTCGTTGGAATCTTGGCGCATGTCGATGCCGGCAAGACCACGTTGGCCGAGGCCATGCTGTTCAACGCGGGCCGCATTCGCAAGCGTGGCCGCGTGGACGATGGCGATTCGCATCTGGACACTAACACGATCGAGCGCGAGCGCGGCATCACGATTTTCTCGTCGCAGGCCGTGCTCGACCACGGCGATACCCACGTCATGCTCGTGGATGCTCCCGGCCATGTCGATTTTTCTGCCGAGGCGGAGCGCACACTGCGTGCCCTGGACTACGCGATTCTGGTGGTGGGCGCCAACGATGGCGTGCAGGGGCACACCGAAACCCTGTGGCGCCTGCTTGCACGCTATGACATCCCGACGTTCATCTTCATCAACAAGATCGATTTGGAGAATCCCGGCCGCGATGTTTTGCTGGCACAACTCGGGCAGCGTCTTTCCGAGGGCTGCCTGGATGCCAACGAGCTGCTGGCGGGCGGCGCCGTTCAGGAGGACGCTGCTGCGTTGGACGAAGCGGCGCTCGAGGAGTTTCTTGAAGCGGGTGAGCTTTCTGTCGCAACGCTGTCGCGCATGGTTGCCGAGCGCAAGCTCTTTCCCTGCTTTGCCGGCTCGGCGCTCAAGGACCAAGGCGTTGACGAGCTGCTGGACGGCATATGCGCGCTGATGCGTGAGCAGGCGTGGCTCCCGGAGTTTGCCGCGCGCGTCTATCGTGTCAGCCGCGGGGATCGTGGCGAGCGCTTGGCTTGGGTTAAAGTGACCGGCGGCACGCTGCGCGCAAAACAGATGATCAGCGGGCATTCCAGTGCCGAGGCGTGGGAACAGAAGGTCGATCAGGTGCGCATCTATAACGGCGAGAAGTATGAGCTTGCCCAAGAAGTTGCTGCTGGCGGTATTTGCGCCGTGACGGGTCTTGCGCACGTTCGCCCAGGGGACGCCCTGGGCACGGAGCCCGCGGGCGATGCGCCCGTCATCGCTCCGGTCCTCACCTATACGGTGCTGCCGGGCGAACACGACGTTCATGCGGTGTTTAAAGCGCTGAGTGAGTTGGCGGACGAAGACCCCATGCTCGGCGTAAGCTGGAATACGCATCTTGAGCAGATCCATTTGCAGTTGATGGGCGCCGTGCAACTCGAGGTCGTGCAGCGGGTGTTGGCCGATCGCTTTGGCCTTTCGGTTGCGTTTGAGCCCGGCGGCATTCTCTATAAGGAGACTATTTCGCGGCCGGTCGAGGGCGTGGGCCACTTTGAGCCGCTGCGTCACTATGCCGAGGTGCATCTGCGCCTGGAGCCGTTGCCGGCGGGTTCGGGTGTGCAGTTTGGCACCGTGACCTCGACCGACGAGCTCGATCTTAACTGGCAGCGTTTGGCACTCACCAACGCTATGGAGCGCGACCACCTGGGCGTGCTGACGGGCTCGCCCATCACCGATGTGCGCATTACGCTCACGGGCGGCCGCGCGCATACCAAACACACCGAGGGCGGCGATTTTCGCCAGGCCACGTATCGCGCGATTCGCCAGGGTTTGATGCAGGCGCGCGAGGTCGGCGCAGACGTGTTGCTGGAGCCGTGGTACCACTTTGAGCTCGAGGTGCCGGGGGAGTGCGTGGGCCGGGCGTTGTCAGATGCCACACGCATGGGTGCCGAGTACGAGCCGCCGACGATGGCGGGAGACCGAGCGAAGCTTGTGGGTCGCGTGCCGGCATCCGAGGTGCAGGATTACGCGCTGGAGGTGGCTGCCTACACGAGCGGGCGCGGTCATCTGTACCTGGAGTTCGCCGGTTATGCGGCTTGCCATGATGCCGAGCGCGTCATCGTGACGGCCGCCTATGAGCCCGAGGCCGATCTGCCCAACACGCCCGATTCGGTCTTTTGCTCTCACGGCGCCGGTTACACGGTCAAATGGTACGACGTACCCGCCGCGGCGCACGTAAAGATCGATCCCGCCACCTTCCGCCCCTGGCGAGCAGCAGACGCCGAGTTTTTCGGCCACATGTGACAAAGGGACAGTTCCTCTGTCACATGCTATTGGTATAACTCGGTATAAGTTGGTATAACTGTTACCAGGGTTTGCCAATCCGAGGAGGCCGATATGAATCCAAATCCCTTTAAGCCCACAGCTGGTAAGCGGCCTCCGATACTCATCGGTCGCGAGTCGGTCATCGAAGATTTTGAGGAAGGGCTCGACAACGGCGCCGGAGCGCCGGGCAGGCTCATGCTCATTACGGGAAACCGCGGCTGTGGCAAAACGGTTCTCCTGCGGGAGCTGCAACGTCTAGCCAGCGAGCGCGGATGGGCGGTTGTCTCCGATTCCGCTTCGCTTGGTTTGTGCGACCGCTTGGCCGACGCGCTTCGCTCGAATAAACCCGTTGTGACGTCAATGGAGTTTGGGCCGTCGTTTGGCCGGATGTCGGTCGAGGCGGCGCGGGCAAAAGGCGAGACATTGCGAGGGCTGGTCAACGAGCGTCTCAAGAAGCTCGGTCCGGGCAAGGGCGTCTTGTTTGCGATTGACGAGGCACAATCGGTGTCTATCGAGGAACTGGCGGCTCTTGCCGTCCTCTATCAGCAGGTGCTCGGAGACCAGGATGCCACGGGCTTGCCCGATAGCGACCAGCGCGGTCTTGCGCTGGCGTTCGCCGGCTTGCCCAGTATGGTTGACGATCTGCTCGAAGAGCCGAGCGTGACGTTTTTGCGGCGTGCCCAGCAGCGTACGTTGGGGGCAATATCTTTGCCCAAAGTGCGCGATTCGTATATCCAGACGGTCAAAGACGCTGGTCTTTACGTTGACGCGGAGACGGCGGACCTTGCGGCGCGCAAGAGCATGGGGCATCCCTATATGGTTCAGCTGGTGGGCTATTACATGTGGCGGTCTGCTGTCCGGCGTGGCTCGCAGGTCATCGAAAGGCGCGATGTCGAGAATGGCCATGCGGATGCCGTCTCCGAGTTCTACGAAGCGGTTGACGCACCTCTGTATTACGGGCTGCGCAGCCCTCAGCGCCTCTTTATCGAGGCTATGGCGGTTGACGAGGACAAGCCGACGCGCACGGCGGATATCATTGAGCGCTGCGACCGTACCCAGAGCTGGGCGAGTAAATATCGCGCAAGCCTGATTCGCGAGCGCGCCATCGAGGCCGCCGGATACGGCCTTGTGCGGTTTACCGTGCCCATGCTGGGCGAGTATATCCGCGACCGCGTTTTATGGCATGAGTAGGGTGATAAAGGTGACGGAACAGAAGATGAGCCCGCAGGCTATCGAGGTGCGCGGTGCACGTGTCCACAATCTCAAGGACATCGATATCGATATTCCGCTGGGGAGGCTCGTGGGCATTGCCGGCGTGTCGGGCTCGGGCAAGAGCTCGCTGGCGCTGGGAGTTCTTTATGCCGAGGGCTCGCGCCGTTACCTGGAGGCGCTCAGCACCTATACTCGACGTCGCCTGACGCAGGCCGAGCACGCCCAGGTGGACGAGGTATTGCACGTACCGGCGGCACTCGCGTTGCATCAGCGCCCCAGTGTGCCAGGCGTGCGCTCGACCTTTGGTACCATGACCGAGCTCAACAACAGTCTGCGTTTGCTCTTTAGCCGCTGTGCCCATCACGTGTGCCCACATTGCGGGGCGCGTGTGGAGCCGAGCCTTAACGTGGCTGCGGGCCTGTCGCTCACGTGCCCCGCATGCGGCCGCGAGTTCTACGCGCCGAGTGCCGAGGACCTTGCCTTTAACAGCGGCGGTGCGTGCCCTACCTGCGGCGGCACCGGTGTCATGCGCGAGGTGGACGAAGCGAGCCTGGTGCCCGACGAGTCAAAGACCATCAACGAAGGCGCGGTGCTTCCCTGGGGTACGCTCATGTGGGATCTGATGAAGCAGGTAGCCGGCGAGATGGGCGTGCGCACCGACGTGCCGTTTAACCAGCTCACGCCTCAAGAGCGCGACATCGTGTTCCACGGTCCGGCGGTTAAAAAGCACATTCTCTACGTTCCCAAAAACGGCGAGGGCGCCACGCCGCTCGATTTTACCTATTACAACGCTGTCTATACCGTCGAGAATGCGCTCGCCAAGGTTAAGGACGACAAGGGCCTCAAGCGCGTGGCGCGCTTTTTGCGCGAGGGGCCATGCCGTGACTGTGGCGGCACGCGTCTCTCCGAGGCCGCACGCCATCCCCAGGTGCGCGGTATCAATCTGGCGCAGGCCGCGGCCATGACATTGGGCGAGGCGATTGAGTGGGTGCGCGGGGTGCCCGCATCCTTGCCGGCCGAGATGCAGCCCATGGCAGCGGATATCTGCGATTCGTTTTTGAGCACGGCCCGTCGCCTGGTCGACCTGGGGCTCGATTACCTCTCGCTCGACCGCGCCGGTGCCACGCTCTCCACGGGCGAGCGTCAGCGTGTACAGCTCGCCCGCGTGGTGCGCAACCGATCGACGGGCGTGCTTTATGTGTTGGACGAGCCCTCGATTGGCTTGCATCCTGCCAATGTCGACGGCTTGGTGGGCGTAATGCGCGATCTGGTGGATGACGGCAACACCGTGATTGTTGTTGATCACGATACGCGCGTTCTAGCGGAAGCTGACTATCTGGTCGAGATGGGCCCCGTTGCCGGAGCAGGCGGCGGTAATGTTATCGCTGCAGGTACGGTGGACGAGGTCGAACAATCGCAGGGCAGCCGCATCGCCCCGTTTTTGCGCTCAGAGCCCAAGCGCTTGCGGCCGCAGGTGGCTGACGACGAAATGTTCGACCAGGGCCATATCCGCATGGCGACCGATACCATCCATACCGTCAAGCCGCTCGAAGTCGATATCCCGCGCGGCCGCCTTGTCGCGGTGACGGGCGTTTCGGGTTCGGGCAAGACGACGTTGGTGCTCGAGACGCTTATCCCGGCGCTCAAGGCGCAGGCAGCCGGCGAGCGCCTGCCCGGGCACGTGCGTTGGGTCGATGCCGAGGGCATCGCGCGCGCCAACCTGATTGACGCCACGCCCATCGGCGCCAACGTGCGCTCGACGGTGGCGACCTATGCCGACATCCATGACGAGCTGCGCCGTGCCTTCGCCCGCACGCCCGAGGCCAAGGCGGCGGGCTGCAAAGCAGGCGCCTTTAGCTACAACACCGGCGCCCTGCGCTGCCCTACGTGCGATGGTACGGGCTCGATATCGCTCGACGTGCAGTTTTTGCCCGATGTCGAAATTGTCTGTCCCACGTGCCGCGGCTCGCGTTATGCAGACGCGGCTTCGCATATCCATCGCGAGGGCAAGGATGGGAGCCTGCTCACATTGCCACAGCTCATGGACATGAGTGTGGACGAGGCCCTCGACGCCACAGTGGGACTCAAGAAAGTCCAGGCGCGCCTGCAGACCTTGTACGATCTGGGCTTGGGCTACCTGACACTTGGCGAGCCCACGCCGGCGCTTTCGGGCGGCGAAGCACAGCGGCTCAAGCTTGCGAGCGAGATGGGCCGCGTGCAGGACGATGCCGTATTCGTGTTCGACGAGCCCACCATCGGCCTGCATCCGCTCGATGTACAGGTGCTGCTGAGCGTGTTTGACGGCCTCGTTGCCAAGGGCGCCACGGTCATCGTGATCGAGCATGACCTCGACCTTATCCGTAACGCCGACTACGTGATCGACATGGGCCCAGGAGGTGGCGACGCGGGCGGGCAGGTCGTCTGCGCCGGCACGCCGAGCGATGTCGCTGCCTGCTCCGCAAGCATTACTGGCCGCTACCTCTAGCCGGATGTGACAAAGGGACTGTCCCTTTGTCACATGCTGGGAAAGCCTGCATATTGCCGACATGGCGCTTGAATAGCTTGTGTCTGAGGGCCAAAATGACCTCAACCCATTCGCGAAATTTGCACGCCCTATAGTGAGTGGGCTCTCGTTTGAGCTGATGCTGCCAAGAGGTAGCCGATAGGGGCAATTATGGACAATCGAATCTTTGGGTATGCGCGTGTTTCTACTGCGGACCAGAACCTGGACCGCCAGTTGGACGCGCTGGGAAGGTTTCCCGTGCAACAGAGCCAGATTTATGCTGACAAGGCAAGCGGTAAGGACTTTAGACGTCCCCAGTACCAGCGTCTTCTTCGCAGGCTGCGCGAGGGTGACGTTCTCGTGATCAAAAGTATCGATCGTTTGGGTCGCAATTATCGTGAAGTCCTTGACGAATGGCGACGCATCACGGTGGATAGGAACGCTGCCATCGTAGTGCTTGATATGCCGCTGCTCGATACGCGCGAACAGCCCGATGGCATCACGGGAACGTTCATGGCGGATCTGGTTCTTCAAATCTTGAGCTATGTGGCGCAGCTAGAGCGCGAAAACATCAAGCAACGCCAGGCGGAGGGCATCGCGTCGGCGCGTTTGCGTGGTGTGAAATTTGGAAGGCCGGCATTCGAACGCCCAGATAGCTATCGCGATGTCATCAAATTATTCGAAGGGGGTGAGGTTACGAGGCGAGAGGCTGCTGCGCTTTTGAACGTCAGCGTCTCGACGTTCGATCGTTGGAGACGGGCGGACGCGACCAGTTTTGACCGTTTGTCGTCTGCTCGTCCTCTTTAGCTAGACATTTTGACGAGGGGAGTTTATTCCGCAGAGCTCACTCCTTCCCTCGATGTTTATCCAGTTCACGCCCTTGAACCAAATAGTGCCACCGCGTTGCCAATTCGTCTGCTTTTTGACGAGGGGCTAGATATCGTGTTTTGTATTTAAAGGAGGACGAAATGAAAAGGCGTTATGGAATGGCTCTGGTGACCGCGCTATTTGCGATGGTGTTTTGTGGGGCGCTTCTGCTGAGCGGCTGTTCGCAGTCTGAGAAGAAAAACGATGAACCTGATTATGCCGATGACCGTGCAATGGCTGTGATTGCTCGAGGTTATCAAAAGCGGTCGGATTATATCGAATCGCTTGGAGAAGATGCTGATCTAAGCTCGAATAAAGTACGAAAAGAGATAATTAAAACCGAGATCGATAACGACAAAGAACTCAAAAAGGCGCCTTTTAAAGACACTAAGATGCAGGAAGATGTCATCGCCTATCTCAACCTGCTTGACAATCAGCTTGATGTTACCAAGAAGTATGCGGAATCTGATCCTAAGTACTACGAGGAATGGGAAAAGGCTTACGACGCACGATCCGCACAGCTTAAGAAACTGGTTGATCGATATGACTTAACAGTCGATGACGAGTATCAAGATGAGTTTGACGAGCTAATTAAGAACGGTAGGACCGTAGAGGAGAAGACGCATAACGATGAGGTTATCAACGGTTTGCTCTCATCGGCGAACTTTGAGAAAAGTGATGATGGCTACGGTCTCTATACGTACACCGCAATCGTCGAAAATACCTCTGACATATCGTTCGAAAACGTTTATCTAAACGTTGCCCTTTACGATGCCGATGGTGTGAGGGCGGAAGAATGCTACGCAGATACATCTGCCTGGGCGCCTGGCGAGAAGGTGAAGTTTGAGGTAATGAGCGAGGTTGACGCCTCGAGGCTTGCGCCGACGGTGTCGGGTTACAGCGTCAAGGAATAGTTCGCGGGAATTGAAAAGAAAGCGCGGCCGTTTTCTTTGAACGGTCGCGCTTTGCATTGAGCCGTTGACGGAATGATTCGTGCCATCATGCTCGCGCTGGAAGATGATGGGAACGTCGGGGCAATAAAGGAAAGGTGAAACAGGATGGCAAAAACAAAATTTCTTACAACGATACCGCAAAAGGTTGCCTTTGGCGGGTTAGTCGTTGTTACGGTTCTAGCGGTTGCCTGGGGTATCTGGATGTCATTGACGCGTAATCCTACAACGATCAGCGATGATTCGATTCGCGAGGAGATCACGCCAGTCGTTAAGCTCGTGACGTACGAGTACAACTTCACCCAGCTGCTTTCAATTGATGAGGCGGGCAATCCGCTTGGGTGGGAAAACCCCTTTACGTCTAAGCGATATGTCGCAACGATTGACGGCAAAGCTGACATCGGGATCGATGCCGATAAGATGAAGGTTACAATCGTACGGGCTAATATGGCCGATAAGAATTCAGAGGTCAAGAGCGTAAAGGTTATACTGCCTCACTCGGAGATCACCTCGTTCTCGACAGACCCCAATACGCTTAAGAAATATGTTGAGGACAATGGCTTTCTTAACTGGAATCAAGTAAGCACGGATGATCTAAACACGTTATTGAAACAGGCAAAGAAAGAGCAGACCAAGAAGGTCAAGGAAAGCAATATGCTCCAAGAATCTGATGATAGAGCCTGCGCCCTTATCGAAAAACAGGTCAAAGCCCTATGCGGCGATGACGTCAATGTTGACGTTGCGTTTGAGTAGGGGTGAATAGCATGTTGGATAAACGGCAACAGATCGCTGGGGCCGGCTCGCTTCTGATTGGGCACTACACCACCTTTCTCGACACTACCTTCAACTCGGCATTTGGCGATGAATATACGGTTGATTTCGACTATCGGAAATAGGAGGTCATCATGGAGGATAAAGACGATCTGGCCGTTGCTGCCGAAAGGGAGGAGCTGCCGCGACATAAGCAGGGCTTTGATATCCGTAAGGCCGCTGCCGGGTTGGTTGATGGCGCCGGAAGCGCGATGACGAGCGCGGTTGCAATCGTACAGAAAGTTGCCGATGGTGCAATGCGTGCTGCAACTCCGATGGCCGATGACGCCTTGGCAGCTATTGCTGATGCGGCCGATGGTGCGGCAGGCGCTGCTGCGGATATCGGTGATGCGGTCAACGATTGGGCATACCAGCAGCAGCTCAATAGATACAGGCCGGTAACCAAGGAGACCTATCAGAGTCCTTCATTCCATTTGCCGAACATGATTCGAATTGTTGACGGAAACGAGCGCCGGGGCATCGACGTCTGTAGGGATGCTATTGGTTGGCTGGATACTGTTAAGGGTACGCAGATTTTCAATCTGTACCGCGAGGCAATTGGGGATAGTGAGCTGTCTTTCTATCCTAAACCATCTCTTTATTCCACATATTACATAGATGCTTTTGATCGGTCTCGCTTTGTTGACCTTGACTCTTATTTCGCAACCATGCAACAAGACAAGATGGCCGAGTTGAGGCGGATCGCGTTCATGCTTGGCGCGAAGCGCTGCAAGCTGGAGGTGACGGAGTACGAGGAAACTCGGCGAGGTCACCAGATTAAGGGAAATGTCAAGGCGGGAAAGAAGAGCTCGGTTCGAATCGACGGTTCCTTGAACGATTCAACGAGGAATGAGAAGAAAATTCTGTTTACACAGGAATTCGAGGGTGACATGGTTCCACAGCGCCCTGAGCTCCATTGGTATGCCCATGACTCAGATATTCTCTTGTTAATCGAGACGAGATGCGGTGGAGAGGATAAAAACAAGGCGAAGAGCTATCGGGTCGAATTGAAAAGTGAAACGACCATGACCATGTCTGTATCACTTGCTATGGCTATCGACGAGGCATGCAGCAAGCTGAACATAAGGGCGAATTCGAGCCTGACAAGCCAAGCCAAGCGAGAACTCCGGCAGTCGTTTGTATTTGAAGTTGAATTCTGATGTGTAGGGACCTTTTGCTGCGGGGTTTCTGTCCTTTACGGGATGGAAGCATATAAACCCATACGGTGCAACTCAGTAAAAGTTAGTAATATACTGGCATTTTTTCTAGTTAAAAGCGTTTAAAAACGGTTAATTCCATTTAAATCAGTAGTTGCAATATGTGACAAAGGGACAGTCCATTTGTCACATTCCCGGAAAGCCTGTTTGGCGCAGGGCCTCGTAGAGGACGATGGCGGCGCTGTTGGAGAGGTTGAGCGCGCTGATGCGGTAGTCGTCCGGGTCGACAAAATTGCCGCAGATATCCTGCCGAAGGATGGCCTCGTGGCTGGCCTCGGTATGCCCGAGCGATTCCTCGTGGGCTTCCCAGGCCTCGGCGTTATCGAGCGAGTCGCAATCGCGCAGCATGGGAATGCGCTCGCAGCGCTCAGGCGCCGCAGCGAGCAGCTCTTCGGGAATCCCCGAGCTCTCGCTGCCAAAGACCAAATAGTCGCCGTCGCGGTAGGTGCTTTGCGCATAGGTGCGGCGCGCCTTTTTGGTCAGCAAGTGCAGGCGCTCGTCGGCGGGGGAGAGGCCGTTGCGCGCAAGGAAATCCTCCCAGCCGGCATAGGTGGTCACGTCCAAGTTTTGCCAGTAGCCCAGGCCGGCGCGACGCACCGTCTTGTCGTCGAGCGAAAAGCCCAGTGGCTCCACCAGATGCAGGCGGGCGCCGGTAACCACGCAGGTGCGGCCGATATTGCCCGTATTGGCCGGAATCTCGGGTGCATACAGCACGATATTGAACATGAATCTCCTTGGCTCAGAACGAAAAACCACCACGAAGGGCACCTTCGTGGTGGTTTGGCGGTTACGTAGGCAGAAAAATGCCCGCTTGGATAAACCTAGGCGCGGTGCCAGTCGGTCAGGCAGGCATCGAGGGAGGCGATGAGTGCGTCCTTGTCCATGTGACGGCCGATGATGCACAGGCTCGTCATGCGGTCGCCCGTCTCGTCGTCCCAAATCTGCATGATCTCGGGGTTCTCGTCGATGATCCTCTGCTTCTCGCCCTCGGGTGCGGAATCGACAAACAGGCCGTTCTCCATCAGGCGCATCTGGTGGCCGGCCTGCTCAAACATGTAGCACATGTCCGGGTTGCTGGCCTGCCACAGCGGGCCCTTGACGCGGATGACCTCGTCGGGCCACTCCTGCTCAACAAAATCGGTGAACTTCTGCAGGTCAAACGGCTTGCGGCGCGAGTACACAAAGGTCTCGATGTCGTACTCGAGCACCTCGGGGTCGTCGTGCTCCTCGGGATGCTCCATGGCCTCGATCCAGGCGGCGGAGTTGTAGGCGCGCATAAAGTCGAAGCGGTCGGTGTCGAGCAGCTCCTCCATGGGGACCTCGCCGTTTTGGGCCTCGACGATCACGGCGTCCTTCTGCAAGCTGCGCACGATTGCCTTGAGCTCGGCGATCTGCTCAGGCGTGACGGTATCGGTCTTGTTGAGGATCAGCGTGGAGCAAAACTCGATCTGCTGGATGAGCAGGCTCTCGATGTCGTCCTCGTCGATATCCTCTGCCAGCAGGTCACGGCCGCCGTTGAACTCGTCGTACATGCGGGCGCAATCGACCACGGCCACGATGTTGTCGAGCGCGAGCTTGGGCTCGCCGCCCACCTTGGCCTCGTCGCAGAAGCTCGAGATGGTGTAGGCGATGGGGATGGGCTCGCAAATGCCCGAGGCCTCGATGATGATGTAATCGAAGTCGCCCGAATCGGCGATGCCTTGCAGCTGGTTGGCCAGGTCGTCCGAAAGCGTGCAGCAGATGCAGCCGTTGGTGAGCGGGATGAGGTCGTCGGTCTCGGAAAGGCCGCCGTCGGCGATGAGGCTGGCGTCGACGTTGATCTCGCCGATATCGTTGACGATCACGGCGGCGCGGATGCCGCCATCGTTAGCGAGGATGTGGTTGAGCAGCGTGGTCTTGCCGGCACCGAGGTATCCGGTAAGCATGATAATCTTCACGGGTTTGTTGGGCATGTGCCCTCCTTTGTTAGACATGGCTTACAGTTGAATCTTATGCCAAACGCCTGCTCTTATACCCACGCGCTGACAAATAACACAGGCTACTCCCAGGCTCCCCATACATCGGGGCAATAACCGACGGTGGCCTTTTTGCCATTGCGCACGATGGGCTCGGCTAGAACCTGCTGGTTTTCGAGCAACTTGTCGAAGCGCTGGCTAGGGGTGAGGTGCTGGATGAGCGCGAGCGTCTCCTCGTCCTTGGCCTTGGGGTTGAGCAGCTTGTCGATGCCGCCGACCGCCTGCATCACGCTCGTGAGCTCGCCTTTGCTCATCTCCTTTTCCTTAAGGTCGATAAACTGCACCTTAATGCGGCGCTCCTTAAAATAGCGCTGGGCCTTCTTGGTATCGAAGGACTTTTTGGTGCCAAAAATCTGAATATTCATGTGTATGTTCCGCCGTTCTAACGAATGAAGTTGGTCCTGGCGCGATCGGCCTCGGGGGCCTCGATGCCGGCGGCCTTTCCCGCCTCGATGCAGTGCAGGAGCCATGCCATGTTTTTGCCGATGTTTCGCATAGTGGCAAGGCCCTCGGCGTCCTGGGCGGCCTCGCCCGGCATGGCACCAAAGACGTTGTTCCAGTAGGTGGATGCTACCACGGGCATCTGGTTGATGGTGAAGTACTTGTTGAGCACGTCGAAGGTGGTCGACGTGCCGCCGCGGCGGGCAACGGCCACAGCGGCGCCCGGCTTGTGCGCAAAGGCCTTGCTGCCGGCATAAAACGCGCGGTCGAGGGCCGAGAGGATGCGCCCGCTGGGGTGCGCGTAGTAGACGGGGGAGCCAAAGACAAAGCCGTCTGCCTGCTCGGCGGCGGCAATCAGCTCGTTGACCACATCGTCGTCAAAGGTGCAGCGGCAATCGAGCTTTCCGCACTGGCCGCAACCGATGCAATCGCGAATGGGCTTGGCGCCCAGTTGGAACACCTCGGTATCGATGCCCTCGGCGTTGAGTTGCTCGGCGACCTCGGCGAGTGCCGTGGCGGTGTTGCCGTTTGCCTTGGGGCTGCCATTGACCAAAAGAACCTTCATCACAAACTCCCTCTGTTGTCGGTGACTTCTGCGGAGGATTATCGCACGAGCGGGCAGATGGCGTGGGGCGCGATGCGAAACGGCCTGTGTTTCGCATCGCGCCCCATAACGCTAGTCCAGCTTGGTGCCCGGTACCTGCGGCGCCTCTTTAAGCAACGCATTGAGCTCGTTCAGAATGGAAACGGGCTGTCGGTCGACGGCGTCCAGATGAAGCGTGGCCACGCGAAGGGGCGGCTGATATTCAAATGAGCCCAAGAGCACGGGCGATCCCAAGAACCGCTCGATTTCGTCTGCGACCGCGTCGGTCTCTTCGGGATCGAGCTCGTCAAAGAGCGCCACGAACATCGGTCCGGTCGAGCGGAACAGACGACCCTTGCCGCGCGAGCAATCCATGAGGCAGGCGGCGCTTTCTGCCAAAACGCGGTCGCCCGCATCAAAGCCAAAGCGGGCATTGACCTTGGCGATGTCGTCGATTTTAATGGCGACCAAGCCCGCGTTTCGTGCCACGCGACGCATCTCGCCAATGGCGTTGACCAGGGCGTGGATATCGCCCAGGCCGGTCACGGAATCGGTCGTATCTGCCAAGCTTCGGTTGGTAACAATGCCCACATACATGTTGGGCTCGGTATCGGTGCCGTCCAGGCGGTAGCCCGTGCAGTCGCAAAGCGCGTATTTTCCGGCGGTATTCATGACGCGATACTGCATGCAGTGGAAGTGCCACGTGCCGTTTACCACCATATCGAGCTCGGCGCGTACGTTGTCGCGGTCCTCGGGGTGAACACGGGCAAGCCATATATCAAGCGAGTTGTAGGGATGCTGGGAGGGTAGGTCAAAATCGCGCACGGCATTAACCGACCATTGCGATTCGCCGGTGTCGAGGTTAATGATGAACGGATAGCGTGTCTCGGAGCTCATAGAGATCGCTTGGAACACTCTGTCGTTGCAGGGGGGGGGTTGTTCGGTGATCGGGCGTTGCGGCGCATCGCCTTCTTCCGGTTGTTGCACACGGTACATGAGCTTGTAGCGATACATTTTGCGGTCGGCGTCCTTTGTCATCTGGCGACGCGTATCGCCCGCAAGCGGGTCGACGCGCGAGCAGCCAAAGCTAAAGCTGGCGATCATGGGTGCCTTGTCGTCCGATGTTGCCTCGATAAGATTGGCACGCGTCCGCTCCAGGCGCTGCTCGAGCTCGGCTTCGTCTGTCGTGGGGGATATAAGTACAAATTCGTCTCCACCGATACGGAACAGCAACTCATCGGGCTCCATTGTCTCGGTGAGTGCGCGGCAGATGCTCAGAATGTAGCGATTGCCCTCGGCGTGGCCAAACTTATCGTTGCAATGCTTAAGGCGGTCGATATCGATATAGGCACAGGTGAAGGGGGTGCTTTTGCGCCAGAGCTGATCGACATGGCGGTCGAGTCCGCCACGGTTGCCAAGATTGGTGAGCGAGTCGATATAGGCGCCGCGCTCAAGCAGCTCGCGTTCTTGCTGCAGGATGGCAAATGTCTTCTGTAGCTGCTCGCCGATGGCGCACAGCTCCGGGGGCAGCGCGGCAACATCGAGCTCGGTGGTTGAGGCCCCGTTCGCAAGCCGCTGAAGATGAGCGATGATTGATTGCTCGCCCAGGCGATACGACTCGTTCATGATGGATGACCTCCTTGGATGGAACAATGGTTTGTATCTTACTCCCAATTCGGTTTAGATTGGGGTATTAGTTAGCTCATGGGAACAAACGCTCCCTCGACGGTGGCGTTTGCGCGCGAGCGTATTAGTTGTTGTCGGCACCATCGAGCAATGCCTCAAAATCCTCCGCCTGCATGGGACGGTAGTAGAGGAAGCCCTGAGCGTAGCGGGCACCCATTTGGCGCAACATGTTTGCCTGCTCATTTGTCTCGATGCCTTCGACCACAACGGGCAGATGGAGCGACTGCGCCATCTCGAGCATTGATGAAATGATTTGCACGCTGCGGCCTTGATCGCCGTCGACGGGCACAAACGTGCGGTCGAGCTTGATGACGTCGACGTTGACGTTCTTGAGCATCGCGAGCGTGGACTGGCCGGTGCCAAAATCGTCCATGTAGGTCGAGAAGCCGCGGTTGTGCAGGTCGGCCGTCAGCTTATCCACAGCTTCGGACTCCCCCGTATAAGCCGTCTCGGTGATCTCGATGCGCATGAGCTCGGGCGGCAGATTGTATTGGTCGGCGAGTGCCCCCATATGCTCGGCAACGTCGCAGGCAAGGATATCCACGCGCGACACGTTGAGCGAGATCGGAACCACGCGAAGCCCTCGATCGATGCGCCCGCGCAGCCACGAGGCAACGCCCTGCCAAACGTATTTGTCGAGCGTCACCACAAAACCGCTTTCCTCGAGAGCGGGGATAAAGGTGACGGGTGAAATGAGGGAGCCGTCCTTGTCAATCCAGCGCGTGAGCGCTTCGGCGCCAGTGATCTCGCCCGTTTCCATGTCGACCTGGGGCTGCAAGTAGTAGGTAATGCGGCCGTTTGAGAGTGCATACTGGAATTCGGTCAGCGTGCGGTGGAACGTGATTTCGCGCTCGTACTCCTCGGGGCGGAAAATGGCAATGCGCTCCTTAAAGTCGTTTTTGGCGCGCCGATTGGTAAACATGGCCTTGGCCTGCGCATCGATGGTGATTTTCTCGTTGGAGTCGATGGGGTAGACGCCCATGGACGGCCAGAATCCCACGCCGTCATCATACTTGGCCACGGCCTGGCGAACGCGGCTATAGATCTGACGGACAGCGACGTGCTCAAAGGGGATGAGTACGCAAAAGTCGTCTTGGCCCCAGTACCCTGCGACGCCCATGTCGGCATTCTCGATGTCTTTGAGGACCGTGCCCACATCGGCGAGCATGCGGTCGCCTTCGGCCTGTCCGTGCCATTCGTTGAACAGTCGCATGTGTCCCATATCGACGGTGGCGATACACCAGGCGCCGTTGAGCCTTGTCTCGAGAAATTCGTTGGCGCGGCGCATAAACTCGCTGGGTCGATAGAGACCCGTGAGCGGATCGATGCGTTCGGCGATGGCGCTTTTGCGCTCCACCTCGGGTATGGGGAGGCTGTCGTTGGGAACAAGCCCGCCGGCCGTGCGAATGCGACGGTCGAGTTCGCCTAAAACGGCGGCTGTTTGATTGGTCAGGTGCTCGTAAAAGGCCGGAACGACAAGACAGACGGGGGTAATGGTGTCGTCCGCGATTCGAACGGGAGCGAAAACGGCCTCTTTAAGATGTTGGATCAGTTGCTCGAATGCTTCGTGATCCAAATTGTTGCTAAGCACGACGAACTGGGCGTTGCGTGAGCGGAAGACGCGACTCCTGCCGCGAGTAATCGACAGCATGCGGCCTGTGTATTCGGCGAGCATGTTGTCGACGGCCTCGGCCCCGTAGAGCTCGTTGAGCTTTGCCGTGCCGCGAACGCGCACTGCTATAAGCCCCGTCTCGCAACGGTCGCGACGGCAGGCATCGATAGCGTTGATCAGCGCGCGTTGCGTTCCGAGACCCGTGGCGGCGTCGACGGTCTCGGCAAGCGAGTGGTTGACGAGCTCGCCGACATAGAGCGAGGGGACATTTCCGTCGCCGTCGATACGAAACCCGCGAGCGCGGCCGAGGATGTAATCGCCGGCGGCATTGCGCACGCGGTACTGCATGACGTGACGATGTTTGGAGCCGTCATAGATTTGGTCGATGTCGTTGGTATAGGCCTCAAGGTCATCGGGATGGACACGCGTTTTCCAATAATCGTGACAGTTGTCTATATGCTCCGAAGGAAGACCAAGATCGCGCAAGGCGCCTTGTGACCAAAGGGTTCGATGTTTGTCCAAGTTCTCGATAAAGAAATATCGGCCTTCGTTGAGCATCGAAAGGGCGTCGAAAACGCGATCGCTTACTTCGAAGTCGTCGGCGTGGGCTTGCGCGATGTTGCGCCGATCGAGGTGCACGGCATGGCGCAGCTTGTAATCGTACATGCGATGGTCGGCATCGAGCGTCATGCGACTGGGGGCTTCGCCCAGGGCGGGGTCGGCGTGCGACACTCCGTAGCTAAACGAGTGAGGCATCTCGGCATCGTTGTTTTTGAGCAGGACCGTCCGGCAGTGTTCCAGACGCTCGGCGAGGTCGTCCTCGGTCGCGATCGTAGACAGGATGGCAAACTCGTCGCCTCCCAGGCGAAATGCTGCCTCGCCCACCTTCATATACAGTTTGAGATAGAGGCTTACCTGCAAGATATAGCGGTTGCCCTCGTCGTGCCCAAAGATGTCGTTGCAGTGTTTAAGGTTATCGATGTCGATAAACGCCATAGTCACGGGCAATTCCTGTTCCCAGAGCTCCTCTAAGGAACGGGTGAAACCGCCGCGGTTGCCCAGTCCGGTGAGCTCGTCGGTAAAGGCCGTCCTAATCAGATCATCCTGACGCTCGAGAAGGTCACGGATGGTCTTTTCGAGTGTTTCGGTGTAATTGCTGGCGTTATCCATACTGTAAGCGGCTTTCTGAGGTCGGGGCGGATTGCGTCGGGCGAGCTCGTTGTGCACATGCGTTGCTGCTCAACGCCTTGCGTGTTTCCAAGCCCCCGCCTTGCTGCGTCGTTGGGTTTATTTGTCTGCTCGTGTTCGTTGCTGATAACTACTGAGTAGTATAAACAAGTGTATGGAATTATGCAGGGGTGCCCATGTTGCGGGCGGCCATTATTCGCCAAACGGTAACGCGACGATGTTCGATGAAAATGCGACTGAGGCGATATATGTTGACGGGTATACTTGTCCCGTTTAAAAACGCAGAAACGGGGATGATCGCATGACGCAGCCAGATACGACGCGCACGGTGGGGCTCGCGCTCGAGGGAGGCGGCTACCGCGGTATGTATACGGCGGGCGTGCTCGACGTATGGATGGAGTGCGGCTTAACTTGCGACCATATGGTGGGTGTCTCGGCGGGCGCGGCATTTGGCTACAACTTTAAATCGCGCCAGATCGGCCGTGCCATCCGCTACAACAAGGCCTATTGCGCCGACAAGCGCTATGCGAGTGTAACGAGCTGGTTGCGAACAGGGGACATGTTCAATGCAGATTTTGCCTATCACGAGGTGCCCATCGAGCGCGATCCCATCGACCTGGAGACATATCGTGCCTGCCCCATGCGGTTTACGTGCGTGTGTACCGATATCGAGACGGGCAAGGCCGTCTACCACGACCTGCCCTATGGCGACGAGAGGGATATTGAGTGGATCCGGGCATCGTCAGCGGTTCCTGTGGCGACGCGTCCCGTTGCTATTGACGGGCATAAGTATCTGGATGGTGGCGTGGCTGATTCTATTCCCAGCGCATGGCTGTTTGCGCAGGGGTATGACCGCAATATCGTGGTACTCACGCAGCCGGCGGGCTTTGTGAAGCAGCCCAACAGCGTGATGCCGATGCTGCGGCGCGTGTTCCGTCACTACCCGGAGTTTGTCGCAGCGCTTGAGCATCGGCATGAGGTTTACAATGCCACGCTCGATGACCTGGCACGTCGTGAGGCCGCCGGCGATATCTTTGTGGTGCGTCCGAGCGAATCGGTGAAGGTGCCGTCGCTATGCCGCGAGCCCGATGAGCTCGAGCGCATCTATCAGATCGGCCGCCACGATGCAGAGGTGACCTTACCGGCGTTGGAAGCGTACCTGGCGGGGTAGAGCAAGCTGCCGTGGCCTCGGCGGAAAGCGCGTCCCAGAATGGACGTCCAAACTGGGATGCGCTTTCCGTTATTGAAGATATGAGGCCGCGGAGCAACTGCTCGGCCTAGACTTATGCCTGCTGCCAGGTATCGACGAGCTCCTTGGCGGCGGCGTGGGGGTCGTCGGCACTGCAGACGGCGCTCACCACAAAGAAGCCGTCGACGCCGGTGGCCTTGAGCTGCGGCAGGTCGGCCGTCTTAACGCCGCCGCCTACCACGATGGGCACGGGGCTTGCCGCGTGGAGTGCGGCCAGGTCCTCAAAGCTTTTGGTGATGATGGAGCCGTCGGCCGCGCGTCCGCAATCGCGCTTGGTCTCGGTCTCGTGGAGCGGGCCGATGCCCAGGTAGTCGACCAGACTCATGTCGGCGGTCTTGACGTACTCGAGCATCTCCTCGCAGCGGGCCGAAAGGCCCACGATGGCATCGGGGCCCAAAAGTTTGCGGCAGACCTCGACGGGAATATCGCTCTGGCCTACATGCACGCCATCGACAGCAATACCCTGCTCGCGCGCGGCGAGTACGCAGTCCAGACGGTCGTCGATTAACAGGGCGACCTGGCCGGTCTTGCCGGCCTGTGCGATTGCCTGCGCGGCGTCGCCGGTCAGTGCGATGATCTCGCGGGCGCTTGCCACCTTGGAGCGCACCTGGATGCAGGTAAAGCCGGCGTCGAGCGCCTGGGCCACCACATCGCCCACGGGGCGCCCGAGCGTGTTTTCGGGGCCGAGTACCAGATAGGCCGAGATATCAAGGTTGTCGCGGATGCTCATCGTGCTTCCTCCTGCTTCTTGATCTGTGCTTCCATGCGCTCGAGTTTGCCGGTCATGGTGTCGGTAAATCCGGGCCGAATATCGGCTTTGAGCACGACTTCGGTGCGGATGCCCTTGCTCGCCAACACAAAGGTTGCGTCGCACACGACCTGCATGACCTCGTCCCAGTCGCCCTCGATCTCGGTGAACATCGAGGTGGTACGGTTGGGCAGGCCACTCTCGCGAATGACGCGCACGACCTCGGCGACCTCGGCGGACAGCTCATCGCCGGTGCCGCACGGGGCGATGGCCACGGCGACGAGCGTGTTCATGCCAGCAGTGGTTGCGGGCTCGGACATGGCCTATGCCTCCTCGAGCTCGAGTCGGTTATCGGCAATGTCCTGGGCGGTCGCGCGGTAGAGCTCGTCGATAAAGGCGACCTTAAAGCTTGCCGGGGCATCGGCGACGGCGGCACGCGTGCCGGCCACGTTGTAGACGGCGGTGCCGCAGACGGCTGCCGTAAACGGGTCGGTGGCACAGGCGTACACGGCCAGCACGCCGCCCTGCGAGCAGCCGCAGCCGGTGATCTTGGACATGAGCGGGCTGCCGCCGTGGGACTTGGCCACGGTCGTGCCGTCGGTGATCAGGTCGACTTCGCCCGAGACGACCACGGCGCCGCCGGTGTAGCGGGCGAGCGCCACGGCGGCGGCGCGGGCGGCGTCGACCGTGTCGGTGGTATCGACACCGCGCACGCGGCTCATATCAGCCGCCTCGCCCTCAAGACCCCACAGGCCGGCGAGTGCGATGATCTCGGAGGCGTTGCCGCGTACGATGGCGGGCTTGTACTGCTTGAGCTCGTTTACCAGCTGGGTGCGCAGGCTACCGATACCCAGGCCCACCGGATCGAGCACCCAGGGCTTGCCGGCGTCGTGTGCCGCCTTGGCCGCGCGGGGAATCGTCTGCTCGTAGATGGGGAAGAGCGTGCCCATGTTGAGATAGATGGCGCCGCCGCCGGCAACGAGTGCCTCGCCCTCGTCGGGAAGATAGACCATGGCGGCCGAACCGCCCACGGCGAGCTGCGCGTTGGCGACAAAGTCGATCGTCACCGTGTTGGTGATGGAGCCGGCCATCGGATTGGTGGCGCGAATCTCCTCCACGGCCTTGACCATATGCTGCTTAAACTGTTCCGAATCAATCACTGCACATGCCTCCTTGGCATAGAAAAGGGGCGCTGTGCATAGACAGCGCCCCTGTAAAGGCGGCATGCTCCCTACGCCAGCATTAACTGACAGGTTCAAAGGATTGGGCCCTATGCCCTCTCAGCCTTGTGGTTTGCACCGCCGGCACTCCCGCATCGAATCTGTTGTTCCCTATACTAACGCACCTGCCAAAAAGGGACAGGTTTATTTTGGCAGGTAACAACTGGGGCTTTGCGTTTTCCCAGATAAAACCTGCCAATATAAACCTGTCTCTTTTTGGCAGGTCGGTACAATAGACGGGATTAAGAATGACCGAGGGGGCCTTATGATTAAACTTGTGCTGACCGATATGGACGATACGCTGATTCCAGCCGGGCATGACGGCGCCAGCGACTACGCCATCGAGGGCATTCATGCCATGCAGGCGGCGGGTCTGCACTTTGGCCCGGTTTCGGGTCGCCAGCCCTCCGCGATGGGCTGGATGTTCCGCAATCGCGCCGAGTGCTTCTCGACCGGCGCGTTCTGCAACGGCCAGGTCATGTTTGTGGACGGCGAGGTGGTAGCCTCGCATGCGACCGATAGCGACGCACTCATGCGTTTGGCCGCCTATCTGGAAGAAGAAACCGACGATACCTATCTGAAGGTCTACAGCTTAGGCGATGACTTTTGGAATAACGATGCCTATTGTGTGACGAGCGACCCCGAGCGTGTGCGCCGCGCCATGGAGTCGGGCGGCAACGCATGGCTCAAGGGCGAAGAGGCCCCGTGCCGTCCTGTCGTCGATGACGCGTCGGTGTTCAAGGCGAATATCTGGAGTGCTCGTTCGCGTGAGGAGCTCGCGGAGCTCCGCGAGCGCGTTGCCGCTGAGGTGCCGGAACTCTCGCTTGTGTTTCCCAACAATCGTGTGCGCCTGTTCGACATTCTTCCAGCAGGTTGGGACAAGGGTTGCGCTGCGCTGGAGCTGGCGCGCGCTTTGGACCTGACGTCCGACGAGGTGGCCGTATTTGGCGATTCCGATAACGACCTGCCCATGATCGGTGCCGTCCCCAACTCCGTTGCAGTCGCCAATGCCAACGAGGCCGTCACGGCTGCCGCGCGCTGGCATATCGGCGCTGCGGCAGACGATGCGGTTGCCGGGGCTCTGCATCAGATTGCCGCCTGCGCCGCGACGGGGGAGATGCCGTCGTTTATGCGTCAGGCAGATGCGGCGGGTTCGGGTTTCGCGGACGTCTAGGGAGGCCATCATGAAGCTTCAACAGCTCAGGTATGTCGTCAAAGTTGCCGAATGCGGCAGCATCACCGAGGCCTCGCGCCGGCTCTTTGTGTCGCAGCCTTCGATTACCGCGTCGATCCGCGATCTCGAAAACGAGATGGGTGTGCACATCTTTGAGCGCACCAACAAGGGTGTCATTGTGTCCGAGGAGGGCGAGACCTTCTTGGGCTACGCGCGCCAGGTGCTCGATCAGGCGGATTTGCTCGAAGGCAAGTACAAGGGCGCGTCCGAGCAGGTGCCGCACTTTAGTGTGAGCTGCCAGCATTATTCCTTTGCCGTCAACGCGTTTGTCGATGTGATCCGTGAGTTCGATGCCACGCGCTATGACTTTACCCTACGCGAGGAGCAGACCCACGAGATTATCGAGGATGTCGCGCACATGAAAAGCGAGCTGGGCATCCTGTATCTGTCCGAGCACAACCGCGAGGTTATCGAGCGCATGCTGGCGGCCAACGAGCTCGTGTTCGAAGGGCTCTTCTGTGCCACGCCGCATATCTTCGTCTGTGCCGACCATCCGCTGGCGGACCGCTCCAGCGTGACGCTCGAGGATCTGGAAGACTACCCGTTCCTGTCCTACGAGCAGGGCAGCTACAACTCGTTTTACTATTCCGAGGAGCTGACCTCGACGTTTGAGCGTCGCAAGAATATCCGCGTGCGCGACCGTGCGACGTTGTTCAATTTGGCCATGGGCCTCAACGGCTACACGGTGTGCTCGGGCGTGATTAGCCACGAACTCAACGGCCCCGGCATTATCTCGATTCCGCTCGATGTGGATGAGTACATGGAGATCGGCATCATCACGCGCAAGAACACGACGCTTACGCGCTACGGTCAAGCCTATATCGACGCGATCCGTCAGCATATCTAGACTGCTGCGTCCTGTACAGGTCAAATCTCTTCATGGCAGTCCCAACTGATATAGGAAGCATCTATATCAAACTGTTATAAACGTATATTTTACGATGGCTATATGAGCGCTCATACTCTGTTCCAGTAAAGCAACCAATGCAAAGGGAGATATCTATGAGCACTTCAATTCAACCGAACGCGCCGTTTCGCGCTGATATCGTCGGCAGCTTTCTTCGTCCGCAGGCCGTAAAGGATGCCCGCGCTGCCTATGCGGCAGGCACGCTTGATGCCGAGGGGCTTAAGGCTGTCGAGGATGAGGCTATTCGCGACCTGGTGGACAAGCAAAAGGCCGCTGGCCTGCAGGTGATTACCGATGGCGAGTTTCGTCGCAGTTACTGGCACCTCGACTTTATGTGGGGGCTCAACGGCATTGAACGCCGCACCTCGCGTACGGGCTATATGTTCCACGACGAGGAGACCACGGCTGACACCGCCGTGGTGACCGGCCCCATCAGCGGCGAGAACCACCCCTTCGTCGAGCACTTTAAGTTTGTCAAGGCACTCGAGGGGGAGGGTCAGGTTGCGCGTCAGACCATTCCGGCGCCGATCCAGACGTTCTCGGAGGTTACGCTCGACCGCTGCGATGGCCAGCAGGAGAGCCTGCGCGCTGTCTATAAGACCGATGAGGAACTTGCCGACGCAATTGCAGCCGCTTATCGCACGGTGATCGCCGACCTGTACGCAGCGGGTTGCCGCAACATCCAGTTTGATGACTGCACCTGGGGCATCTATTGCGATACCGACTTTGTGTCCAAGACTGGCATGAGCCCGGTTGACCTGCAAAGGGTGAGCGAGCTGGGCGTGGCGCTCAACAATGCCGCCATCGAGGGCAAGCCCGACGATCTGGTTATCAACACGCATGTATGCCGCGGCAACTACCACTCCACCTATGCTTTTGAGGGTGGCTACGACCCCATCGCGCCGTACCTGTTTACGCATGAGGACGTTGACGCATTCTATCTGGAGTTCGATACGCCGCGCGCCGGTGGTTTTGAGCCGCTCAAGCACGTTGCTCCCGGCAAGAAGGTCGTGTTGGGCCTGGTGACCACCAAGGCCGCTGAGCTTGAGGACGAGGACGCCATCGTCGAGCGTATTCACGAGGCTGCAAAGTATGTTCCGCTCGAGAACCTGTATCTGTCGCCCCAGTGTGGCTTTGCCAGCTGCGAGATTGGCAACAAGCTGACCGAGGACGAGCAGTGGGCAAAGATTGCGCTGGTCAAGCGCATTGCGGAGCGCGTTTGGAAGTAGCAGTACCGTTTGCGGGGACGGTGCGTGCGGGGCGGCATATATCACGTACAATGGTTCGGATCGTATCGTTCGGGCAGGTTATCCGATATGCCTGATCGCCCTTCCATTCGAAAGGACATCCATGTCCCAATCCTCGACGCCCGCCGTCACCGATGCCATCTACGATGCATCGTCGCTCGGCCGCCCGCGCATGTTTCTGCTCGGTCTGCAGCATCTATTCGCGATGTTCGGTGCCACGGTGCTCGTACCCGTGCTCACCGGTCTCTCGGTGTCGGCAACGCTTTTGTTTGCCGGCCTGGGCACACTGCTCTTCCACTTCCTTTCGCGCGGTAAGGTGCCGGCCTTCCTGGGCTCGTCGTTTGCCTTTATTGCTGGCTATGCCGCGATTGCGCCCAACGGCGAGGCCGAGCTTTTGCCTTACGCTTGCCTGGGCGTAGCCTGCGCCGGCCTGCTCTATCCGGTGCTGGCGGCGCTCTTCCGCGCGTTTGGCGCCAAGCGCGTTATGCGCTTCTTCCCGCCGGTGGTGACGGGCCCCATCGTCATTTCCATTGGTCTAATCTTGGCAAGCTCTGCCATCGCCAACTGCCAGACCAACTGGCTTGTTGCCGTTGTCGCCGTGGCCGTCATCGTCATCTGCAATATCTGGGGCCGTGGCATGGTTAAGATCGTGCCGATTTTGCTGGGCGTTGTGGTGAGCTATGCCGTTGCTGCCGCGCTCGGCGAAGTTGATTTCTCGAGCGTTGCCGCCGCGCCGTGGGCCGGTCTTCCCATCGTGTGGGACAACACCGTGTTTGCGCTCTTTGGCCCGCAGTTCGATAGCGGTCTTGCCACGACGGCCATCATCACCATTATGCCGCTGGCCTTTGCGACTATGATCGAGCATATCGGCGATATCTCCGCCATCGGCTCCACCTGCGAGCGCAACTATATTGCCGATCCTGGCCTGCATCGCACGCTGCTCGGCGACGGCCTTGCCACGATCCTGGCTTCGCTCTTTGGCGCTCCGGCCAACACGACGTATGGTGAGAACACCGGCGTGCTCGCCCTGACGCGCGTGTTCGACCCGCGCGTGATTCGCATTGCCGCGTGCTGCGCCATCGTGCTTTCGTTCTGCCCCAAGTTCGCCGCGGTCATCGCCGCCATGCCGGCATGCGTTATCGGCGGCGTGTCGCTCGTGCTCTACGGCATGATCAGCGCTGTGGGTGTTCGCAACCTCATCGAAAACCAGGTCGATTTCCAGAACAACCGCAATGTGCTGGTGGCGGCTCTGGTGCTCGTGCTCTCGCTCGGCATCGCGTACAGCACCGCCGGCGCCATCGTGTTGGAGCTGGGCGGCGTGACAATTTCGCTTTCCGGTCTTGCCGTGGGCTCGCTGGTGGGTATCGTGCTCAATGCGATTCTGCCGGGTAATGACTTTGAGTTCGACGTTTCTGAGCTTGAGGAGGCTGCTGAGTAACGACTGCGTACAGCTGAATCAAAAAATGGCGCCCATGCGTACGCGCGGGCGCCTTTTTTAATGCGTCATTATCCAGTGGATGCCACGTGCCATGCGCAGATCGGTTTGGGCAAAGTGGTTACCGGGGTTGAGCTTCATCGTTGTTGGAATGCCGCGCTCGATGAGTAGCCCTTCCATTGCGCGCGTGTCGTCGAGCACGTGCCTCATCATGCGGTTGGGTGTCTTGGTCTCCTTTTTGCCGAGCGACAGGTAGACGGCGTCGGGCGTAACTGCCATCGCGTGCTCGTGAGCATAGTCGATAAAGCCAGGAAACCATAGCGACCCCGATGCGCTCGCAACGTGGTCAAAGGCATCAGTCTGCCAGAGGGCCCAAAGCGAAAAGAGGCCCGCGAGCGAATAGCCGGCAATGCCACGCCAAGCAGGTGGCTGTGGGAGCGATAATTCGAGCTTTGGGATTATCCGGTTCAGCAACTCATCAAGAAAACCGGCAGCTTGGCCGCCGAAAGGCTCGGCATCGCGTACGGTCCCGTCGCATGCCCAGGGGCTTAGCTCGCGATTCCAATCGAGCCCGCCAATGGCGACGAGGGTGAATGGCGGACAGCCGAGCTCTCGGCAGCGGTCATAAACATCACTACCGTCGCCCATGACCACGGGGAGGTAAATGACAGGTGCGCTTTCCGTATGCTCCGAATGAACGGTTATCTGCTTTTGATGCGCTTCCATGGTCTGCTTCTCTCAGTGTTGTGATATCGGCAGCCCCAATTGTCACACGCCAGCGTATGCCGGTTGGACAGCATCAAGAACATTCGCGCGCGCGTCGTGCGGGCGCAAACAGGAAACGCCACCGCCGGAGGGGAGCTCGGCGGTGGCGTTGTTAAACGGTGCTGGGACTCGGGGCCTTCGCGGGAGCTGCCATGTGCGCAGAGGCGTCTACGAGCGTTTGCGGCTCGCCATGGTGCCTGCGGCGATAGCGGCTGTTCCCGCAAGGACGGTTGCCACGATGGCCGCACCCGAGGTGTCGCCGGTTGCCGCGAGCACGCCGGTGGCCTTGGCCTTCGTGGTTGCAACCGCAACGGTCTTGGTCGTCTTTGCGCCCTCGGGCTTGGGGTCCTGCTTGGACTCCGCGGGCTTGGTCTCGTCGGGCTTGGTCTCGTCGGGCTTGGGGTCTTCCGGCTTGGCTACCTCGGGAGGTGCGATGACCATGCTCTTGGCGACAGCTTCGTTATAGGGGGAGTCGATCACAGCGTCGCCCGTGCCGATGGCTTGGCCTGCCTCGTAGATGCCGTTACGGAGCTTGCGATAGTCAATGACCTTGCCGCCTTCGGGCGTCTGGATGGCGGCGTTCTCAATCTTGATGGTGCCGATTGTCTTGCCGTCAGCGCTCATGGCACGGGCAAAGATTGCCGCTGTATCTCCTTCGGCCGTTACCTTGCTGCGGATGATCGAGATGACTGCGGGTGTGACGCCCTCGCTGGTCTGGGCGATGATGCCGATGTTCTCGCCTTGGGGCTCGGGGCTCGTCTCGCCATCTTGGTTTTCGCTGTAGGGGATGGGGCCGTCGCCGTTCTCGACATAGCGGGCTATGGCCTTGACAACGGAGTCGCTGATGTAGATGTGGCCGCCCTTCTCGTTGGGTCGATCGTTTCTGGTGGAGAATGCAGCCGAAACCTCGCCTTCCGCAAACGCGTCCACGGTGGAGCCGTTCTTGACGACGATGTCGTCCTGGTAGGTGAAGAGGGCGATGGCGCCACCGTATCTGCCTTTACCTGCACGGACCGTCACGTTTGCATGATCGAGGGTGATGCCCTTGTGGGCATAGACGCCATATTCAACACCGTTTACGTTGAGGGAGGCGTTTGTGGCTGCGAGGCTGCCCTTGGCCTCGACGGCAGCGTCTTTCTCGGAGCTTGCCTTGACCTCGACGGCGGCGTCTTTCTCGGAGCTTGCCTTGACCTGGCTGCCGTCCGAGATGTTGATATTGCCGCCGCTCCAAAGGGCCTCACCATCAGCTGAGCTTGCCTCGACCGTCCCGCCACCCTTGATGGTGAGGTTCTTGTCGGTTCCAATACCCTTGTCCTCGGTAGCCCTGGCGGTGACGGCTCCGCTGTCGTCAATCGTGATATTACCGTTTGCCCTGATGCCATCCGATGCACCCGTGGCGTTGACGTTGCCCGAACCTTTGATAGCGAGATCACCCCCGGCATTGATGGCGTCAAACCCAGTGCTCGTGGCGTTGACGGATCCGGCTCCGTTGATGTTGATATTACCCGTGGAGAGGATAGCGTCCTCAGTAGATGTCACGCTGAGCGTGCTGCCCGCGTCGCCTTGGATATTGAGCTCGGCGTTCTCGTTAGTGCCATGAGAAGCCTTGATGCCTTCGATCCAGTCGGCAGTGACGATGTTGTTTCCCGAGTAATTCACGTTGAGCTTGCCTGCGGCCTGGATCTCGCCGCCGTTATAGTTGTTGAGCTTCAAGTCGTCGGCGCCGTCCCACGACCAGGTACCGGCCTCGTCGCTCGCCGCGGTGTTGTACTTGTTGCCGCCGACCTTGACCCATTCCGCTGCGAGCGAGACGCTCGGCATGAGCAGCGAGCTCACCGTGAGCGCGCACACGGCGCCCGCGACGATGCGGCGCGTCACGCGGCGCCAGCTGCCGTGCGCGAGTCCTATGCGACGGCGAACGTCGGGTTCGGCAACATGGGTTCCGGCGGTAGTGTCATTGCGTTTGGGGGTCGTGAACAAGGCTGCCATGGCTGCTCCCGTTCTCATAGGGCCTGTACGACTAGATTCAGCGTATCTGCTGGATGTTGCCGGCGGTAGTGCCGTTTGGAGGGCAAAATGGCCAAAATGGGGGAGAAATAGGCCGCACGCCGGCGCAGGGACCGGCGCTAAAAGAAAAGCGCGGGGCCGCATGGCGACTCCGCGCTTTATTGTTCAGCTTTTGCAGCCTTGCCCTTACGCTACGAAGAAGTAGACGAGGAAGGCAAGGGCCGCGATCCACCCGTCCTGTGCGAAAAAGTGTTTACGAGCGCTTGCGGCTCACCAGGGCGCCTGTGACGATAGCGGCCGTTCCTACAAGGGCGGTCGCTATGATGGCTGTGCTCGAGGCGTCGCCGGTTGCCGCGAGCTTGCCGGTGGTCTTGGCTCCCGTGGCTGCAACTGCAACGGTCTTGGTCGTCTTCGTGCCCTCGGACTTGGAACCCGGCTTGGTCTCGCCGGGCTTTTCCTCGGGTTTGGTCTCCTCGGGAGGCGCGATGAGCGTGCGCTTGGCGACTGTTTCGTTGTAGGGGGAGTCGATCACGTCGTCGCCCGTGCCGATGGTTTGACCCGCCTCGTAGATGATGCCGTCGCTGAGTTCTTCCTTGTTGCGATAGTCAATGACCTTGCCGCCTTCAGGCGTCTGGATGGTGGCTCCTTCGATTTCGATGGTGCCAATCGCCTTACCATCCGCGCTCAAGGCAAGGGCAAAGATTGCCGCCGTGTCTCCCTCGGCCGTGACCTTGCTGCGGAGAATCGAGATGGTTGCGGGCGTGATGCCCTTGTTGGTCTGAGCAAAGATGCCGATGTTCATGCCTCGGGGCTGAGGGTTAGTTTCGCCATCCTGGCCTGCGCTGTAGTGGTCGGGGCCGTCGCCACCAGTTTCGGCATAGCGGGCTATAGCCTTGACAACGGAGTCGCTGATGTAGATGTGGCCGCCAGCTTCGTTGGGGTTGTAGTTTATGGTGGAAATCGCAGTCGAGAATTCGCCCTCTGCGAATGCATCCACGATCGAGCCGTTCTTGATGACGATGTCGTCCTCGTCGGCGTAGAGGGCGATGACTTCCCCGCCATCTGAGCTTGCGCGAACCGTCACGGTCGCGCCATCGAGCGTGACGCCCTTGTAGGCATAGACGCCGTAACCAACACCGGTTGCGTCAAGGGAGGCGTTCGTGACCGTAAGACCGCCATAGGCCTTGACGGCATAATCTTCCTCAGAGTTCGCCTTGACCTGGCTGCCGCCCGAGATCTCGATGTCGCCGTCAGCCAAAAGCGCCTCGTCTTTGACAGAGCTTGCCACGACCTTGCCGCCGCCCTTGATGGTGAGGTTTTCCCCGGCTTCGATACCCTGGTCCTTGGTAGCCTTGGCAGTGACGGTTCCGCTGTTGTCAATTGTAATGTCGCCGTCGGCCCTGATGCCGTCCGATTTGCCTGTGGCGTTGACGTTACCCGAGCCCTTGATGGTGAGATTGTCATCGGCATCGATAGCGTCGAGCTCGGTGCTCGTGGCGTTGACAGTGCCAGCGCCGTCGATGTTGATGTCGCCATCGGAGGTGATGGCATCGCTAGAAGATGTCACGTTGAGCGTGCTGGACGCGTCGCCTTTGATGTTGAGCTCGGCGTTTTCGTTCGCGCCATCCGTGACCATGATGCCACGGCCGTCGTCGTTGGTGACGGTGTTGTTGCCCGAGTAATTGACATTAAGCTTGCCCTCGGCCTCGATTGCGCCGCCGTTATAGCCGTTGAGCTTCATGTCGTCGGCGCCGTCCCAGGCCCAGGTGCCGGCCTCGTCGCCTGCTGCAGTGTTGTACTGAGTGCCGCCGACGTTGACCCACTCGGCTGCGAGCGAGATGCTCGGCATGAGCAGCGAGCTTACCGTAAACGCGCATACGGCGCCTACAACGATGCGGCGTGTCACGCGGCGCCAGCTGCCGTGTGCGAGCAGCGTGCGACGGCGCACGTCGGGCTCGACAAAATGGGCTCCAGAGGTTTTGTCATTGCGCTTGGGGGTCGTGAACAAGGCGGCCATGGTTACTCCCATCCTCATAGGGCCTATGCGATTACGCCCAGCATATCTGCAGGATGTAGCCGGCGGTAGTGCCGTTTGGAGGGCAAAATGTCCAAAACTTGGGAGGCAATACATCGCGCGTCCGTGCGGTGCCTGGCTTTAAAAGCAAAGCGCGGAGCCGCTCGATGCGACTCCGCGCTTTGCTGTTTGGTATTGCGAATCTTGCGCCTACGCTACGAAGAAGTAGACGAGGAAGGCAAGGGCTGCGATCCACATGAGCGGCTTGATCTTGGAGGCCTCGCCCTTAAAGAGCGCGACGATCACGTAGGCGATAAAGCCCAGGCCAATGCCGGCAGAGATGGAGTAGGTGAAGGGCACGCCGGCGACAATCATGAACGCCGGGAAACCCTGCGACACGTCGGACCAGTCGATCTCGGAGGCCTCGCTCATCATGAGGTAGCCGACGTAGACCAGAGCACCGCAGGTGGCGGCGCTGGAAACGATGGTGACGATGGGGGAGAAGAACGCGGCGAGAATGAACAGCACGCCGGTGGTGACGGAGGTGAGGCCCGTGCGGCCACCGTCGGCAGCGCCAGAGGTGGACTCGACGAAGGTGGTGATGGAGGAGACGCCCATAAAGCCACCGGCAGCAGCGGCCACGGAGTCGACGACCAGGATGGGACGGATGTCCTCGACATTGCCGTCCTCGGTTAGGAACTCGCCCTGCTTGGCGACGGCCATCGCGGTGCCCATGGTGTCGAAGAAGTCGCTCATGAGCAGCGAGAAGGCAACGACGAGCAGCATCGGGTCGGTCAGGACCTTCACGATGGCAAGGTTGCCGTCGGCAGTGCTGGCAAACGGGGCGCCGAAGGTCGAGAAGTCGAGCGGTGCGATGAGGCCCTCGGGCGCATGGGTGACGCCCAGCGGGATTCCGGCGATAACGGCGACGATGATGCCGATGAGCAGCGAGCCCGGTACGTTGCGGGAAGCCAGGGCAACCGTCACGACGATGGAGATGATGCCGACGATAAAGGTGGGGGAGGCGATGTCGCCCAGGCCGACGAGCGTACCGGCGCCAGCGGTGATGATGCCGGCGTCGCACAGGCCGATCATGGCGATAAACAGGCCCAGACCCACCGAGATGGCGTGGCGCAGGACCACGGGGATGGCGTCCATGATGGCCTCGCGCAGGCCGCACAGGACGAGCAGCAAGATGACGATACCCTCGAGGAAGATAACGCTCATGGCCACGTGCCAGTCGCCGCCGCACATGGTGGTGGCGATGCCCGCGATCATGGCGTTGATGCCCAGACCCGACGCGCAGGCGAGCGGGCGGTTGGCGAAGATGCCCATGCAGATGGTCATGATGCCGGCGCCCAGGCAGGTGGCGCAGGCGAGCGCTCCCGCATCGATGCCAGCGCCCGAGAGCACTGCGGGGTTGACGGCGATGATGTAGGCCATCGCCAGGAATGTTGTCAGTCCAGCGCGAAGTTCGGTCCCGATTGTGGACTTGCGCTCACTGACGTGAAAAAGTTCGTCCATGCATACCCTTTCCTTGTTCGGCCCCGAGTTTAGGCCGATTGACACGAACTCACTTACTATATCGTCTTTACAACCTTGCTGTTCCTCGCATGTTGATGTTCGGCGCTTTGTAACAGACGGACGGTATTTATCGCATGAAAATGTGTGGGTACCGTATACTTAAGCGGTTACAACGACCCCTATGGAGGAACGTATGATTAAAGAGCTTTGCCACGACGAGGCTATCCTGTCCCAGCGTTGCGAGGTTGCGACCGTCGAGGACGAGTCGGTTGCTCAGGACCTGATCGATACCATCAAGTCGCTCGACGATGCCGGCTGCCTTGCCGCTAACCAGATTGGCGTTACCAAGAAGGTCTGCGTCTACCTGGACGACGCCGGCGAGCCCCACGTGCTCTACAACCCCCGTCTGGTGTTTGGCCTGGGCGCCAGCAAGATGGAGGAGAGCTGCCTGACGCACGAGGAGGTCACCAAGTCCACGCGCTATATCAAGTGCAAGGTTGCCTTTGACCAGATCGTCGACGGCAAGATGCGCGAGCGCAAGCAGGACTTTGTGGGCTTCGAGGCGCAGATGATCCAGCATATGATCGATCACTGTCTTGGCAAGCTTGTCTAGGGCGACCACAGCACCGCACTTCGTCGTTTTTGGTCCGGGCGTGACATTGTTGTCATGTCCGGGCTTTTGTGTTTAGCGCCTTTTTGTTTGGTGACAATGAACTTAGCAAGAACGTAAAGCTAGGAGGCGCTATGTGTACGAGCATTCGATTTACCGATAATTCCGGCAACATGTATCTGGGCCGCAACCTCGACTGGAGCTTTGACTACGGCCAACAGGTTCGCGTGATGCCGCGCGGGTTTCACATTCCGTATTCGTTTATCGACGACACGACAGCGGCACACGCGGTGATCGGTATGTGCATCGATTACAAGAACTACCCTATGTTCTTCGACTGCGGCAACGATGCGGGCCTCGCCGTGGCGGGTCTCAATTTCCCGGGTTATGCCGAGTATGCCGAGGACCCTGTCGACGGCAAGACCAATATCGCGGCCTATGAGTTTCCCCTGTGGGTGGCAGCGACGTTCTCGACGGTCGATGAGGTCGAGGCCGCGCTGCGCGACACGGTGATTGTCGCCAAATCTGCCGGAGAGGGGCTGGGCGTGTCGCTGCTCCATTGGATTATCGGCGACAGCCAGCGTAGCATCGTGGTCGAGATGATGGCTGACGGCCTGCATGTATACGACGATCCGGTCGACACCCTTGCCAATCAGCCCACCTTCCCGTGGCATATGGAAAACCTACGCACTTATATCACCGCCACAAGCGATTTTCCGCAGACGGCGACGTGGCGTGGCGCCGAGCTTAAGCCCTATGGAGCCGGTGCCGGCATGCGCGGCATTCCGGGCGATTGCTATTCGCCGAGCCGTTTTGTAAAGGCGGCGTACCTCAATGCCAATTACCCGCAAAAGGAGAGCGAGACCGAAAACGTCGTTCGCATGTTCCGCTCGCTCGAGGGCGTGGTGATGATTGAGGGGGCGTCCAGGATGGGCGATGGCAAGTTCGAGAAGACTATCTATACCGGATGCTTTAGCGCGCGCACGGGCAATTATTACTACGCGATGTATGGGGATCCGTCGATTCGTTACGTGAGCCTGATGGATGCCGAGGGCGCGAGCCCCGATAGGCTCGTGGTTCCCGAGCCGCGTCGTTCGTAGCTCACTGGTCCGTTGCGACATAAAACGGCCTCGCACCTCTTATGAGATGCGAGGCCGTTGTCGTCAATGGCTGGTGGCGTGTTAGAAGTTGGCGTCGTTGAACTGGGTGCTCTCGAGTCCGTCGAGTTGCTGTTCGGGCGTATCGGCGACGCTCTCGAGCAGCTCGGTGGGATCGACGTTCATGCTCTTGCCGGCCTCGTTGCCGTTGACCAAGTCGTCCGAGAAGATGTCGACCTCCATTTCCTCGGCCTCTTCGATCTGAACCTCGAGCGGCACCTGGGTGCGCACAAGTTTGACGGCCGGGCGCATGCGGGCAAAGAGCGGTACGTACTCAATGATGATGGCCGAGTTCTCGAGACCGTACCAGCGTGCCGGGCTTCCGCAGGCGCGGCGGACGGCGTACTTGATGGCCATGACGCGATGGTCGTTGCGGTTGATGTCCGTTTCGGGGGCAAGCATCTTGCGCAGCATGCAAAAGCGGAAGTCGCCCACGTTGCCGCGTGTCTCGTAGATAGAGTAGGTGTGATGCTGCGGCGGCAGCTCACCCGATGCCATCAAGTCGCCAACGATTTGGCGCAGGTAGGCATTAACGCGCTGGTTGACCTTAAAGCCCAAGTCCAGGCGCACGCGGAACAAAAAGTCCGTGCCAAAGGTCTCGACGGAATACTCGTGCGTATAGGGTTCATCGGTAACGTGCACGTTGATGAACCAGTATGCCTTGGCGCGCTTGGGATGTTTGTCCAGGATGGAATAGAGCACGTCGCGGTCGAGCGTGAGCGGATCGGGGCTGTTGGTGAGGAACACCAGATTGTCGGCGAGCACGGGGTAGGTCTCGTCGTTGCGCAGGCGGTTGAGCTGGTCAATGTACTTGGAGACGGGCAGCAGGATCGTCTGCGTGCGCTCGATGGCGGTGCCGCGGCGCCACACGTACATAAGGCCAAACAGCAGCGAGGCCAAGAAGATCATTACGTAGCCGCCGTCAAAGAACATGGTGAGGCACGAGGCGAAGAAGCACAGCTCAATGGCACCGAAGAGCAGGGCGAAGACGCAGGCGCCCAGCTTGTGCTTGAGGATGCCGGCGATATAGCTCGTCAGCAGCGTGGTGGTCATAAGCATGGTCACGGTAATGGCGAGGCCGTAGGCGCTCTCCATGCGCTCGGAGTTCTGGAACAGCAGCACAATGAAGATGCAGCCGACCCACATGATGTTGTTGACGAGTGGAATATAGAGCTGGCCCTTGGTGTCGCTGGGGTAGTGGATGCGCAGGTGCGGCATAAGGTTGAGGCGCGTTGCCTCGGATACCAGCGAGAACGAGCCGGTGATGAGCGCCTGTGAGGCGATGATGGCCGCCACGGCCGAAAGCACGATGGCAAAGGGGCGTAGGGGCTCGGGGAGCATCATATAGAACGGGTTGACGATATCCATCGCGAGCATCTGGGGGTTGGAGTTATTGGCGAGTAGCCAAGCTCCCTGACCCAGATAGTTGAGGATAAGGGCCGCCTTAACAAATGGCCAGGATGCATAGATGTTTGCCTTGCCCACGTGGCCCATGTCCGAGTAGAGTGCCTCGGCACCGGTTGTCGACAGGAAGACAAAGCCGAGCACCATAATGCCCGAATGGTTGATGGGCGAGAACAGGAACATAATGCCGCGGATGGGGTTGAGCGCGCGCAAGATGGACAGGTTGCCGAGCATGTTGAACAGACCGGCGCCTGCCAGGAACAGGAACCACAGCGTCATGAGCGGGCCGAAGAGCTTGCCGATTGACGAGGTGCCGGCGCGCTGCATGGCAAATAGGCCGCAGATAATGATGATGGTGATGATGATGACGTTGGTCTGGCCGTCGCCCAGCAGCGCATGGCCCCATTCGATGGTGCGCAGACCCTCGATGGCTGTGGTGACCGTGACGGCGGGGGTGAGGATGCCGTCGGCGAGCAGCGCCGCGCCGCCGATCATGGCGGGCAGAATCAGCCATGGTGCCACCTTGCGTACGAGGCTGAACAGGGCGAAGATGCCGCCTTCGTTGTGGTTGTCGGCCTTCATGGCGATTACCACGTACTTGACCGTGGTCACGAGCGTCATGGTCCAGATGACGAGCGAAAGAGCGCCCAGGATCATGTCCTCGCTGACGGTACCGATGCCGCCGTTGTTGGCGACGATTGATTTCATGGTGTACATGGGGCTCGTGCCGATGTCGCCATAGACGACGCCGAGCGTTACGAGCAGCATGCCAGCGGAGAGGGGGATGGCTCCGTGCCCGCCTTGCCCGCGCTGGTCTTGGAGGTTTGCCTCCAGTTTGTTGTGTGCCACGAGGACTCCCTTAGACATCCGGTTATCTGTCTAGGACAAAAAACTTTATGCCGTCTTTATACATACAAGAGCAGTTTGGCACATCGGGTTATTTTAGACAATAATCCTCAGCTGGGGATTATTTATCTACGCAGGTAGCATTTCAAAGCAGGGGCTTTTAAGCACGTGCTGTCTGGGCGATGCCAGCCTTGGCGTTTGCGCGTTTGCCGGCGAGTTCGCAAAAAATCGCGCCGCCGATGATAAGCGCGGCGCCCATCAGGCGGACCGGTGTTATGGCTTCACCCAAAAGGGCGGCCGAGAACACGACCGCCGAAAGCGGCTCGAGGTAGCCGACGACGGCGACGGTCTGGACGGGCAGCTTGGCGACGGCGCTAAAGTAGAGCAGGCAACCAATGCCGGTGTTGACGACGCCGAGCATAGCGACGGCGCGCCAATCAATGCTGGCGGCGACGCCGGCGGACAGGAACGAGGGAGCGCCCTGCGTGATGAGCGTGAGGGCCAGTGCGGTCACAAAGGCGGCGCTCACTTGGAGTGCGGAGTTCTCGAGGCCCTCGATGTGCGGCGCACCCTTGCTGGCGATGACCATCAATGCATAGCAGAAGGCCGAGGCGATTCCACAGACGATGCCCGCAATGGGCATATTGCCGCCTAGACCTTGCGCTGCAATGAGAAAAGCACCGCAGGCGACGGCGACAAAGCCAGCGATTTTGCCGCCGGTCAGCTTTTCGCCAAAAATGAGCGGGGAGAGGGCCATAACGATGATGGGGCCACAGTAATACAACAGCGAGGAGATACCAACGCCGATCGTCTGATAGGCGCGGAACAGGAAAATCCAGCTGGCGCCCAGCGCGGCGCCCGAGACGATGAGCGCTGCGGCCTCGCGGGGGCGAGACGGAGCCTGCAGGTTATGGCGCTTGGTTATGAAGAGGATGGCGGCAAGGGTGAGAGCGCCCAAAAACGTGCGCAACAGTACGATATCGGAGCTCGGCAGCGCGATGACAGCGGCGATGATGCCGTTGGAGCCAAACAATAGCAATGCTGCTAAGTACGTAAACAGTCCGTTGTTCATGCGCTGACATCCCCTCTATATCCGAGCATCTTCACTATGGGTGAACTGGCTTTAGAAGAAAAGCGAATATAATGCATGGCTGACATGACAAAATATCATGCAAGGGTGGAGGACTGCCGTGGAAACGAATATTCAAAAGATGCAGGTGCTGCTCGAGACCGTGCGGGCCGGCAGTTTTACGCGCGCCGCCGAGCGGCTGAGCTATTCGCAGTCGGGCGTGAGCCGCATGGTGGGCGATCTTGAGGCCGATTGGGGCTTTAAGGTGCTCGACCGCAGTCGCGAGGGCGTGGCTCTTTCTGCTGACGGGCGGCAGGTCATGCCGGCTGTCGAGGCGCTCTGCGAGGAATTCGTTCGCTTGCAGCGACGCGTGGATGAGATGCGTGGGCTCATGCGCGGCAAAATCTGCATCGGTACGTTTTCGAGCGTGGCGACCCACGTGCTGCCGCCGGTGATTGCTCGTTTTCGTGCCGATTATCCAGACATTGATTACGAGTTGCTGATGGGCGACTATTCAGAGATTGAACAATGGGTGGCAGAGGGCCGCTGCGATCTGGGCTTTATCCCGCATGAGCCCCGAGAAAATGGCATGACGTCGCGGTCTTTGGCGCGCGACGAGTTGATGGCGGTGGTGCCGACAGATTCGTTGCTTGCCACGGCGGAGTTCGTCTCTCTTACCGATTTGGCAAGAGAGCAGTTTATTCTGCTGGAACGGGGTACCGATGATGAGATTACGCCGCTATTCCGTCGGGCGGGGCTGTCAGTGCGCTCAAAACTGTCGACTTGGGATGACTATGCGATTATGGCTATGGTCGAGGATGGCTTGGGCGTGAGCATTCTTCCCGCGCTCATCTTGCGTCGCTGCCAGTTTGATGTTGCTGTGCGTCCGCTCGAAGGGCATCCCCATCGGCAGATCAACGCCATATATCGAACGGCCGATGTTTCGCTTGCCGCCGCTCGTTTCCTCGAATACCTCTAAATGCGTGCACGTCGTTATCGCCTTGGGATAAATCTCGAGGTCTTGCTCATTTTATTTTTGAAATTGAACTTTTCGAAATAGCACGGCGCTATACTGCTGCCTAAATTGAACTCAGGTTCAATTCGTGTTGTATAAATTGAACTTTGCCAGCAAGGAGGTTCTAGTGGCCCAAGAGACGTTTAGCGATCGTCTGCGACAGGCTATGTCCGATTGCGACGTTCGCCAGTCGGACGTGATCCGCGCATCGGAGATGCTCGGCAAAAAACTCGGCAAGAGTCAGATGAGCCAATATGTGAGCGGCAAGACGATTCCGCGGCGCGATGTGGCTGAGCTGCTCGCCCGTATTTTGGAGGTCGATGTTACCTGGCTGCTTGCCGGCGACGCCGATCAAGGCGAGGCATCATCACCCCGCAACGATTCCAAGCCCGAACCCCATCCCTCAGCTCAAATTGCAAGGAGCACCACCATGCGTACTTTTTCTAAATCCACCAAGCTCGATAACGTCCTGTATGACGTGCGCGGTCCCGTCGTCGACGAGGCCGCCCGTATGGAGGACGAGGGCGAGCGCATCCTCAAGCTCAATATCGGCAACCCGGCGCCCTTCGGTTTCCGCACGCCCGACGAGGTCATCAAGGACATGCGCCAGCAGCTGCCCGACTGCGAAGGCTATTCCAACTCGCGTGGCCTGTTCTCCGCGCGCAAGGCGATCATGCAGTATTCGCAGATCAAGGGCTTGCCCAACGTTCAGATGGAGCATATCTACACGGGCAACGGCGTGTCCGAGCTCATTCAGCTTTCGATGAACGCGCTGCTCGACAATGGCGACGAGATTCTGATCCCCAGCCCCGACTATCCGCTCTGGACGGCGTGCGCAACCCTTGCCGGCGGTCATCCCGTGCACTATCTGTGCGATGAGCAGGCGGATTGGTATCCCGACCTGGAGGATATGGAGTCCAAGATCACGAGCGCGACCAAAGCCCTCGTCATCATCAACCCCAACAACCCCACGGGTTCCGTCTATCCGCGCGAGGTGCTCGAGGGCATCGTCGAGGTTGCACGCAGGCATCAGCTGATGATCTTTGCTGATGAGATCTACGACCGCCTGTGCATGGACGGTTACGAGCACGTCTCGATTGCCTCGCTCGCTCCTGATCTGCCCTGCGTCACCTTTAGCGGCCTTTCCAAGTCGCACATGATCGCGGGCTATCGTATTGGCTGGATGGTGCTTTCGGGCAACCAGCGCTGCATGAGCGACTTCATCATGGGCATTAACATGCTCTCCAACATGCGCCTGTGCTCCAACGTGCCGGCTCAGTCGATCGTTCAGACGGCACTCGGTGGTCATCAGTCCGTTAACGACTACATCCGTCCCGGCGGCCGTGTCTACGAGCAGCGCAACTTTGTGTATGAGGCACTCAACAAGATCGACGGCATCTCGGTGGTCAAGCCGCGTGCGGCGTTCTATATCTTCCCCAAGATGGATGTGAAGAAGTTCAACATCACCGACGACGAGCAGTTCGCCCTTGACCTGCTGCACGAGAAGAAGATCCTGATCACGCGCGGCGGCGGCTTCAACTGGGCTGAGCCCGACCACTTCCGTATCGTGTACCTGCCGCGCATGGAAGTGCTCAAGGAGTCCCTCGAAGACCTCGCCGACTTCTTCGACCATTACCGCCAGAGCTAGTGGGATAGAAGTTCCGCACTATGAAAAGCTCCCTGCAGTTGTTTTGCTGCAGGGAGCTTTCTTGAATCGGCGGAACTAAATAACGATTCCGCAACAGTGGTCGATTTCGTGTTGGATGATCTCGGCGGTGTAGCCCGAGAAGTTTTTGATGCGGTGGACGAAATTCTCGTCCAAATACTCAACCTTAATGCGGCGATAGCGAGTACAGGGGCGCTCGCCGGAAAGCGAGAGACATCCTTCGCTCGTCTGATAGGAATTGACCTGCTCAAGAATTTGAGGGTTGTACATCAGCAGCGCCCTGTTGCCGTCCTTTACGCAGATGATGCGTTTGCGCACGCCAATCATGTTGGCGGCAAGGCCCACGCACTCGTGCTCATGCTCATGGAGCGTATCCAGGAGGTCCTGCCCGGTCGCGGCATCGTCGGGTCCCGCGTCTTCGGAAGGCAGGCGCAAAAAGAACTCGGATTTCATGATGGGCTTAATCATGGCGGGCTCCTCATGTCTCGTGCTTTCGTGGACTTTTAATAATAGCGCGGAAGGAAAGCTGCGCGTCAGCGTTACAATCTTTCAACGTTGGACCATGTTGTCGGATCCGTCGCGTGCGGCGTCTGACGTAAGTCTAGGGCTCATGCTCGCCCTGGACTGTTCCTCTGGGGCGATGCGACTGTCGTTCCAAGAGGAAGGAAATGCATGGGGAGCAAATCTCAGCAACAAGTTCAAGCAACGCCATCGGCCACTTCGGCGTTTCTCGTCGTAATGTATATTGCAGCCTTTGTCGCCGCGTTTAACGAGAACATCATTAACGTGGCACTGCACGATATCATGGCGGCCTTTTCGGTGAGTGCCACCACGGCGCAGTGGCTAGTTTCGGGATACATGATCGTGACGTCGATCTTTACGGCTATCATGGCCTTTCTGTCCGGTCGTTTCTCGACGCGCAAGCTGCTGTTTTTCGCATGCGGATGCATGGTCGCCGGAGAAGTTCTGTGCCTGGTCGCCCCGTCGTTTACCGTTTTGCTGCCAAGTCGTTTTTTGCAGGCTGCGGGATCGGGCATCTTGTTTCCGCTCATGATGAATGTGGTGCTATCTTGTGCTCCGCGCGAGAAGCTCGGTCTGTATCTGAGCCTGGGCGGTGCCTGCATTACGCTAGGGCCGGCGTTTGGGCCCGTGATTAGTGGTCTTATGTGCACGTTGTTTGGCTGGAGGGCGGTGTCCGTGGTCCCGCTGGTGGGCGGTGTCGTGGTCGCCGCGGCGGCAGCAAAGCTCGTTCGGAATGTCGGAGAGCGCTCGAACACCACGCTTGATATTCTGTCGGTTGTTTTGCTTGCTGCCGGCATTACGGCGTTCGTGTATTCCGTAGGCGAGTTCTCGACCAATGTGATGGCCGGTATCGTGGCGCTTTTCGCCGCTGTTGTGGTGCTCGGCCTGTTTGCGGTTCGTCAGCTCAAGCTCGAGCATCCGGTGCTTAACGTGCGTCCCATGGCGAGCGTTCGTTTTTGGCCTGCGTGCCTGCTTGTGGTGGTGTCGATGATGACGACGTTCTCGATGAGCGTTTTGCTGCCGCTCTATTTTGAGGGCGCATACGGCATGACGGCTCTTGTTGCTGGCTTGCTCATTTTGCCGGCGATTGCCTGCAACGCTGTGACCTCGATTGTGGGCGGACGCGTGATGGATGCCCGTGGCGCGTGGCCGCTGCTGCCGGTCGGCTTTGCCCTGATTGCTGTGGGACAGGCTGCAATTTCGATGACCGCGGCAAGCATGAACATTGGTATTGTCGTGGCGCTGACTGTTGTGGTGTATGCCGGTGTCGGTTTGGTGCTGAGCCCCTCGCAGACGGCCGGCCTGGAGACGTTGCCCGCCGCCGAGCATCCTCACGGAACGGCATTGCTCAACACGTGGAACATGATTGCCGCGTCGTTTGGCCCGTCCCTGTTTATCGGCCTGCTCTCGAGTTCTGCGGCGGTTGCCGGCGCCGCTGGCGTTGCGGCGGACGTTGCCCAGGCGATAGGATTTGCGGCTGCCGTGCGCGTAGCGGCCGTGATTGCCGTGGCCGGGTTCGCGGTGTCGCTGGTGTACGCCCGCCGCGAGTCGCACATGTCGCATTAATGTGTGCACATAGATTCTGCAGCTAGATTGGATGGCGACACCATAAACTAATGGACGTTTTGCCGAGAGGCATGAATGTTTAAAGCGCAAAGAGTGCGCGACGGGCCCCGCGAATGGGGCGATGATGCCCGAGAGGGCCAAGAAGGAGTCTCATGTCTGAGAACGAAGAGATCATGAACGAGACCGAGAACGAGACCATGGCTGCCGAGGTCGAGGCAGTCGAGACCGTGGAGACCGAAGCTGCCGAGGTTGAGGCTGCTGACGAGGTTTCCGCCGAGGAGGCCGAGGTTGTCGAGGCCGCCGCTGATTACGATGACGAAGAGCTGATGGACAAGATGCAGAAGGCCGCCCGCCTGCTGCGCAGCCGTCGCTTTGCTATTTCCAAGGAGGAGGAGGCCAAGGCCGAGCGCATGGCGAACATCGAGCGCGCCATCAAGCTTCTTGACCTCAAGCCCAAGATGGAGCAGAAGGAAATGTCCGACCTGCTGGGCATGCGCCTTCGTGAGCTCGATGGCCTGATGGCCGAGGCCGAGGCTGCCGATCTGGTCGGCCGCATCGACGACGCCGAGGGCGATATGCGCAAGATCGTTGTCTTCGCTGCCGAGGATGCCGCTGAGGGCCTGACCGAGCTTGCCAACAAGAAGGAGAAGCTCCTGCCCGAGCTTTCTTACGAGGAGGCCACCGAGCTGATGGCCGCTCTCGATAAGGTTATCGCTCCGCTCGTCGCCATGGGCCTGGACGAGGACCGCGGTCCTCGCGGCGGCCGTGACGAGCGCGGCGGCCGTGGCGGCGACCGTGGCGGTCGCGGCGGCTTTGGCGATCGCGGTGGCCGTGGCGGTGACCGCGGCGGCCGCGGTGGCGATCGCGGTGGCCGTGGCGGCTTTGGTGACCGTGGCGGCGACCGTGGCGGTCGCGGCGGCTTTGGCGGCAACCGTGGTGGCTATGGCGATCGCGGTGGCAACCGTGGCGGCTTCGGCGGCAACCGTGGTAACGACCGCGGCGGTCGCGGTGGCGACCGTGGCGGCCGCAACGGTGGCGGCTTCCGCGGCAACCGTTTCTAGTTGGGTTACGCGGTTTTACCAAATCGCGTAACTAGTTGACGCTGCAAACCCGCCAGGGCGGCAATCTGCCTTTCAACTTCGGCGGCATGACCAGAAGGTCAATGCCGCCTTGTTTCAAGGCACCTTGCTCGCTCTGGCGGGTTTTCGCTGTCGGTACCAAAGCATCGGCGTTGCCTTGATCCAAACCTACCAAAAAGGGACAGGTTTATTTTGGTCGGTTTTATCTGGGCAAACGTGGTCGTCTATCGCAATATGGTCGTTGGGGACGTTCTTGTTTGACTAGTCGTTTAAGAACGTCCCCAACGACTACATAGCATGAGAGTGGATAATCTCCCGGTTTGAGCCTGCATTCAAGCTCAAAGTGGGAGATTATCCACTCTCATTTGTTGTATGTCCGAAAATCCACGCTCGTTCGTTTTCTGTCTACATTTGCAGGAACAGTTCGTGGAGGCGCGTGTCGTCGTCGAGCTCGGGGTGGAAGGTGACACCGAGCTGATTGTCTTGACGTGCGGCGACGATGCGGCCATCGACCTCTGCCAGGGCCTTGGCGTCGCCGTGGACCTCGACGATGCGGGGCGCGCGGATAAACGTCAGCGGCACTTCACCGTCGATGCCGGCTACCTGCCCCTTGGTTCGAAAGCTGCCGAGCTGCCTGCCGTAGGCATTGCGCTCGACAAGTACATCCATGGTTGCCAAACGCGGCGTGCCCTTATCGTCATGGGCGGCAAGGTCGTGAGCCAGCAGAATCAGGCCGGCGCAGGTGCCCAGGACGGGCATGCCTTCAGCGATGCGGGCACGAAGCTGCTCGAGCATGCCCAGCTCATCAAGCAGCTTCCCTTGAACGGTGGACTCGCCGCCGGGGAGGACCAGGCGGTCAAAGCTCTGCTTCAAATCAGCCGCCTGCCTCAGCTCGATACAACGTGTGCCCAGCTCGGACAGCCTCGCCTCGTGCTCGGTAAAAGCACCTTGGACCGCCAGCACGGCGACCGTCTGGTCTGCGTAATCGCTCATGTGCGATCCTTTCTGCTGGACTAGCGTCCGCGCTCCTCCATGATGATCTCGATCTCGTCGGCGTTGATGCCCACCATAGCCTCGCCCAGGTCCTCCGAAAGCTCAGCGATGAGTTTGGCGTCGGTGAAGTTGGCCACGGCCTTAACGATGGCGGCGGCGCGCTTGGCGGGGTCGCCGCTCTTAAAGATACCCGAGCCGACAAAGACGCCCTCGGCACCCAGCTGCATCATCAGCGCGGCGTCGGCGGGGGTCGCGACTCCGCCGGCGGCAAAGTTCACGACGGGAAGCTTGCCTGTGGCATGGACCTCGCGGACCAGCTCAACCGGAACCTGCAGTTGCTTGGCTGCCTCAAAGAGCTCGTCGTCGCGCAGAGCGACAACGTCGCGGATCTGCTTTTGGATTTTGCGCATGTGGCGCACAGCCTGGACGACGTCGCCCGTGCCCGGCTCGCCCTTGGTGCGAATCATCGTGGCGCCCTCGGCAACACGGCGTAACGCCTCGCCCAGGCCGCGGGCACCGCAGACAAACGGCACGTCAAACTGGGTCTTGTCGATGTGGTAGACATCGTCGGCAGGGGAGAGGACCTCGGACTCATCGATGTAATCGATTTCGATGGCCTGCAGGATCTGCGCCTCGACAATGTGGCCGATGCGGCACTTGGCCATAACGGGGATGGAGACGGCTTCCTGGATGCCCTTAATCATCTTGGGATCGCTCATGCGCGAGACGCCACCCGCGGCACGGATGTCGGCCGGGATGCGCTCAAGCGCCATGACGGCGCAAGCACCCGCCTCTTCGGCGATGCGTGCCTGCTCGGGCGTGGTGACGTCCATGATGACGCCGCCCTTGAGCATCTGTGCGAGCTCGCGATTGAGTTTGACACGATCTGCCTTGCTGGTCTGTTCTGCCATGGTTGCTCCCTTGGTTGGCATGTGCATTGCTTGACGGAACATCCTATCGGGGAGCTGGGTATGGCGAAATACTCAGTTTTCGAGATAATAACAAGGTCAGACTAATGCCAGATTGAATGATTCGATAAGGTCAGGTGATAGACCCATGCTTGACTACAATTTGGAAAATCGCGGCGAAGCATCGCTTTATGAGTATGTTTACCAGCAAATTCGCGATGATATTGTTGCTGGCCGTATTGCGGCGGGGGAGCAGCTGCCGTCTAAGCGCGCCTTTGCGAGTCATCTGGGTATCAGTGTCATTACCATCGAGAATGCATATAGCCAGTTGCTTGCCGAGGGCTATATTTGCTCAATGCCGCGTCGTGGCTACTACGCGTGCGAGCTCCCGGATGCGCCGGTTTTGGCTTTGGCTGCGGGGGATATCGACCGAGATGCTGTCCCTGTTGGTCCCAGCGCGCATGATGCCATGGGGCAGGCAGAGCGATTCGACGCACTTTCTCCTTCCGCTTTGGAGGCGGCGCGGCTTTGGCAAAGTGCGCTACGGGCGACGCTGACGTCCGAAGACGAACGTGAAATCTTTTCGCCCGCACCGGCGCAGGGCACCGCTCGACTGCGACGTGCGATTGCGCGCCATCTGCGCGGGACAAGGGGCATGAATGTCAATCCCGACAATATCGTTATCGGTGCGGGCGCCCAGCTGCTCGATACCATGTTGGTTCAGTTGCTTGGCGCGGACAAGGTGTATGCCGTCGAGGATCCAGGCTATTTGCGCTTGACGCGCATCTATCAGGCCATGGGTTGCGAAGTGCGGCATGTCCCGTTGGATGCTGAGGGCGTGGACTTGAGCGCGCTGCAGAAAACCGGGACCGATGTCCTTCACCTGATGCCGTCTCATCAGTATCCGACCGGTCTTGTGACGAGCATTGCACGTCGCTATGCGTTGCTGAGCTGGGCCGCCGAGCGGCCAGGTCGGTATCTCATCGAAGACGACTTTGATTGTGAGTTTCGCCTTGCCGGCAAGCCGATTCCCGCGCTCGCGTCGATCGATGCCGCCCAGTCGGTTATCTACACCAACACGTTTTCGAAGAGCCTTTCATCGGCGTTACGTTTGGCGTACATGGTGCTGCCCGATGAACTAATGGAGAGGTTTAAACGCAACCTTGGTTTCTACGCCTCGTCGGTAAGTTCTGTTGATCAGGTTGCCTTGGCGCGTTTGCTGGAATCGGGTGATTACGAGCGACATGTGAACCGCGTGCGCGTTCGTGCTCGTGGGGCGCGTGATGGCCTGGCGGCGCTTGTACGGAAAACGTTTCCGGCAGGGGAAGTCTCGATCGAGTACGCGGACGCCGGCCTTTACTGCGTCATGGCCGTGGAGTGTGACGCGGGCGGAAGCTCTTTTGCACGGGCCCTCACGCGCTCGAGCATCCCTTTTATCGATATCGGTGACTGTTTTTGGTGTGCCGATGGCGCATCTGTCCCTGAAAACTCAACTCAAATTCTTGTTCAGTATGACGATCTGAGTCCAAAAGTACTAACTACCTTGGAATTGCAGCTAATGGGGGGGCACTCTGCAACCTAAGTGAGTAGACTTTTAGCACTTTGGCGACCAGGCAGTTTTGTAACAAGCTATCTACCTGCGGTTTTGAAAAGCAGGATGACCGGCCTGCTCGGGATGTTCAAAAAAGTCTACTCACTTGCCGCGCAAAGCTCCTGCATGAGAAAAAAATGGGGTTTTCAACAGGGCTTCGTCCAGCTCTCGGCAAGCTTTTGGCCAGTTGGGGAGGGCTGTTGAAAACTTGGCAGTCCGTTCGGCGCCATTTTTGGTGCGTTCGCGCCAATGCGTGACTGACTGGGTTGAAATTCGTGTTTTCCTGTGCCTATGAAGGATCTACTTTGTGACATATCAGCTTTTAGGTACTGGCGTTTGCCTCCTCAAGTCCGCGCTTTGTGTCCGCCGCTTCCACGACCGGAAGAAGACCGGCAGCGATATGATCTCGCCCGCAACCCGACGGCTGCGGTCGCGCTCGGTTTTCCGTTGTATACATTGGTTCGGACGAGAAACAAACGGACTTGTCCTGCCAGCATTAGGCAGCGGCTGTTTCTTGGTGAGCTTCCCAGGGAATCCGTGCTGGAAACGGAGCATGGGGTTTTGATTACGTCTCCTCTACTGACGGCATTCATCATGTTGCGGCATCTGACGGATCTTCAGCTTCTTTTGGTATTGGCGGAGATGTGTGGCTTGTTTGCGGTGTGTGCCCTGCCGGCGGCACTTGAGGCGGAGCTTTCGCGTGCAATTGATTCGGGCGCGATTTCGACAACGTTCGGTTGGGTGCGCTGCCCGTCCGAGGACGGCACCGCCTCAAATTTATGGCGTCGAGACGCTTTGGTTTTGGGCGGAGACCTTGACCGTTTTTGTTCAGATGTTTGCGGGATGCGTTACGGCAATAGATTTATAGCGGTATCGCAACTCGTTCCATTGGGCGCCGCGTCGCCTTTTGAGGTCGAGGCGTATTTGCTACTTGCACTGCCGCGATCCCTGGGAGGCGAAGGTTTTTGCGGCATAGAGCTTAATGTTGAAGTGATGCTAAGCACAAGTGCTCGAGCGATTGTGGGAAAGTCCCGTGTATATATCGACCTACTTCTTTCTTCGCCGGACGGCAGGCGACAGGTGGCCATTGAATGTCAGGGAAAGGCCTCGCACGGACGCGCAGGGGATGGCTTGCGTGACGCTGACCGCATGACGGCCCTTCAGGCCATGGGCTACGATGTACTTCTCCTGACACACAGACAGATATCCGATGAGGATAGATTCCGCGCGATCGTTAAGGCCATATGCAGGATGCTCGATGCTGAATATCGTGATAAAAGCTCAGATGAGCAAAGGGCTGAGACATTACTCCGGTCTGAACTATTCGTTGACTGGACAAAATTGGGAGTAATCGACGGAAAGATGCCCGTTAGACGCAAAACAGCTCGATCGTGGACGGCTGCGGTTCTAAGTGAGTAGGCTTTTGGCACTTTGGCGACCAGGCCGTTTTGAAACAAGTCATTTACCTGCGACTTTATAAAGCAATACGGATGGTCTGCTCGGCAAGTTTCGAAAAGTCTACTCACTTAGTTTTTGACGAGAGACCGATGCCGAAGATAGCTCTATTTCAGGGCGTTAACGAGTCCTCGAGACACAAAAAGGCCCGAACCAATACGGTCCGGGCCTTCTTCGAGCTAGAGGTTATGTCTCAGGCAGTTGGCTTAGCCAAAGTAGCGCTTGAGCAGGCCAGCGAAAGCCTTGCCGTGGCGGGCCTCGTCGCGAGCCATCTCGTGCACGGTGTCGTGGATGGCATCGAGGCCAGCGGCCTTGGCGCGCTTGGCAAGATCGGTCTTGCCGGCGGTGGCGCCATTCTCGGCCTCAACGCGCATCTCGAGGTTCTTCTTGGTGGAATCGGTCACGACCTCGCCCAGGAGCTCGGCGAACTTGGCGGCATGCTCGGCCTCCTCGTGGGCAGCCTTCTCCCAGTACAGGCCGATCTCGGGATAACCCTCGCGATGAGCAACGCGAGCCATGGCCAGGTACATACCGACCTCGGAGCACTCGCCCTCAAAGTTGGCGCGCAGATCGGCAACGATGTCCTCGGAGACGCCCTCCATCTTGGCGACGCCCACGACGTGCTCGGCAGCCCACTCGAGCTGGCCCTCCTCCTGCTTCAGGAAGCGAGAGCCAGGAACGCCGCACTGGGGGCACTTGAAATCCTCGGGCAGCTGGTCGCCGTCGAACTCTTCCACATAACCGCAAACGGGGCAAACAAACTTCATGATTCGATCCTTTCGATCGATGGCGATGGTGCGCTCGTCCGGTCCCGTAAGGGCCCTCTCCGGACGTGCGTCTTGACGAGTTCTATTATCCATAAATGAGACCGAATGTGAAGCCTATTAGGAATGATTTTTAATAAAACAATTTAAGCATGTGTAGATGTTGATTGATTAACGATTGCTAGACCTCGTGCGACCTCCGATGAGTACAATCGGTCGAGCAAATGTTGACCAATCAACAAATGAAGGAGCTTCCTTTATGCATCTAGCCCGCCGCGCCTGGTGCCGAACGTATCAAACGGTTTTTCGCATCGCATTGCCGGTGCTGCCCTATACCGAGCCACGCATTTTAGAGCACGCTGAGGAAGTGCCCGCAGTGCTTCAAAAGCGTTCAATACACCATGTTCTTATCGTGACAGATCCCGGCATTGCCCGTCTGGGGCTCACGGCACCGCTCGAGACAGCGCTCGCGTCCAAGGGAATTAGCGCTGCGGTCTATGCCGAAACACGTGCGAACCCCACGGTCTCAAACGTGGAGGAAGCGGCATCTCTGTATCGAGAGAGCGCCTGCCAGGCCATTATCGGCTTTGGCGGCGGTTCGGCCATGGACTGCGCCAAGGGCGTGGGCGCGCGCATCGCGCAGCCAAAGAAGCCCATCAACAAGATGCGCGGCCTGTTGCGTATCCATCGTCGCCTGCCGCTGCTCATCGCCGTTCCCACCACGGCGGGCACGGGAAGCGAGGTCACGCTTGCAGCGGTAATTACCGACGACGAGACGCACTACAAGTATCCCATTAACGACTTTGTGCTGATCCCGCGCTTTGCGGTGCACGACCCCGAGTTTACGCGCGGCCTGCCCGCCTCCATTACGGGGCAAACGGGCATGGACGCCCTGACACATGCCGTCGAGGCCTTTATCGGGCGCAGCACCACGCCCTATACGCGCAAGATGGCGCGCCAGGCGGTGCAGCTCATCCACGACAATTTGCTCGAGGCCTATGAGTGCGGTGGCAACATGCGTGCGCGCCGCAATATGCTTTCGGCGGCGTATAAAGCGGGCGTTGCCTTTACGCGCTCTTATGTTGGATACGTCCATGCCATCGCGCACAGCCTGGGCGGGCGTTACGGGATTCCCCACGGCTTGGCCAACGCCATCATCCTGCCGCACATGCTTCGCGCCTATGGCGAAGCTGCTGCTCCCAAGCTCGCCGATCTCGCCCGCATGGCCGGCATTGCGCCGGCTAATGCGCTGGACAACGTGGCTGCTGAGGCCTTTATCGATTGGGTCGACCGCATGAACGCCGCCTTGGGCATACCCAAATATGTGACGGGCATTCGCCGCTCCGACATTCCTGAGATGGCGGCGCATGCCGATGCCGAGGCCAATCCCCTGTACCCCGTTCCGCTTTTAATGGACCGTTTGGAGCTCGAGCATATGTACGAGGTCGTTGCGGGTGGTATGTTTGAAGACGAGAACTAGGAGGGCCCATGAACACCGAGGAAATCGCGCGCATCGTTGCCGATCAGCGCGCCTATTTTAAGACGCACGCCACGTTTGATGTCGATGCTCGACGTCGTGCGCTCGTGAGTTTACGCGATGCGGTGCGGGCCCACGAGGCCGATATTGTCCATGCGCTCAAGACCGATTTGGGAAAGTCGCATGACGAGGCGTATATGTGCGAGATCGGCACCTCGCTTTCCGAGATTCGTTATCAGATTGCGCATGTGGCTCGATGGAGTCGCTCGCGCCTGCGTCCGTGTGACCTCGCCAACGCCGTGAGTGTGTGCAAGACGCAGTCCGTGCCCTATGGCGTCACACTCATCATGGCTCCGTGGAACTACCCGTTTTTACTGACGCTCGAGCCACTCGCCGGCGCCCTTGCCGCGGGCAATACCGTGGTCATCAAGCCGAGCGCCTATGCTCCGGCATCGAGCGCGGTGCTCAAGCAAATCTGTGAAGAGGCATTTGATCCGCGCTTGGTGACGGTCGTCGAAGGCGGGCGTGCCGAAAACGAAGCGTTGCTCGATGAGTGCTGGGACAAGATCTTCTTTACCGGTAGCGTTCCGGTCGGCAAGCTCGTCATGGAGCGTGCAAGTAAAAACCTCACACCCGTGACGCTTGAGCTGGGCGGAAAGAGTCCCTGCATCGTGGATGCGACGGCTAACTTGAAGGTCGCGGCACGCCGTATCGCCTTTGGTAAATGGCTCAACGTGGGGCAGACCTGCGTGGCGCCCGACTACCTGCTGGTCGATGCGCGCGTGCACGACGAGCTGCTGGGCCTTATCAAGGAAGAGGCCCGCCGTATGTTTGGTGAACATCCGCTCGATAACGAGGACTACGGGCATATCGTCAACGCCAAGCATTTTGCGCGCGTGCGCGGGTTGATTGATCCCGATAAGGTCGTGCTTGGGGGTGCCGCACGCGAGGCTTCGCTCAAGATTGAGCCGACGATTTTGGACGGCGTGACCCTCAATGACGCCGTGATGCAGGAGGAGATCTTCGGTCCCATCTTGCCGGTGCTGACGTTTGAAAGCTTAGACGAGGCCGAGACGTTTATTACGGATCGTCCGACGCCGCTGGCCCTGTATATCTTTAGCCAGGACCGTGCGGCTCAGCAGCGCTTTGTGCGCTGCGTGCCCTTTGGTGGTGGCTGCGTCAACGACACGATCATGCACTTGGCTACGAGCCATATGGGCTTTGGCGGCATGGGTGCGAGCGGTATGGGCCAGTACCATGGCCGTGAGAGCTTCGATACGTTTAGCCACAAGAAGAGCATCGTGAACAAAGCAACATGGCTGGACGTGCCGTTCCGCTATGCCCCTTACGCAAGCTGGAAGCACAAGTTCGTGCGCATGTTTGTGCATTAGAATCAGATGACATAGGGATAAACAAAGTGGCCGCCCCCGCATAAGCGAAGACGGCCACTTCTCACGATGAAAACGTGTATCGGAGTTGGCAAGACCCGCTGCAACGGGTGCCATTCGTGTTCCTATCTTATCCGCAAGCGCTCTGTCGTGCAAGCGTTGCGACAGGCGATTGAAAGACGCAGGCAGGGTGAATTTGTGTCCGCACGGGCCCGTAGACTTCTCAACTACGTTGTGGATGCTCGCTAATCGGTAATGGAGGCGCACGTGTTTGATGACGATGACCTGTTCGATCTGGTAGACGATCCGTTTGAGTGGGATTTGCTGCTCGATGACGATGAGTTGGAGCAGGACCGCAAAAAGCAAAAGGATAAGAACGCCCGGGGTAAAGGTTCGAATAAAAAGGACAAGCGCCGCCGAGGTCTGTTCGGTGGGCTCTTTGGGTGACTGTCTCATCGTCGCGTCTGTATACTAAACAGGTCTTATACGCGTTGCGAAATGAGGACAGAGACGATGATGTGGTTTACCGCCGACCTGCACCTGGGCGATACGAATATCTTGCACGACATGGATCGACCGTTTGATTCGGTCGAGGAGATGAACCGCCGTGTCATCGATGCCATCAATGAGTGCGTGGCTGTGGACGACCGCCTCTATATCTTGGGAGACTTTACATATCGATTGCCCCTGGCGGAAGCAGTGCGTCTGCGTAAGCGAATCGAATGCCAGAACATAACGCTTATCCGCGGTAACCACGACGGCGATTGGGAAGATCCAGACGCGCCGCACATTTGGGATGAGGTGCGCGATTATCTGGAGATCGCTCCTGGTTACGCGAAGGGCCATCGTCTGGTGATGAGCCATTACCCCATGCTCAGCTGGAATGGCAAGGCACGCGGCGCCATTATGCTGCACGGACATATCCACAGCAGGGGAGACCGCACCAACGCGCGCAATCGCGATCGCGAGCGCCCGATCCTTCGCTACGATGTCGGTCTTGACGCCAACGATTACAAGCCCGTAAGCCGCGACCAGATCCTTGGCTTCTTTGGACTGTAGCTGCAAGTGCAGGTAGAATGAACGCGCCGCGCGGATGGTCTGCGCGGCGCGTTTAAGTAGGAGCGATGATTCCATGAGGGCTATCCAGCGCATTAACCACAACGCTGCCATCTGCGAAGACGGCGCGGGGCGTCAGCTTATCGCGCTGGGTCGCGGCATCGGTTTTGGCGAGATGCCGCACGAGGTCGATTTGGATGTTGTTACACGCACCTTTTACGGCATCGATTCAAAGTACCTGGCGTTTATCGACGAGGTCGATCCCGAGGTGCTGGAGTTTTCTGCTCAGCTGGCCGATATCGCAACCGGACAGCTTTCGTACGAATTGAGCCCTAACCTTCCCATTACATTGGCAGACCATATTCAGTTTGCCATTAAGCGTGCCCGCGAGCATATGGTGGTGTCGCTGCCGCTCGAGCGCGATCTGGAGCAGCTGCATCCCATCGAATACCGCTTGGGCGAGCTGGCTGTTCGGGGCATTCAGAAAAGCTTCCGGGTGCGTATGCCCCGAAGCGAGGCCGCGGGCATTGCCATGTCGATTGTTAATGCATCGGTTAGGCCGAGCGAGCGACGCGTGCTTGCCGAGCAGCACGAGGAGCGACTGCTCGATATGACGGTTGCGATTATTCAAGAAGAGTTGGGCGTGACGGTCGATCGCTCGTCGTTCGCCTTTGCCCGCTTTGCCACTCATGTGCGCTATCTGCTCGACCGCGTGGCAAAGAAAGAGCCGATCGATACCGAGAACTCCGGTCTTTACGACGTGCTCGTGGAGCAGTATCCGGCAGCGTCACGTTGCGCTCATCGTGTGGACGATCTGATTCAGGAGACCTTTGGTGAGCCATTGGCCCAAGAAGAGCTCGTCTATCTGATCATGCATGTGAATCGCGTGGCTCCTGCCAACCCGGATAAATAAGGTCTCCATCATTCCCTTTCCGTCATGGTGACCGTTTGCGGGCTGTTTGCTACCGTTCGCCGGTAATCTGAGCCGTGGCGAGCGCATCTGCCGCATATACTTCCCCTGTGTTGGGTGTTACTCACGGCGCAGCTCCGAGAGGCACTACCGATTCTGCTGAGGCCATTATTGGGTCTCTGTCGGTTGTGCGCGGGGCTTTTTTCATGTCGATCCACCCGGGAATCACATGCAATGAAATCTCTTGCCAACGGGCATCGCGCGCTGCGCAGGCGCGAGCGGAATCGTGTGTCTTGGTGCCATGAAGCCCCACGAGCCTTTAGTTGGAAGAGAAGGGATTCGACATGGCTGTCGATAATAAGAAGATTGCCGAGGACGTGCTCGCTGCCGTCGGCGGCGCCTCCAATGTGACGAACGCGACGCACTGCATGACCCGCCTGCGTCTGAACCTCAAGGATCAGTCCATTCCCAATGACGATGAAGTTAAGAAGATCAAGGGCGTGCTGGGCGCACAATGGTCCGGCGGCCAGTATCAGGTCATCATTGGCCAGAACGTGCCGAAGGTCTATGAAGCCGCCATTGCGCTGGGCGTTAAGGGTGAAGGTTCCATTGACGAGGACCTCGATGGCGGCACCAAGGAGCCGCTGACGCTCAAGACTGCGGGCAAGAAGACCCTCAACTACCTGTCCAAGACAATGGTTATGACGATCCCCATCATCATGGGCGCCGCCATGTTCCGTACCATTGCCGTGCTTTGCGGCGACGGCATGCTCGGTATCTGGTCTGCCGATTCCGACATCTATAACTTCTTTTACAACTGGATTTACAACGCCGGCTATTATTTCCTTCCTGTTTATCTGGGTTGGGCTGCCGCAAAGCAGCTCGGCTGCAGCCAGCCGCTCGGCATGATGCTCGGCGGCGTGCTCATTGCCCCCGAGTTCATGACACTGGTCAACGCTGCGGCGGATTCGGGAGCTACGACCACAATGGTTTATGGCGTGCTCCCGGCTCAGCTGAACAACTACTCTGCGACCGTGCTTCCCATGGTCCTATCTATGCCGGTGCTGATGGTCGTCGAGAAGTTCATGAAAAAGATCATCCCCGACATGCTCTCCACGGTGTTTGTGCCCGTGTGTACCATGGCTGTGATGATCCCCGTTTCCCTGTGCGCTCTGGCTCCGATTGGCTCCATTCTGGGCAACCTGGTCGGCAACTTTATGTTCGGCCTTGGTAACGCTGGCGGCGTCGTCACGATCCTCTCCCTCGTCGCCATTGCCGCGCTTTGGGAGTTCCTGGTTATGACCGGTATGCATCAGGTTCTGCTTACTCTTGGTATTGTGCAGCTGCTCACCTTGGGTTCCGACTCCTGCGTTATGGTCGCAGGCGGTATCGCCCAGTTCGCCACGTGGGGCATGGCCTTCGGCGCCTTCCTGCGCCTTAAGGAGACCGACGAAAAGGGCGCTATGCTCGGTTTCTCGCTCTCCGGCATTGTCGGTGGCGTGACGGAGCCCGCGCTGTATGGCTGTGGCTTTAAGTACACCCGCTGCTTGGGCGCCATGGTTGCGGGCGGCGCTATCGGCGGCCTGATCGCGGCTCTCACTAATGTGACCACGTATGTTTTGGGTGCGACTAATATTTTGGGCGTTACTGGATTTGTTGCCGGTGGAACTGCTAATCTCGTTTGGGGATGCGTTGCATCGGGCGCTGCATTTGTTTCCGCAGCCGCCATCGCTTACCTCTTTGGCTTTACCAAGGAGCAGCTCGACGAGGACGCTGCTGCTGCCAAAGCCTAAAGTATCTGTTCGGTAGGACAATTATCTGGGGCACTTGGTTGCACTTCAAGTGCCCCTTTCCATAGATGGGGGTCAATATGAAGCAACTGCTTATTCGTGCCGACGATATCGGTTATTCGTATGCCGTTAACCTGGGGATTGCCCGCAGTATTAATGAGGGCCTGGTGCGCTCGGCGGGCCTTATGCCCAACATGCCCGAGGCCGAGCGTGGTTGGTCGCTCGTGGCGGATGCCGGCATTGCGGTGGGTCAGCATACCAACGTGTGCCTGGGCAAGCCGTGTGCCGATCCGGCGCTCATTCCGAGCATGCTCGACGAGAACGGTGAGTTTCATAGCAGCCGTACCTTCCGCGAGCATTTTAAGCGCGGCGAGGAGTTGATAGACTTCGACGAGGCCTGCATCGAGATTCGCGCGCAGCATGATCGCTTTGTCGAGATCGTGGGCCGCGAACCCGATTACTTTGAGGCCCATGCCGTCATGAGCAAAAACCTCAACCGAGCGATCTCGGCGGTTGCCCAGGAACTGGGCCTTAAGGAGCAAAAGGCGAGCTTCGACTCCACGGCGGTTGTGCGCTGCGGTGCTACCGACCTGCGCATGGTGATGCATTCGATGGAGCCGGGCTACGAACCCAAGGACTCAATTATGCAGACGGTTCGCGAGATGGTGGACGGCGAGACGGTCGTCTTTGTGTGTCATCCGGGCTATCTTGATCGTTTTATCCTGGAGAACAGCTCGCTCACGACCGACCGCACCAAGGAAGTCGATGCGCTGATCGATCCCGAGCTTCGCGCTTGGCTTGAGTCTCAATCCGATCTTCGCCTGATCGACTACCGCGACCTGTAGAGACCCAAGCCACCGCAAAGGGGATAGGCACCCTCGCGGTGGATCTGGCGCCGTTGCCATTATGGCGGCGGCGCCTTTTTTGTCCGTGCGGCGCGGTAGAGTGTAGGCGGTTGAAATTTGCGTCCATCGAGGAGCTGCCATGAACGAGATCAAGTGCCCGCATTGCGGCGAAGTTTTTAAGGTCGATGCGTCCGGTTATGCGGATATCGTCAAGCAGGTGCGCGATGCCGAGTTCTCGCGCGACCTGGACGAGCGTGTGAAGGCAGTCCAGCGCGAGGGCGAGCAGGCGTTGGAGCTTGAACGCTCACGCTCGACGGCTGCTTTGCAAAAGGCAGAGTCTCAGCGCGATGCTCAGCTTGTAGAGCAGAAGAACGCCGCAGCTCAACAGCTGGCGCAAGAGCTCGCCAAGCGCGATGCGGAGCTTGCCGAGCTGCACGCTAAGCTCGAGGGCGCTGCCGCAGAGCGCGAGAGCGCAACCCAGCGCGCGGCTGTTGAGGCCCGTGCCGACGCTCAAAAGGAGAACGCCGAGCTCCAGCGCGAAATCGACAACTTGCGTGCGCAGCTGGGGCGCAAGGATGACGAAGCCAGGCTTGCCGAGTCGGCGGCGCGCAATGCTGCTCAAAACGATGTGGCTGCACGAGATGCCCAGATTGCCGAGCTGCAGGCCAAGCTCGCCGCGGCAGACAAGGCCCAAGAGATGGCGCTTGCCGCTGCCGCGGCCGAGTCGCAGCGTGAGCTCGATGCCGCTCGCAGCGAGGCCGAACGCACGCTTGCTGGCTATCAGGCGAAGGTACAGGAGAAGTTTTCCGCCGCAAAGGCTCAGTCTGAGCAGGAGGCCGAAAGCCTGCGTGCCCAGCTGCGCGAGCAAGAGCTGACGGCAAAAATGAACCTGTCAGAGGCGGTCGCCGCGGCGGAGCGAGAGCGCGATGAGGCCCGCGCAAAGCTCACGAGCGAGCTGGCGGTGCGCGATTCGCGCGAGGAACAGGCCAGAGCAGCACACGAGCTCGAGCTTGCGCAGGCCAAGCGCGCGAGCGATGACCTGATTCGTTACAAGGATGAAGAGATCGAGCGCCTTAAGGACATGAAGGTTCGCCTGTCTACCAAGATGGTGGGCGAGTCGCTCGAGCAGCACTGCGAGACTGAGTTCAACCGTCTGCGCATGACGGCGTTTCCCAACGCGTATTTCGAGAAGGATAACGATGCGTCCGAGGGCACCAAGGGAGACTTCATTTTCCGTGAGTGCGATGCGAGCGGCAACGAGATCATCTCGATTATGTTCGAGATGAAAAACGAGAATGACGAGACCGCGACCAAGCATAAAAACGAGGACTTCTTTAAGAAACTCGATCACGATCGTCGCCAGAAAGGCTGTGAGTACGCGGTGCTCTGCACGCTGCTCGAGCCCGAGAGCGAGCTCTATAACGCAGGAATCGTGGACGTGAGCTATCGCTACGAGAAGATGTACGTGATTCGCCCACAGTTTTTCATTCCCATGATCACGCTTCTTCGCAACGCTGCCATGGGTTCGCTACGCTATAAGCAGGAGCTGGCGGAGTACAAACAGCAGAACATCGACGTCACGAACTTCGAGGCCAAGATGGAGAAGTTCAAGAACGACTTCGGCCGCAACTACGAGATCGCGAGCCGCAAGTTCCAAACGGCGATCGATGAGATCGACAAGACGATTAGCCACCTGCAGAAAACCAAGGAGGCGTTGCTGTCCTCCGAGAACAATCTGCGCCTTGCCAACAAGAAAGCCGACGATCTTACCATTCGCAAGCTCACGTGGGGCAACAAGACCATGAAGGCGGCGTTTGACGAGGCACGCGGGGCTGCGCCAGAGACAAACGATGAGCCAGCCGAGGCGGATTCGTATGAGGTCGAGGATGCCGAGTAGGGGATAGCGTATCGCGCAAAAAGCGGGGCCGCTGGCGATGTTGCCAGCGGCCCCGCTTCGTTTCGTCCCATTGCGCCCGGCTAGTCTTCGAGCAGGTCCTCGATAAAGCCGACACGGTAGTTCTTGAAGATGACCTCGCCGCCGTCTTGCGTGGCATCCAGGTCGACGTCGCCCATGATGCCAAAGTCGTGGTCGCCATCCTCGTCGGCAAAGATCTGATGCACGTGCCACACGTGATCGGTTTTCTCGTCGGACTCATCGATGGAAAACATTGCGGCACTGCGGGCATCTCCGTCGGTGAGGATTTCCTCGTGCTGCTCGTGGTAAGCGTCGAGTGCTTTTTGCCAGCGGATCTCGCTCATGCCCCAGTCGTCGTCGAGTTCGCCCAGGTCGCGAATGTGCTCGCGGGCGGCAAGGGTCACGCGGCGGAAGAGCGCGTTGCGCACCAGCAGGGTGCAGCCACGGCGGTCTGCCACGGCCTCGTCGATGCCCTGCGGCGGTGCGGCATCGAGGGCTGCCGGGTTGCCGGCGTTCTCCCATTCGTCCACCAGGCTCGAGTCCACCGAGCGCACCACAAAGCCGAGCCACGAGATGATGTCGCGCAGGCGCTCGTCGCGCTTCTCGATGGGTACGGTGCGATCGAGGGAACGGTAGGCCTCGGCTAGGTAGCGCAGCAGAATGCCCTCGGAGCGGGCGATGCCGAGCTTTTGGATATAGCCCTTAAAGTCGCTCGCGCTCTCCAGCATGTCGCGCAGGACGCTTTTAGGCGAGAGCTGGTAGTCGTTGGCCCAGGGTACTTCCTGACAGTACTTGTCGAAGGCGGCATCGAGTAAGTCCTCGAGCGGCTTTTCGTAGCTGACATCCTGAATGCGCTCCAGACGCTCCTCATAGTCGACGCCGTCGGCCTTCATCTCGGCCATAGCACGATCGCGTGCTGCGCGCTCCTGTGCGCGCAGCACCTGCTTGGGATCCTCGAGCGTTGCCTCGACCATTGAGATTAAATCCATGGTATAGGTCTCGCTCTCGGGATCGAGCAACTCCAGCGCGGCAAGCAAAAACGGCGAGAGCGGCTGGTCGAGCGCAAAGTCCTCGGGCAGGTCGACCGTCAACGCATAGTCGATGTCCGGCGCGGCGTCAGCCGGAGCGTCGGGTGCGGGCGGCACCTCGGTGCGCACGACGACGCCGGAGTCGATGAGCGTGGCGAAGATCTCGTCGGCACGGATCTCGAGCTTTGCCTTTTCCTCGGGCGTTTGCAGGCTTGTCTCGATGAGGTCGTGCACGCGGGCGCGAGCGTCGCCGCCCTGCTCGACCACGCTAATCACCATGGAGTGTGTGATGCGAAGGCGCGGCTTGAGCGTTTCGGGTTGCGTCTCGATCAGGCGCTCAAAGGTCTGCTTGTTCCAGGTGACAAAGCCCTCGGGAGGCTTCTTCTTTTTGATCTTGCGGAGTTTTTTGGGGTCGTCGCCCGCCTTGGCCATGAGCTTGGCATTCTCGATCTCGTGCTCGGGTGCCTCGGCAATCACCATGCCCTCGGTATCGAAGCCCGAGCGGCCGGCGCGACCGGCAATCTGATGGAACTCGCGGGCGCGCAGACGACGCATCTTGTAGCCGTCGAACTTGGTGAGCGCGGTGAGTACCACGGTGTGGATGGGTACGTTGATGCCGACGCCGAGCGTATCGGTGCCGCAGATGACGGGCAGCAGACCCTGCTGCGCCAAGCGCTCGACCAACAGGCGATAGCGCGGCAACATGCCGGCATGGTGCACGCCGACGCCGCATCCCAGCAGGCGTTTGAGAATCTTGCCAAAGGCCGTCGAGAAGCTTGTTCCCTTTGCCGCTTCCTTGATGGCCTCACGCTGCTCCTTGCTGGCGATGCCAAAATTGGCGAGCGACTGTGCCGTCGCAAGGGCGGCATCCTGGCTAAAGTGCACGATATAGAGCGGGGCCTCGCCGCGGCGCATGGCGAGCTCGACCGTGCCCTCGAGGGAGGTCGTCACATAGTCGTAGCTCAGCGGAACAGGACGCGGGGCGTCGACAACCAAGTCGCAAGCAGCGCCGGTGTGTTCTTCGAGCGAGGCGGCGATGGCAGTGACATCGCCGAGCGTGGCGCTCATGAGCATAAACTGCGTGTGAGGCAGGGTGAGCAGCGGCACCTGCCAGGCCCAACCGCGATCGGGGTCGGCAAAGTAGTGGAACTCGTCCATGGCGACGCAGCCTACGTCGGCATCTTCGCCCTCGCGCAGTGCGTCGTTGGCAAGGATCTCTGCCGTGCAGCAGATGACGGGCGCCTTGGTGTTGATATGCGTGTCGCCGGTGATCATGCCGACGTTATCGCGGCCGAGCACCTGCACAAGGTCGAAAAACTTTTCGCTGACCAGAGCCTTGATGGGGGCCGTGTAATAACAGCGCTTGCCTTGCGCCATGCCCATAAAGAGCATGCCCAGCGCGACAAGCGACTTGCCCGATCCGGTCGGTGTTCCCAAAATGACATGGTCACCGGCGGCTAGATCCATGAGGGCCTCTTCTTGGTGATCCCACAGCTCAATGCCGCGGTCGCTCGTCCATTCAAAGAAGCGTTCGAAGGCTTGGTCGGGCGTGAGCCATGGTTCGGGTTCACTGCCGTCCTCGGGTTCCCACCAGGTGGGGGAGAGCGCGCCGAGCGAGCCGAACTCGGCTTCGGTTCCCGTGCCGCCCGAGAATGAGCTGGCGGCGCCGGCGCCGGAGACGGTGCTGGCGGCGGTATCTATCGTGGTCTGTGCCATGTGGTTGCTTTCTCTCGCCGTTTGTCCGCCATCCATTATGGCGTAGCGGCGGTGCGGGGCGCCAGCGCGCGAGAAAATGCAGGAAATGGGCGTTCCGCCCAGCCGTTTAGTGCAGCTGTCAGCTAAGTGAGTAGACTTTTTGCGATATCGCGAGCACATGGCTTTTGCGCAAGGGTTCTACCTGCGGTTTTAGTTTTCGCCATGCAGACTGTGCCCGGCTATTGCCAAAAAGTCTACTCACTTAGATTTGAGGACCGTCCGTCGGCGCCTATTTGCCGCTTGGTTGCCGATGCCGCGACTGCCAAAAGCCCCTAGGACTCTTGCGGCAGGCGCTTCTTGCCCTTGCGGGCGCGGTTTCTAAAGTTCTCGACGGCCTCTTCCATGCCCAGAGGTACATAGGTGAGCTCATCAAGGTTTTCGGGCAGGTAGCAGGCAAGGCTTTGCTCCTGCGCGCGGCCCGCCGCGAGCTGTTCATCGCTGGGCTGCGCGCCGGGTGCGGCGCAAATGCCATAGACGGCGGCGCCCATCTCGCGTGTGCGGCATTCATATTCGGTCTCGGGGTGCTCGGGATGGTCGCGGCGGACGTCGTCACTTACCCAAAGCGTGTCGTAGCCTGCCGCGGCAAACTGCCCCAGGGCGTAGTCGCGCAGTGGCTTGCTATCGGTGCGCAGCGTGACGGTGGCGCCGGCCGTAAGGAGCGGGCGGTAGAGCATCAGATGGTCGACATGGACGAGTCGTTTTTTGGCGTACTTGGCCTTGGGCTGCGGCGTGGGGAAGTTGATGGTGATGGCATCGAGCTCGCCTGCGGCAAACGGCTGCGGCAGCGATGCGGCACCTCGGGGCAGGACGAGCGCGTTGGATAGCTCCTGCTCGCGGATTTTCTGTGCGGCATAGGCGATGCAGATGGGCTCCTGGTCCATGCCGATAAAGAGCGTGTTTGGCTCGTGGGCCGCGCGCTCTACAAGGTACGTTCCCTTGCCACAACCAAGATCCAGGTGAAGGTGTTCGAAAGGCTTGCTGCCTGCGGGCGCACAGGCCTTGCGCCAATCTCCGACATAGGCCTCGGGGTTCGTCTCAATCGCATCGGCGTAGCGCTCCAGGCGCTCCTCGAGTACAAAGTTCTTAGGCGTGCGAACGTGGACGGCTCCCATGAGGCTCCTTGATCATAAATGCGAAACGCATGGCTGCGCGTTTCGGTGATGCGTTGGAAGAAGGTGGGCATAGTTTGCCCGAAAGATGCGGCTCGGCTCGGCGGCGCGTCGTCGGTGCCTACAGACGCTTGAGAATCACATAGCGGTTGAGCTCGCCGCTGCGACCGTCGGCATGGAAACGTTCAAGCTCGCGCACGGGGACCTCGCCGCTCTTGTAGAACGTACGGACGCCGCGCACCAGGTCGGTGATCTGCTGATCGTCAAAGTGATGACAATAGCGGTAAGCGTGGCGGTCGTTTTGCCAGCCAATGAGGTGGTCGCCGGCTTCAAACTGCGCGGAATCGTAACCCTCAAACGGTGGGGTGAGCTCGGCGCGGGCTTCGGCGCGAACGGCCTTGCGCGCCATGCGCTCGTCGTTCATAAACTCCCAAAAGCTGATGGCGATGATGCCGCCCGGGCGCGTCTGGCGCACCAAGGCGTCGAGCACGCGTACGCGGTACTCGCACGACGGCACGTGGTGCATAAAGCCAAAACAGACCGAGATATCGGCGAGCGGGGCGTCGAAAAGCACGTCGGGTGTCTCGGCGGGGTTGAGCTTCATGAGGGCGTCGAGCACGTCGAGTTCCTGGAAGTGCAGATTGGGAATGCGCAGGGCGTGGCCGTGGGCATCGATGGCCAGGTCCTGGCACGAGTCGACACCATAGAACTCAAACGGGCAGCTGGCATCTGCCGAGGGGTTTGTGCCGTCGATGCCCTTGGCAGCAAGTGCGCCGCCGGCGGCAAAGTTCTCGAATCGCATATTGCCGCAGGCAAGATCGAAGACGCGGACGGGATGCTCGATCGTGGCCGCATCGAGCTGTTCGAGCGCGATGTCCATGGTGCGCACCCAGCCGGGCCACGGGGCCTGACGCGTATCGGAAAAGGAGGCGGAGTGCTCGCGATAGAACGTATTGTTGAGCTGGATGAGCGATGAGGCGAAATCGCGGATCACGGCGCGGAACTCCCTCCGTTGGCGGTGCGGAATAAATAGTACGACCATACTACCGTTAACGCCGCAACGGGGACAACCAAGCTACGGGTCATTGCTTTGTTTGGACACATTTCCGCAGCTCATATGCACCCGCAACCGCCGGTTGTCAAAAATCTCACTAGAATAGGTGGCATGCTTTTGGCGGTGGCGGATAGATTTTTAACTGTGCAAGGCGCCTTAAGAACAAAAACGGTCCGGCGGCACGGCTGGCATCACATAGGAGGAACCATGAATGTAGAAACTGCGCAGCGGCTCGCCGACCTTCGTCGCAGCAAGGGTTTTAGCCAAGAAGGGCTGGCGCGAAAGCTGGGGCTGTCGCGCCAGGCGGTCAGTAAATGGGAGCGCGCGGAGAGCTCGCCCGATACCGAGAACCTGATCTCGCTCGCTAAGCTCTATGGCGTGAGCCTGGACGAGCTGCTCAATCCGAGCGATGAGATTGAGGACGATATCGAGTTTGAGAACGAGGACCGCGCCCGTCAGCGCGAAGCCGAGGCGGCAGAGCGTGCCCGCACCCACGAGGCGGCGGCACGCGCTACCGAGGCGGCAACGCAGGCAAGTGATGCTGCGGCCAAGGCGGCGCAAGCGGCAAGCTGGAGTGCGCAGGCCGCCAATGCCGCTACGGCGCAGGTGACGGGTGGCGGCGCAGCTGGCTCGACTCCGGTGAAAGGTCCGTTCCAGTCGTTTCCGTATTGGGCCGTGTGCTGGCTGCTGTTCTTTTTGCTGATGTTCCTTTTTGGTGGCTCCTTTGCCGCGCTGATCTTCTTTACAATCCCCATCTATCACTGGGTGGCGCGTGCGCTCGATGGCGATTGGGCACGCGGGGATATTCAGGTTGGTCCGGCGCCGGAGGCGGCTAAGGCTCAGGATGTTTCCGCTGCGGTTGATACTGACGTTGCTTCCTCGACCGCCGCTGAGCCGAGCGCCAAAGAAGGTGATGAATGATGAAGCTCTCGCATGAGTCCAAGGTCCGCCTGGGCGTCGGTATCGGAGCGTTCGTGCTCATCATCGGGCTTATCTTTGGCACTTCGCGGATATTGTTTCATTTTGATGGCCCGTGGGATCTCGGCGATATTGCATCCGGTTTGTCCGGTATGGACGATGTGGTTGACGGGGACGATTCTTTGGATGGCGGTAACTATTCCGCTCAGTCTCGGCAGCTTTCGAGCGAAACGTTTGATGCCGACTCATTCCAGTCCCTTGACCTGGATGTGACATCGGGTGAGGTTGAGATCAAGTGCGTTTCCGGCGGGCAGGTGCGTGTCATCGAGAGCGGTCGTGTTGCAAAGGGGGTAGCTACCTACGATGCTGCCACTCAGAATCTGGCCGAGGTCAAGGGTTCTACACTCACGATTAGCCAGTTCGACTGCGATGACGAGCGCGCTATCGATCGTTCGGTCACCATCGAGCTGCCGCGCGAGCTTGCTGAGAACATGATGAGCATTACGGCAAACGTGGGGTCGGGAGACCTGACGGTCGCGGACATTGCGTGTCATGACCTCAACCTGACTTTGGACTCGGGAGACGTTGAGTTTACGGGCACCGTGACCGACACCCTGAATGCCGAGGTCGGTTCGGGCGACATGACGTTCGAGCTCTACCAGGCGCCCGCGAAGTCGATGGACGTGAGCGTGGGCTCGGGCGACGTGGAGATGACGGTTCCGAACTCTACGGGCTTTAAGGCGAGCCTCACCTTGGGAAGCGGCGACTTCGAGAGCGATTTCCTTCCGCTTGGCTACGACGGCGAGACCATTTTGGATCTTGAATTCGATAACGGCGATAAGTCTGCCACGTATCGTTTTGAGGTCGGTTCGGGCGACATGTCGTTTGATTCGGAGTGATGGGTGGTTTTCGGAGACCCGCAAACGTAGCCGCGCTGTTTGATGGAGGCGCCGGAGCCGTGGTCGGCTCCGGCGCCTTTGCCTTTACAATGGGGGCATGGAACAGATTATCTTGAACATACTCGAGGCCCTGCGTCGCGGTGAGACCGTGGACGACAAGGCGCTCGTCAAACTGATACATGCCGAGGCGCGCCGTGAGGGTGCCGACAAGCGCGATTTGGCCAAGCGTCGTCTGCTGCCGTTTTACCAGCGGGTTAAACGTGAGGAGCCGGCTCGGTGGGCTGCGTGGAATGTCGATTCCAATCTGGAACGTCGACTGCTGCAGGTACTGCGCATGAAGCCTCGTCGCACGGCTTCGGGCGTGGCGACCATTACCGTCATCACCAAGCCCTGGCCATGCTCGGGCGATTGCCTGTTTTGTCCCAACGACCTGCGCATGCCCAAAAGCTATCTGCATGCCGAGCCGGCGTGCGCCCGTGCGGAGCAAAATTGCTTTGACCCGTATCTGCAGGTGAGCGCCCGTTTGACGGCGCTTTCGCAGATGGGTCATGCGACCGATAAGATCGAGCTCATTGTGCTCGGCGGTACCTGGAGCGACTATCCGCAAGGGTATCAGGCATGGTTTATGTCGGAACTTTTCCGTGCGCTCAATGACGATGCCGTCGCCGGCGTGGCGGCCAACCCCATGCTGGCGCGTCCGGGCATCAGTCGTGTCGAGACGGGGCGCCTGCTCGATGACGCTCCCGCCGATGCCCTGCCGCCGGTGGTAGCGGAGCGTCGCGAGCGCTATCGGGCTGCCGGCATTGCGACAGACGAGGCCGAGCTCGCTGCCGGCGTTGCCGACGAGCAGGGGCGTGTGGATGCTGCCGTGGGCGGCTATAACCGCGCGGTGCGTCGTCTGTACGGCCCCGGCACGCCGTGGGGCGAGGTCGCCGAGTGGCAGACAGCAACGATGGAGGAGCTTGAGCGCCAACAGCGCATCAACGAGACGGCGAAGCATCGCGTGGTGGGGCTCGTTATCGAGACGCGTCCCGACGCTGTGACACCGCAGGCGCTCACGCTCATCCGCCGCTTGGGCTGCACCAAGATTCAGATGGGCATCCAGAGTCTCGACCAGCATCTGCTCGATATCAACGAGCGCCGCATTTCGGTGGCGCAGATCGAGCGAGCGTTTTCGCTCGCGCGCCTGTTTGGCTTTAAGATCCACGCGCATTTTATGCTCAACTTGCTGGGCGCCACGCCCGAGGGGGACAAGCGCGACTACGAGCGCTTTATGACCGAAGGGGCCTTTATGCCCGACGAGGTCAAGGTTTACCCGTGTGCGCTCATCGAGGGTTCGCGTCTGGTGGGCTGCTATGAGCGTGGCGAGTGGCGCCCCTATACCGAGGAAGAACTGCTCGATGTGTTGGCCGACGACATCGTGGTGACGCCGGCGTTCTGCCGCATCAGTCGCATGATTCGCGACTTTAGTTCCGATGACATCATGGTGGGCAACAAGAAGCCCAACCTGCGTCAGCTCGTTGAGAACCGCCTGGCTGCTCGGGGTGACGGTGCGACGGTGCGCGAGATTCGCTATCGCGAGATCAGCACGGCGGGTGCCGACCTGGATGAGTTGACCCTTGACGAGGAAGTGGCGTACGAGACGCCGGTGACGCACGAGCGCTTTTTGCAGTGGGTGACGCCGCAGGGCAAGATCGCGGGCTTTTTGCGCCTGTCTCTGCCTAATCGCGCATTTGTTGCTGCGCACGCGGACGAGCTGCCGACGTCGCCGGACGAGGCGATGATTCGTGAGGTGCACGTGTATGGCATGGCGGCGCGCGTGGGCGATCAAGGCCAGGCGGCTCAGCATCATGGACTGGGGCGGTCGCTGGTGGAGCGCGCGTGTCATATTGCTCGGGACGCGGGCTATGCGCGCATCAACGTGATCAGTGCGATCGGCACGCGTGAGTACTATCGCCATTTGGGTTTTTACGACCATGGACTCTATCTGCAAAAGGAGCTCTAGATGAACAAGCCGAGTGTTTCCGCTGGCGTCGTCGCCGGCGTTGCCCTGGGTGCTGCGGCGCTTGGCGCGGCCGCCGTCGCTGTTCGCGCTGCCTGTCTGCAGGTCGCGAGGACCCGCAATGGGCTGGCACGTGTGAAGCGCGTGCACGATGAGGGCGGCGACGAAGTTCGCGTATTGGTTCAAGGCGGCGTCTACCAAAGCGCGAGTTACGTTGGCGAGCGCTGGGCGGAGCCCGTCTTTGCGTACTATCGCGCGTTTGACGACGTGTTTGAGGCCGAGGATGCGATGCGCGACGCTTATGGTCACGGTATCAGCCGTATGCTTATGCTGGGTGGCGGCGGGTTTGCCTATCCCAAATATGCGCTGGTGTCGCACGAGGGCTTGCGTATGGACGTTATCGAGTATGACGGAGAGATAACGCGCTTGGCGCGCCGTTGGTTCTACCTGGACGAGCTGGAGCGCGCGGTGGGTGACCGCCTGCGGGTGATTACCGCCGAGGCTCGCTCGTATCTGGGTGTGACGAGCGTGGGCCATCGTCGCTACGACGTGGTCGTGAGCGATTGCTTTGGCGGTGCCGAGCCCGTGCGCGAGCTGGCGACCGTTGAGGCGCTGCGCCTGGTGCGGGGCAGCCTGAACCCCGGGGGTATCTACGTTGCCAATATCGTGAGCGCAAACGAGGGGAGCGATGTGACGTTCCTGCGCGATTGCGTTGCCACGGCACTTGAGGTGTTCAACCGCGCTTGGGTGGCGCCTTGTGGCGATACGGAGTTCGGCGGCGAGGAGAACTACCTGCTCATCGCCAGCGACGGCGACTACGCCTTTGCCGAAGCCGTGCCCTTCGACACCGACTTCCTCGGCACCGTCCTTCACGACAAGTAAGTCTCCCCGTCCCAAAAAAGACTGGTCTTAGGCGTGGTCGCGCCAGCCGAGAACGCGCTGCTTCATACCCTCGATGTCGAGCACGCCTTCGGCAAAGCCCTTGCGCACGAGCTCTTCGGGAACAAACTCGTCGTAGCGGTCAAAGTAAGGCACCTCGCCAGGATAGACGAGCTCGATGGGATCGAAGTCCTTCTCGGCCTCGGCGGCGAGCACCTCAAAGAACGTCTCCTCATCGGCCTTCATCTTAAACTGCATAAAGTACGGGCGTGACGAATCGAGCCCGCGAAGGCCCAGCTCCGCGGCACATTTAATCTTGAGCATGCGCTCGAGCGCCAAAAAGGCGTAGCTGCCCAGCCAGGGGAAGAGCACCCAGGTATCGCCGCCCAGGTTAATGAGCGGCTTGGTTCCCGCCCCCGAAATCTCGGTCGTATGACGAGCCTGCGCCAAGCGGGCCCGTGCGTTACCCATAAGGTACGGATATGTCGCGTGCTCGTTGAGCGCCTTGCGCATGCGCTCGAGCACATGCGTGTTAATGTCGCCGGGGCAGTCGCCAAAGTAGGCCGGCACCCGGCCCTTGACCTGCGTGGCAAAGACAGTGTGGCGCTTCCAGTCCACTTCCTCGACAATCCAGCAGTGTCCGGCGATGGCGATGCGCTCACCGGGCGGGGGCGGATTAACGATCGTGCCCAGCTCGGCCGATTCGCTCCGGACGGTAAACTCCTCGTTTTCCTGGAACACGGCGTAGAACTTAAAGTTGTTGATGATGCGCTCGCCCGCGAGACCCACGATGAGCCCGCCACCTTCGGTGACCTGGATATGGTCGATCTTAATGAGGTGACGTAGCAGCACGCGGTAATCGTCTGCCGAGACACGGTGGAAATAGCTGAGCGTGAGCACGCGCTGGGCAAGTTCGGCCGGCGTGAGCTCGCCGGTGCTGGCGAGGGTCGACATAGTCTGGTGATAGAGCAGGCTGTAGGGGAGACGATCGAGCTCGGGTGGCTCGACCCACTTTTCCTCGCGATAGAGTTGTACGAGCGCGATACCCTGCAGGAGCTTCCAGGGAATGGTTTCGGGCATCATCGTGCGCGGCTCGGGCTCTTCCTCGCGCATGACAAACCACATCTCGGGCGGAAGATCGCGACGGCCCGTGCGCCCCATGCGCTGCAAAAAGGAGCTAACGGTAAACGGCGCGTCAATCTGGAAGGCGCGCTCCAGGCGGCCGATATCGATACCGAGCTCCAACGTAGAGGTGGTGACGGTTGTCTGCGTCTGCTCCTCGTCGCGCATGAGCTCCTCGGCCGTCTCGCGCAGCGATGCCGAAAGATTGCCGTGATGGATGAGAAAGCGGTCGGGCTCGTGCCGGCTCTCGCAGTAGCTGCGCAGCATGGAGCACACGGCCTCTGCCTCCTCGCGCGAATTGGCAAAGACCAGGCACTTGCGGCCGCGCGTATGCTCAAAGATATAGCCCATACCGGGGTCGGCGTTGTCGGGCGCCGTGTCGGTGGGGTTGAGAAGCGCCTGCTCGGTCGCTCGTGGGATGTCGACTTCTCCCTCGGGGGCCGAGGAAGTGCGATGGTCTTTGGGAGCGGCCTTGCCCCGCGCCTGCTCGCGACGTTGACGGCGTTCTTCCTGTGTAAGCTGTCCGCTGTGGCACATGTCTTGTCCGGATGCGGGCAGCGCCGCGGGCGCCGCCGTCTCAATACGCTCGCAAGCAAGCACCTCGGCTTCTTGCGGACCTGTGCCTACGAATCCTCGTTGCTGAGCCTGGGGGCCCGAGTTGTAGAAGTGCTCCATGGAGATGCGCCACACGCGGCGCGGTTCCTCAAAGCGGGGGATAACGCAGTCGCGCCCCGTTCCCTGCGAGAGAAAGGCGCCCGTGCGCTCGGGGTCGCCGATGGTGGCCGAAAGGCCAATGCGGCGGGGCTGTACGCCTGCCATGCGCGAGAGGCGCTCGATAAGACAGAGCGTCTGCCCGCCACGGTCGCCGCGCATGAGCGAATGAACCTCGTCGATAACCACATAGCGCAGGTCGCAAAACATACGAGGGATTGCCATGTGCTTATGGATCAGGAGCGCCTCGAGCGATTCGGGCGTAATCTGTAGGATGCCACTTGGCTTTTTGATGAGTTTGGCCTTGTGTGATTGTGAGACATCGCCATGCCAGTGCCAGACGGGGATATCGGCTTCTTCGCACAGGTCGTTGAGGCGGACGAATTGGTCGTTGATGAGCGCCTTGAGGGGGCCAATGTAGAGGGCGCCCACGCTTGCGGGCGGGTTCTCCCAAAACTCGGTCAGGATGGGGAAGAAGGCTGCCTCGGTTTTGCCGGAAGCCGTTGATGCCGTCAGGAGCACATTGTCCTGCGTGTTAAAGATAGCATCTGCCGCCGCAACCTGGATAGAGCGCAAGCTCTCCCAATCGTGGGAGTAGATGAAGTCTTGGATAAACGGGGCGTAGCGGTCAAAGGCGTTCACGGGGCCTCCTCTCAAATAAGAACCTCTCAACGCGGCGGGCAACGGTTTGCTGTGCTGCTGCCTCAACGTTTGCCCAGATAAAACCTGCCAAAATAAATCTGTCCCTTTTGGCAGGTTAGATGGTGAACTCGGCGAAGTTGCGCACGTCGGATGATGCGGGCGATTCGCTGGCTGGCGCGAGTGTGTCGCCGCCGACGCTTTGCAGGAGCTCGGCCACGTTGGCGTCGGGGTTCTGGCACAGGATATCGAGCAGTTCGATAAAGTCGCGAATGACCTCGCGCGGCGTCAGGTGCGTATCGGCTCCCACGCGGCCGAACTCAATCTTGAGAAAGTCCACCAGGTCGTTCTCGGTAAGCGTGGGCGTCCAGCCAAAGTAGCCGGCATGGATCTGCATGAGTTTTTCGATGAGCACCAGCAACTCCTCGTAGGTGAGTGGCTGCAGGCGGATGATGGGCGCGAGCATGTCCTTAAGGTCTTCGCGCGCAAAGCGGCCCTGAGCGAGTCGGCTGCGCAGGGCCTCGTAGGAGAACACGCCGCGGCGGCGGTCTTCGATGGAGGTTGGCGTGCCGCCCATGATCATGCCCAGGTACTGCGCCTTGCCCTGGAGCGTGTCGTTGTACATAGTCAGGATCTTCTCGTAGTTGTATTGGCGCGTGATGGCGTTGGGAATCTTATACAGATTCACGAGCTCGTCGATGAGCACCAGCATGCCCTTGTAGCCACTGCAAACCAAAAAGCGCGCAATGAGCTTAACGTAGTCGTACCAATCGTCGTCGCTGATGATGGTCGAGGAGCCCAGCTCGGCGCGTGCCTCGCTCTTGGTGCGGTATTCGCCGCGAATCCATTTGGTCACGCGGCTCATGGTCTCTTCGTCGCCCTCGGATACGGCCGCGCGGTAGCGGCGGAGCATACGGGCGAAGTCGAAGCCGTGGACCATTTCCTCGAGCGGGGCCAGTTGGGCATTGACGGCAGACTCATCGGCATCGGCACACGAGGCGACCCAGCGATCCAGGATAAGGTTGAGCGCACCGCCCTCGGGGCGCGTTTTAGTCGATATGTTGCGGATGAGCTCACGGTAGGTGGCAAGGCCCTGTCCCTGGCCGCCCTGCAGGCGGCGCTCAGGGGATAGGTCGGCATCGGCCACGACGAATCCCTCACCCATGGCGTGCGTGCGGATGGTCTGGAGCAAAAAGCTCTTGCCGGCGCCGTAGCGACCAACTAGGAAACGGAAGCTTGCGCCGCCGTCGGCGATGAGACTCAGGTCGGTGAGCAGGGCGCGGATCTCGACCTCGCGTCCTACGGTGATGTAGGGAAGGCCAATGCGCGGGACCACGCCGCCCTTGAGCGAGTTGAGAATGACGGCGGCGACGCGTTTGGGTACGCGAGGCGCTGCGGATGCGGTATCACTCATGGTCTAGGTATCCTCTCACGTCTGCTTCGTAGTCCTCGATAATCTGCGGCCCTGCCGCGCTAAATTCAATGACGGTGTCGCCCACCAGGTCAAAGAGCGCCTCGTTGATGGTATCGACGAGCATGTCCTCGCTCTGCCCCGATTGCACTACCGCCGATTCCGCCTGTGCTGCGTTGTGCTCGAGCAGCGCACGGAGATAGGCGTCTGCGGCGGGCGCGAGTTCGTTCGTGGCGTCAGCGGGCGCAGCAGCTGTGAACGCGGGCGTCGGCGCGAGAAGCGGTGCCACGACACCAAACTGTTCGGTGGATATGGTCGGCTCGTCGGCCTCGTCCTGCCGAATGGGTGCCGCGACCGCCTCGACAATCGCGTCGGCTACGGGCTCGGCTTCCGGTTGTCCTGAGCCCACTGTCTCCGCTTCTGCGGACGCGCCGTCCTCGCGTTCCTCGTCGATCAAAAGCGCTTCGCGCGTTTGCGCGGCGGCGCTCCGAATGTGCCCCAGCTGACTCAGATCGATATCGATCTTGACGGGCTGGTGTGCGGCGTCCCACGAAAGCCATGCCACAATCTCGTCATCGATAATCTTGGCCAGATATTTGGGGACCTTTTCTTCCTTAAGGGGATGGGCGGGGTCCAGCGCCAGGCGCAGGCGTTGGTCGCAGGCGCGCATCATTTCACCGAGCTTGCTGCTCTTTTGCCTACTACCGTGGATACGCATGCATTCCCAAAAGCCGTTTTGGCAACGGTAGATATGGATAGGATCTAGGCGGTATTCGCAGTCCTCGTGGCGTTCGGGCGCAAAGAATACGGCCGAGGCAAACATGGTGTAGGGCATGGCCGTCTCCTCCCCAAATAAACTCGCCACGATGCCGGTCTTTCGGTGCGTGTCATAGTAGCGCGCCATGCGGACATACGCAGCGCACGCCACGTGGCGCAGATCGCGGTGGCGGCTGCGGTCGAGCCGCGAGTTACTTAGGTTGTACGTGGAGAGGGCGTTGATGGCGGCCATGAGTCGCTCCTCGCGCACCTCATCGGGCGGAAGGGGGAGCGTGGGCTCGGAGGTTTTGCGACGCTTAGGGGTCTGGCCGGACGGTGCCGGTGCTGGTACAAGGTCTCGTGCCGCGCGCCGCAGCTCGATAAGGGCGTTATCGAACATGACGGTTTTAGAGTCACGAAGCAGCTTGGGGTCGAGCCCGTGGAACACGGCGTAATCTTGCAGCCACACGCGCGCAAACCGGTCGATGCCGGGCTCGAAGGCGCGATAGACATCCCAAAAAGCCTTGATCTTGTTAAAGCCATCGAGCGGATTATCTACGCCAATGCCGCAAATCAGCTCATAGAGATACAGAAAGGCAAAGGACGTAGACGTTTCCTCGACGGTTCCGCGGCGGACTTGGGCACGCCAGGTAAAGTAGCCGCGCAGCTGCCGGTCGCTCATGGCGTTGTAGGTGGGAAAGTACGACTTAAAGGTGCCGTTGTAGGGACAGTCGTCCTCAAAGTCGGCCATCAGCAGGCCCTGGCGGTAAAAAAGCTCGGCTTCCGAAAGCCAGCGGCCCGCACCGCCCTTGGGATCATCCTGCCAGCGCGATATCTCGCGCATTTTACGGTACTGGTCGGGGAGGAAATTCTGCATCTGTCGGCCGGTTTTGAGAATCGGCTCGTCTGCGTAGATTTCGTTTGAGAAGCGGGCGGACTGATGGGTCCGGGCCTCGGCCATAATGCGCTCGATGAGCATCTTGATGTCCTGGTCGGCCACCGCTCCTCCTCTCGAACGCAGCTACGGTGACCTCATATCATAGCACAGCATCAAACAGATGTTCGAGATACCGCTGCGTTGATAGATTTAGAAAAGGAGGGCGTATATGACGGCGATGACGACGGAGGGAAGCATATTGGCCGTGCGGAAGGTCTGAGGACGGATGAGGTTGACGCCGACGCAGAAGATGAGCATGGAGCCTACGAGCGAAAGGCTGTTGAGGGCTGCTGTGGTCATGATGGGGGAGAGCGCGCCGGCAAACAACGTGATCGTCCCCTGGAACACGGCGACGGGCAGGGCGGAGAAGATGCAGCCGCGGCCAAGCGAGGCCGTCATGGTGCAGACGATGATGCAGTCCAGTGCGCCCTTGAGGGCAAGCGTTGACCAGTCGCCGAGCAGGCCGTCCTGGATCGATCCCACAATGGCCATGGCGCCGATGCACACGGTGAGTGAAGTCGAGACAAAAGCGTTGGTGAACTCGTTATCGCCCTCACTGCCAGTCTTGCGCTTGAGCCATTCGCCAAGGTTCTCGATGGCGGCCTCCAAGTTGATGGCCTCGCCGATGAGCGAACCGAGCGCAAATGAGACGATGAGCATGGTGGTACCGGTGGTCGCTAGCGCCTTTCCATCGATGATGAGCATCTTTTGCATGGTGCCGCCCAGGCCGATAAACAGGACGCACAGCCCCGATGCTTTCATGAGCGTGTCTTGGATGCGCGGTGTAATGAAGCGGCCGCCCGCTAATCCCAAAAGACCGCCCGCAACTAAAAGCGCAACGTTGATGATTGTTCCCAAGCCCGGCATGAGCCCTCCTGTATTGATGCCAACGTGGCAATCGTAGCAGAATGAAATGCGAGGCACATCGCGACTCATCTAATACGTTATATAAGTGGTATTAGGAATGATGCGCAGCATTTAAGCCTCAGGTGGTTGTCGGGACATAGGGATAGTAGTCAAAGCGCAGTGTCATAAGCCGCTGTGGGGATTCAATAGCCGCGGCGATGATATTGGCATCGCGGGCACGATCAAACCCTTCGAGTTCGATCTGATACGAGACGTCTTGCATAATGTCCAGACGTCGCCAGGCTAGAAGTGTGTCGCCATCGAATTCCAGGGTCTTGCTTCCGTCTGGGGCAACGGCGTATAGACGCAGTTTAGCGGTGGTTGCAGGGTCGACAACCGTGACCTTTTTAATTTCGTTTCGAGTATTCTTGGCGCCCAACAAGGTGAGCAGTGTTGGGGCCACGACCTCGCCCGATGGCAAAAAGACGACTTCGATGGATTCGGGAAATGCGATGATGGCCGACTTGCGGACGGGCTGATTGGCGGCGGCAACTTCGATGCTCGCGGCGTCGATGACCTCTGTGTGGTCGAGGGCGGCAAGCACGCAGCAGTTACCTTCATCGATCTCCTGAGGATCAGCAAGCCCCAGACTGTCCGCGAGCTCGGGATCGTTTGGATCGGCAGCGGGCTCATTCGGTGCTTCGAAAGAAGCTGGGGCGCTGTTTGTCGGCGACGGCGTGTCGCCCGCACCTGCTTCTTTGTCCGCGCTTTCTTCTTGTATGGTTGCGTTGATGGGTTCGTCGTTTGAGGGGAGCGTCTTGGCGTTAAGCGCGGAGGGGAGAATTCCGATGGCTCCGGATCCGTTCCACTCCATTTCGAGAAGCGCCGGGCCAACAAGAATGCGTTGCCTGCTTTGCGCGTGGGCATCGATTTCAATAGGGCCCGCCTCTGTCCCTCGTGTAAGGCTGAGTGATCCGGCTGGCTTCTCGAAATGAGCGTCTGTGTCTTTGGTGCTGGCGGCGTAGAACAGCAGGGACGTTTCTCCCGCCGCGATGGCATCGGTGCCGGCTTTGGCCAGCCGCAACGATGCCGTGAATGAGAGGGTGGGCTGCGTGTCGTCTGCATTCGCGGCGGCGCAGCCCAGACATATACCGCCTCCTTTCTCGAAAAACGCACCGTCGAAGGCGACCTTCGCTCCGTTCGCCGAGTCATCGACCGAAGCGATGTCGATGCGCAGCTCTAAATTGCATGGATCGCCATCTGCATCGAGCACAACCGAGCGCCATGTGCAGACAGCGCACCCCGCCTGGGAGCCGTTTGCCTTGTTCGAACGCTTGGTATCCACGACTATCGAGCCGTCCGTATTACGACGAAGGCATCCCGAGGTTGAGATTGCGGCCTGTGCGATCGAAAAACGCTTGCACGCAATGGCGCTCGATGGATTTGGTGCGGAGCTTAGGGCTGCTGGTAAGGAATCCGCCATGACGGGAGTCGCCCAAGCGGCGACAGGCGTTCCGGTTGCGAGCGCGCCGCAGAGTGCGACGACGGGCAAAAGGTTCTTCGATGCCATGGGGTCTCCTTAGCTAATTTAGTGCGGCCTGTCCGTGTTTCGTTTCTGGCTGCGTTTGATGTGCAGACCGAGGCCGGCGGTTCCCGCGCCTGCTGCCGTGGCGCCTGCTGCCAAGAGCCATCGTCTGTCGTCTGTCTGTGCCAACGGTTCCTCGCGGTTGCCGCGGTCGAGCTCCGAGAGGTCGACCGTTACTTGCGTGGCGGCCTGCGCCTGTTCTTGCTGGGCAAAGACCATGGCTGGCCCAAACGCTAGGATACTGACGGCGGCGGCCAGGGCGACGGCCTTATGCCGTGTGCGCACCGGGCTCGACCGTCCAGGTGATCGTTGCAACTTGATCGCCTTCGCCGGTTACGTGGAAGATGTCGCGCGTGACGCGGGCGACGTTTCCGCTTGTCTTGAGCTTAATTTTGTCCGTGCCGCCGGCAATACCCTGGTAGCCCATGTCGAAGGCTGCATTCTTGGAAAGATCGAGGCCCGTCCCCTGCATTGCGGCGCTGGCGTTCTGGAGTGCGCCGTCGGGGCCGACTTTAAAGTCGATGGAGTTCTGCGCGGTTCCGGCCTTGGCGTCGGCGGCAATGGTCCAGGTGTTCATGGCGTCGATCTTCATGTTGGTGACATGGATGCCGTAGGCCGAAAGATTGTCGATGGTGGTCACGTCTTCTGAGGGGCCCTGAAGCGTGCCGTCGGCCTTGGCGACGAAGGGAATAATCGTCGGAACTTTGAACTCAACGTTGTCGATCTCGGTCCTGACCATTACTTTCGTGGTTCCAACGCGCCCGGCTGCCATAGCTGGCGTCGGGGCGGCGCTCATTGCGAGCGCGAGCGCGAGCCCTGCGCCCACGATGAGCGCTCTGGCTCCGTTCATGTTCCTGGTGATGTCCATGGTCGTTCCTTTCTATTCGCCGCGGGCCGTCCCCGCGATGATTGGACGAATGCTGGTGAATTGCGTGCGGTGCCGCGTCGGCCGAAAAAGCTAGTTCTCGGCTTGCTCAACCCGTACCTTGACACGTGTTGGATTGCCGTGGCTGTCGAGGGTCTTGGCATCGAGTGCCTGGATCTCGATGTATGCCTCGCCTTCTTTGATGTCGCCGGCGGGGCACGTCTCGATTGTCTTGCCGGTCTCGACAACACCGGATTCGTACATGGTCTCGTCGTTTTGGATGACGCGGAATCGCTGGGGAAATTTATTGTCTTGGACGTTTTGCACGTTGACGCGCAGCTTGCCGTCCTCCTGTAGCTGAGCGACCGGCGCGACCGAAATCGTCATCATGTTGTCGCGGACGATGGCATCGAGCTCATCTTGGATTTCTTGTCGCGATTTACCCTCTGCCGTCGTGACTGAGGCGCCCGCTTCGGGCACGGGCTGCGACTGCCAGGCGTATAGCCCTACGGCGATAAGGGCGCAGGCGATAGCCAGGCAGACAACGACGAGTTTCTTGCGACGCCCCAGTCCTGCAAGGCGGGGCGGCTTCTTCGCACTCATGCGGCGTCCTTGGTGGTGTAGACACGTGCGAACGTGGACGGGTCCGCTCCAAAGAGCATGTGAAGCATCAGGCGGCGCGAGTAGATGAGCTCGTCAAAGTCGTGAGGGAGCTCGATGTCGTGGATACGCGCGATGTGGTGGGCGAGCGCCGAGAACGACTCGGGGTCGCAGATAACATCGGTGGTGACGTGGTAGACCGCCGTATCGGGGAACGCCTCTTCGTCGAAAGGCAGGAGATAGGGATCGTCGTCGACCTCGATGGCGACGCCGTACTGGGGCCAGTAATATGCCATGGGAACCTCCCTGCTTCTGGGGCCAAAACTTCTATCGGTTTTGGCTGTCGACGCCGACCGTATCAGCCGCTACTTGACCAATTTCTGACCAAATGCTTGACGGATTGACATCTCCGCAGGTAAAAGGTGGAAAAAATTACTTCAACTTTTTTCGAGCGACAATCGAGCGGTCGGCGACGGCGGGGCGATATGTGTCAAAAGCATCGTCTGCCGAGGAAGCCTTGCCGTTCGCCGAATTGCGCAAACGTAAAAATCGCCAATTATGGAGACGGTCTCGAACACGTCGACGAAACGATGCGGTAACATCTCCCTGCAAACACTGTAGTTAGCTAAAGGGGGAGTTCGCGTGTCTGCAACCATCAAACCCTTCACCGACGAGTTCGAAGAGTATGGCCGCGACGAATCTCGCGCATCGGGCGAAGCATCGAGCATCTCGTTTCCGACAACGGAAGACGAGGTCCGTGCCATTTTGGAAACGCTCCATGCCGAGCGTGTCCCGGTAACGGTTCAGGGCGCCCGAACCGGCCTTGCCGCCGGTGCCGTGCCCCACGGTGGGCATATCCTCAATACTTCCCGTATGAATCGCTACTTGGGCCTTCGCCGCGATGAACAAGGCCAATTTCTGCTGCGCGTGGAGCCGGGCGTTGTGCTCTCGGAGCTGCGTAAGCAGCTGAGCAAGAAGGTACTGCCGACCGCTGGTTGGGACCAGGCATCGCTTGAGGCCTACGAGGAGTTCCAAGAGTCCCCCGAGCAGTTCTTTCCCACCGATCCCACCGAGGCATCTGCCTGTCTGGGTGGCATGGCGGCATGCAACGCCTCCGGCGCCCGCAGCTACGCTTACGGTCCCATGCGCCCGCATATCACGGGACTCCACGTCGCGCTGGCTGATGGCGATTTGCTTGAGCTTCAGCGCGGCGAGGCTTTTGCCCAGGACCGCCACCTGTCGCTCGTGACGGCAGCGGGCCGTACGCTCGAACTCGATCTTCCCGGCTATACCATGCCCGAGACAAAAAATGCCTCAGGCTATTTCGTTGCGGACGATATGGACGCCATCGACCTCTTTATCGGCGCGTGCGGCACGCTCGGCGTTGTCACCGAGCTCGAGATCGCCCTGCAGGCGGCACCTTCGGTCGTATGGGGTGTGAGTTGCTTTTTCGATAGCGAGGACAAGGCGGTGTCCTTTACCGATTCCGTGCGCCCTGTCCTGTCCCATGCGGCTGCCATCGAGTACTTCGATGCTGGCGCCCTGGATATTCTACGTCGCCAGCGCGAGCAGTCGACGGCGTTTGCCTCGCTGCCGGCGCTCGACGACGAGGCAAAGGTCTGTGTCTACGTGGAGCTTGACTGCGACGACGAGGCGCAGGCGACCGAGGAGCTGTACCACTTGGGATGGGTGCTGGAGCTTGCGGGCGGCCGCGACGATGCGACATGGGTCGCCCGCAACGAAGTCGATCGCGAGTGCCAGCGGTTCTTCCGCCACGCGGTGCCCGAGAGCGTCAACATGCTCATTGACGAGCGTCGCCGCACCGACCCCACCATTACCAAGCTGGGATCGGATATGTCGGTGCCCAATGCACGCCTTGCCGATGTCGTGGCCCTCTATCGCCGCACGCTGGCCGAAAGCGGGCTTGAGTCTGCTGCCTGGGGACACATCGGGAACAACCATCTGCATGTGAACATCCTGCCGCGCGATACGCAAGACTACCGTCGTGGTGGAGAGCTCTTTGCCCAGTGGGCTTCCGAGGTCACGGCCATGGGCGGTGCCGTTTCTGCCGAACACGGCGTCGGCAAGATCAAGGCGGGCTTCTTGGAGACGATGTACGGCCACGAGGCCATGGTCGAGTCGGCGCGTCTCAAACTCCAGCTTGATCCTGCCGGCCAGCTGGGTCGCGGCAACCTGTTTTCGGAGAAGCTCTTGGATGAACTCGTCCAGAAAGGGGGCGCGTGAAGATGAGTGATTTCCATATGGTGGTGTGCGTCAAGGCGGTGCCCGGAAGCACCGAGGTCAAGATGGACCCCAAGACCAATACTATCGTGCGTGATGGCAAGCAGGCGGTCATTAATCCCTTCGATGCAAGTGCTCTCGAATGTGCGCTAGCGCTGAAGGACGACTTTATCGGCTTTGGCATGGACGTGCGTGTGACGGTGGTGTCGATGGGCATCCCCGCGACCGAATCGCTGCTGCGCGACTGCATCGCCCGCGGTGCCGACGACGCGCTGCTGCTGACCGACCGAGCCTTTGCGGGCGCCGATACCCTAGCCACCACCTATGCCCTCAAATGCGGCATCGAGGCACTCGATGAGGACTTTGACCTGCTCATCTGCGGCAAGATGGCAGTGGACGGCGATACGGCCCAGATCGGCCCCGAGCTGGCCGGCGCCTTTGGGGTCCCCTGCGTGACCGACGTGAGCTGTGTGCAGAGCGCGGGATTTACGACGTGTGGCGCGCTGGCGCTCGTCCACGGCTGCGATGCCGGCGAGGAGACGGTGTACCTGGAGATGCCGTGTGCGATGACGACCGCCAAGGAGATTGGCCAGCTGCGCATGCCGAGTATTGCCGGTATTCGCGCGGCCGAGGATGCAGACGTGCGTGTGGCCAGCGCTGCCGACGTAAACGCCGATCCCTCGCGTTGCGGCCTTGCCGGATCACCGACGCAGGTCGTGCGCTCGTTTGTGCCCGACCGTGACCAAACGTGCGAGGCCGTTGAGGGAACGGCGTCCGAGCAGGCGGTAAAACTTGCCAAGATTATTGAGGGGATGGCATAGATGAGCGGGCTGATTATCGATAGCGAAGCCTGTATCGGCTGCGGTCGCTGCGTTCGCGCCTGCGCCTCGGGCGGCATTGTGGTGGAGGGTGAGCGCCCCAATCGCTGTGCCCGCGTAACCGACGGCTGTATCCTGTGCGGTGGGTGCGTCGACGCCTGCCCCGTCAACGCCATCTCGATTGAGCGCGACGAGGCCGCCGGCGCGGCAGACCTTGACGCATATCGAGACATCTGGATCTTCGTGCAGACTGACGAGCACGATGCCGTTGCATCCGTGGCCTTCGAGCTCATGGGCAAGGGGCGCGAGCTTGCCGATGCCCGCGGCTGCCGTCTGGTGGCACTGGTCGGCATGAGCCCCGAGGGCTCACTCGGGGACCTGGAGCATCTGATTTGCGCCGGTGCGGACGAAGTTCTGGTCTGTCGTGACGAGCGCCTGCGTCAGAACGACGCGGAGGTCTACGCTCGCTTGATCTGCGATTTGGTAGCCGAGCGCAAGCCCGAGGCCATTCTGTACGGCGCGACCGCCTTTGGTCGCGAGCTGGCGCCCGGTGTGGCCGTGCGCTTGCAGACGGGTCTTACGGCCGATTGCACGGTGCTTTCTATGGATACGGAGACGGGTCTGCTGCAGCAGACGCGCCCGGCGTTTGGCGGCAACCTGATGGCCACCATTATCTGCCCCAACCACCGTCCTCAGATGGCAACGGTGCGCCCCGGCATCTTTAAGGCGCCCGAGTTTGACTATAGCCGCTCCGGCACGATTACCCAGGTAGTGCTTGCGGATGACGTTAAGGCCCGCGTCGAGATCTCGATTCCCGCCGAGGAGTGGGGACAGCAGGCCTCAATTGCCGATGCCGAGCGTCTGGTCGTGGTGGGCCGCGGCATCGGCTCCAAGAAGAATCTGCCCCTGATGCGAAAGCTCGCCGATGCCCTGGGTGCCGAGCTTGGTTGCACGCGTCCCATTGTGGAGGCAGGCTGGTTGGAGTATCGCCACCAAATTGGCCAGACGGGTGTATCGGTCTCGCCCAAGCTTCTCGTGAGTATCGGTGTTTCGGGCGCCATCCAGCATCTTGCCGGCATCGGTGGGGCGGAGTGCATTATCGCCATCAACGAGGACCCGGATGCCCCCATCTTTGGTGCTGCCCAGTACAAGGTTGTCGGTGATGCCGTCGAGGTCGTCGAGGAGCTGCTGGCCCAGTTTGAGCGCTAGGCACGCGCCAGCCAGTCGCGCATCTCGTCCTTTAGGCGGCTCCAGGTTGCCTGCGTGGCGGGGTCGGTAAAGGGCCGCGTAATGCCAAAGGGCGCGTCGAGCAGGCGGTAGATATCGCCTTGCTCGCGCGCCAGCGCGCGGCTTGCCGGATAGACGAGCTCAATCATAAAGCAGATAAGCCCCACCAAGAAGTCGGCGGGCTCATCGCGCTCATCGCGCGCGACGCAGCGGTGCTCGTCAAAGGCGGTAAGCGCCGGTGTCGAGAAGTGGCTGGCGAGAAACGTGTCCTCATCCACCTTGAGGACGGTGTCGACGGTGCTGTCGGCGATGGTGCGCATAATGTCGATCTTGTCGCCATCGCGCACGATGTCGCAGAAGCTCCGCGTGCGCTCGTCGAGCTGTGCGGGTAGACGGAAATCGCTGTGATAGGCGATGCTCGCTCGGATGAGCTCATCTTCTGCCGGGTCATCGATAAAGTCGCGGATGCTCGTTACGGCGGGTGCATCGGCGGGATTCTCGCCAAAGAGGACCTCGATGCCCAGCGCTGCATGGCTCATGCTCTCGGCGTCCTTAAAGGTGTCCCAGCGCCGCAACTGCTCAAAGCGGCCCATATCGTGTAGCAGGCCGCAAAGCCATGCCAGGTCAATATCTTCTGACGACCAGCCCTGCTCGCGCGCTACGGCATCGCATGCCTCGGCCACGTGGTACGTATGCTCGATTTTGAGCGCGATGCGTGGGTTAGTGGCGTCGTAGGCATCGGTGTAGCTTTTGAAGGCCGCGCGCGCCCGGTCTCGATCGATAGCTGTCATAATGACTTCCTAAAAAGTTGTGTCTTTCGATCCGGTGGCAATTGTAGGTGAACTTTATTGCCACCGGTTGATATTTCTGCTGCGTTGCAAGGCGCGCTGCAGACGACTTACCAGAATGGGAGTGGCATGGTCCTTAGGATCTTTAAAATCGTCTGGCCAGTGATGCTTACCTATGTTGCAATAGGCGCGCCGTGCGGAATGATCATGGGGCAGACGGGAATGGAGCCCTGGATGGTCTTTGCTCTGAGCAGCACGTTTGTGACGGGCAGCGGCCAGTTTATGATCTGCAATCTTTGGCTGGCGGGCGTACCGGCACCTTCGATTATCGCGAGCGTCGCCGCCATCTCCTCGCGCTTCGCTCTTTACTCGGCATCGATCGCACCCCATCTGGCGGGCGCCTCGAAGCGTCAGACGCTGGCTGTTGCCGCGACGCTCACCGAGGAGGCATACGGCATCTCGCTTGCCAAGCTGGTTGAGGGGGAGGATTGGGGCCCGCGCGAATCCTTCGTGCTCAACGTGATCCTCATCGCGACATGGGGCGCTTCGTGCACGATGGGTGCCATCGTCGGTGCCGTTGTCGATGTTCCCACCGCTATTGCGAGTTTCGTCTGCACGTCGCTCTTTATCTGTCTACTCTTTTCGCAGCGGCTGTCGCGCGGCAACGTTGTCGCGGCGGTTTCGGGCGCGGTGTCCGTCGCCGTATGCAAGTTCTTGGGCCTCACGAATATTGCCGTGCCGGCAAGCGTCGTGGTCGGCATTACCATTGCGCTGGCGTGCGATGCTGTATTTGACGGAAGAGGTGCCCGCGATGCCCGTTAACGAGTTCTTGGTTCTGTGGCTGTCGTCGTGGGCTGCTATCGCGTTCTTTCGCATCGCGCCAGCGTTCGCCTTGCGCGGGCGGACCCTGTCGCCCCGTATTACCGAGGCCCTGGGCTATATCCCGCCCGCTGCCTTTGCCGCGCTGGTCGCCAACGACTTGGTGAGTCCCGGCGCGTTCGACGCGGGGCTCTGGCCTGCCTTGGTTCCCTGGATTGCGGCCGCCGGCGTCGTGGTCGTGGCGGTCAAGACAAAATCGATGCTGTGGTGCTGCGTCTCGGGCATCGTACTCTATATCGTCTTGAGCCTTATATAGGGGTGGCGTCGCGGGCGCCGAATCTCGTTCCATCCCAACTTGTCGAGTTTTTCACCGAGCTGGTCTATTTCTTCTGGTACCATGGTCAGACTTTACTGTAGCAAAGCATGACGTGGGCTTTTGTTCCCTGTCAGCGGAAATGGGGGTTTCATGGCTCAGGAAGCAACCAACAGCGAGCAAAAGAAATTCAAGGTCCCGCGTATCCCGGGCGACATCATGATCTATCCCATGATCGTCGGCCTTTTGCTCAACACCCTCTGCCCGCAGGTCTTTGAGATCGGCGGCTTCTTTACGGCTGCCTGCCGCGGTGGTTCCAATACCATCGTTGCGGCGATCCTGCTCTTCGTGGGTGCCGGCATCAGCTTTAAGTCCACGCCGGGCGCCATCAAGACCGGCATTGTCGTGCTGATCCCCAAGCTTGTGGTGGCAGCCGCCCTTGGCTTGGGTGTGGCATATTTCTTTAACGACAACTTCCTGGGTCTGAGCTCCGTATCTATCATCGGCGGCATCACGTTTTGCAACATGGCGCTCTATACGGGCATCATGGGCGAGTTCGGCGATGAGTCCGAGCAGGGCGCCGTTGGTATCCTGTTCTTTACGGCTGGCCCCGCCGTCACCATGATCATTCTGGGTGTCTCCGGCCTCGCCAACATTCCCGTCGGTACCATCATTGGCTCTATCCTGCCGCTCGTGATTGGCATGGTGCTGGGCAACCTGTTCCCGTTTATCAAGAATCTGCTGGTCCCCGGCACCAATCCCGCAATTGCCGTCATCGGTTTTCAGCTCGGTGCGTCCATGAGCCTGTCGAGCTTCATCACCGGTGGTATTTCGGGCATCCTGCTGGGTCTCATCACGCTCTTTATCGTCGGTCCCATCACCTTTGTCTTTGAGCGCCTGTGCGGCGGCAACGGCAAGGCTGCTGTTGCCTGTTCCACCATCGCCGGTACGGCCATGACCACGCCGGTCGCCCTCGCCGAGGTTGCGCCGCGCTATGCCGAGCTTGCGCCCACTGCGTACGCCCAGATCGCTACCGCCGTCATCATCACGGCGATCATGGCCCCGATCCTGACCGGCTGGGTCGACAAGAAATTCTGCCAGGGCAAGGAAGACCTGTCGGTTGCTGGTGTCGAGGCTATCGAGGAGGCTGTCGCGACCGATATCGACGGCGAGTAATCGTCTCTTCGAATCAATGAAACGGCGCGTGCAATTCGCGCTACCAGAGCGTCCGAACGGCATCTGTTATCCAGAGTCATTCGGGCGCTCTGCTATTATTCCCTTTACCCCTGCGGAGTAAGGGGTGTTTGGTGCCCGGGCACAACTCGGGCGATTCTGGCCACTTGGATATTGAAGGGATGGCGTCTAGTGGTTAAGGCACTCAAGATCGAGATATTCCTGCTGTGCATGATTATTCTTATCGGGCTTGCCGTACGAAGCCGTCGCTCCCTGTTCTCGAGCACCCAGCAGCTTTTGTTTAGCATGCTGGGTTACACGTCTGCTGCCTACATTTTCTTCGATATGATCTGGACGCTCTCGGACGGCGTGAGCACTCCTGTAGGCATCACGGCCAACTGGATTTCCAACGCGGTTTCGTTTTCGCTGTTCGCCATCGCGTGCCTCATTTGGTTTTTCTATTCCGAGACGATGCAGGGCTCGCGGCTCCTGACCACGCCCTATAGGGTGGTACTTTTAACGTTGCCAACCGCATTGGTGGTCGTGTTGGCATTTACCAGCTACTGGACGCACACTATGTTCTATATCGATGCGCAGGGCGTATATCGTCGCGGAGCGCTTTATATGATTCAGCCTATCGTTAGCTACTGCTACGTCATATATACGTCCTTGCATGCCTTTATTCAGGCTCGAAAAGTCGAAAGCCTGCAAACGAAGGCTATCTATCGAACCTTGGCATTTTTCGCCATTCCGGCCCTGGTGGGCGGTACCTTTCAGGTTGTATTATCGGTGCCCGGCCTTTGTGTCGGCATAATAATTAGCATATTGCTACTCTACATCATCTACCAGGAGCAGCTCATCTCGACCGACCCGTTGACTGGCCTTAACAATCGCAACCGTTTTGAGACCTATATGCTGTCGCTGTTCTCAAATGTGGATCAGGCCGAAGATGTGTATCTGCTTATGATGGACGCCGACGGCTTTAAGCAGATTAACGATCACTATGGACATGTGGAGGGCGACCATGCCCTCCAGGTCGTATCTGCTACGCTCAAAGAGGTCTGCTCGGCGTCTGGTGGCTTTATCGCACGTTATGGCGGCGATGAGTTCGTGGTGCTCCAAAAGGCGACGGCGGAGCAGGACATCATAAGCCTGTGTGCGGCAATCAACGATGAGCTCGCACGTGCCGACGTGCCGTATCTGCTGCGGATGTCCATCGGCTACGCACGGGTCGGTGACGGTGTCGATACCTGGCAAGACTTGCTTCGCGCTGCCGATGCGGAGCTCTACCGCGTCAAGGCCGAGAAAAAGAAAGCCGGCGTCCAGATACGCTAGAAAAAGGGGCGCACGCTTGCGTGCGTGGCGGACCTCAGCTCACCGATGCACTCCATTAAACTAAAGTATGCGAATCTCTCTGCTAAATAAGGGCAGTTCGCTAGGCTTTTTTGGGTTTGTTGACGATGATGATGCCGCCGCAGACCAACAGCAGGGCAACGATGACGGTAACGGGGCTCGTGCCGGCGCCCTCGCCGAGCAGCAGCGCGCTCAGCAGCACACCAAAGACGGGGTTCATAAAGCCAAAGACCGAGACGCGGCTGACGGGGTTGACGGCGAGCAGGCGGGACCACAGCGAGTACGCGACGGCAGAAATAAGTGCCATATAAATGATGAGTGCGATAGCGGGGGCGATTGCGGTGGGGGATAACGTGCCGCCCATTAAAAACCCGATGGCGGTGAGGACCAGACCACCGGCTAAAAACTGCCAGCCGGCGAGCAGGACGCCGTAATGCTCGCGCGAGAAGATACCGATGAGGCAGGTCGACAGGGCGCCCGCAACCGTGGAAGCCAAGATAAAGCCCTCGCCGTCGAGCGTAAAGCCAAAGGTGCCATCCGCGCCCGAAAGGTTGACGAGCGCGACACCGGCAAAGCCCAGCACGCAGCCGAGCACCTTGGCCACATCGAGCTTTTCGGTGCGAAACGCCAGGGCGGCAAAGAGGATGGCTAGGGAGTTGGCGCTGGCCTCGATGATGGAGCTCGACATGGCGCTGGCGCGCGAGAGTCCCAGGTAGAAAAAGAAGTACTGGCCGATAGTCTGGAAGAGCGACAACGTGAGGATGGGCTTGATGTCGCGCGCTTGCGGAACGAGCGGACGGCGCTGGGCCACGCTCATGCCGACAATGACCAGCATGCCGGCAAGGGTGAAGCGCAGACCCGCGAAGAGCAGCTGCGAGGCGCTATCGTGCGCGGGGATGCCAAAGAGGCCGTAGCCAATCTTGATGCAGGGGAAGGCGGAGCCCCAGAGCGCGCAGCAGACGAGGCAGCCCAGGATGAGTCCGGGCAGGGTGGCGAGATACGGCTTGCGGCTTTCCATGATGTCCTTCCTATATGCGCGAAGCAAAAAAGAACCCGCCACCGGGAGTGCCGGTGGCGGGTGATGTTACCCGAGGGGGGTAACGAATTGGCAGAATAGCATATCACATTTTAAGCTCTTGACCTGCTGTGATGGTCGGGAGCTATTTTTATTTCGCGCGTTGGGCAACCTCGGGGCATCCTATGTTGTCGCTATCTTTCGGATAGCCCAGCGTTTTCAATGACCTTATCAATGCCCCCGTAGTCCACCAGAACAACGTAGGGGGTGTTGGTAAGGTTGTTGGAAACGCGACTCTGGTATGGCTCCCCCGCTGTTGGAAACGCGGAATTGGGTGCGGATTATCAAAAATGAAGAAACTGTGTGCGCCCGCGTACTATCTGCTACGGAGGATACCGCTTGCTACAATGTAGTTGTCAGCTAAGCGAGAGCTTAGAGAAGCGGCGCGGACGCGCCCAGTTCGTAAGGAGCTTCATATGAGCAACGCAACCCCAATCCCGTCCCCGATTCCCGATGATGTAGAGCTGCCCTTTTCGGTTGGCGTACTTCAGGCGGAGCAGGGTGCCGACCTGCGCGGAGAGATGTACGCTTTCGGTTCTGTCGTGGTGGTTATCGCCGAGGGGCAGGGTTTGAATCGCTTGGACGTGAGGTCCGTGTCGTTGGCTGGTGAGCCTGTCCGTACCAACGTCCTCGGCTACGGCTCCATGTCAACGGACGAGGACGGTTCCCGCGCGGCTTGGCAGTCGCTCTATATCCCCGCCCTCGCGGACGGCGTAGAACCCGAAGCGCTCACGTTCGGTGATATTTCCGTCTGCGCGATGTAGTCTCCCCGCCGCGCCTGCCTGCCGTAGTGGGCGCGGCACCCGTTCCCTATTGAAAGGACTTCTATCATGGCTTTAAACGTATCCTCGCAGCGTCACCCGCGTGTCAATCGGAGCATGCGATTCAGGCGCGAATGTTCCTTCACCATGCTCTATTGCTTTACGCACTCGGATGCTGCTACGGGCACCGCTGCCCCGACTATGCAGCACGCCTTGGATTGGGCGCTTAGCCGTGTTGGGAATCTCATTAACGTTATCGATTGGGTGAAGCTCGCCCAGCTTACCCCGTCCCAGCTCGGTATCCCCTCATGGCCGAATATGGGCGGGCGATTTATTACGTCCCTCTCGCTCGACAAGCAGACATATGATAGGGTCGGTGCTTTCCGCGATACCATCGAACCCGAGTTCGACCAGCTCAAGGAGCGCGGGGTATATCTTAATTTCGCTATTGCGATGCTCCTGCGTGCCCCGCTCGCGCTCGATAAGCGCGTCCTGCCCTTCAAGCTGCCCACTGACGAGCTGCTCGGCGCTGCCCCCGCTCCCGCCGCATTTGACCCTTCCGAACTTCTTTCGGGTAGTGCGTGCTGCGTGCCCTCCGAGACAGACCGTATCATTAACCGTAAGGCGCTCGATAATGAGGGTAGTTTCGACCCGTCCATCTTCGATGACCTGTATCCTAACGGCACCAATGCCGAAGATAGCGAGATGTTCTCATGAAACCCGATGTAGCCATAAAGGTTGCGCGGTGCTGGGGCTACGACGATACGGGGTCTGAGCACCTATCGGGAGACCCACAACCATACCCAGCGGACTTCGACGACGATGCGCAGCCCGGCTGGGAGATGTTCGCCTTCTCTCTTTGCCGTTCAGAAAGAACGTTCCGCGGTTTACCGCCTGTCTTGGTCGGGCGCACCGTTCATTTCCTTCATAAACCTAAGAAGCGTAGGGGTGTGTTCGTTCGTGAGGGCGGGTGCGTTAGGCTTGCCTTTGTGGACTTACCGGGAGAACTGCTTGGCTCCCCAGTGCGAGTGCTCCACCTTCGCCGCTGGCTGCTCCTGCTGCCTTTGCTCCTTGCCGTTACGCTCCTGTGCCTAACGCTCACGCTCTGCGGCTCTGGCTCTAGTCCTGTCGCGTTCCTCGATGGGCAGACCCAAATATCTGGCACGCCCTCCAAGCCCGTCATATCGGTCGACTATGCTTCGTTCGATGCCACGGTCGATAGCGTTTGGGTTGCCGACTCCATGACCCAAGATTTCCGTCTTTCGCTCCCTTCGACCTGTAAGTACGCAAAGGGCAAAGAGGGGGGCAACCCGATTATCTCTAGCCCGAGCATCATGGTCGATTTGAACCATGACGGGAAATATGATTCCGACACCGAATGTGTTTATAACGCCCCTGATAAAACGGGGTACGGTGCCTTTATTCGCCCTGGGTGTGAGGTAAACCGTATCAAGCTCACGCAGTCCGTCCCAGCTGGCACCTATAGCGCCCGCACCGTTTGGCGCTCGGTACTCGCGTCTGATGGAAAAACGCCCGCTAGCTCCACGTCCTTTGATTTCAACCTGACGGTTGAGTAGTTGACCCGCTTTCGAATATCTCGAAAGCTGTCATAGCAAGGTTTCCGCGATAGGCGCGGGAACGAAACCGCTCTTGAAAGGAGCAAAAATCATGTTAAATCCTAAGACCGCCGTTAAGCTGGTACCCGCCCTTGCGCTCGCAGCTGCTATCGGCTCCCCGCTGTCGGCTTTCGCCGCCCCCGCCGTCAACCTCGGCGCTGACAACGCTGTCGAAAGCTCCGAGCAGGGTACCGCCGAAGCCACCGTACCCGTTACCCTGACCGCTGACGGCAGTTGGCTCGATAAGGGGGGTACCTCGCACGCTATGGGCAAGTACGTTGTCACGGTGCCGACCTCTATCAGCGTCTCGGGTATCGGCGCTGGCTCCAACTCCATCAGCGCCAAGTACAAGGTCAATGTCGCCGGCATCATCGGTCAAGGCAAAAAGGTTAAGGCAACCGCTACGACCGACCGCCACGCCGCCCCGTATATGTTGAGCGTGAAGCAGGGCAAGACCGAGTTCGCCGCTAAGGACATTAGCAACGGCACGACCGATAACAAGGGCGTGCTGCATATCAACGGCTCCGACTCCGAGGACACTTTAAGCACCACGCAGGACGTTTGGTACTCCGATTCCGTCACTGGCAACCTTACGTATAACTTCGCTATCGCCTAGAAAGGGCTATTCATCATGGCTTACAAGCTCGACCTGAACGGTCACCGTTTCTTCCTCGCTGGCAATTCCATCGCATACGAATATGACCGTGCCACTAACCAGCGTACCGACAAAATTGAGGGGGTTCGTTTTGATGTGGTAGACCTCCAAAATGGCTACGAGCACCTGAACGTTTTAGTGGCTGGCGCTCCCACCCTTTTGTTCGACCCCGATAATGACGAGATTCCCACGGGTACCGAGGTGGTCTTTACGAACCTCAACGCCCGCCCCTATGTCGGTCGTAACGGTCGTATCGCCGTCACCGCGTCCGCTGATGCCTGCCGACTGGCTAACCAGCCGCGCGGCAAGGAGTAACGACCCTACCGCTGCCGACCCAGCTGCCGCCCCGTGTCCCAACGCCAATCGAGCGCGGGGCGGCTCTTTTCTGACAACCGAACCGATTACGATAGGAGCCGTTACTTATGGCTTATTTTATTCAACTAGTCCGAGGGATAGTAGCAAAAGCCCGTTTTCACGCCGATTCGTTTGGTGACTTCCGCGACCGTCACCCCGCCATAGCCCGCGACCTCGGCGCTTTCGTTCTCGTTCTCCTGCTCGCCGCTGTCATTTGGGCGCTCTCGGCTGCTTCGGGCAACCCCAGCCCGTTCGGATACTAGGGGGTGCGCCATGCCCAAGCCCCTGCGCGTGTTCTTCGTCTCGGTGGCGGTGCTGTACGCCCTCGTCCTAGGCTGGCTCGTTTTCGAGACTGCCCGTATCGCCGCCGCCGTCCCCCCAGCCCTGTCACCCTTCGAGTGCTGCACCCCGTACTTTCGGGCTAGCGGCGCCGTCCCGCTCAACGCCAAGGAGTTCGATAGGTTCGATAACCCTGACGGCTCGGCGCTCTCCCTGCGTCTGGTGCCGTCCGATGGTGCCGCCCCCGCCCTGCTCTTTGCCGTCCTTTCCTCGCCCGATGCCGCCACGCTCACCGTCAACTCGGCTTCGCTCGGCTCCCGTTCCGTTCTGGGGTCGTTTGCGGTTCACGGCATCGAGGTCGGCTATGACGGCTCTACCGCCGCCCTCTGGACTTGCTTCGAGGTCGTCCCGCCCCTGCGTGACGGCTCGCCGCTCTCCGTCTCCGTGACCGCCGTGAACTCTGACGGCTCCCGTTCCGTTTTCTCTCGTAAGGGGGTTCCCTCCCATGCTCTCTGATTCCCTCCGCTCCCTGCCCGTGTTCGATAAGGCGCGTAAGCGCTTCGATGCCCGAGATTCCGAGCTGTTGCGCAAGGGCGTTGACGTGTCCCTTACCTCGCCTGCGCCCTCGGGTTCGTTCAAGGTCGTTTTCGTCCTCTTCTCGGCTGGGCTGTCATTCGTTCTCGGCTTTAACCTGCTCATGCTCTGCGAGCGCTCGCTTTTCACCCTGCCGCTGCTGCTCCCCGCCGTGGCGCTGCTGGCGCTCTCGCTCTGGCTCGCCATGTATGCCGCGCTGTTCGGCTCCCGCTTTGTGCCGTGTGGCTCGACCGTCCGCAACTTGGAGCGGTTCCTCTATGCGAACAAGCTCTATGTCTCGCATGAGGATACGTTGTCGAATGGCACCAAGCGTGAGCGCATCGACTCCTCGCTCCGTCTCTGCGTCCTCGTTAGCGGGAATATGCTCACCGTCCGCGCCTTTGACGATGGCAACGGCTATACCTCCAAGCTCTCCAAACTCGAGGACATGGGGCTTTGCTCCGTGATAGGCCGCCCGCTCGATTCCAAGTCGGCTGGCGTTGGCGCTACCGACTACGTTTTCCGTCTGCGCGATGATGTGCGCTTGCAGGCTGTTCCCCGCCTGCTGTCCTCCGAGCCTACGGGTCGGCTCGATGCGATACCGCTCACTGGCGAGCTGTCGTGGAACTTCGCCCGCCTGCCCCATATGCTCATAGCTGGCGGCACTGGCGGCGGCAAGTCAACGTTTATCTACTATCTGATAGCCGAGTTTCTTCGGCTTGGCAATTCACGCGGCTTCGCGGGTGAGGTGTATATCTGCGACCCCAAGAACGCCGAGCTGGCTTCGCTCTCGCATGTCATAGGCTCCGACCGCGTTGGCGTTTCCCCCGCCCAGATTGCCAAGGTCGTGCGCCTTTGCAGGGAGGAAATGGATAGGCGATACGCGTACATGAGCGACCCAGAGCGTTTCCGTTTCGGTGCCAACGCCTTTACCTACGGGCTTAACCCCGTGTTCCTGATATTTGACGAGGTGGCGGCTTTCAAGGCGGCTGCTGACAAAAAGACCTTTACCGAGGTCTGGGACAACCTGACCCAGCTGGTGCTGAAAGCCCGCGCCGCCAACGTGTTCGTTGTCCTCGCCATGCAGCAGCCCCGCGCCGACACCATATCGACCGACATACGCGACAACTTGGGCGCTCGCGTGTCCCTCGGCACGCTGTCCCGCGAGGGCTACCAAATGGCTTTCGGCTGCTCGGTCGATGCCGCGCCCATCGAGGAAAAGGGCACGGGCTATATCATGCTTACCGGCTGGGACGCTCCAAGACCTTTTAAAGCCCCGTTTGCGGACTACTCGAAGGTCGACTACCCGAAAGAGCTGAAACGGCTTTATATCGCCGCTCAACGCCGTAACGGGGTATCTGCGGACAGCGCCGAGAAGGAAGAAAGCGCCGAAAGTGTGACGGATTAGGAAGTAAAGCCCCTGCCGCTGGGCGAACGCTCGGGGCGGGAAAGGGGGCGGCGGGCGCGGAGCGCCCAGCCGAGCGGAGCGACCCCCCCGCCCCGAGCGGGCGCACGGCGGCCTACTTTACTTGATATATATGTCAACATCTGTCCGCGGAAGTTCGCCCGTTTTGGGCGGTTCCCGCTGGTTGGAACTAGTTTTTTCGCGGATGTGCGGAAGGTGGTATATACCAGTTGGCGCTCGAATGGGTCAAGACCATCGAGACGCCCACCACGATTGAGGTTTGGGAGTATTCGGCTCCCGCTGGGCGCATGAACCCAGAAGCCCGCCGCGATGATGATTCAGAAGATGAAAGCGAACGCGAGCGCAACCGCGATGCAGCCGCTTATTACGATGCCGCGAAACGGCGGCAAAGGCACTACAGGGGCGTTCGTTGGGAGATAGCCCGCCTTATCGACTGCAATTTCGATGATTCGACCAAGTTTCTGACGCTCACGTTCGCAGATAACGTAACCGATATTAAATATTGCAATCGCGAGTTTCGCAAGTTTATCAAGCGCCTTAACCGCCGAGTGTATGGAACGGATAAGACGAAAGTGCGCTATCTGGCTGTTTGGGAAGCCCAGAAACGCGGGGCTATCCATTACCACGTTGTCCTGTTCGGTATGCCGTATGTCAGGCTCTCCGAGCTGCGCGAGGTGTGGGGTCACGGGTTCGTCAAGATTAACCGGGTCGACGTTGACCAACGCTACAACGTTGGTCGCTATATCTCCAAGTATTTTAGCAAGGACGTTGACGAGGGTTCCTACAAGCAGAAGAAGTTCTTTCGCTCACAGAACCTTATTCAGCCCGTGGAAGAGCGTTTCACCACGCTCGAACCTCTTTCGTTCGAGGGCTATACGGTGGCTTTCACGAAGGAATACGACCAATTGATACCAGACCTTTACGGTGAGGGCGGGGGATACGCCCCGCGTAAGGTTCGGTACACGAAGATAGGGAAGGACTGGTAGCCTATGACTGGCTGTCCGATGGTCGATAAGACCGATTTAATCGCGTTGGGCTTCACGCCCTCCAAGTCTGCCGACATAATCCGAGCCGCCAAGCGGCTCATGGTGTCGCGCGGTTTCGGGTTCTACGGCTCCCGCAAGGTGGGGCGCGTCCCCGCCGCCGCCGTTGCCGACATTATCGGCGTTGACCCCGTGGGGGCGAACGATGCCCAAGACGAGTAACGTATACCGCGACAAACGCAACGGCTCGTGGTATTTCGTGGCGAACCTCGGTACCGATGCCGAGGGTAAGCGCGTGCGCCACTGGGGGCGCGGCTACAAGACCCAGAAGGACGCGAAAGCCGCCTACGATGCGTATATGGCTGACTTCTCCAAGACTGCCGTAAAGGTCAACTCGACAATGAGTTTCGGCGAGTTCTTCCGCACGTACTGGGTTCCAGACTACAAGGCTAGAACCCGTGAAAGCACGTTCGCCGTGCGTTCCCAGATGGCGCGAAAGCGTTTCGCGCGTTGGGATCGCTGTCGGCTGCGCGACATTGACGCGCCCGCCCTTAAACGTTGGCAGAATGAGCTTGTTTCTGCTTACTCGCCCGCCTATGCGCGTTCCGTTTACGGGTATTTCGCTATGGTTCTGGACATGGCGGTTAAAATCGGGCTGTTGCAGCGCAACCCCGCCCGCACTGTCGGCAACGTCCCGAAAGCCCGCAGGGAAGTCGATTTCTGGACGCGTGACGAGTTCGAGCGGGTGGCGGCTACGTTCGACACGAACGAATACTATGGGCTTCATGGCTTCACGTGCCTGTGGCTGCTGTACATGACGGGGCTTCGGCTCGGTGAAGCCCAAGCCCTGCGCTGGTCGGCTATCGACTTCGGCTCGGGAACCCTGACGGTGTCCTGCTCGATGTACTACCGCAACGCCCACGACTGGAAGATTACACCGCCCAAGACCAAGGCGGGCAAGCGCGTTATCGCCCTCGATTCGCTCACGCTGGGGTACCTTTCGCGTTGGTACGATGTTCAGCAGCGGAATGTCTGTACCGATTTCGTGCTGTCTCGTGACGGCTCCCCGCTCTCCAAGCACGTCATTGGTCGTATTATCGAGCGCCACGCGCCAATGGCTGGCGTTCACCGTATCCGCGTTCACGCGCTTCGCCACAGCCACGCCGCGCTGCTCATAAGTCTGGGCGAGAACGCCTTGGCTATCCGTGACCGTCTCGGTCATGAGGACGTTAAGACCACGCTCGGAACCTATGGGCATTTGTACGCCGATGCTGACAAGGGCGTTGCCGCCCGTCTCGATGCCGCGTTCTCGCCCTCGGGCGGGCAACCCGTGGGCAACCCTCCGAACCCGAGCGACACGCCCGAACCTGTGGGTAACGTTGTGAAAGACGTATAAAACCGCAGGTCGGGCGCTATGGAACCGTGTTTCGTTATGCGAGGGGATTGTACCCGATGGGAAAGCTTTAAGCGAAGTAAGCTACGCCGCTTTCAAAGATCGGCATGAACTTGTCGCCGGGGACATGCTCGGGCACGTTGCGGTACAGGTTGTCGCCGCGACGCTCGGCGTGGCCCATCTTGCCCAGGACGCGGCCGTCGGGGCTCGTGATGCCCTCGATGGCGAGTGCGGAGCCGTTGGGGTTGACGGAAAGATCCATGTTGGGCTTGCCGTCCTCGCCCACGTACTGCGTGGCGACCTGGCCGTTGGCAATCAGCTGGGCGAGTACCTCGTCGTTGGCGACAAAGCGGCCCTCGCCGTGGCTGATGGCGACGGTGTAGGGGTCGTCCAGGCTGCACTGCGACAGCCACGGGGACAGATTGGACGAGATGCGGGTGCGCACCAGACGGCTCTGGTGGCGACCGATGGTGTTGAACGTCAACGTGGGCGCATCGGGCGTGGCGTCGACGATGTCGCCGTAGGGCACCAGGCCGAGCTTGATCAGGGCCTGGAAGCCGTTGCAGATTCCCAGCATCAGGCCATCGCGGGCCTTGAGCAGGTCGCGGACTGCCTCGGTGACCTCGGGAGCGCGGAAGAACGCCGTGATGAACTTGGCAGAGCCGTCGGGCTCGTCGCCGCCCGAGAAGCCGCCGGGGATCATGACGATCTGGCTTGTACGGATGCGGCGGGCAAGCTCGCGGGTGCTCTCGGCGACGGCCTCGGGCGTGAGGTTGTTGATCACGAAGGTGTCGGCCTCGGCACCGGCGGCACGGAAGGCGCGGGCGCTGTCGTACTCGCAGTTGTTGCCGGGGAACACGGGGATGATCACGCGCGGGCGGGCGATCTTGGCGCCGCCGTACACGTGGATATCCTTGGCGCGGAAGTCGATGGTCTCGACCTCGGGGGTCTCGCCGGCGCTGCGGTAGGCGAAGACGCCCTCGATGCCGCTCTCCCAGGCCTCCTGGAGCTCGGCGAGCTCGATGACCTCGGAGCCGGTGTCGATGACATAGCCCTCGACGGTGGTGCCCAGGGGCTCGACGACAACGCCGTCGGCGACCTCGGGCAGCTCGGCATCCTCGGCGAGCTCGACGATAAAGCTACCGTAGAGCGGGGTGAAGAGGCTCTCCACGTCCACATCCTCGGCAAGCTCGATACCGATCTGGTTGCCGACGCACATCTTAAAGAGGCTCTCGGCGCCGCAGCCGTAGCCGGGCGTGGAGACGGCCAGGGCGTCGCCGGTAGCGGTGAGCGCCTCGACGGCGTCAAACGCGGCGAGCAGCTGCTGGGCATCGGGGCGGTAGTCCTCACCATAGGTGGCGGGGGCGATACGGACGACGCGGTGTGTGAGGCCCTTGAACTCGGGGGAGACAGCGCGCGCCGCCTTGCCCACGGCGACAGCGAAGCTGATCAGGGTCGGCGGAACGTTGAGCTCGCCGGCCTCGTCCTCAAACGAACCACTCATGGAGTCCTTGCCGCCGATGGCGCCGGCACCCAGATCGACCTGGGCCATAAGGGCGCCCAGGACGGCTGCCATGGGCTTGCCCCAGCGCTCGGCCTCGGTGCGCAGGCGCTCGAAGTACTCCTGGAAGGAGAGGTAGGCGCGCTTGTGCTCAAAGCCGGCGGCCACGAGCTTGGCGATGGACTCGACCACGGACAGGTAGGCGCCCGCAAACTGGTCGGCCTCCATCAGGTAGGGGTTGAAGCCCCATGCCATGGCGCTCGCCGTGGTGGTCTCGCCGTCCACGGGGAACTTGGCGACCATGGCCGAGCTCGGGGTGAGCTGCGTCTTGCCGCCAAAGGGCATGAGCACGGTTGCGGCACCGATGGTGGAGTCGAAGCGTTCGGAAAGGCCCTTGTTGGAGGCGACGTTGAGGTCAGTGACAAGCGAGGTCATGCGCTCGGCAAGCGTGGTGCCGGCCCAGCTGGGCTGCCACACGCTGCGGGCACAGACGTGGGCGACCTGGTGCTTGGGCGCGCCGTTGGAGTTGAGGAACTCACGGGACAGGTCGACGATGGCGACACCGTTCCAGGCCATGCGCATGCGCGGCTCGGCGGTAACCTCGGCGATAACGGTCGCCTCGAGGTTCTCCTCGGCGGCGTAGCCCATGAACTCCTCGACGTCACCGTCGGCGACGGCGCAGGCCATACGCTCCTGGGACTCGGAGATGGCGAGCTCGGTGCCGTCCAGGCCGTCGTACTTCTTGGTCACGGTGTCCAGGTCGACATACAGGCCGTCGGCAAGCTCGCCCACGGCGACCGAGACGCCGCCGGCGCCAAAGTCGTTGCAGCGCTTGATCAGGCGGCAGGCGTCGCCGCGGCGGAACAGACGCTGCAGCTTGCGCTCGACCGGGGCGTTGCCCTTCTGAACCTCGGCGCCCGAGGTCTCGATGGACTCGGTGTTCTGGGTTTTGGAGGAGCCGGTGGCACCGCCGATGCCGTCACGGCCGGTGCGGCCGCCCAACAGGATGATCTTGTCGGTGGGGGCGGGGCACTCGCGACGCACGTGGTTTGCCGGGGTAGCGCCCACGACGGCGCCGACCTCCATGCGCTTGGCGACGTAGCCGGGGTGATAGAGTTCGTTGACCTGACCGGTGGCAAGGCCGATCTGGTTGCCGTAGCTGGAGTAGCCGGCGGCAGCAGTGGTCACGAGCTTACGCTGCGGCAGCTTGCCCTCGAGCGTCTCGGACACGGGGACGGTGGGGTCGCCGGCGCCGGTGACGCGCATGGCCTGGTACACGTAGCTGCGGCCCGACAGCGGGTCGCGGATGGCACCGCCCACGCAGGTGGCGGCACCGCCGAAGGGCTCGATCTCGGTCGGGTGGTTGTGGGTCTCGTTCTTAAAGAGGAACAGCCAGTCCTGGTCCTCGCCGTCGACATCGACCTTCACCTTGACGGTGCAGGCGTTGATCTCCTCGGACTCGTCGACATCGGTCATGACGCCGGTCTTCTTGAGGTACTTGGCGCCGATGGTGCCCATGTCCATGAGGCAGACGGGCTTGGTGTCGCGACCGAGTTCGTGGCGCATCTCCATGTAGCGGTCGAAGGCCTGCTGCACCACGGCGTCGTCGATCGTCACGTCGTCCAGGACGGTGCCGAAGGTGGTGTGGCGGCAGTGATCGGACCAGTAGGTGTCGATCACGCGGATCTCGGTGATGGTGGGGTCGCGATCCTCATCGCGGAAGTACTGCTGGCAGAAGGCGATGTCCGCCTCGTCCATGGCAAGGCCGCGCTCGGAAATAAAGGCGGCAAGGCCGGCTTCGTCGAGCTCGCGGAAACCGTCGAGCACCTCGACGGGCTGGGGCTCGGGGGTCTCCATGTACAGCGTCTCGGGCAGGTCGAGCGAGGCGATGCGCGCCTCGACGGGGTTCACCACGTAGTGCTTGATGGCATCAATGGCGGCCTCGTCCAGAGCGCCCGAGATCATATAGACCTTGGCGGAGCGCACGGCGGGGCGCTCGCCCTGGCTGATGAGCTGCACGCACTCGCTGGCGGAGTCGGCGCGCTGGTCAAACTGGCCAGGCAGGAATTCGACGGCAAAGACGGCGCCATCGCTTGCGGGGAGCTCGTCGTAGGTCACATCGACCTGGGGCTCGCTAAAGACGGTCGGCACGCAGGACCGGAAAAGCTCCTTGTCGATGCCCTCGACGTCGTAGCGGTTGATAATCCTCAGGGCCTCGATGCCCTTGATGCCGAGAATTTCGGTCAGCTCGCCCTTGAGCTGCTGAGCCTCGACGTCGAACCCGGGTTTCTTCTCCACGTAGATACGAGAGACCATTGGTTCCTGCCTTCCTGATCGGTTGGGCGTACGGTACGGTATGCGGCAGCGGTCGGTTTGCGGGGTCTGCCCTGCGGTCGCCTTGAGCCACATGTTTGTAAACCTCACTATGATACGACAGCTCGCGGCGCGTTGAGGACGGCGAGGGTGCTACAGTGAAGCGCAAACAAGAGAAAGGCATCACATGGCATTCGTTTCGCTCGCCATCATCGCACTCGTGGCCTTTGCGAGTCCTTTTATCGCCTCGGCGATTCCCGGAAAACCCGTTCCCGAGACGGTCTTTTTGCTCGTGCTCGGCGCGGTACTGGGACCCCATATGCTCGGCGTCATCCATGTAGATGCTGAGGTCTCGCTTGTGTCCGAGCTGGGCCTGGCCTTTTTGTTCCTGCTTGCCGGCTTTGAGATCGACCCCAAGAGCATCACGGGCGTCGAGGGGCGCTACGGCTTGGCGACGTGGGTCGTCACGTTTGGTATCGCCTGGCTTGCCGTGCGCTTTACCCCGTGGTTCTCAGTCAGTCATTTCGACGGTATCGCCGTGACGCTTGCCCTCACTTCGACGGCGCTCGGTACGCTTGTGCCCATCATGCGTGAGCGCTCGCTCACCGGCACGCGCGTGGGCGACTCGATTCTCGCGTATGGCACTTGGGGCGAGCTCGGTCCCGTGCTCGCCATGTCGGTGCTGTTGTCTGCCCGCACTGGCATCCAAACGCTCGTTATCCTTGGCTTGTTTGCGGTGGTTTGCGTGTTGCTGGCCGTGGTCCCGAGCCGCTCCAAGCGCGTCGGCAGCCGCTTCTTTGCATTTGTTGAGGAGCGCGCCGATACCACGTCGCAGACCTTCGTGCGCCTGACGGTGCTCATCCTGGTCACGCTCGTGGCATTCTCGGCTGTCTTTGATCTCGACATCGTGTTGGGTTCTTTTGCCGCCGGCTTTGTCCTGCGCTATATCATCCCCGAGGGCAACCATACGCTCGAGACCAAGCTCGACGGTCTGGCCTACGGTTTTTTGATTCCGGTGTTCTTTACCGTATCGGGCGCAAAGATCGATCTGACGGCCGTGGCGTCGCGCCCGGGTCTGCTCGTGGGCTTTATCGTGGCGTTGTTGATTATTCGTGCCGTGCCCATTCTTATTTCCATGAGCATTTGTCCTGCGACGCGCGATGTGTCGGCGTATGGTCGCATTACCGTGGCCCTGTACTGCACCACGGCGCTGCCGATCATCGTTGCCGTTACGAGCGTTGCCGTCAACGCGGGCGCACTGTCGCAAGATATTGCGTCGGTCATGGTTGCCGCCGGTGCCATCACGGTGTTCTTGATGCCATTGCTCGCGCAGCTCTTCTACCGCGTGGTGGATGCCGCACCGGTCGCCGCCGTGGCAGAGGTTGCCGAGCATCCATCCGATGCGCTCGACATCTTGCGCGCCCACCACGACCTAGCGAGCTTGCTCGCGCGCGAGCACGAGCTGCTGACCTCGCATGGCCATGGTCGCGTATTCGAGGGCCTGCCTACGCTCGATACGATTGCCGAGCGTCTTTCCGCCGAGGCAGCGAGCGGCCACATCGATGCCCGCATCGTGGACGCGGCGCACCTGCTTGCCGATAAGACCTATGGAGACGAGGTCGACCCGTCCGAGCTGACTCCGCGTGAGCGCCGCCGCCTGGAGCGCGCCAAGCTCGCTGTGCGCGAATACCGCCGTCGCATGTTGGAGCTCTATGCGCGCGAAGAAGCCGAGGACGACGACGGCAAATAACGAGATGCTTCCCTAGGGGAAGGCGCGTCCCACTTTAAAGACCCGAAACGGGATGCAGTTTCCGCATCGGCCCCCATCGGGAAGCCACATCCCAGAATGGACGCTCAGAGCGGGATGCAGTTTCCGCAAGGAGGTCCTGGGGGAAACCGTGCCCCGTTCTGATCCGAAATACTGGGACATAGTTTCCCTTTCATAACAGGAGAAGGCGCGCTGTCTGCAGTTGATTCAGACGGCGCGCCTTTTTGGTTGAGCTATGTTGAAGCTTGAAGCCAAAGCTTGTGGCTCCTTAGGAGCGGGCGGCTCCGTCGACGGGGAGCACGGCGCCCGTGACATAGGAGGACATGTCGCTCGCCAGGAAAACAAAGGCGTTGGCGACATCCTCGGGCTCGCCCATGCGGCCCAGCGGAATGGTGGCGATGATGGGCTTGATGACCTCTTCGGGCAGGTTGGCGACCATGTCGGTCTTAGTCACGCCGGGGGCGACGGCGTTGACGCGGATGCCCATGGGAGCGAGCTCGCGCGAGAGCGACTGGACCATACCGTTGACGGCAAACTTGGACGTGGGGTAACCGACGCCGGAGGGTTGGCCGTACTTGGCGACCATCGAGCTTGTGGTAGTGATGGTGCCGCCGTGGCCGGCCTCGGTCATGATCTTGGCGGCAGCCTGGTGGCCATTAAAGACGGCGACGACGTTAAGGTCCATGACCTTTGCGAACTCCTCGGCCGTGTAGTCCAAGAGGGGTGAACGCTGGGAGATACCGGCATTGTTGACGACCGTGTCCAAGCCGCCCATGTCGGCTGCAGTCTGCGTAAAGGCCTCAGTCACGGCCTCGAGCGAGGTGAGATCGCAGGAGCGACCCCAGACCTTGGCGTCGGGATAGGCGGCTGTCAGCTTCTCAACGGCCGTGTCGGCAGTCTCCTGGCGCGAGCCAAAGACGGTGACGGCAGCGCCTTCCTCGATAAAACGGCAGGCGATGGCATAGCCGATACCGCGTGTGCCTCCGGTGATGATTGCTTTCTTGCCCTCGAGCAACATGGTGCTTCCTCTCATCGCGGGCGGACATTCGCAGCACAGCGTAGCGGTAGTCGGAATCGGCCGCGTTTGCATATCGGTGAACGGTAGCCCGCGTTACCGATGAGCGGCTCGCGCAAATATGCTTTGCCGTTGTGCTTAGGGCAGGTGACAAAAGGGCTCCCGTCCCACATCGGACGGGAGCCCTCAAGGCGCGTATTGCTAGGCGAGCGTTGGACTAGTTCGCCATGACGCCTTCGGTCCAAGCCTCAACGTCCTCGATGCGCAGGACGTTGGCGACCTCGGCCACGCAGCCGACGCTGGCAAGCTCGGCGGCGGCAGCCTGGACGTCCTTCTCGAGCGCGCGGTGCGTCAGGAAGATGACCGAGCAGGCATCGCTGACGCCCGATTTGCCGTCCTCGACCTGGTTGATGAGCGAGATCGAGATGTTGTGCTTGGCAAAGATGTCGACCGTCTCGGACAGGGCGCCCACGCGGTCGGCGACTTTCAGGCGCACATAGTACTTGGTCTGGAGCTCGTCCATGGGCTTAAAGGTGAGGTTGTGGCCATAGGGCTCAATCTCGGGCAGCGGAGCCACGCCGCGGCTGATCTGCTCGGAGAGCGACAGGATATCGCCCACGACGGCGCTCGCGGTGGGGAAGGAGCCTGCGCCCGCGCCGTAGAACATGGTCTCGCCCACGGCGTCGCCTACCACGTAGACGGCGTTCATGGCGCCGTTGACCTTGGCGAGCATATGGTCTGCGGGGATCAGCGTGGGATGCACGCGAACGTCGACGCCAGCGTCGGTGTTGCGGGCGATGCCGAGCAGCTTGATGGTGTAGCCGAGCTCGCGGGCCTGGGCGATGTCCTCGGCGCCGATGGTGCGGATACCCTGCTGGTACACATCATCGGTGGTAACGCGGGTGCCAAAGCCGATGGAGGCGAGGATGGCCGTCTTGCTGGCGGCATCGAAGCCGTCGACGTCGGCGGACGGGTCGGCCTCGGCATAGCCCTTGGCCTGTGCGTCGGCAAGTACGTCGGCGTAATCGGCGCCCTCGGCGTCCATGCGCGACAGGATATAGTTGGTGGTACCGTTGAGAATGCCGGCGATGGTCAGGATCTTGTTGCCCACCAGGTCGTGCTCGAGCGTGCTCACGATGGGGATGCCGCCGCCGCAGCTGGCCTCGCACTTAATCTGCACGCCGCACGCGCGCGCCTTCTCGGCGAGCGTCTCGACATGGCGGCCCAGCAGGGCCTTGTTGGCAGAGACGACGTGCTTGCCGTGCTCAAAGGCGGTGGTGAAGATCTCGGTCGCGGGGTGCTCGCCGCCAATCAGCTCGACGACGATGTCGACGGCGGGGTCGGTGACGACGTCATGCCAGTCACTCGTAAAGGCCTCGTGCTCAATACCGGCTGCCTCGGCCTGCTCCCAGGCAAGCGCGCAGGCGCGGGTCAGCTTAAGGTCGATGCCGTAGGCTGCCAGGTACTCATCGTGGTGGCTCTTGATCAGACGGGCCACGCCGCCGCCGACGGTTCCCAGACCGATCAGACCGACGTTCACGGTGCGCAGGGATTCGCTCATAGATAGCTCCTTCGTGCATCTTATGGATGGATTAACCGCTTAAAGGTTGAGTGCATTCTAGCGTGAACCGAAGGCGCGTGCTCGCCAGGCAACAGGAGTCGCACAAAACGGCACCCCCGAAACGCTGCGGAAACATTGGAAACATGCTCGCTACAAACGGAACTCCGTAACAAACTGTCAACGTTTGCGCCATAAGGTTTGCCCCGTACCGCAAGACGACCGCACTGCGGCCAGCGAAAAAGGGGGACACCATGTTCAACATCAACAGCACGCTCAGCCGAAGGAACTTTCTCGCCGGCGCCGCGGCGCTCGGCAGCACCGCGGCACTCGCTGGTTGTTCGTCGGGTGGCTCGGACGGCGGCTCCGCCGATGACGGCAAGACCTTCAAGATCGGTGTCATCGGCCCTCTGACCGGCGCCGCGGCAACCTATGGCGTTTCGGCCGAGAAGGGTGCCAAGCTTGCCGCCAAGGATTTCTCGACCAAGGACCTCAAACTCTCGCTTAAGTCCGAGGACGATGTCGCCGACGGCGAGAAGGCCATCAACGCCTTCAATACGTTGTGCGACTGGGGCATGCAGGCGCTCGTCGGCCCCGTCACCACCGGTGCTGCCGTCGCCGTCTCGGGCGAGATTGCCGACGATATGCTCATGGTCACGCCTTCGGCCTCGTCGCTCGACGTGACCAAGGATAAGACAACGGTCTTTCAGGTTTGCTTCACCGATCCCACCATGGGTGCCAGCGCCGCGAAGTTCTTGGCCGAGAAGTATGCAGACGCCAAGATCGCCCTGTTCTACAACTCCGGCGATACGTACAGCTCGGGTGTTGCCGATGCCTTTGCCGAGCAGGCCAAGGAGTCCAAACTTGATATCGTCGATACCGAGACCTTTAAGGACGACTCCTCCACGAGCTTTACCAACCAGCTCACCAAGGCCAAGGAGGCCGGCGCCACGCTCATCTTTGCGCCGATCTACTACACGCCGGCGTCCGTTTTGCTCAAGAACGCCAAGGACATGGGATACGACATGACCCTCATGGGTACCGACGGCATGGACGGCCTGCTCTCCGTTGAGGGCTTCGACACCTCCCTTGCCGAGGGCGTGCTGCTCATGACCCCGTTCTCTGCCGACGATGAGAAGAACGCCGACTTCGTCAAGGCATATAAGGACGCCTACGACGAGACGCCCAACCAGTTTGCCGCCGATGCCTATGACTGCGTCCATGCGATTGTCGAGGCTATCGATAAGGCAGACATCGATATTACGGCCGACGGCGCCGACATTGCCGGCGATCTTGCCAAGGCCATGCGCAAGATCAAGATCGAGGGCCTGACGGGCGAGCTCACGTGGAACGACGAGGGCCAAGTCGAGAAGCCCGCTACAGCCTATGTGATCCAGGACGGCAAGTACATCGCCGCCTAAGTGCGTATAAAGCGCTACCGGTGAGGCCGTTTTAATCAGGACAGGGAAGCTTGTAACAGAATGGAAACATTACTTTCACACAATAAAGTGGCTAAACTGCATAAACCAATAGAAATACGCATAATTATGGATAAACGGACAAAACAAAAGAATAGTTGAAATAATCGCCACTTTTCTCAACTAAAGCGTCTACTATTTTGCGAACGCCGAACACGGCGAAGGATGGCCTGTCGGGTAACCAAAACCCGACGAGATTTGAGAGGAGAGCCGCATGTCGAGCCTCACCGGTAAGTCATTGAACCCTGTTATGAATCGCAGGAGCGTTATCGCGAGCGCAGCAGGTCTGGGGGCGATGTCCATTCTAGCTGGCTGCTCCTCCAACGGCGGCGACAGCGGTTCCGCTTCGGGCGACGCTTCGTTTAAGATCGGCACCATCGGCCCGCTGACCGGTGCCGCCGCGTCCTACGGCAAGTCCGTTACCCAGGGCGTCGAGCTTGGCTGCAAGGACTTCTCCACCAAGGAGCTGCCGCTTGCCAGCAAGGCCGAGGACGACCAGGCCGACGGCGAGAAGGCCGTCAACGCCTTTAATACCCTGCTCGACTGGGGCATGCAGGCCCTTGTCGGCCCGACCACCACGGGTGCGTCGGTTGCCGTTGCCGCAGAGTGCGGTAACGACCCCAAGACGTTCATGATCACCCCGTCCGCGTCCTCCGAGGACGTCACCGACGGCAAGGATTGCGTCTTCCAGGTTTGCTTTACCGACCCTAACCAGGGCGTCAACGCTGCCAAGTTCCTGGCGCAGAAGTATGCGGACGAGAAGTTCGTACTGTTCTATAACTCCGGCGACGCCTATTCTTCGGGTATCGCAGATTCCTTTAAGGCCCAGGCCGCTGAGTCTAAGCTCGAGATTGTTGACGAGGAGACCTTTAAGGACGACTCTGCCACGAGCTTTACCAACCAGCTGACCAAGGCCAAGCAGGCCGGCGCCACCATGATCTTTGCGCCGATCTACTACACGCCGGCGTCCGTCCTGCTCAAGAATGCCAAGGACATGGGCTACGACGTCAAGATGATGGGCTGCGACGGCATGGACGGCATCCTGGGCGTTGAGGGCTTCGACACCTCTCTTGCCGAGGGTCTGCTGCTCATGACCCCGTTCTCCGCCGACGACGAGAAGAACGCCGACTTCGTCAACGCTTACAAGGATAAGTACGGCGATACCCCCGACCAGTTTGCCGCCGACGCCTACGATGGCGTGCACGCGGTGGCCGAGGCCCTCAAGGAGGCCGGTCTTGGTGTCGATGCCGACCCGACCGAGGTCGCCGAGAAGCTGCCCAAGGCTATGCTCAAGATTACCGTTGACGGTCTGACCGGCAAGCTCACCTGGAACGATAAGGGCCAGGTCCAGAAGGACCCCACGGCGTACGTTATCACCGACGGCAAGTACGTACAGGCCTAATAGACCGCCTTACATTGAGCGGTTTTGATCCCAAGCAGGGGAGGTTTTGGCCTTCCCTGCTTGCTTGGTATCTAGGGACAGTGTAACGTCCCTGTTTCATACATTAACTGGAAACCTATTCGAAAGGGGGATGTGGAACATGACGGTCTTTATCCAATACCTGGTCAACGGCCTGTCCATGGGCAGCGTCTACGCCATCATCGCGTTGGGCTACACCATGGTCTACGGTATCGCCAAGATGCTGAACTTCGCTCACGGCGACGTCATCATGGTCGGTGCCTATGTCTCGTTCTGTGCCACGTCGTATCTCGGCCTCCCGGGCTGGGCATCTGTAATTCTCTCTTGTGTGGTCTGTACCGTTCTCGGTGTTCTCATCGAGGGTCTGGCATACAAGCCGCTGCGTCAGGCGGGCCCGCTGGCCGTTCTGATCACGGCCATCGGCGTGTCTTACTTCCTGCAGAACGCCGCGCAGCTTCTGTGGGGCGCCACGCCCAAGAACTTCACTTCGCTCGTCACCTTCCCGGTGCCGGAGTTCTTGGCCAAGTTCAACGTGAGCGCCGTCTCGCTCGTCACCATCGTCGCCTGCCTGGTTATCATGGCCGGCCTGATGTTCTTTACAGGTAAGACCAAGATGGGCAAAGCCATGCGCGCCGTGTCCGAGGACAAGGCCGCCGCTCAGCTCATGGGCATCAACGTCAACCGTACCATCTCGATGACGTTTGCCATCGGCTCTGCCCTTGCCGCCATCGCCGGTGTGCTTCTGTGCTCCTACTCGCCGGTGCTGCAGCCCACGACGGGTGCCATGCCTGGCATCAAGGCCTTCGACGCCGCCGTCTTCGGCGGTATCGGCTCCATCCCCGGCGCCTTTGTCGGTGGCATTCTCATCGGCATCATCGAGGCGATGGCGCAGGCCTACATTTCCACGAGCCTTGCCAACTCCATCGTCTTTGGTGTTCTGATCATCGTCCTGCTCGTCAAGCCTGCCGGCCTCTTGGGCAAGTACGTCCCCGAGAAGGTGTAGGTGAGCGTTATGAAGTTTCTTAAAGACAAGCAGACGCGTCACGACTTTGTTACGTACGCCATGTGCCTTGTGGCGTTCGCCATCGTGTTCTTTATGCAGTCCAACCACATGATTCCGCGCATGATCGCCGGTCAGCTGGTTCCCATCACGGCCTATATCGTCATGGCCATCTCCCTTAACCTCGTCGTCGGCATCGCGGGCGACTTGTCGCTGGGCCACGCGGGCTTTATGAGTGTCGGTGCCTATACGGGAATCGTCACCGCCGTCGCGCTGGAGAGCGCCGTTCCCTCCGATCCGGTGCGCCTGATCATCAGCATCGTGGTCGGTGCCATCGCTGCCGCCATCCTGGGCTTCTTGATCGGCATCCCGGTCCTTCGCCTGAGCGGCGATTACCTGGCTATCGTGACGCTGGCCTTTGGCGAGATCATCAAAGAGATCGTCACCTGCCTTATCGTGGGCGTCGACTCCCGCGGCCTGCATGTGATCTTTAACATCACAGGTAACTCCACGATCGACGACCTGCACCTGCTCGAGGACGGCACCGCCATCATCAAGGGCGCGCAGGGCGCATCGGGCGTGTCGACGTACTCGACCTTCCTCGCCGGTGCCATCCTGGTCATGGTCGCACTCGTGATCGTGCTCAACCTGGTTCGCAGCCGTACCGGCCGTGCCATTATGGCCGTGCGCGACAACAAGATCGCTGCCGAGTCCGTGGGCATCTCCGTCACCGAGTACCGCATGATCGCCTTCGTGGTTTCCGCCGCTCTCGCCGGCGCTGCCGGAGCCCTCTTCGGCGGTAACTTCTCGCAGCTTTCCGCCACCAAGTTCGACTTCAACACGTCCATCCTCATCCTGGTATTCGTGGTCCTGGGCGGTCTGGGCAATATGCGCGGCTCCGTCATCGCGGCGGCGTTGCTCACGGTGCTTCCCGAGCTGCTCCGTCAGTTCTCGGACTACCGCATGCTCATCTACGCCATCGTGCTGATTCTGGTCATGATCTTTACCAACAACCCGCAGCTCAAGGCGTTCTTCGCACGCATTAAGGACCGCTTTGCTTCCAAGAAGGAGGTGGCAGCCGATGCCCAGTAAGTTTGAGTTCAACAAGGGCAAGATGGTCCCGTATCCTTCTGGCGCCATCGTTCCCGACCGCGACCTGGGCCAGCGCCCGGCGCTCGAGTGCATCCACTTGGGCATTGAATTTGGCGGCCTCAAGGCGGTCGACGACTTTAGCCTGACCATCGGTAAGACCGAGATCGCCGGTCTGATCGGTCCCAACGGTGCCGGTAAGACCACGGTCTTCAACCTGCTCACCAAGGTGCACCAGCCCACGCACGGTACTATCCTGCTCGATGGTGAGGACACCTCGGGCAAGTCGGTCTATCAGGTCAACCGCATGGGTATTGCCCGTACATTCCAGAACATTCGCCTGTTCAACACCATGACGGTGGAGGACAACGTTAAGGTCGGCCTGCACAACCAGGAGCGCTACTCTGGTTTTGAGGGCGTGCTGCGTCTGCCGACGTACTGGAAGCACGAGAAGGCCGCCCACGAGCGCGCCATGGAGCTGCTGTCCATCTTTGATATGGAGCACCTGGCAAACGAGCAGGCCGGCTCGCTGCCTTACGGCGCCCAGCGTCGTCTGGAGATCGTCCGCGCGCTTGCCACCAACCCCAAACTGCTGCTGCTCGACGAGCCTGCCGCCGGCATGAACCCGTCCGAGACCGCGGAGCTCATGGAGAACATCGTCAAGATCCGCGACACCTTTGGCATCGCCATTATGCTTATCGAGCATGATATGTCGCTCGTCATGAACATCTGCGAGGGCATCTGCGTGCTCAACTTTGGTAAGGTCATCGCCAAGGGCACGGCCGAGGAGATCCAGAACAACGATGCCGTAATTGAGGCATATCTGGGCAAGCAGGATAAGGGGGAGAACTAAATGGCAGAGCCGATGCTTTCCGTCTACAACATCAACGTCTGGTACGGCGCTATCCACGCCATCAAGGACATCTCCTTTAACGTCAACGAGGGCGAGATCGTGGCCCTGATCGGCGCGAACGGCGCCGGTAAGTCCACGACGCTTAAAACCGTCTCGGGCCTGCTGCGTTCCAAGACCGGCTCCGTCAAGTTTATGGGCGAGGACATTACCCATACGCCTGCCGATAAACTGGTGGGCAAGGGCCTGGCCCAGGTGCCCGAGGGCCGTCGCGCCTTTTTGCAGATGACGGTCGAGGAGAACCTGGAGATGGGCGCCTACACGCAGTCCAAGTCCACGGTGGCTCCGGGCCTTGAGCGCGTCTACGAGCAGTTCCCGCGCCTTAAGGAGCGCCGTCGCCAGGTCGCCGGCACCCTTTCGGGCGGCGAGCAGCAGATGCTCGTTATGGGGCGCGCCCTTATGAGCAACCCCAAGCTGCTCATGCTCGATGAGCCTTCCATGGGTCTGGCGCCGATTCTGATTGAGCAGATCTTCCAGATCGTCGAGGACCTGCACAAGGCCGGTACCACGGTGCTCTTGGTCGAGCAGAACGCGCAGATGGCGCTTTCGATTGCTACGCGCGGCTACGTGCTCGAGACCGGCAAGATCACCATGACCGGTACCGGACAGGAGCTCAGAGCGGCAATCTGCCTTTCAACTTCGGCGGCATGACCAGAAGGTCAATGCCGCCTCGTTTCAAGGCACCTTGCTCGCTCTGGCGGGTTTTCGCTGTCGTTGCTAAAACATCGGCGTTGTCTTAGCCGCACTCATTGGGGACGTACTTAAATGAGTGCCCGCAGAATGAGAGTGTTAGTCGTTGGGGACGTTCTTGAATGACCAGTCGTTTAAGAACGTCCCCAATGACTATGTCGGCGGCCTCGGCCCACGAGTGGGCGATCCCCACGCGCTAACGCCTGCAAACAAGGGGATCGCCAAGACGCCGCCGGGCACCTCCGTCATAGACGTGGAAGTGCGGCCGCGCTGAAGCTCTGCGCGGTGTCTGCTCGCTTATGTGCGCATCACGAAGGAAGACCAGATCGGTGAGCGGGATTGGCCCGAAGTCGAGAGATTCCCATCAGCCTCTCGTCGGTCGATGACCGGTTCACCACGCAGGAAGAGCGTGACGGAAGGTCTCGCAAAAAGGCTCCGAGCGCGGTGTGCTCATGCCCGTCGTGGTGCGCCCGAAGGGGGGACGGCTGCTACGAGCTCGATCATTTGCGAGGAGAAGACGAACCAGTCGTTGCAGATCCAATATGGATCTCGCCGACCTCGGCAAGCTGCTCGATGAGTGGAAGCCCTGTCGGGTCGTCTATTTCAACACCACCCAGAATGATGGTGTCATCGCGCAGGTCGATCTGCGTGTTGAGCACAGCGAGGTTAAAGCCGGAGGCCACAAATCCGATAGCAGCCAGGACGAGCCCCGTGGCAACAAGCCCACCCGCTACGGCAAGGTAAATCCTTTTTACGCTGGACATGTTTGCACTCCTTCCTATGCCGTGAGCGGCGCCGCTTCAGCGCCCATGCGGCTCTTATTGCCTCGATCTTTCCAGAAGGGCGAAACGGCTTTCTTCGCCCAAAGGGCAGAGAGGCGCGCGATCTGCTTGGACGCCGTCCAGGCGCCGGCTCCCGTGAGGAGCGCCACACCGATGGAAGCGAATCCCATTCCCATCGAGGCCAAAACGTACGGAACATGCCCGATAATGATGCCGTCCACGGCGAACAGGAGCCCTACCAGGCCCGCGCCCCCGAATGCCGCGGCCACGATCCACACGCAGAGCGCAAGAACCCAAATACAGATGTAGACTGCAGCGGCAACGGCGACGAACGCGAGCAGCAGCGGAATCCATACCGGAGAGCCCACGATGGCGAGCGCCCATAGAAGTGCCGTGCTCTTGCGCTTGGTCCTCGCGATCGCGCGCGGCACGGCGGGCAGTTCGTCGAGCGTTGCCTCGGCGACCTCACCGGGCGTGCCCATGGCGGCCACAGCCTCGGCCTCCGTCATGCCGTCCTCCATACGGTCGGCGATGGCCTCCGCGTAGAACTCCTGCGTTTCCTTTACCTGATCTGCCGGCAGGCAGGCCAGAAGCTCGCCCAGCCGGTTCAAGAACTCATCGCGCGTCATGGTGCGCCCCCTCCACGTAACGGTAGATCTCCTGCACGGATGGCCATTCGTCGAGGAACTCGGCGATACGCTCGCGCCCGGCGTCCGTGATGCGGTAGTACCTCCGCAGCCGCCCGTTGTGCTCGGCGGAGCGCGCGGTGATGCAGCCCGCCTTCTCCAGGCGCTTGAGCAACGGATAGAGCGTGGATTCCGTGAGCCCCATACTCGCGGGCACGTCCTTCACGATCTGATAGCCGTAGGATTCCTCGCCCGAGACGGCCGCGAGCACGCAGGCCTCGAGGAAGCCGCGCTTCATCTGTGCCTCCATCCGCACACCTCCTTTCGTAGTATACTGTGTAACACCTACTATATGACACATAGTATATGATGTCAACAGTTGTCGTATAGGGAGTCCGGTCTGTCTGTCCCCTGCGGGTACTCATTGGGGACGTACTTAAATGAGTACCCATCGCTCAAGGTGGCACCTGGGGACGTTCCTTATGTGCCGGCACTTTGGGACACTCCTTGTCAAGGTTTTGTTCCATCGTGTGGGTTGCTATTTAACGTGCGACAATGCCCATCGGAAAACGTTTGTCATCTGGGGGTCTATCTATGCTGTACGAGTTTTGTGCCGAGAACTTTGAGCGTGTGCCGGCGGCTATCGATGCCGGTGCTAAGCGCATCGAGTTGTGCGACAACCTTGCCGTCGGTGGCACCACGCCCTCGGCCGGCGTTATCAGCACTACGGTCAGCTATGCTCACGAGCATGACGCGCGAGTGATGTGCATGATTCGCCCGCGTGGCGGTGACTTTCACTACAACCAGGACGAGCTGCGCATGATGGAGATGGACTTGGGTCTTGCCGTGAGCGCCGGCGTTGACGGCCTGGTCTTTGGCTGCTGCAAGCCCTGTGCCGGCGGCTGGGCGCTCGACGAACTTACGCTTGGCGCCCTCGTGATGGCTGCGGGCTGCGCGACCGAGGAGTGCAAACGCGATCCTATCGACATCACTTTCCACATGGCGTTTGACCAGCTCTCGCCCGAGGCTCAGCTGGACGCCATTGACACGCTCGCCGACTGCGGCGTCACGCGCATTCTGACGCACGGTGGTACTGCCGGTACGCCGATCGAGGACAACCTGGAGCACCTGTCGCGTCTTGTCGAGTATGCGGGCGACCGCCTGACCATTCTTCCCGGTGGCGGCATTTCCACGGCCAATCGCGATACCGTGGCGGCGGCACTGGGCGTCTCCGAACTCCATGGCACCAAGATCGTGCCGCTGGAGGTATAACCCGTGGCGCTGGTATTTGACGTTCAGCAGGCGAACGGTAAGCCCGACGACAACCGTCGTCCCGGCACCGCGTGCCCCTTTTGCGATACCGAGGAACTCGCCAATATCATCCGGCGCGACGGTGACTGCATCTGGCTCGAGAATAAGTTTAAGACCTTGCGGGCCACTCGCCAGACCGTATTGATTGAGTCGTCCGACCACGACGCCGACCTGGTGACCTATGCGCCGGATGAACTCCACCATGTGATGCGGTTTGCTCTGGGTTGCTGGCAGCAGATGATCGATTCACAGCAGTATCGCAGCGTTCTCATGTACAAGAACAAGGGTCCGCTCTCGGGCGGTAGTCTCGTTCATCCGCACATGCAGATTGTAGGTTTGGAGCAGGAAGACGGCTATGCTTCGCTGACTTCCGCCAATTTCGAAGGAATCAATGTCTGGCAACAGGGGGGAATCTTGGTCAATATCTCAACCGAACCGATCATGGGGTTCTTTGAGATCAACGTTTCAGCCCCGCAGGGAATCGCCGCCAGCGATGACGCACGAGACCAAGCCGAGGCGGATCTCTTTGCCGATGCGATCCAGGTAGCTCTGCGCTATATCCTAAACGGGCACCACGGTGGTCGCGCAGAGTCGTACAACTTGTTCTTCTATCACCTGGGCGGTCGGACCATTGCCAAGGCGCTGCCGCGTTGGGTGGTTTCGCCCTACTTTGTCGGCTATCGTTTGGCCCAAGTCAATGCCGAGACGACGCTCGATATCGATGCTGAGCGTCTGCGTGCGCATCTGGAAACGCTCGTATAGCAAGACTAACACCCACGTAATGCGGACAGCCTAGCGCGCCATGGCGTCGCGGCCAGCCTCGACCCGCTTGCGCTGGGCGGCGCGCTCCTCGCCGGTCAGGCGCTCAAAGAGGTGTCCGATAATTGAGGCCAACACCTGCTGAAACAGCGTGCCGCACATGACGGGGAACACGACCTCGCCCGGAAAGTACTGCGTGGCGATGACGGCACCCGAAGAGATGTTGCGCATGCCGCAGGTAAAGCACATGGTAGTCGTCTCGCTATATGGCAGATGCAGCGCACGTGCGACCAGAAAACCGACGACAAAGCCGCTGATGGCGAAGACCAAAATAAAGAGGGCGACTTCCAGGCGCACCGCGTTCATGTGTAGCACGTACTCGCTCATAGCGGTGGAGTTGGACGCGATGACGCCCATCATCATGAACTTGCAGGCGGGCGAGAGCGCGGGAGAGAGTTTCTCGTGGCCCCAGCCGCGCGTGAGTTCATTGATGGCAATACCGAGCACAGCGGGGATGGCGATCATAAAGGCCATGTTCTGCATCATGCTCGGCACGTCGATCGAGACGGTGGCGCCCAGCAGGAGCTTGAGCGTAAGCGGAATCGTCACAGGTGAGATGACCGAGGACGTCAGGATGATGGTGAGCGCGAGCGGGCCGTTGCCGCCGAACATGCTGATCCACATAAAAGCGGTGACGGCCACGGGCACGCTGTATTCGAGCACAATGCCGCAGACAAGGTTGGGGTTGGAGCCAAAGAAGAGTGACCCCATGGCATACGCCGCGATGGGAATAAGCACCGCCGAGACGAGCAGCGCCAAGACTAGGTGCAACGGACGGCGGAACACCTCGGTTACCTGGTGAAAGGTGTTGCTGAGCGCACCCTGAAACGTCATAAAGGCAAACAAGGTGGGAACGATGGGCTTGAGTACGCCAATCTGTTGGGGAAAGAGCACGCCGAGTGCCACGCAAATCGGAACGATGACCTGCATGTGCCCCGCGAGAAACTTGCCCAGTCCAACCCATTGCTTCATATGCGCTTGTGACTCCCTTTGCCCGTGAACCCGTTTTGAATGGATATGCTAGACGCTCGCATGCGTCCGTGCGTCAGAAACGCTCGAATATTTCGAGGCTATTACCGGCATCGTTTATCGAAACCGCGGCGTGCTGCGGCGATTTGCGTCTGCTCTGCACGGTATAATAAATCCGTTCAACAGATCTGCCTGCCGAAGCGGGCATACACAGAGGACTCATCGCTATGAACCGTGAGAGGTATCGCGGCGACCTGCCCCTATCGGGGGTGGGCGCCTATGTCATCGCTTAAGACGACGCATCGCTGGGCGGTCGCTCAGCAAAACCCCGAGCTCGAAAAGGAGCTTTCGGCTGGCCTGGGCATTCCCGGGCTGGTGGCGCGTATTATGGTTGCGCACGGCATTACATCCATCGAAGAAGGTCAGCTGTTTTTGACGCCTTCGCTCGATCGCGACTGGGCCGACCCACTCATTATCCCGGGCATGTCGGTCGTTGCCGACCGCGTCGAGCGTGCTATTTGCAACCACGAGCACATTGCGGTCTTTGGCGATTTTGACGTTGACGGTATTACGTCGACCTGTCTGTTGACCGAGGCACTACGCACGTTTGGCGCCGATGTCACGCCGTTTATTCCGCATCGCTTTGACGAGGGCTACGGTCTTTCGCGCGCGGCGCTCGACCGCGTTAACGAGCTCGCTCGCCCCCAGCTGATCGTGACCGTCGATAACGGCATTGCCGCCAAGGAAGAGGTTTCCTATCTGGAGAGCCTGGGGATCGATTTGGTGGTCACGGACCATCACGAGCCCTCCGACCAGGTGCCGCAGGGTGTGCCCCTGACCGACCCCAAGCTCGAGGACGAGGGCCCCTCGCGTGAACTTGCCGGTGCTGGTGTGGCGCTCAAGCTGGTGCAAGTCCTGGGTGAGCGCCTGGGCAAGCCGTCGTATTGGCGTTCGCTAATCGAGGTCGCGGCGCTGGGCACCGTGTCCGACATGATGCCGCTCACGCCCGAGAACCGCGCGCTGGTTGCCGAGGGCATCCAGCAGATGCGCGTAACCGCTCGTCCCGGCTATATCGCGCTTGCTGCGCTCGCCAAGACGGACCTTTCTACCATTACGGCCGACGGCCTGTCGTTTTCGCTCATCCCTCGTCTGAATGCTGCCGGCCGCATGGCCGATCCCAAGCTGGCGCTCGACCTGCTGCTTGCCCGCGATCCCATCGAAGCAAGCGCACTGGCGGCTGAGCTCGAGGAAATCAACCGCCAGCGCCGTGAGATCGAGGCGGAGCTCACGCGCGATGCCATGGCAAAGGTCGAGAAGACCTATGACGGCGGACGCGCAATCGTCGTGGGTGGCGAGGGCTGGCACGAGGGCGTCAAGGGCATCGTGGCAAGCCGTCTGACCAACCGCTATCACGTGCCGGCGCTGCTGTTCTCGATCGAGGACGGTATCGCGCGCGGTTCGGGTCGCTCGGTGGGCAAAGTTAACCTGTTTGACGCCGTAGAACGCTGCTCCGACCTGCTGATTCGTCGCGGCGGACATGCCGGTGCGGTGGGTGTGACCATCGAGGCATCCAAGCTCGATGAGTTCCGCCGCCGCCTTTCCGCCGTGCTATCGGAGCTTCCCGCCGAGGACTTTGAAGACACCGACGAGGTCGCCGCCACCGTCGACCTTTCCGAGCTGAATATCGAGACCATCGAGCAGATCTCCCGTCTTGAGCCGTTTGGCCAGGGCAACAAGGTGCCGCTGCTGGCTGCCGAGGGCGTGACGATGTGCGACCGCGCCGTGGTGGGCAAAACCGGCGAGCACATGCGCTTTGTGGCGACCGATGGCGCCGCGAGTGTGCCGGCCATTATGTTCCGCGTGCCGCAAATCGATAAGCTCATCAACTGCGATAGCGCTGTCGACTTGGTGTTCGAGGCCGTTGCCGAGCATTGGCAGGGGCGTGTGAAGCCCAAGCTCATGATCAAGGATGTTCTGGTTCGCGATACCACGCTGCCCAGCGTCGATGATCCGGCATGCGAGCTTCGTCGTGGCGTGCAGCCGGCGGATTCCGGCCTGCGCCTGGAGTCGCGTAAGCGCGAGACGCTCGCCCAGCTTTCCTATACCGAGCTCACGCGCTCGCTTATCCATAGCTTTATCGGATCGAACCAGCCGCACCGCGCGCAGGTTGAGGCGCTCGATGCCTTGGCCGACCACCAGAGCGTCTTGGCCGTTATGGGAACGGGCCGCGGCAAGTCTCTCATCTTCCATGTACATGCTGCGCGCGAGGCTGTCCTTCGCGGACGTGCGAGCATCTTTGTCTATCCGCTGCGCGCGCTTGTTGCCGACCAGGCCTATCACCTCTCGTCGACGATGGCAGCGCTTGGCATTGGCGTTGGCGTGCTGACCGGCGAGACCGTGGAGGCCGCACGCGATGATGTGTTCGCCGGCCTAGCTTCGGGCCGCACCGGTATCGTGCTCACGACGCCCGAGTTCCTATCTATCCACCGTGACCGCTTCGCGCGTTCGGGCCGCATCGGCTTTGTCGTTATCGATGAGGCGCACCACGCCGGCCTTGCCAAGGGCGGCGACCGCAGCGCCTATCTCGACATGCCCGATATCCTCAAAGCCCTGGGCGACCCGGTTGTTATGGCTGCGACGGCCACCGCGACGGCTCCGGTCGTGGCCGAGCTTGCCCGCATGCTGCCGATTACTCGCACGGTGGTCGACGAGACGGTGCGCGAGAACCTGCAGCTCGAGGACGACCGCGACCTTGCGAGCCGCGAGAACCGTTTGGTGTCGATCGTGGCGACGGGGGAGAAGACCGTCATTTACGTCAATTCGCGCGACCAGTCCGTGGCGCTCGCCAAGACGTTGCGCAAGCGTGTGCCCGATTGCGCAACCCATATCGCGTTCTATAACGCGGGGCTTGCGCGCTCCGATCGCCGCCGCGTGGAGGAAGCCTTTAGAGACGGAAGCCTCAGCTGCATCGTCTCGACCTCTGCCTTTGGCGAGGGTGTCAATCTGCCCGATATCCGCCATGTCGTGCTGTACCACATGCCGTTTGGCGCCATTGAGTTCAACCAGATGAGCGGGCGTGCCGGTCGTGACGGACAGCCCGCCGTGATCCACCTGCTCTATTCGTCGCGCGACGCCCGCATCAACGAGCGCCTGCTCGACTGCTACGCACCCGAGCGCGACGAACTCGTCACACTCTATCGTGCGTTGCAGACCATGTGGCGCTCCAACCGCGGTAAGACCGGGGATGATTCATTCTGCGCAAGCGATATCGACATCGCGCAGATGTGCCTTGCCATCGATGCTCGCACGCCGGTCGACGAGCGCTCGGTGGAAAGTGGCCTGGGAATCTTCGAAGAGCTTGGTTTCTGTCGCGTTTCGGGGTTTGACGACACCCGTCGCATCGCGATGGCCGAAAACCCCGGCCGTGTGCAATTGAGCAGGTCAATTCGCTATTTGGAGGGCTTGCGCTCGCGCATGGAGTTCTCGGCTTTCCGGAGTTGGGCGCTCGATTCGTGCGCTTCTGATATGCTAGCCAAAGTTAACCGCCCGATCGTACCGCGGGCCTAGGGGAAGGGGACCTCGATGGATGCCGCAGCCCGTACCGCCCATGATTCCACTCTCCAGCCGTTCTCGGAGATGGAGCACTATAAGCATGCCGATGAGCTGCCGCCCGAGATTATGGCGGACAGCTACGACAAACTGGAGCGCCTGTGCCTCAAATATATGAATGAGGACGACTTTTCTAAGGTGGAGCAGGCCTATTGCTTTGCTGCCGAGAAGCACTGCAACCAAAAGCGCCGCTCGGGTGAGATGTACATCAACCATCCCGTCGAGGTGGCCATCATTTTGGCCGATCTCAAGATGGACTGCGATGTAGTGTGCGCCGCGCTGCTGCACGATACCGTCGAGGATACCGAGACCTCGCTTGCCGATGTTTCCGGCCTGTTTGGCGATACGGTGGCCGAGCTCGTCGATGGCGTGACCAAGCTCACCAACATCGAAGTCGACAGTATGGACGAGAAACAGGCGCTCACGCTGCGAAAGATGTTCCTCGCCATGTCCAAGGACATCCGCGTCATCATCGTTAAGCTTGCCGACCGTCTGCACAACATGCGCACCCTTGCAGCCCTGCGTGAGGACCGTCGCCTGTTTAAGGCTCGCGAGACCATGGACGTGTATGCGCCCCTGGCCGACCGTCTGGGCATGAGCTCCATTAAATGGGAGCTCGAGGACCTGTCCTTCTTCTACCTGGAGCCCGATGCCTACCAGCGCATCGCGCGCATGGTGGCTGAGTCGCGCGAGGTCCGCGAGCGCTACCTTGCCGAGACCATCAAGACGCTTACCGATGAGCTCAACCGCATTGGTCTAGAGGACTTCCAGATCAACGGCCGTTCCAAGCACTATTGGTCCATCTACCAAAAGATGAAGCGCAAGGGCAAGGAATTTTCCGAGATCTACGACCTGGTGGCACTGCGCGTCATCACGCATTCGGTGCGCGATTGCTATTCCACGCTCGGTGCGGTGCATACGCTGTGGCACCCCATGCCCGGGCGCTTTAAAGACTATATCGCCATGCCCAAGGTCAATAACTACCAGTCGCTCCACACGACGGTTATCGGCCCCACGGCTCGTCCGCTCGAGATTCAGATTCGTACCTACGAGATGCACGAGCAGGCCGAGTACGGTATTGCCGCCCACTGGCTCTATAAGAAGTCGGGCGGATCGTCCGCGTCTAAGACCAATGATGCCCAGCGCTTGGACGACCAGATTAACTGGCTCAAACATTCGCTCGATTGGGCTGCGTCTGATGAGATCACCGACGCCAAGGAATACCTGCATTCGCTGAAGGTCGACCTCTTCGATCAGGAGATTTTCGTCTTTACGCCCAAGGGCGAGGTCATGGCGCTTCGTGCCGGCTCCACGCCGCTCGACTTTGCCTACGCCGTTCACACCGAGGTGGGAAACCACTGCGTCGGCGCTAAGATCAACGGTGCGGTGGCCCCGCTCACGCACGAGATCAAGACGGGCGACCGTGTCGAGATTCTGACCAACAAGAGTTCCAAGCCGTCGCGTGATTGGCTCAAGATCGTTAAGACACCTTCCGCCAAGTCAAAGATCCGCCGTTACTTCGCCGCCGCGACCAAGGACGACGACGCTGCCGCCGGCCGCGATATACTGGCTAAGGACCTGCGCAAGCGCGGATATGGCATCTCTACGCCACGATCCACGCGTGCGCTCAACGCCGTGGCGGAGCAGTTTAACTATAAGCAGCTCGAGGACCTGTTTGCCGCCGTTGGTGCGGGCAAAGTCGCCCCACGTGCCGTTGGCAATAAGGTCGAGCAAATCTTGGACCCCAAACCCGAGGAACAGCTCACCAAGGCCGAGGCTATCGCCGAGGTCGTCAAGCAGCCTGCCCGCGGCTCCAACCGCAAGCCGCAAAAGCGCGGCAAGAGCGCCAGCAACGGCATTATCGTCAAGGGCGAGAGCAACAGCGGCCTGCTGGTCCGTCTGGCCCATTGCTGCAACCCCGTGACGGGCGACGACATCGTCGGCTTCATCACGCGCGGTCGTGGCGTTTCGGTGCATCGCGCCAACTGCCCCAACGTCAAGGGTCTTATGGAGCATCCCGAGCGCATGATCGATGTGGAATGGGACGGCGCTGCCGACACCCTCTTCCAGGTCGAGATCGTGGTCGAGTGCCTGGACCGCATGGGCCTGCTCAAGGATGTCACCATTGCCATTGGCGATGCGGGTGGCAATATCCTTTCTGCCGCCACGTCAACCAACCGCGAGGGTATTGCAACCCTGCGCTTTATGGTCGAGATCTCGGACGCGAGTGGTCTGGATCCGCTGCTGGCCTCTATCAGCAGCGTTGACTCGGTCTACGACGCGCGTCGCTTGATGCCCGGCGAGGGTGGAGCCCAGCTTAAGCGCCGCGTTTAGTCGCGACGAACGTGCCACATTATCGATATTCGCTACACTCGAGGCATCGTTTGATGCCTCGAGTTCTATAGAGAGGAGAGGGACATGAGTGCTGTGTCCTTGGATTTAACTCCCAAGGGATCGGTCGAGATCGAGACGCTCGTAAACGGTCCCATTCAGACCAATAGCTATGCTGTCATTTCGGACAATGAGTGCGTGATTATCGACCCCGCATGGGAAGGCGAGCGCTTGGTGGAGCATATTCGAGCCGAACACCCCGATGTGCAGGTGCTCGGCGCCGTTTGCACGCACGGTCACGCCGACCATGTTGGCGGTGTCGCTGGAGTTCGGGCCGCCGTTGGCGCCGACGTCCTGTACGAGCTGTGTGGCAAGGACGCAGCAGTGCCGCATGCGAATATCGAGGAGCAGCGAGCGATGTGGGGCATCGAGACGCCCGATCCGGGTGAGCCGACGCGGCTGCTTGCCGAGGGCGACACCATTGAGCTGGGCGACATTTGCCTGCAGGTAATTGAGGTGCCCGGGCACACACCGGGCGGCATCGTTCTGTTCGCCGCCACTGAGCAGGGGAACATTGCCTTTGTGGGCGACACGCTATTCCCGGGTGGGCATGGCCGCACCGATCTTTCTGGAGGAGACGAGGCGGCGATCCTGCGCTCGCTCTCCAAGCTCGCCCAGCTTCTCCCGCCCTATACCGTTTGCCTAACCGGCCATGGCGATTCGACCACCATGGCACGCGAGCTCATGCAGAGCCCTTTCATGCAGATGTAGCTTACTAGTCGGCTTTTGAAGCACGAGAAGCGTCCAAACGTCAAGCTATTTTTCCCCAACGGGTCGATTCCGTAGGGCAAACGGTCAAAAAAAGTCTGTTTGGACGATATTCGTGAACAAACGAACGTTTATGCTCGGGTGCGCCGTGGTAAAATCTCAGGCGTTATCGGAGCAACCTTACAGGAGGTTTCTTTTATGCTCGTCAACGCAGCAGACATGCTCAAGAAGGCCGAGGCCGGCAAGTACGGTCTCGGTGCCTTCAACACCAACAACCTCGAGTGGACCCTGGCTATTCTCCAGGCCGCCGAGGAGGCCAAGTCTCCGCTGATCCTTCAGTGCACCGCTGGTGCCGCTAAGTGGATGGGCGGTTTCAAGGTCTGCGCCGACATGGTCAAGGCTGCCGTCGAGGCCACGGGCGTTACCGTTCCCGTCGCCCTTCACCTCGATCACGGTTCTTACGAGGACTGCTTTAAGTGCATCGAGGCCGGCTTCACGTCCATCATGTATGACGGCTCTCACGAGGAGACCTTCCAGCTTAACCTCGACCGCACCAAGGAGCTCGTTGAGCTTGCCCACTCCAAGGGCATGTCCATCGAGGCCGAGGTCGGCGGCATCGGCGGCACCGAGGACGGCGTGACCTCCAGCGGCGAGCTCGCTGATCCTGCTGAGTGCAAGCAGATTGCTGACCTGGGCGTCGACTTCCTCGCATGCGGTATCGGCAACATCCACGGCGTGTACCCTGCCGACTGGGCTGGCCTTTCCTTCGAGCGTCTGGGCGAGATCAAGGCCGAGACCGGCGACCTGCCCCTCGTCCTGCACGGTGGCACCGGCATCCCCGAGGATCAGATCAAGAAGGCCATCTCCCTGGGTATCTCCAAGATCAACGTCAACACCGACCTGCAGCTCGTCTTCGCCAAGGGCGTTCGCGAGTACATCGAGGCTGGCAAGGATCAGCAGGGCAAGGGCTTCGACCCCCGCAAGCTCCTCAAGCCTGGTCGCGACAACATCGTTGCTCGCACCAAGGAGCTCATGGAGGAGTTTGGCTCCGTCAACAAGGCGTAAGCGTCGCTAAACTTCCCGCCGGAAGCCCCGTCCCCCCTACACTGTTTTCTTTGCGCTCACCTGGCTTTGCCAGAAGTCGCGCCAAGAAAACAGCTCCGGGGGACGGGGCTTCCTTCGTTTAACGCCGCAGGGTTACGAGGCTGAATTATTTATTTGACTACCGTTCAGCGGTGTTGATGGCTCCCTTGTTGGGGCTTTCTTTTTATCTCGCTACAATGGGCTTCAAGCGTTCTAGTGACTTGGAGTTTTGGTATGGCTGTTATTAATGTACTGCCTTCGGATGGGAAGGTTATTGACGAGGGTCCTGTTGGTTGCTCTGCTGATGTTCGCTGTGATGATTTTCGCCATCTCGATATTGGGCTACCCCCTGAGATTCTTCGTCTTAAGGATGCCGGGTATTTGATGCAGGCTGTTGCTGCCTGCGATCGCCTTCTGGAGCAGAACCCCGAGCCTTCGCTGGCTGCTTGTGTTCGTGCCGAGCGGTATCGCATGCTCGAGACGCCGCTTCATTTTTCGGTGTCGCGCGATCAGGCTATTGCGATGATTCGCGAGGAGTGGCCAGAGTTTACCGAAGAGCAGTTTGATGACCTGATTAATCGTAAGCGTATTGACTGGCGCTTTATCGATGGCGAACTGTTCGTTCTCGACAACTTCCTCGATTCGCTTCGCGTATATCCTAAAGAGGTTCCCGGCATGCGGCCCGATTCTACGGACGGAATAGCACTGCGCAACGAGATGCTCAAGGAGATGGAGTCACAAAACGGATTGGCTCGCGTCATTACGCTTAAAGCGTCCGTGTCTGTCCCCGGCGCTCTAGATGGAGAGACTGTTTGCGCGTGGCTACCCGTTGCCGCCGCCTGTCGTCAACAGTCTCATATCGAGGTTCTCGATATGACGCCGGAGGGTGCTGTTGCCCCCGCGAATGCTTCGGCGCGTACCGCCTCGTGGTCTTCTTCGAGTGAGCGCTCATTCTCGGTGACCTATCGTTATCAAATCGATGCTGCTTATTGTGATGTCTACGGTGGCACACTTCCGGTTCACCCGCGTATGGACGCGCCTCTGCCCGAGGATATTTCCGAGGACCGTCCGCACATTGCATTTACGCCGTATCTGCAGCAGCTGACGGCCAGTGTTGTTGACGGACTCGAGGATCCGCTCGATCGCGCCCGTGCTATCTATGATTACCTGACGCAGCATATCGACTATCGCCATCAGCCGCCGTACTTGCTTTTGGGATCTATTGCCGATGACTGCGCGCATTCGCTCCGCGGCGATTGCGGCGTTATGGCGCTCACGTTTATCACCATGTGCCGTATCGCGGGCGTGCCTGCCCGTTGGCAGAGCGGCCTGTATGTTGCGCCCGATTCGGTGGGGTCGCACGACTGGGCAGAGTTCTATACGCCGCAGACCGGTTGGCTCAACGCCGACGTGTCATTTGGATCTTCTGCTCGCAGGATGGGGGAGGAGTGGCGCCGCCGTCACTACTTTGGCAATCTCGACCCGTGGCGTATGGTGGCCAACAATCGATTCCAGGCAGAGTTTGAGCCCTCTTTCGACGGCATGCGCGAGGACCCTTACGATAACCAGATGGGTGAGGCTTCGGTCGACGGTCGCGGATGCCGTCGGCGCGAGATGCTCCGCACGGTCGAACTCATCGAAATGCTCGAAGTTCCATTTTCGGACTAATCGGTAGAAAGCTGTGATAAACTAACTCACGCATTGCGTGCCCGAGTGGCGGAATTGGCAGACGCAGTGGACTCAAAATCCACCGTTGGCAACAACGTGCGAGTTCGAGTCTCGCCTCGGGCACCATTCATGCAAGCGAGCGTTCAAGGGGGTTGCGGCCCCCTTTTTCGTGCCGAACTCGCGTGAGCGCGCGAAGCGTTAAGCAAACAGGCCTGTGGCCTGTTTGTAGCGGAGCGTGGCGAGGGCGCCACGCGCCCGAAGCCCGGGGCTTCGCGAAGCGAAGGCCCTTCGAGTCTCGTCTCGAGCACCATACATGCAAGCGAGTGTTCAAGGGGGTCAAGGTCCCTTTTTCGTGTACGTAATGTGATAACGCGCTGTACGTGTTATTATTCGCAAGGCGTTGTTCCCGCAATGCCCTAAAGAGGAACCTGAGGGTTCCCACCTTTTGGCGCCAATGAGTAGCTGACTGGTCATACAACTTAGATTCCCTTCCTCAAATCGAGGAAGTCTATGTGTACGACCTGGTTGCTGAGAAGCGCCGGGTTATTTTTTTATGAATGGAGGTAGGGAAAATAGCTAAGTCTGATGACACCCGCATCAACGACGAGATCACTGCATCTTCGTGTCGTTTGATTGGCGTCGATGGCTCTCAGCTCGGCCTGTTCGCCATCCGCGATGCCCAGCGCGTCGCCGACGATCAGGGTCTCGACCTGGTCGAGATCGCTCCCAACGCGGAGCCGCCGGTCTGCAAGGTCATGGACTACGGTAAGTTCAAGTACCAGCAGGCCATGAAGGCCAAGGCTGCTCGTAAGAACCAGTCCAAGGTCGAGGTCAAGGAAATGAAGTTCCGACCCAAGATCGACGTTGGCGACTACGAGACCAAGAAGGGCCACGTTCTGCGTTTCCTCAAGAAGGGCGCACGCGTTAAGATCACCATCATGTTCCGCGGCCGTGAGATGGCTCACCCGGAGCAGGGCCTTAACGTTCTCGAGCGTCTCGCCGAGGATCTCAAGCCTTACGCTACGGTCGAGTCCAAGCCTAAGATGGAAGGCCGTAACATGCTTATGCTGCTCGCCCCGATTAAGGGCGCCTTCGATGAGGATAAAGCGGCAAGCGATAGCAAGTAACTAGTGTTCTGTAACCGATTAAGGAGTATTTCATGCCTAAGATGAAGTCCCACAGCGGCACCAAGAAGCGTTTCCGCAAGACTGGTACCGGCAAGCTTATGCGCGCCAAGGCTTTCAAGAGCCACATCCTGAGCAAGAAGTCCACCAAGCGTAAGCGTGGCTTCCGTCAGGAGACCGAGATCGCCGCTGCCGACCGCAAGGTCATCAAGTCGCGTCTCGCCTAAGTTCGCGTTCCCGTTTTCGTTTTACCATCTAGGAGTTGATAGAACATGGCACGTATTAAGCGCGCTGTTGCCGCCAAGAAGAAGCGCCGTACCGTTATGCACCGTGCGAAGGGTTACTACGGTGCCGCTTCGCGTACTTACAAGCATGCTAAAGAGCAGGTCCAGCACTCCCTGCAGTATCAGTATCGTGATCGCCGCAACAAGAAGCGCGAGATCCGTTCTCTCTGGATTACCCGTATCAACGCTGCTGCTCGCCTGAACGACATCTCTTACTCTCAGTTCATGCATGGCCTGAAGGTTGCCGGCATCGAGCTCGACCGCAAGGTCCTGGCTCAGATGGCTTACGAGGACATCGAGTCCTTCAACGAGCTGGCCACCATCGCCAAGAAGGCTCTCGAGGCTTAATAGATTCTCTTGAATCGTTAGGGGAGTGTCGCGTTGTGCGCGGCGCTCCCTCTTTTTATCTGAAGCGCGGTTTACATTGCTAAAAGCGCGGGTAGATAAACGCTTACAGGTGACCGATCTTTATATATCTCTTAACCGAAGGGTCATCATCTGATACGTGCGGTCTTGCTGCACTCGACTTTCTACTTCCTATATAGAAAGCCATGTATTGTGTAGGACTTGTGAAGAGTGGAATTGATGTCCCACACGGCTTCGCGGTCTGGCAATATATCTCCTTGCCGCGCGGCCCGGTCGGACCGGATCAGCCGCCAGGCGTGCACCTTGAGAACCGGATACTGCGAGGATGGACACATTCAGTGTCGCATCCGGGCAGACATCGAACCATTTGAAATGGTCTAACT
>JAGZNZ010000038.1:0-5943 GCA_018363345.1 Collinsella sp. | reverse complement strand
GGTCCTGGTTTTGGATCTCAGCTACAAACAGCGTCAGGAAGGTATCGACGGGCGAGCTATCGCTGCTGCTTGTCGTGTCGCTGGCTGCCACGTTGTTGCTTTCCGCCGTGGCGGTCGGCTGCGGCGATTGCGCATTCAGCGCCAGGGTATTCATCAGGCTTCTCCCAGTTTCAGCAGGCTTTGCTGCATACTTTTCACGTTGTTGAGCACATCGACGTTGGTTTCAAAATCGCGCGAGGCCGACATCATGTCCGCCATCTGTTCCACCACGTTGACGTCGGGATACCAGACATCCCCGTTAGCATCCGCCAGCGGCGAATGCGGTTCATAGCGTTTCACCGCCCCGCCGGTTTGCAGCACGTCCTGCACCTGCACGCTGGCACCATCAATGGCATGACGATGCGTTCCCGCCAGCAAGCTGTGGTGATACACCGCCGCAAACACCGGGCTGCGCGCTTTATACGCCTGCGCCTCGCTGCCGGCAGGTGCATTGGCATTCGCCAGGTTACTGGCAACGGTATTCAGACGAATGGTTTGCGCCGTCATCGCCGAGCCGGAAATCTGATAGATATCAGTAAATGACATGCTTATTTCCCTTCAATGCCCTCTCTGATGCCGCTGATTTGCAGATTCAGAAAGGTCAGACTGCTTTGATAATCCATACTATTTTGTGAAAACCGTGCCTGTTCGCTGTTCAGTTCCACGGTGTTGCCATCTTCTGACGGCTGCATCGGTACGCGGTACTGGACATCCACCGCCGCGTTATTTGCCCGTTGCATCTCCCTGGCAAAATCAATATCTTTAGCCTTGAAATTTGGCGTATCGACGTTCGCCAGATTCGCAGTCAGTAGCTCGGTCCTCTCAAGACGTAACTTCACTGCCTGCGGATGCACTCCCAATGCCTGTTGAAAACTGATCCCCATTTCCTGCGTCACTCCTGCTTCAATCCGCATACGCTAAGCAATCGCCGTGCCATTTTTTAAGTCACTGATGAGAAAGGGTTTATGAGTTTTCAATTTTGCAGGCGGAAGTTGTTCTTCCTCCTGGTGCTGGCCTTACCGGGCTACGCCGCCGTCCACCCCGTGCAACACAGCGCGCGGGAACAAGTCAACGCCCAGGTGCTAAATGCCGCGAGCCAGGAAATTGAATCGCTGGCGCAACAGCGGCGCTGGCATGACTATCGCTACACCTTTAAGGTCTATATTCCCTCGCAGATTGCGACCGCCGCCCCCTGTGCGACTACACCCGGCGTCACGCTCACTTCGCCTGCGGAAATCACCCTCAACCGGATGAACTTCACCGTCAGTTGCCCGCAAAGCTGGCAGATGAACGTGGCGGTGCGCCCGGATGTTCTGGTGCCGGTGGTAATGGCGAAGTCACTGGTTGCCCGCGACACGCCGCTCACGGCAAATGATGTGGAGTTGAAGCCCTACAACGTCAGCGCCCAGCGCCGCAATGTGTTGATGGATCCCGATGACGCGATTGGTTTCAGCAGTAAACACGCGCTGCAACCGGGCAGGCCCATCACCAAAGAAGAGCTGGTTTCGCCAGTGCTGGTCGAACGCGATCAGCCGGTGATGATTGTTTACCAGAGCGCGGGGATCACCGCCTCGATGCCCGGCGTGGCGCTGAAAAATGGTCGCAAAGGCGAGATGGTGAAAGTGCGTAACGCCAGCAGCCAGCGGGTCATCAGCGCGATGGTGGCGGAAAGCGGCGTGGTGACGACGGTAAGCGCGGAGTAATTTGCGCAGGCGATTAAAGTTTTGCCGCCTGTTAACCGCTTTACTGGAGTAACCCACCTAAATACCGAGACGAGGTTGCGATGAAAATCACCCCGACTATGCCAGGCAATCGCCCGACAGCCACAACGGCAGGCTCCAGCCAGTCGCGCAAAAGCACGGCGACCACCGCCACGACGCTAAGCGCCGACGACATTACCCAGGCGGGATTGCAGTCTGCCCAGCAAACACTGAACGACCAGCAAGAGAGCGATATCGACAGCGATAAAGTGGCGCAAATGCAGGCGATGCTGGCCTCCGGCAGCCTGCAAGTGGACACCGAACAGTTAGCCAGCGATATGCTGAGTTTTTTCCAGAACTAAGAGGCCGATGAAGTGAGTATCCGGTTACAACAGGTGAAGGCGTTGTTGCAGGGAATTCGTGACGACGACGCGCTGTATGATTCCCTGCGCGAACTTCTCCAACGTCAGCGGATCTGCATGATTCGCCGCGCCAGCGAAGAGTTGCTGGCGGTAAACGATGAGATAACCCATCACTATGAGCAGTTGCATGGACATAGCCATCAGCGGCATAGCCTGCTGAAAATGCTCGGTGTTAGCGTAAATCGTGACGGTCTGGCGCAGGTGTTTGCCTGGCTTCCGGCGGTACAAAAAGCGGCAGCACAACAGTTGTGGCAACGCCTTGAGCAAAAAGCGGAACGCTGCAAAACCTACAACGACAAAAACGGTGATCTGTTGATTCGCCAGTATGAATTTATCCAGTCGTTTTTAGGCAACGAAGCAGATTTTCTGTATCAGGAATAACGCGAACACCTTCCCCATAGCGGAAACGGATTTTCCGCCTGATTCACAATCCTTTGTTTTTGATTATAAAAATTCCCGGCACGCTTATTGCATATTCCGCAAAGTAATAAAGACTGGAAGCCACCTATGAGTTTTATTGAATGTTACGAACCGGAATACGTGCGCAATTTTATGACGCAATATCCCGATTCGCCTTTGTACATCCGCAAGGTGTGGAAAAACGAGATTCGCCAGAGCCTGATGCTGACAGAGCCAGCCAGCTGCGAAGCGGTACTCAACGATGCCAGGGCCTTTGATTTACAGCTCACCTACCGTCCTGTGGAAGAAAATGCCGCAGAGCTTTCCGCGCGCGATGCGATAGTAAACCAGGTGATTTTGAGTACCCTCACGCTCCCCGATTTAACCCCAGAGCTTTCCCTGTATGCCATCGGGATTTTACTCTCCCGCGCCAGTAAAATGCCGGGCAGAGACGGAGATATTCTTGCCCGTTTGACGACGCTGCCGCAGGCGCTGGCCGATCATGCGAAAAAAGGCACGCTACAGGCACAGTTCGCCCAGTTGCCGCCCGTGCCACAACTGGCGCGCCAGTTGATGACGCTGCTCGGCAGTTGTGCGTTTGACTGGTCGATTTTGCCGGAAAGCCCGCGCAAAACTTCGCTGCCGTTGCAGATGCCTTTGCTGGCGCTACATGACGCCAACAGCGAAGCCCTGTTACAACATCAGCTTCAGGCACAGTGGCAAACCACCTGGCAACAGCATTTTGCTACCGCGCCCTGGATGATGCGTAACTGGCTGATTTACCGCGTTTACCATGAGGTGATTGGGCAGGCAGACGGAGCAGATTATTGCCCGCTGGTGTGCGATTTTTATCTTATCCGCACGTTAATCAGTTTATGGACGCTGGATGGTTCACCGCTGCGACAGGAGGATATTTTCGCCCTTTTTGCGGTGTTTGAACGCTGGCGAGAGAGTGAAAATGCTGCGTCGATTCGCCAGCAAATTCAGTCGTTATGTGCGGCAGAGCCGCTGCTTTCAGCGTTTTCGCTGCTGACGTGAGTCGCTCTGTGCGCGCTTTTCCCCTCCCCCTACCCCTCTCCCCAAAGGGGCGAGGGAACCGATCGAGCACGGTGTTAAAATCAGCGCTGGTTTTCTCCCTCTCCCTGTGGGAGAGGGTCGGGGTGAGGGCATCAGCACGCACATTCATCACATTCACCCATTAACTCACCCAAACACCATGCCAACACCAACCATTATCAAAACACTCGCCACCCAGCGCGAAAAACCGTTCATCAGCGTCGTCACGCCAACCTGGAACCGCAGCGCATTCCTGCCGTACCTGCTTTATATGTACCGCTATCAGGACTACCCGGCAGACCGCCGCGAACTCATCATCCTCGACGATTCCCCGCAAAGCCATCAACACATCATCGACCGCCTGACCAATGGCACGCCGGAAGCCTTTAACATCCGCTATATTCATCACCCGGAAAAACTGCCGCTGGGCAAAAAACGCAATATGCTCAACGAACTGGCGCGCGGCGAATACATCCTCTGCATGGACGATGACGACTACTACCCGGCAGATAAAATCTCCTGGACCATCGCCAAGATGCAAAAACACCGGGCGCTCATCTCCGGCTCCGACCAGATCCCCATCTGGTACAGCCACATCAATCGCATCTTTCAAAGCCGCAGCTTTGGCCCACATAACATCCTCAACGGCACCTTTTGCTATCACCGTAACTACCTGAAAAAGCACCGTTACGACGATGATTGCAATTTAGGCGAAGAGAAAAGTTTCACCGACAATTTCAGCGTTAACCCGCTACAACTGCCCGGCGAGCGCACGATTCTGTGTATCTCGCACAGCCACAACACCTTTGATAAAGACTTTATTCTCGGGGCCAGCACGCCTGTAAACGCGGCGCTTACAGATATCGTCAGCGATCCGCTGCTGCGCAATGCTTATCTGAGTCTACATAACGCCACTCATCACCAAGGGATCAACCATCAGACGATCGATCAGGTAGTTGTTGTGAATCTGGATAAACGCCCGGATCGCTTACAACAGATCCGTGAAGAACTGGCATTGCTGCATATTCCACCTGAGAAGATCACCCGCCTTGCCGCCAGTGAAGATCAAAACGGCCAACGGGGACGACGTCAGTCGCACTTGCAGGCGCTGCGCCTGGCGCAACAGCACGGCTGGCAAAACTATCTGCTGCTGGAAGATGACGCGGTTATTCTCAAGCAGGAGAAACATATTCAGGTGCTGAACACGCTGCTGGCGAGCCTGGCGAAAATTCCCTGGCAGGTGATGATCCTCGGCGGCGAAATTTCGCAGGGAACGATGCTAAAAAGTTTGCCGGGGCTGGTGCACGCGCGGGACTGCCGCAAGGTATGCGCTTATCTGGTGAACCGCCGCTACTACCCGCAACTGGCGCAGCAGATGAGCAACGATGAGCATTCGCTGGAAGACGGCTGGCAGCCGCTGCTACGCGCCGACAAATGGCTGGCCTGTTACCCGAGCCTTAGTTATCAGCGACCAGGCTTTAGCGATATCGAGAAAAAAATGACTGATAATATTGCTCACTATTTCAATAAGTTACCTGCTATCACAAAGCCATCCGCGTTACCCATCGCCGACACCATCGGCTTTTTTATGGAAACTTCTTTCCATTACGCGCTCTACCGCCCAATCATCACCGCCCTACAGGCGCAGGGGCAAGGCTGCACGCTGGTGATCAACGACCGCGTGTTTAAACCGTTTCTGGATGAAATGCTGGAGACGCTAAAAAGCATCGACGATCCGCAGCTCAAAGGAATGCGCTTATCTGAAATGCAGGCACACGGTCAGCGGGTGAAATGCCTGGTCAGCCCCTACCACACGCCCGCGCTCAATGGCCTGGCAGCGGTGAACGTTCGCGCCATGTATGGCTTAGCCAAAGAGACGTGGAACCACGCCGACTGGAACCGTTTTTATCAACGCATTTTGTGTTACAGCCACTACAGCCAGCGGGCGCTGGCGCATTTCGGCAATGCAAAAGCAGTCGGCAACCCGCGCTTCGACGCCTGGCATAACGGCACGTTTGACCGCATTCTGCCAGAAAATATTCAACCCGATTCCCGTAAACCTACGGTGCTCTACGCCCCCACGTTTGGCGCATTAAGCTCCCTGCCCCACTGGGCAGAAAAATTGGGGCGCTTAAGTGGCAATGTGAATCTGATTTGCAAACTGCACCACGGCACCTGCTCGCGCCCGGAAGAAGCTGCATCGCTGGCCCTGGCGCGCAGGCACTTAAAACAGCGCACCGACTCCGTCCACCACACGCTGGCGCTACTGGCAAAGGCCGATTACGTGCTGACCGATAACAGCGGCTTTATTTTCGATGCTATCCACG
>JAGZNZ010000037.1:0-6034 GCA_018363345.1 Collinsella sp. | reverse complement strand
CAGGCGGGCAGGCATCCCGTCCACGTATCCGACCTGGAGATCGAATACCGGCCACACTTCGGGGTTGAGTACCTGATGCGCCAGTTTTTCGCGCACCCGCAACGCCTCTTCAGGCGTATGGAGGGTGTGTGCGGGTATCACCCAGGGGGGCGTCTGTTCGAGCACCTGTTGCTGTCCATCACGCACGATGGCGCGCAGCATATCGTGGCGGGCGATTAATCGGTTCCAGACCGTCTCCAGCCGGGTGAGGTCCAGATCGGCAATTTCAAATTCAACAAAGAAATGTGAGCCGACGCCGCCCAGGGCAAAGCCCGGCTGACGCCCCACCAGGTAAGCCTGCTGCACGTCGGTAAGCGCAAAGGGCTGGTAGCGATCTTCAGGGGAGTGGACGAATGGTTGTTCGACCGGGACGTCGGTTTTCCGCAGTGTGGCGGCAAAATCCGCCAGCCGGGGATGATTAAACAGGTCGCTTAATTGCGCTTCATAACCTGCCTGATGAAGTTGCCCGGTCAGACGGGTCGCCAGCAGGCTATCGCCGCCTTGCTGGAAGAAGTCGGTTTCTCTGGTGACATTGCCAGTTGATAAGAGTTGCTGCCAGAGGGCGGCAACCTGTTTTTCAATGTCGCCCTGGGGTAAATCCGCTTCGGCCGGGTTTTCCGCTTCAGGGGTATGACGACGCTTCAGCGCCTGGTAGTCAATTTTCCCGTTAGCCGTCAGCGGTAAGGCGTCGAGGAAGACGATCCGTTGCGGCACCATCCACCCCGGCAGACGTCCAGCGAGGGCGGCCTGAAGTTGACGGGGATCGCGGCGCACCTGCCTGTCAGGACATTGTACGAGGAAGCGTTGTAACCCCGCGACCTCATCGCCATGCTGACAGTTGAAGGCGGCCGCGCTAAATAATGCCGCCCAGTCGGCGCTGTTATGCAGCAAGGCCTCCGGCTGCCCATTGGTTAACAGGAGCGTGCTGAGCAGGGCGGACGGCGTTAACTGGCGAAACTCCATCACGTAGAGCAGCGCGCCGGGAACGGCAAGCTGTTGTAATGTCGCAAGGAGCCCGGGATCTTCCGGCAGCAGACGATGCAGGGCGTTATTAAGCCAGATAATGTCCGCCGAGTGAGCGTGCGTCGCAAGCGTGTCTGCATTCCAGAGGGACAGACGGGCGCCAGGCCAGGGGGCGAGCCTCTGCCGGGCGCTCAGCAGCATCTCCTGGCTCTGCTCAAGCCCGACATACTCAATCTGTCCGGCGTTGAGCTGTGCTAACAGCGATTCTGCGGCGCGGCCAGTGCGGGTTCCCACCTCAAGCAGGCGTATCGGGCGCTGTAAGCGCTGTGCAAGCTGTTGGCAAATTGTCGCCAGTTCCTGAATATACGGGGCGCTGGCCGGATGGTTAAAGGCCAGGCTTTCCGGCGACCACTGCGCGTCGTTCAGTAACGACAGTTCGTTACGGGCACCGCGAAGAATTTGCGATAACGTTAAATCATGTCCGCTGAAGTGCGGGTGCTCATCCTCGCGTTCTTCACCAGCGCAGACCTGATAACCTTCAGCAGCGGGCTTCAGTCGCCGTTGTGTCACCAGAAATGCTAACCAGCGTTCCACCACGGCCTGCCAGCGCGGCTGGATAGCGAGTGAGTTCATCAGGGGGAGAGGATCGGCGCCAGCGGTGTGACCCGGCTTCAGTTTTAGCAGGCGATGCTGAAGGAAATCGGCTACCTGTTCTGCGGAGATCTCTGGCGAGATGGCGCAACAGGGCAACGTTCCCGCAAGCGTGTGCCACGCCTGCGGCAGTGCCGGGTTCCGATGATCGGTAATGCAAAAAGCCTCGCCTTGAGGAACAACGTATGCCGCCAGCGTTTTTTCTTTTTCGCCGATCGCCAGAACGGTTGCTTGTTTCACCCCCGCCAGCTGGCTGAGCGCGCTTTCGATTTCGCCCAGCTCGATGCGATATCCTCCGACTTTGACCTGCTTGTCGCGACGACCGAGGAACTCGATTGTGCCATCTGGCCAGTAGCAGCCGAGATCGCCGGTGCGATACCAGCGCTCGTCCGGGAGCGTCAAAAATTGCTGCTCGCTACGCAGGGGATCGTTGAAATAGCCTTCCGCGACCCCAATGCCGCCAATCCATAATTCACCCGGCACCCAGTCAGGGCAGTCCCGGCCCTGTTCATCCACCACCCGGTAGCGTTGGTTGGTTAGCGGAAAACCGTAAGGGATGGAGCGCCAGTGGGCGGGGACGTCGTGAATTTCGCAGGCGTTAGACCAGATAGACGCCTCGGTGGCGCCGCCCATCGCGATAAATTGTCCTTGTGGCCGGAAGGCCCGATAACGGGCGGGGAGGTCAAGCCCGATCCAGTCGCCGGAAAGCATCACTGCGCGCAGGTTTTCCGGCGTGGCGTCGGCGAAACCTTCACACCAGGTCAGCAGCATATCGAACAGCGCCGGGACGCTGTTCCAGAGCGTGACCTGATGGCGCTGGATCAGCTCACACCATGCGTGAGGATCGCGCCGTTGATTTTCCATCACCATCACCAGCGCGCCGCCCGCGCGCAGTACGCCAAAAATGTCGTAAACCGATAAATCAAAATGTAGGGCGGAGAGGGCCAGCACCCTGTCATGCGGGCCAACCTGATAGCGGGTATTGATATCGCAACAGGTGTTAAGCGCTCCCCGGTGAGAAATGACTACCCCTTTCGGCGTACCGGTAGAGCCGGAGGTGTAGATAATGTAGGCCGGTTGCGTGGGGGCGCGTACTACCGGGTTGGCGATCGGCTCCGCCTCAATGGCCTGCTGCCAGGCAAGGACGGGAATATCGTCTGACCCGGCGCTGGCGTCGTGCTGACAAATGAGCACCAGCCGGACGCTGGCGTCAGCGTAGATTTTCTCGCGCCGTGCGGCAGGCTGATCCAGCGAAACCGGAACGTAAACCGCCCCGGCCAGCAGGACGGCCAGAACCGCAACAAGTTGTCCTGCGCCTTTCGACATCGTGATAGCCACATTATCGCCGGGCTGAACCCCGCACTCGATTAACCTGCCCGCGCAACGGCGGGCATAGTCTGTCAGCTCATGATAATTCCACTGATAACGCATGTCCGTTACCGCCAGCGCCTGCGGCTGTTGCAGAGCGATACGGAAAATGCCTTCATGCAGCAAGCCTTCGGGAATGGGGGCGCCGGTGGCGTTGACCCGTTCGCGTATCGCGCGCTGGCTGGCGGGCATCATATCTGCGAACGGCTTTTGCCAGGCGCTTTCGTCATCGCAGAGTTGGTTAATCAACTGGCAGTAGGCGTCGAACAATGTTTCGACTAACGCCGGAGGGAACAGCGCGTCGTTGCTGTCCCATTGTAGCCAGACCTCGCCGTGATGCTCGAACGCCAGATGATCTATCCAGACCTGCGGCGTTTGCGAGATGCCCCATTCCGGCTCGCCCAACGGCGATTCTGCGCGGCTGCTGTAGAGGGAACGCCCCAGATTGCTGGTAAATACCACCGGGGCGCCGTGGGGGTAGCGCTGCTGGCGTTTGAGTTCACGGAGTAATTCGACGCCGGACCAGTGGCGATGCTCCCAGTCCTCCGTAAACGTGAGCTGGTTTTTACGCGCCAGGTTGCTGACGGTATCGCCATCGCAGGCGGTATCCAGCAGAAGAATATTGGTGAAGTCGGCAAGCATCGCGCCAACCGCCGGGTGCAGCGGCTGGCGGTCGAATAAGGTGATGTTAAGCAGCAGTCGCGTCAGGCCGCCCCAGCGAGCCAGCACGGCAGAAAAACAGGTCGCCAGCGCCATTGTCGGCGTCACGCCATACTCGCCGGCCCGGTTGCTAAAGGCGTGCCAGCGTGTTGCCGGGACAATCATGCGGCGTCGGGTATTACGGACTTCACGTAGCGTGGCGGGTTCGCAGGCCAGCGGCAAGACGGGCGCGGGGGGAAGCGTCGATGCTTTCGCCAGCCAGTAAGCGCGCGCGTCGTCTCTCAGTGGTTGATTGATCTTCTGCTGGTGCAGCAAATACGAGCGGAAATCATAGCGGGTGTCGATAGCCGGCAGCGATTCTCCGGCCAGCAGGGCGTTAAGCTCATCGAAGAAAAGCGTAAAGCTGGAGGCATCCATAATCAGCAGGTCAATATTGACATGGAGGCGGTGGCGATTGTCCGGCAAGAGCGTCAGCTGAAAATCAAACGTTTCGCCGATTTCCACGCGTAAAAGACGGTGGCTCAGGCGCTGGCGCAGTGCGTCCAGATAGGCCTGGCGGCTTTCAGCGTCGTTATGGCGTAAATCATGAACGGTGACGCCGTTCCAGTAAGGTTGCGGTAGCCAGACCTGCTGCCCGTCGGGGCGAAAGGCGATATGCAGCATTGGGTGGCGTTGCAGCAAGGTCGTGATGGCCTGCTCCAGCTGCGACGCCGTCAGACAATGGCCTTCAAACTCCTGATACAGGTGGCAACCCACGCCGCCAAGCGTCTGCCCCGGCATGCGGCCCGTCAGGTAGGCGTGCTGTACTGGCGTCAATGGGAAGGGGGTACTTTCGGTCATGTTCGGCCAGGATGATTCGTCGGGCGGCGTTTCTTCTTCCGCGTTCTCAGGCGACCGGCTGAGCATTAACTGGTTCCATGCCGCCAGCGTGGGGGCGGCATACAGCTCGCGAAGGGTAAGGCGGTAGCCATTTTTACGAAACCAGTGTAACCATCTCATCAATCTTATGGAATCCAGGCCGGCCTGGATCAGGTTGCTCTCTTCATGTAACTGCTGCGGCGTTAAATTCAGTTCCTGTATGAGCCGCTCGCGTAATTGTTGGTAATCAGCCGCGTGGCGGTTGTCTGGTAACAGCGAATCCTGAGATGGTGCGCCAGAAATCATTCTTCCTCCTGATGGCACGTCTTACCGAAAAGCATTGCTCATATGAGAATAATAATTATTAACAATTGGATGCTACCCGAAACGGGTTTATTTATGCCCGTTTCGGGTTGGTAACAGGCGGAAAGAACAGAGGCCCGGATGGGGTATCCGGGCCTCTGTCAGGGAGGAGTTTAGGGGGGCGCGACCCCGGTTACATCACGCGTTTAAAGGTCGAAGGGGTTACGCCAAACTGTTTCTGGAAGGCGGCAGAGAAATGGCTGGCGTTGGCATAGCCCAGATCGGCCGCCACCGTCATGACGGAGGTATTGCCGTTGGCCAGGCGTCTTCTGGCTTCCTGCATTCGTTCAGCCTGAAACAGGCCATAGACGCTGTTGTTGAACAGAACGCGGAAGCCTCGCTTAATTTTGAGAACGCTCAGACCGGACTCTCTGGCCAGCTCCGCGACGCCCGGCGCTTGCGTCAGATCAGCCAGCAGCAGATCCTTCGCCCGCAGCAGTTTCTGGCGTTCCATCGGGTTGAAGTGGCAGGAGAGGCAACTGGCGTCTTCGCGATGTTCATCCAGCACCAGACTGAGCATGACCAGACTTTGCCCCTGCAACCATAGCGTCGACGGCTTTTGTTCATGACTGAAGCCGCCGTGCATGCGCATCAGCGCGTGACGCAAGGCCTGAGCCGTTAAGTGGGTTTCAGCATTACAACGCTGCTGCTGGCAACAGCAGTGGGAGTCGATCTTATTCTTAATGTCCGCGCTAATATCCGGCACCCACAGCGCGAGGGTTGCAGGGCTGAAGGAGAGGGTAATGCTCTCGAATCGGCCACAATAGGAGGCGCTGCCGCGACAGTCTGGCGTATGGGTAATGTAATGGCGATTGCGCGCAAGCTCCCAGTCGGTGTGGCGCCGGAGTCCCTGAATCGCAAAGCGCGATGTGCCTTCCAGGATGCACGAGAAGTTAATCCTGCCCAGATCGTCGTGTAGCTGCAACGTCTCAGGCCGCGCAAAATGGCCCCTCCAGAGCAAAATATCCATACCTTCCTGCAACGAACAGCGCAGCAGTTCACACTGAGCAGGAATATTGCCATCGTTTGCAGGTTTCCCGACCACCAACTGGTGAATAGAGATTTCAGATTGCGTTTGCGGTGACTCCGTCATGACCTGGTTATCTCCCTGTGGCTTAGACCAATGCGGGTA
>JAGZNZ010000002.1:0-178023 GCA_018363345.1 Collinsella sp. | reverse complement strand
AGGGCCTGGACCTTCTCGTCGTGCCCTCCGCCGAGCTCTCCCGCGGCCGCGGCGGCCCGCGCTGCATGAGCATGCCCTTCTGGCGCGAGGACCTCTAAGTCTTTCCGTTTCCGGTGCGGTCTCCCTACAACCGCACCGGTTTCGCCCGTCAAACGGGCGACACTAATACTTACGTAATTCATTTCTTCGAAAGGAAACGAACCATGGGTGTTAACCTCTCCGGCCGTAGCTTCCTCAAGCTCCTCGACCTCACCACCGAGGAGATCGAGTACCTGCTCAAGCTCTCCAAGAACTTCAAGGATATGAAGCGCGCTGGCGTTCCGCACCGCTATCTCGAGGGTAAGAACATCGTTCTGCTCTTCCAGAAGACCTCCACTCGTACCCGCTGCGCCTTCGAGGTCGGCGGCATGGATCTGGGCATGGGCGTCACCTACCTCGATCCGGGTTCGTCGCAGATGGGCAAGAAGGAGTCCATCGAGGATACCGCCCGTGTTCTCGGCCGCATGTATGATGGCATCGAGTTCCGTGGCTTTGCCCAGGACGACGTCGAGGAGCTCGCTGCTAAGTCCGGCGTGCCCGTGTGGAACGGCCTGACCACTGAGTGGCATCCCACCCAGATGCTCGCCGACATCCTGACCGTCCAGGAGAACTTCAACTACGACATCAAGGGCAAGACCCTCGTCTTCATGGGTGACTGCAAGAACAACGTTGCTCGCTCCCTCATGGTCGTCTGCTCCAAGCTCGGCATGAACTTCGTGGCCTGCGGCCCCGAGGAGTGCATGCCCGCTGACGACGTCATCGAGGCCTGCAAGCCCATCGCTGAGGCTAACGGCTGCACCATCAAGCTGACCACCGACGTCAAGGACGGCGTCACCGGTGCCGACGTTCTCTACACCGACGTGTGGGTCTCCATGGGCGAGCCTGACGAGGTCTGGGCCGAGCGCATCGCTCAGCTCACCCCGTATCGCGTTACCTCTGAGGTCATGGCTATGGCCAACCCGGGTGCCATCTTCCTGCACTGCCTGCCCAGCTTCCACGACACCAACACCACGATTGGCGCCGAGAAGTGCGAGCAGTTCGGCATCACCGAGCAGGAGGTCACTGACGAGGTCTTCGAGAGCCCCGCTTCCAAGGTCTTCGACGAGGCCGAGAACCGCATGCACACCATCAAGGCTGTCATGTACGCTACGCTCAAGTAAGAGCATCTAGCATCTCGCTCGGGGTGTATTGCTGCGCACCCCGAGCGCTTTTGTCTGGTAAAAATCTCGCACCGAGCGACATGCACGGCACGGAAGAGCCGCTTCGGGCGAGATCAGTAAATGATTTATGAAGGGGGGATGAGAACTATGACTGAGACCGCTAAGAAAAAGCGCGGTATGCCTTCATCGTTCACCATTCTTCTTGCTCTGCTGGCAATCGTCGCGGTTGTTACCGTTATCGTCTCCGGTACGTCCGGTGGCGCGGTTACCGCTGCCCGCTTGAGCGATTTCTGCACCGCCCCGGTCAAGGGCTTCGCTGACGCTCTGCCCGTCTGCCTCTTCGTTATGATCCTCGGCGGCTTCCTCGGCATGATGACCGAGACCGGCGCCCTGGACAACGGCATTGCCGTTCTGGTGCAGAAGCTTAAGGGCAATGAGATCATGCTCATTCCCGTGCTGATGCTCATCTTCTCCCTCGGTGGTACCACCTATGGTATGTGCGAGGAGACCGTTCCCTTCTACGCCCTGCTCGCCGCCACCATGATGGCTGCTGGCTTCGACCCCATGGTCGGCGCTGCTACCGTCCTGCTCGGCGCTGGTTGCGGCTGCCTCGGCTCCACGGTTAACCCGTTTGCCGTCGGTGCTGCCGTTGACGCTCTGACTGGCGTTGGCATTGAGGTCAACCAGTCCATCATCATCGGCCTCGGTGCCGTCCTGTGGATTGTTACCACTGTTATGTCCATCCTCTTCGTCATGAGCTATGCCAAGAAGGTCAAGGCTGACAAGGGTTCCACCATCCTTTCGATGCAGGAGCTCAAGGACGCCGAAGAGGCTCACGGCAAGGCTGCTTCCGAGGTTCACAAGGAGGTCAAGCTCACCGGTCGTCAGAAGGGTGTTCTGATCGCCTTTGCCTTCACCTTCGTCGTCATGATCGTCGGCTTCATCCCGCTGGCCGACCTCAACGAGGGCGTCGCCAACTTCTTCGATGCTGGCGCTGTTTATGACGCCGACGGTAACGCCATCGTTCAGGGCTGGTCTGCCCTGATCACCGGCCTGCCCATTGGCCAGTGGTACTTCGACGAGGCTTCCACCTGGTTCTTCCTCATGGCTGTCCTGATCGGTATCATCGGCGGCCTGTCCGAGAAGCAGATCGTCAACACCTTCATCACCGGCGCTGCCGACATGATGTCCGTTGTCCTCGTCATCGCTCTCGCCCGTGGTATCTCCGTCCTCATGGCTAGCACCGGCCTCGACGTCTACGTCCTCGACGCTGCCGCCAATGCTCTGGCTGGCCTGTCCGGCGTGATCTTCGCTCCCATGAGCTTCCTGGTCTACTTCGGCCTGTCCTTCCTGATCCCCTCGACCTCCGGTATGGCTACTGTCTCCATGCCCATCATGGGACCGCTGGCTGTTAAGCTTGGCTTCTCGCCCGAGGTCATGGTCATGATCTTCTCCGCCGCCATCGGCGTCGTGAACCTGTTCACCCCGACCTCCGGCGCCATCATGGGCGGTCTTGCCCTGGCCAAGATCGAGTGGACGACCTGGCTCAAGTTTGCTCTCAAGCTCATCGTCGCTCTCTCCGTCGTCTGCGCCGTCATCCTGACCATCGCTTGCGTGATGCTCTAAGTACCCCTTGGGTACCCCACGGAAACCATGACGATCCTGTAAAGGATCACCTGGTCATCGTCTGTCCGGTGGGGTAACCCCACCGGTAGACTCCTACCTTTAGCCTCCTCCCGTTCCGTGCGCGGGGGGAGGCGCTCTTGTGTTCCGGCGTTTTACCAAACGCCGGAACCACTCGACGCTGCAAGCCCGCCAGAGCGGCAATCTGACGTTCAATCGTCGGGCATGGCCAAAAGGCCTATGCCCTCCTCTTTCACGTCACCTTGCTCGCTCTGGTGGGCTTTCGCTGACTTATGCTCAACCTGCGGCGCTGCCATTGTTGGCGCAGGGGGCGGCTTGCTCGCTCTGGTGCCTGTTCGCTGTCCGTTCTCTGCCCGCGACGTTTCTGCTGTTGGTGCAAAGGGGTCAGGTTACTTTGCGCCAAAAGGGGAAGTTGCGGTGGAATAGTTCCCGTTTGGCCGTCTTGAGGGGTTAAACAGGAGCTATTTCACCGCAACTTATCGATGGCGTGTTTGGTTGGTGCCTGTTGATGGCCTGGGCATCGGGGAGGGCAGGCTCCGTTATAATCGCGTAGGAACTTAATTTACGAAACGGGACGGGAGCCATACATGCGCCAGGGTTTCGACAACGCGAAGTATATCGAGCTGCAGGCTGCTCACATTAAGGAGCGCATCTCGCAGTTTGGCGGCAAGCTGTATTTGGAGTTTGGCGGCAAGCTGTTCGATGACTATCATGCCAGCCGCGTGCTACCGGGTTTTGAGCCGGACAGCAAGTTCCGCATGCTCAAGAGCATCGCCGACGATGTCGAGGTTATCATCGCGATCAACGCGAACCACATCGAGAAAAACAAGGCTCGTGGTGACCTTGGCATTACCTATGACGAGGATGTGCTGCGCCTGGTTGACCTGTTCCGCGGCAACGGCTTTGCCGTCGCGGCTGTGGTTATCACCCAGTACGCCGGCCAGCCTGCTGCCGATGTGTTCCGCAACCGCTTGAACGCGCTCGGTATTCCCGCCAAGCTGCACTATCCCATCGAGGGGTATCCGCACGATGTCGATCTGATCGTGTCCGACGATGGCTACGGCAAGAACGAGTTTGTCGAGACCACGCGTCCGCTCGTTGTCGTGACGGCACCCGGCCCCGGCTCGGGCAAGCTCGCCACTTGCCTCTCGCAGCTGTATCACGAGCATAAGCACGGTACCGCCGCCGGCTATGCCAAGTTTGAGACCTTCCCGGTCTGGAATCTTTCTCTGACGCATCCGGTCAATATTGCCTACGAGGCCGCCACGGCTGACCTCGACGACGCCAATATCATCGATTCGTTCCACCTTGAGGCCTACAACAAGACCACGGTCAACTACAACCGCGACGTCGAGGCCTTCCCGGTAGTCCGTGCCCTGATGGAAAAGATCCTGGGCAAGAGCCCCTACCAGAGCCCTACGGACATGGGCGTCAATATGGTCGGCTTTGCCATCACCGATGACGATGCCTGCCGCGACGCTTCCAAGATGGAGATCGTCCGCCGCTACTTTACCGCGGTCGAAAATGTGCGCCGTACCGGCGTGGGCGATGAGCAAGTCGACCGTCTCAAGATTATTATGAAGAAAGCCGGCATCGATAAGAACTACTCACCGGCGCGCTCGGCGGCCCTCACCAGGGAGCAGCTGACGGGTGGTCCCGTGGGTGCCATGGTCATGCCCGATGGCTCCGTGGTGACCGGTAAGACCTCCACGCGCCTGGGCGCCGCAAGTTCGCTCATTATGAACGCCCTCAAGCATGTCTCGGGCGTCGACCTTGAGCTCGAGGTCATTAGCGATGAGGCGATCGAGCCCATCAGCAAGCTCAAGACGCATTTCCTGGGCAGCAAAAACCCGCGCCTCCACACCGACGAGACGCTTATGGCGCTGTCGATCACCTCGGCCACGAGTGAGACGGCCGCTCGCGTCCTTTCGGGCCTGGAGCAGCTGCGCGGTTGCGATGCCTTCTTTAGCGTGATTATCTCGCCGACGGACGAGACGGTACTGCGCAAGTTGGGCATCAACGTGTGCTGCGAGCCCAAGTTTGAGCGCCGCGGTTTCTTCCATCGCTAAGTTTGAAGCACCGCGGTAATTGCATTGCATTTTGGCCGTATCGGGTTAGCGCCCGGTACGGCTTTTTGATCAATAAAGCGTCTATTTCGGCGAAAAATAGCTGTTTACCTGCCTAGAAACAATTTGAGCGGTATACAATAACCGTAACTGTTTCATCCTTAGCGGGATGCCGCATGATGGATATTACCTGCCATCGTGAGGTGTGTCGGTCGCGCACGGCGCGTTAGATGCTCGTGCTCGGTTTGAGGAGGCTGCTATGGCGGGCAAGGGTCGTGCGAGTGTCAACGATATGAAGCGTGTCGAGGTGCTGGTGTTGATGGAGATCGCCCAGCAAACCGAAGACAATGGCGGGCCGTATGGTTTCTCGCGCAAAACGCTTGCCGAGCGCGTGGGGGTTTCGCCGTATCGTGCCCGCGCCGCAATCGATCGCTTGGATTCCGAAGGCATGATTGATGTCGTCTCGCGTTATAGCGACGACGGCGGTCAGCTTGCAAATGGCATTTGCCTCACCGAACGTGGCGAGTGGTATCTTGAGGGCGTCCGTACCGGCATGCTCGTTCAGGAAATGCTTGAGGACGAGGTTGCTGATCGATAGCAGCATGTAACCCTTGCCATAGCGACGCCGCCTGGGAAACCGGGCGGCGTTTTGTTTCAAGATTGAGAAATGCAATCGCACGCGAGAAAAATTGCGAACGGTCCGCGGCGCGAGTATTACAATGAAGACCCGTAAGATGTGGATAAACAACTTCTACGGGAAGCGCAGGTAACTCAATATGACCAAGCATGTGTTCGTAACCGGCGGCGTGGTTTCGTCCCTGGGCAAGGGTATCACCGCGGCCTCGCTGGGCCGTCTGCTCAAGTCGCGTGGCTACAAAGTAACGATGCAGAAGGCCGACCCGTATCTGAACGTCGACCCCGGTACCATGAGCCCGTTCCAGCATGGTGAGGTCTTCGTTACCGAGGATGGTTACGAGTCCGACCTGGACTTGGGTCATTACGAGCGCTTTATTGATGAGAACCTGACCCGCGATTCCAACTTTACGACCGGTGCCATCTACAAAAGCCTAATCGCCCGTGAGCGTCGCGGCGACTTTTTGGGCGGTACCGTGCAGGTGATTCCCCACGTCACCAATGCCATTAAGGACAAGTTCCGCCGCATCGAGGAGCAGACCGGCTCCGATGTAGTCATCACCGAGCTGGGCGGCACGATCGGCGACATCGAGTCCCAACCGTTTGTCGAGGCCATCCGTCAGTACCGCAAAGAGGCCGGCCCCGAGAACGTCTGCTACATCCACGTGTCGCTCGTTCCCTATATCGCCGCCGCCCACGAGGTCAAGACCAAGCCCACGCAGCATTCCGTCAAGGAGCTCCGCAGCTTTGGCATCCAGCCCGATATTATCGTGCTGCGCTCCGACCACCATATCGATGACGCTATCCGCGGAAAGATCGCAAGCTTCTGCGACGTCGACACCGATTGCGTCTTTACCAACGAGGACTGCGCGAGCATTTACGATGTTCCGCAGCTGCTTGCCGAGCAGGACTTTGACCTGCGCATTTGCGAGCGCCTGGGTCTGGATCCGCGTGAGCGCGACATGAGCGAGTGGAACGAGTTCCTGCGCAAACAGAATCACGCCAACCATCACGCCGACAAGGTGAAGATCGCCGTCGTGGGTAAGTACACGCAGCTGCCCGATGCGTACCTGTCGGTTATCGAGGCCCTGCACCATGCGGGCGTCTTCTACGATCGCCATGTGGACGTCCAGCTAGTCGACGGCGAGAGCCTCGACGAGCAGAATGTCTCCGAGGTTCTGGGCGACGCCTCGGGCATCCTGGTCCCCGGCGGCTTTGGCAAGCGCGCCCTGGAGGGCAAGATCCTCGCGGCCGAGTTTGCCCGTGAGCACAAGATTCCGTATCTGGGCATTTGCCTGGGTATGCAGGTCGCCGTGTGCGAGTTCGCCCGCAATGTCGTTGGCCTTGCTGGTGCCAGCTCCTCCGAGTTTGATCCGGACGGTCCGTATAGCGTCATCGATCTGATGAGCTCGCAGGAGGACGTGACCGAGAAGGGCGGCACCATGCGCCTGGGCGCCTATCCGTGCAAGCTCGCCGCCGATACTCTTGCTCGTGAGGCATATGGCGAGGAACTCGTCTACGAGCGTCACCGTCACCGCTTTGAGTTCAACAACGCCTTCCGCGACCAGCTCGAGGACGCCGGTTTGGTTATCTCGGGTTTGTCGCCCGACGAGCGCCTGGTCGAGATGGTCGAGCTGCCGCGCGACGTTCATCCGTGGTATGTGGCAACCCAGGCTCACCCCGAGTTCAAGAGCCGCCCGACCAACCCGCAGCCGCTGTTCCGCGAGTTCGTGCGCGCTTCGATCGGCCAGCACGAGGGTGTCGACCGTCTGCAGGTGACGCCCATGAACCTCGCTACGGACTAAGGGTGCCGGCGAATAAGGAACATACCGAAGCTACTCCCTCGTCGCTCGCCGTGGCGGCGGGGGAGTATCTCGATTACCTCGCGGTCGAGCGGGGCTTGGCGCGCAACACGATTGTGGCCTATCGTCGTGACCTGACGACGTACTGCGCCTATCTGGAGCGGGCGGGTATTGTGTCTTTTGAAGAGGTGACCCGTCAGGTCGTGGAGGGCTTTGTCGCCGATCGCCGCGGCGGAGGCTATTCCGACGCCTCGGTGGAGCGCGCGCTTGCTGCCGTGAAGGGCCTGCATGCCTTTTTGGTGCGCGATGGGGCCGTGGCCCAAAACCCGACGGCGGCGTTGCGCCTGCCTAAAAAGGCTGAGCGTTTGCCGGAGTATCTATCGGTGGAGGATGTCTCGGCGCTGCTCGATCAAGACTTTCCCGAGGGCGAGATGGGACTGCGCGACCATGCCATCTTGGAAGTGCTCTACGGATGCGGTTTGCGTGTGAGTGAGCTGGTTGGGCTCGATGTGGGCGATATCCATATTGACGATGGCTTTGTACTCGTTCGCGGTAAGGGCTCAAAGGAACGCCTGTCCCCACTGGTGGGAAGCGCGGCGCGAGCTCTGACGCTCTATGTAACTGAGGGACGTTCTCGCTTGGCGGCCCATGCCCGCGGAACCGAGACCTCGGCGGTCTTTTTAAATAAGAACGGACGTCGCCTGTCGCGCCAGGCCGTGCATGCGATATGCGAGCGGTATGGGCGTCAGGTGGGGCTGGTGGGGCTCCATCCCCATACCTTGCGCCACTCCTTTGCCACCCACATGCTCGCGGGCGGTGCCGACCTGCGTGTGCTGCAGGAGATTTTGGGCCATGCCGATATTTCGACCACCCAGGTCTACACGCATGTCGACCGAACGCAACTGACCGAGGTCTATCTGGCGGCGCATCCGCTAGCACATCGCTAGCACCTCGCTGACCTGCATATTTATAAATACTAAAGGGGACGGGCCCCAGATTGCCGAGACGCACTTTTGCGTGCATGGGCAATCTGGGGCTCGTCCCATTTTTCGCTAGACACCGACGCGGCGGTGGGCCGTGTGTACCGTGGGTGGGGGAGTTTGGGGGGCGATGTGAACGGCGTGTAAAGGGACGTAAAAATCGCCTCAAGGTCAACTTGAAGGTTGAGGTTCGCGGGCGTGGTTCTACAGGTGGCATCCCGCCTTTGCTGCAAACACAACATATTGTGTTTTCGAACATATGCTCGGGGGTGTTTTACAACATATTGGGGGTGGAATAGTGGGGAGGGGTGGGGGAAGGGGTGGGGAAAGGTGTTGAAAAATGGGGCGGTTCCCCATATTATTGATGACGTCGACAGGCGGGGTGGTTCCCCGCGTACGTGCCATCTGAGTAACCGAGGGGAGGGCGCACATGGGAATGACTGGTGCATACGAGCGCAATCTCGATGCAAAAGGTCGTCTGTCCCTGCCTGCACCCCTTCGCGAGGAGCTCGGAGAGCACGTTCGCGTGTTCAAAGCCCTGGATGTCGATGCTCTGTACGTGTTCTCTGCCGAGGCCTTCGATAAGTGGGTCGAAGGACTCTTCGCGGGTCGTGAGGGCCACGAGGGTTTTAACCCGCGTGACATTAACGACCAGAAGCTCATGAGGGCGATCAACAAGCGCACCACGTCGATGGATGTGGACAGCGCCGGTCGTATCGGTCTTTCCGAGTCTCTCCGCAAGCAGGCGAACCTCGACCGCGAGGTCACGGTTGTGGGCAACTACGACCACCTTGAGGTTTGGGATCGCGCCGCGGCCGATGAGGACGATGACGATGAGGCCCTGCTGGACCTCTTCTTCTCGTAAGGGCAAGGCGCGGGTAACGGATGGAGCGTGGGATCTTGACACAAGAATATCGGCATGAACCTGTCATGCTCGGCGAAGTGCTTGAGTCGCTGCGGCTAAAGAGCGGCTCCGTTGTCTGCGATTGCACCCTTGGCGGTGCCGGCCATTCGGTAAAGATGGCCGCGCAGGTGGGGGAGACGGGCCTTTTGCTCGGCGTCGACCAGGACGACATGGCCCTCGAGGCCGCTGGCGCCCGTCTGGACCGCGAGGTTCCCGGCGTTCCGCACCAGCTGCTGAAGGGCAACTTCGGCGACTTGGACGAGCTGCTTTGCTCGGCCGAGGTGCCCGGGGTCGATGGCTTCCTGTTCGATTTGGGCGTTTCGTCGCCGCAACTCGATATCCCTGGCAGGGGCTTTTCGTATAACGAGGACGCCCCATTGGACATGCGGATGGATCCGGGTAATAACACCTTAAACGCAGCTGAGGTCATCAACACCTATAACGAACACGACCTCGCCCGGATTCTACGCGTCTACGGCGAAGAGAAGTTCGCCTCGCAGATCGCGCGCGAGATCGTGCGCCGCCGCGAGCAAGAACCGATCGAAACCACCGGCCAATTTGTCGAGATCATCAAGGCGGGTATCCCGGCTGCCGCTCGTCGGCATGGCGGACACCCGGCCAAGAAAAGTTTCCAGGCCATTCGCATCGAGGTCAATCACGAGCTCGATGTGCTCGAACGAGGGCTTGATGCCGCCACCAGGTGGCTCAACCCGGGCGGACGTATCTGCGTCATCTCGTATCACTCGCTCGAGGACCGTATCGTAAAGAACCACTTTAAGGAGATGAGCCAGGGGTGCACGTGTCCGCCGGAGATTCCGGTGTGCGTGTGCGGCAACGTGCCGATACTCAAGGTCATCACCCGCAAACCCTTGGTTGCCCAGCCTGATGAGGTTGAGCGCAACCCTCGGGCGAGATCAGCCAAAATCCGCGTGGCGCAGCGTCTGTAGGCACGACCGCGCGATATTGGACCTCCCGCTCGCACCATAAACGAAGCTTAAACACACTACCAACGTACTCGGGATGGGAGGCGGCATATCATGGGCTACAACACTTCAAGCGCAGCACTCGCCTATGATATGAACGCCATGCCCGCCTATCGTGAGACGCCGCAGGCCCCCGTTGCTCCCCGTGAGCAGCGCACGCCGCGCTTTGATGTCTACACGGGCGCGGGCCGTCAGGCAAACCAGGCGGTAAGCCCGGTTTTCATGAGCGTTCTTAAAACGTTTTGCATCATTGCGGCCATCTTCATGACGATCGGCGTCGCCCGCGTGGCGCTCGCCGGCGTTACGGCCCAGGTGCTCAACAGCAACGCCGAGCTTACCAACACGCTCGAAAAGGCGACCGATGAGAGCTCCGACCTGGAGGTCATGCATTCGGTCTATGGTGCCGACACGCGCATTCGCGACCTTGCGGGCGCTTATGGCATGGTGGAGCCCAGCGAGAGCGTTACACTTGATTTTTCGCAGGATGCAGCCGCGGGCGCTAGCTCGACCGCGACCGCTCAGTAACAAGACGGTAGCTGAGTATGACAAATGACTATCGCCGCGGTTCCGACGGGGGTCGCGGTTCTGGACGTCCCTCATCGCGGGGACGTTCTGGTTATCAAGGAACGGGTCGGCCATCTTACAACGCGAGGCCGTCCTATGACAACGACCCCGCGTCGCGTCTCCGTAGCTCGAGTGGTCCTCAAATGCATAACACCAGACCGCGCAAGAGCTCGTCGACCGAATGGCTCACGGGCACGCCGCTGCCCCGTCGCAAAGCCGTCATGGGTTTCATCGGGTTTGGCTTGGGTTTGGGCGTCCTTCGCCTTGCCGACTATCAAATCGTGGAAGCCGATAAGTTACGCGACCGTGCCGATGCACGTCGCTTGCTTGCGCAGACGCTGTATGCCAAGCGCGGTACCATCTACGACCGTAACGGCAACGTGCTGACGTCGTCGGTCGAATGCCGCAACATCGCCGTGAATCCTCAGCTTATCGAGGACGTTGACAAGACGGTCTCGGCACTGGTCAAAGCTACGGGCATCGATAAGAAAACCTGTCGTGATCTCGTTATGTCCGATGGCACCTGGGTGTATATCAAACGCCAGGTGGACGAGGACGATGCTGCGGCGCTGGAGAAGAAGAATCTGCCCGGCGTGCTCTTTGAGCAGGCCATGAAGCGCGTATATCCTTATGGCAACCTGGCATCGCAGGTGCTTGGCGTGGTAAACGTGGACAACGACGGTCTGACGGGCCTTGAGAAGCAGTACAACAAGCTTTTGACCGGAACGAACGGTTCGCTGGTGCGCGAGCGGGCGAGGGACGGTAGCTATATCGCGGGCGGCGCCTATAAAAAGGTTGCCGCGGTGGACGGCGTGGACATCGTGACGACACTCGATGTCAATATCCAGCGTGCCGCCGAGGACGCCCTGGCCGAGGCAGTCGAAAAGACCAAGGCCAAGAACGGCTCGGCGCTGGTCACCGATCCTACGACAGGCGAGATCTTGGCAGCCTGCTCGTATCCGACCTACGACCAGACCAATTTGGAAAACGCCAAGACCGAGGATATGAACTTGCGCCTGGTCACCGATGCCTACGAGCCCGGCTCAGTCTTTAAGACGCTTGTGGCGGGCGCCGGCTTCGACTTGGGCGTCGTGCGATCGAGTACGTCGTTTGAGGTGCCGGCGAGCATCAAGGTGGGCGACGATACCGTCACCGATGCCGACAAGCGCGACTACGCCATGACCATGGATGTACGCGAGATGATGCGCCGTTCGTCCAACGTGGGTTTTGTCCTGGTGGGGCGCAAGATCGGTGCCGACGACTTTGCCGCCTATGTGGACAAGTGGGGCATCGGTCACAGCTCGGGTGTCGATTTTCCGGGCGAGAGCCTGGGCATCGTCAAGGAGCGTGACCAGTATGACGGCGCCACGCTGGGCTCGATGAGCTTTGGACAGGCGCTGTCTGTCTCGCCGATTGAGATCGCACGTGCCGTGGGCGGCATCGCCAACGGCGGCGTGATGATGACCCCGCACTTCTATAAGTCCAGCAAGGGCGACGAGAAGGACTGGGGCGAGGGCGAGCGCGCGATTTCGGAGGACGCCGCATCCCAGGTGACATCGTGCATGCAGACGGTCGTGTCGGAGGGAACGGGCGTTGGCGGCGCTGTTGACGGCTATGACGTGGCGGGTAAGACCGGTACGGCCGAACGTGCCGACGAGAACGGCGGCTACCTCAAGGAGAACTACATGTCGTCCTTTATGGGCTTTGCACCGGCACAATCGCCCAAGGTGCTGTGCTATATCACGCTCGACGGAACGCCGAGCGGCTCAGATGCCGCTGCGGTGCCGTTCCAGTCCATTATGGCCAACGCGCTCGACGTGCTGGGTATCCCACACACGAAGTAGGGGGTTACAATCTTTGGGGCGTGGTTTGTTGTCCCATATGAGGGGTGTTCACATGCCCTGCACCACGCATGCGCGGCGCTGGGATACAATACGCCGATAGCATTATTTAGGTTTACAGGGGAGCTGCAATGATAGAGATCGCCGTCAACAACCTCGCGGCCGCAACAGGGGCCCGAACCGTGACGGGAGAAGTCGATCGGGTATGCCGCGGGTGCGTTATCGACTCGCGCCAGGTCGAGGAAGGGACGATTTTCGTCGCCTTTCCCGGTGAAAACGTCGACGGCAATGATTTTGCTTCCCGTGCCGTCCAGTCGGGTGCCGGCGCCGTCGTGATGACGCGTGAGCCCGAGACCGAGCTGGTCTCGCTGGCGCAGGACAAGGGCTGTGCCATCTTGCTGACCGATGATCCCGAGGAGTTTCTGCTGCGTTTGGCGCACGCGTATCGCCTGGAGCTTGGCTGTCTGGTCGTTGGCATTACCGGTTCCATCGGCAAGACGACGACCAAGGACGTTCTCGCCGCTGTGCTCGCCAAGCGCTATCGTGTCTGGGCCACCAAGGGCAATTTCAATAACCTGATCGGCATGCCGCTCACGGTGCTTTCCGCTCCGGCCGATACCGAGGTCCTGGTGCTCGAGATGGGCATGAACCATTTCCACGAGATCGAGCGCCTGTCTCTGTCTGCCAATCCCAACCTTGCCATCGTGAGCAAGATCGGCACCTCTCATATCGGCATTTTGGGCAGCCGCGAGAACATCGCCCGCGCTAAGGCCGAGATTGTCCAGGGCATGTGCGCCGCCGGCGACTATTTGCCGCTGCTGGTTTTGGGCGGCGAGGACGATTTTACGCCGTTCATTCGCGATACGTTCGCCCAGCCTGCTGGTATCGACGTGATGCTGGCCGGTGTCTCGGACGATGATGAGGTCCGCGCCCGCGACGTTCGCGTTGATGACGAGGGCCGTCCGGTCTTTACGCTCGATTTTGGCCAGGGCGAGACAATCGATACCATGCTTGCCATCCCCGGCGTGCAGTCCGTTCCTAATGCCGTTAAGGCCGCCGCGGTTGCCTATCGCCTGGGCGTGACGCCCGAGCAGATCGATGCTGCCTTTAGGGGTCTTACGATCACCGGGCACCGCCAGGAGATCAAGCGCGCCAAGAGCGGTGCACGCATCATCGACGATTCCTATAACGCCAGCGCCGAATCGATGGCAGCCGGCCTCGATCTGCTGTGCTCGCTTTCGTGCACGGGGTCTCGCATGGCGATCCTGGGCGAGATGGGCGAGATGGGCGATGAGGCTCCTCGCATGCATGAGCTCGTAGGCGCCTATGCCGCCGCCAAGAAGCTCGACATGCTGGCGTGCGTGGGTGGTGAGCTGGCCCAGCTTATGGCCGATGCCGCGCGCATGATGGGCATGGACGAGGACCGCATCCAGGTGTTCTCCGATTATCAGCAGGTGCTCGACCGCATGGGCGGCGCGCTTGAAAAACATGATGTTGTACTGGTCAAGGGTTCCCGCTTTGTTGAGCTCGACCGCTTTGTGGAAGGTGTGTGCTAGCCCATGTTCGGCAATCCCTCGTATCCAACGTATCAGGCTTTTTTGGGGCTTGGCATCGCCGCAGCCATTGCGCTGCTGCTCATGCCGTGGTGGATCAAGCTGCTCAAGGTCGAGGGTATCGGCCAGCAGGTTCGTGCCGACGGCCCCAAGCGTCATTTGGTTAAGCAGGGAACGCCCACCATGGGTGGCGTTGTCATCCTCGTCGCGATCTCGCTGACCTGCCTGCTGATGGGCAAGCTCACCACCGAGCTCGTACTCGTGCTGCTCGCCACGCTGGCGACCGGCGTGCTGGGCCTGATCGACGACCTGACCTCCGTTACGCATGGGCGCTCGCTCGGTCTGACGCCCCATGCCAAGATGATCGGCCTAACCATTATCTGTGTCACCTTTACGGTACTTGCCGTCAACTGGTGCGGCGTCGCCCCCGAGATTCGTTTTCCCGGTGGGTTGACGATTGACCTTGGCGTGCTTTCGACTACCATCTGCGGCTATTCGTTCCCGTGGCTCTATATTGTCTTTTGCTGGCTGATGATTGCCGGTCTTTCTAATGCCGTGAACTTGACCGATGGCCTTGACGGTCTTGCTGGCGGCACCTCCATGATCGCCATGCTCGCCATGGCTGCCATGGCGTTTTTGCACGGAGACGTGAACCTGTCCATCTTCTGCACCGCGTGTGCCGGTGCCTGCCTGGGCTTTCTGTGGTTCAACTGCTATCCGGCGAGCATCTTTATGGGTGATACCGGCTCGCTTGCTCTGGGTGCCGCGTTTGCCTGTACGTCCATCATGACTAACACCGAGGTCGTCTCCCTCATCATCGGTGGCCTGTTTATCGTTGAGACCCTGTCGGTCATGATTCAGGTTGTCTACTTCCACTTTACGCACAAGCGCGTCTTCCTTATGGCGCCCATCCATCATCATTTCGAAAAGAAGGGTTGGGCCGAGACCAAGGTCGTCATCCGTTTTTGGATTATCGCTGCGGCCTTCGGTGCCGTTGGCCTTGCTCTGTTCTTCCAGTTGGGATAGTGGTCTTTCATGCCTCTTGCTGATGTCTTTAGCCTGCTCGTTTTGGGTCAGGGCAAATCCGGTCTCGATGTCGCCCGCTGGGCGCTGGCACATCCAGAGCGCGTAAGCGCCGTTACCGTGTATGGCGGCGGCACCTCTGAGCCCAATGACGCCACGCGTGCGCTCGAGGCTACCGGTGCGTCGTTTGTCTATGGGACCGAACAGGTCGAGGGCGCCTATGACGTATGCGTGACGTGCCCAGGCATCTCGGAGTTCTCGGGCTTCTTTAAGGCCGGGCGCGAGCATGCCGCCCAGATTATGGGTGAGCCCGAGTTTGCCTATCGCCTGTCGCCCGATAACTGGATTGCCATCACGGGCACCAACGGCAAGACGACCACCACGTCGCTGACCGATTATCTGCTCAAGGCTTCCGGTGAGGCCAGTGTAGCTGTCGGCAACATCGGCGAGCCGCCTATCAACGAGATTGACGGCCGAGCCCACAACGAGTGGTTTGTGGCTGAGCTCTCGAGCTATCAGATTGCTACGACCACCGAGCTCCACCCTCGCGTGGCGGTGCTGCTCAACATCACTCCCGACCACTTGGGCTGGCATAAGAGCCATAAGAACTATGCGCTTGCCAAGATCAAACTGTTTGACAATATGGTCGATGACGATCTGATGGTCGTCGACGTCGAAGACGCCGGCATTCACGAGTTCGATGAGTACATCTACACGCCGGGTCGTCGCATCTGCAAGGTCGCTTTTGACGAGCCCGAGGGTGCAGACGCCGCCTTTGTGCGCGACGGCAAAATGGTCGTGCGCCTGAAGGGCGTCGAGACTCAGCTTGTCGCCACGTCCGAACTCAAGATCTCGGGCCATCACAATGTTATCAATGCCCTGTGCGCTGCCACGGCTGCCCTGGCAGTCGGTGCCGATGTCGATGGTGTCTGCCGCGGTCTGGCCTCGTTCCAGCCGCTCGAGCACCGCGTGGAGCCGTGCGGCGAGATTGACGGAGTGCGCTACGTCAACGATTCCAAGGCGACCAACACCGACGCGGTCGAGAAGGCACTGACGGCATTTCCCGATGACAACGTGATCTTGCTGCTCGGCGGCCACGATAAGGGCACGCCGCTCACGGACTTCGCGCGCGTCGTTATGGATAACGTGCGCTCGGTCGTCTGCTTTGGCGATGCGCGCGAGCGCTTTACCGCCGCTATGGACGAGGCCGATGTCGATGGCGATGTGGATATCGCCCAAGCGGATGACCTACGCGATGCCGTGGACGTTGCCCGTTCGCTGTCGAGCCGTGGCGACGTGATCTTACTTTCTCCTGCCTGCTCTTCGTTCGATGAGTTCTCGGGCTATGAGGAGCGCGGCCGCGTGTTTAAGGACTACGTGGCTCAGCTTGCCGCTGCAGCGAAATCGCAAATGGAATAGGGGTTGCCGGTGAGAGAGGAGAGCCCCCGACAAGGTATGAGGAGGCCCGACTCGGACCGTGCTTCCTCGCGGCGCAGCACACCGCGTTCCGGTCGCGGCGGGCAGTCGTTTAGCGAACGCTATATTGCCGGCGTTCCCGCCCGCATCATGCGCCCCCGTCTGATATTTATGGCCTGCCTGTTTACTTTGGTGTGCTTTGGTCTGCTGATGGTGTACTCGGCGTCTTCGGTCGAGGCGCTGCACGAGAATGGCTCGGCGACGTTTTTCCTGGGTCGACAGGCCGCGTTTGCCGTGGTTGGTGTTCTGGCGCTGATTGCCATCGTGCGCGTTTTGCCGGACAGCTGGTTTGGGGAGGATGTGCTTAGGATCTTCCTTATCGGCATGATAGGGCTACTGTTTCTGGTGTTCTTGGTGGGCAGCGGCAGCCGTGGCGCCACGCGCTGGCTCAACATCGCCGGTATTCAGTTCCAGCCTTCCGAGTTTTTAAAGCCATTTGCCATTGCGTATTCGGCCATCATGCTTGATCGCTTCTTTTCGCCCGGTGGCAACATCAACGAATTCCTTCGCAAGATGGGCATCTACCTGGGTATTTCGCTCTTTCTGATCTTTATCCAGCCCGATTTCGGTACTGTCCTGATCATCCTGTTGACCCTCATGTGCATGGCGTTGTTTGCGGGTCTCGACCCGAGATTTATCATCGGCGTGCTAATCTTCGGCATTCTCGTGATCGTGATTGCACTTGTCGCAGAGCCGTACCGTATGGTGCGTATTCAGGTTGCCTTGAACCCTTGGGCTGATGAGTATGGTGACGGCTATCAGGCCACGCTTGCCATCATGGCCTTTGCCTCGGGCGGTCTGTTCGGCCGTGGCATCGGCAACTCAACCATGAAGTACTCGTATCTGCCCGAGGCGCACAATGACTACATCCTGGCCATCATTGGCGAGGAAGTCGGCTTTGTCGGAACCGTGCTGTTCTTCTTGGTGTTTGCGATGCTGATCTACTCGGCGTTTCGCATTGCCGAGCAGGCGACCGATCGTCGGGGCGCGCTTATGGCGTCTGGCTCCGCGGTCATTCTCGCGGTGCAGTTTTTGATTAACGCGCTTGGCATCCTCAACGTGTTTCCCATGACGGGCAAACCGTTGCCGTTTATTAGCTACGGCGGTTCGTCGATTATCGTGTCGCTTATGCTTGCCGGGTTGATTCTGCGCGTTTCGTACGAGAGCGCCCGCCGCGATGAGTATGACCGCCGCCGTGAGAGCTTTGCCGTTATGGACGAGAGCACCGCCGGCGTGGCCCATGTGCGCGGTGAACGACCTTCGCGTAGCGGCTTTACCGTTCTGGATGGTTCTACATCCGAGCCGGCAGCCCGTCCGCGTCAGCGAACGGCGCCGCAAGGTCGTCCGCAGCGCCCAACTCCTCGCAACGCGGGCGGCGGATATAATCGAATCGATTTGAACTCGGACCCGTCGGCGCGTCTGCGCACCGACGACCAGGGACCGCGTGTACGAAGGGACTACCATGACCGATAAAATGACCGTTGCTATTGCAGCCGGCGGCACGGCAGGACACATCAACCCCGCGCTCGCCTTGGCCGAAGAACTGCGTGACCGTGGCCACCACGTTGTGTTCGTGGGCCAGTCGCGCAAGCTCGAGGGTCGTTTGGTCCCCGAGGCTGGGTTTGATTTTGTGCCCATTACGGTCACGGGCTTCGACCGCTCCCGTCCTTGGACGGCGCTGACCTCGCTGTGGCGTGTCAATAAGGCCAAGCGTGCGCTCGCCCGTCATTTCTCAAAGGTCGGCAAGCCCGATGCCGCCATCGGTTTTGGTGCCTATGTCGAGGTTCCGCTGCTGGGGTGGTGCAAGGGCGCAGGCGTTCCGTATCTGCTGCATGAGCAGAACTCTGTTCCGGGCCTGGCCAACAAGATGATGAACTCCCACGCCGCCCGCGTGTGCATCTCGGTGCCGGCAGCGCGTTCGGTCTTTGAGCGCGAAGGTGACCCTGACCACGTGCTCATGACCGGCAACCCCGTACGTCGCTCGGTGATCGAGGGCGATCGTGCTCGCGGCCGCAAGGCACTTGGCGTTCCCGAGGACGCTACGCTGCTGCTCGTCTTTGGCGGTTCACTTGGCGCCCAGCACCTCAACGAGCGCGTGACTTCGCTCAAAAACGAGCTGCTTTCGCGCAAGAACCTCTATGTGTTGCATTCGACGGGTGCCGACGGCTTTGAGGAGACCGAGCGCGCTTTGGCGCTGACGCCCGAGGAGGCGAAGCGTTACCGCGTCCAGCCTTACATCGACAACATGGGCGACATGCTGGCTGCTGCCGATTTGGTGCTCTCGCGTTCGGGTGCATCGAGCGTGGCCGAGATCGCTGCGCTCGCCGTGCCCTCGGTGCTCGTGCCGTATCCGCATGCGACGGCCGACCACCAAACCACCAATGCTCGTTATCTGGTCGACGCCGGGGCCGGCGTGCTCTGCGCCGATGCCGATATCGACGGTTCTGCCTTTGCCGATGAGCTGCTGCACCTGGTCGATGACGCGGCGGCGCGCGACGCCATGCGTCAGGCGGCGCGTGGTCTGGCTCAGGATAGAGCCGCCGCTCTTCTGGCGGATGCGGTAGAGGGTTTGCGTTAGTTAGACGGGATATCTTCGGTCGCCCTCGCGCTGATGCGGTAGGTGCGGTACAGTTAACGGGTTACAGGCAGTGTTTACGCAAGGAGTACACGAGCACATGGCTGATTCCCAGACTGCAACCTCCGCGCCCGAGTTTAAGAGCGCCCACTTTATCGGTATCGGCGGCGCCGGCATGAGCGGCATCGCCCTCGTTCTGCACGAGCGCGGTTATGCCGTTACCGGCTCCGACCTTAAGACGTCACGTTATATCCGCCAGCTTACCCGCGCTGGTGTGAAGGTGCATGTGGGCCATGAGGCCGCCACGATCGACGAGGTCAAGCCCGACGTGGTTGTTGTCTCCACCGCTATTCCGGAGTCCAACCCTGAACTCGTGCGCGCTCGCGAGCTTGGTATTCCCGTGTGGCCCCGTGCCAAGATGCTCTCTGCTTTGGGTCACGGCTACACCACCGTCGCTGTTGCCGGCACGCATGGCAAGACAACCACGTCTTCGATGTGCGCCACCATGCTCGACCGCATGGGTCTGGATCCGAGCTTCCTGATCGGTGGCATCGTCGAGGGCTATGACACGAACGGCAAGAACGGCTCGGGCGACTACTTTGTCGCCGAGGCCGACGAGTCCGACAGCTCCTTCCTGTTCCTGAACCCCAACGTAGTCATTGTGACCAACGTCGAGGCCGACCACCTCGATCACTACTCTGGTATCGAGGAGATCGAGGCAACTTTCGCCAAATTCATGAGCCTGGTGGGCGAGGACGGCACCGTCATCGTCTGCGGTGAGGACCCGCATCTGGTCGAGCTCGCCAAGTCGACGGGCCGTCACGTGCTTTCCTACGGCTTTGCCGAGAGCAACGACATCGTCTGCATGCACCCGGATGTCAAGGGCATCCAGAGTGACTTTATCGTTCGCTTTGAGGACGGCACTGAGCGCGCTGTGGAGATCAAGAGCAATCCCGGTCGCCACAACATGCTCAACGCCACGGCGGTGCTCACCGTCGCCCATGTCCTGGGCCTTGACATCGACGCCGCCGCCAAGGCGCTCTCGAGCTTTGAGGGCGTCCGCCGTCGCTTTACCCACGTGGGCGATATCGATGGCATCACCGTGGTCGATGATTACGGCCATCACCCCACCGAGATCAAGGCGACGCTTGCTGCCGCTTCGTCGCTGGGTTACAAGCACGTCGACGTCGTGTTCCAGCCGCACCGCTATTCGCGCCTGCAGGCCCTGTGCGACGACTTTGCCGATGCATTTGCCAATGCCGATAAACTGCTGCTGATTGATGTGTTCTCGGCTGGCGAGATGCCCATTCCGGGTGTCACCTCTAAGATGCTCGCCGATACCGTGCGCGCCAAGCATCCTGGCAAGGAGGTCGTGTACTGCTCCAGCCGTCTTGAGCTCAATCAGGAGCTCGAGCAGATGGTGGGCGAGGGCGACCTGCTGCTCACCATGGGTGCCGGCGACGTTACGACCGTCGGTTCCGAGTTCATTGAGTATCTGACTGCCAAGAAAGACGCTTAAGTCTAATGGGTCTGTTTAACGCCGTCATGGCGCTCTCGGGCATGATCGACACGGATGTGATCGAGGACGAGCGCCTTGCGCGTCATACGAGCTATCGTATCGGCGGCAAGGCCGACCTCTTTGTGACGTGCCATAGCTATCATGCCCTCCGCCGCGCCGTGGCGGTGCTCGATCGCGAGCAGGTGCCGTGGGTCATCATCGGCAAGGGTTCCAATCTGCTGGTTGCCGATGGCGGTTATCGCGGTGCCGTCATTTCGCTCGGACGTGAGTTCCAGCGCACGGTTGTTGCCGATGACGGTTGTACGCTGACGGTCGGTGCGGGCGTGATGTTTGCGCGCCTGGTCAACGATGCCCTGTCGCGTAGCCTCTCGGGCCTTGAGTTTGCCGTTGGCATTCCCGGTTCGGTCGGCGGTGCGATATCTATGAATGCCGGCACGCGGACCGAGTGGATTGGCTCGCTGGTTGAGGATGTCGTAACGTTTGACCCGGCATCCGGTATCAAGCATTATGCGGGGTCCGAGATCTCTTGGGGCTACCGCGAATGTAGCCTTCCCCGCAATGAGATCATCCTCGAGTGCGTGCTCAAGCTTAAACCGGCGCCCAAGGCCGACATTCGCGAGCGCATGGAGCGGTACCTTACAAGGCGCAAGCGTACGCAGCCCATGGGTCGCGCATCCTGCGGGTCGGTCTTTCGCAACCCGCCCGATGCGAGTGTGGGCAAGCTTATCGAGGATTGTGGATTAAAGGGTTTTTCAATTGGCGGCGCGGAAGTTTCGCCCGTTCACGCTAATTTTATCGTTAATAACGGAACTGCCTCGGCCGATGACGTTGCCGCGGTTATCAGACATGTGCACGGAAAGGTGAGGGAGGCGTATGGCATCGAGCTCAGACCGGAAGTTAAATTCCTCGGCTTCTAGAGCATCGAAACCCACCTTCCGCCGCGCCGGAGGGCGTTCCGGCGCGCCTGCCAAACCTCAACGCAATACCGTCGCGCACTCTAAGTCTGTCGGGCATGCTCGACAGGCCAGTCGTCCGGTCGTCGGCTCGCAGCTCGGTAATCGTCCGGCCGCAAAAAAGTCCTCGCGTCCCTCGGTGACGTCAAAGCCTGTTATGGGCGCCAAGCCTGCCCGTCCCATGGCAACTCCCAAGCCCTCGACGGGAACTAAAGCGGCGCGTCCAGGCCGCACGCTGGGCGCATCGAAACCGCGCTCGCTGACATCGGTGCCGGCTACCGCCAAGAAGCCTTCGAGTAAAAAAGGCTTCAACCCGTTATCTTCACTTGGAGCGATGGCAAATAAAACATCAGACGCCGCTTCTGTCGTTACAGGCAAAGGCAAAATCGTGGGCGGCGTTTTGGCCGTCTTGGCCGTGCTCGTCGTCGTTGTCATCGTGGTGATCAACTCTGGATTGTTTACTGCCACTGATATTCAGATTCAAGGCAGCGAGCATGTGACGAAGCACGATGCTATCCAGCTGATCGACTTGCCCGAGGGAACGTCGCTTTTTAACGTCGATCCCGACCAGATTACCGAGGATCTCAAGCAAAACCCGTGGGTCTCGGGCGTAGATGTCCAGCGCCAGTTTCCCCATACGCTTATCATCACGCCGACGGAGCGTAAAGTTATCGCCATTGCATATATCAGCTCCGACGACCTTGCCTGGGCTATCGGAGACGATGACACCTGGATCGCCCCGCTGTCGACGTCGGTCGAAGTGGACGACCAGGGCAACGTCATCACGACAGGGCAGGGCTCAAATACCTTGACCGGAATCGATGCCGCGCTGGCGCTCGCCAAGCATTATGGCGCGGTGTTGTTGACTGATGTCTCGGCGGATGTCGCTCCGGTTTCCGGCCAGGCGGTGAACTCCAAAGCCGTTAAGGCCGGCCTGGATTATGTGCGTGGTTTTTCGAGCGAGTTCTTGGGACAAGTCAAGGATATTTCCACGCCTTCGGTCGAAGCCATCTCGGCAAACCTCAATAACGGCATTGAGGTGTCGCTGGGCGATTCGGACGATATCGCCAAGAAGGAACGCGTAGTCACCAAGTTGCTTTCGCAGGTAGAGGGCGTAACGTATATCAATGTGCGCTCTCCGGGCAACTACACATTTAGAAATGCTCCGACCTCGTAGCGCTGGTTGATGCTTTGTTGAGGGGCCATACCACGCCGTTTATCTGGTTTGTTTGGTTTTCACGGTCAATTATTTGACTGATACGTTCATAATGTGCAAACATAATACGGTTTACCTTTGCATTTACTTTCAACCTGAAGGTTAATGTGCGCAGGGGTCGACCCATGCTATGGCTATAACCTTTGTTCGGAGGACCGACATGCACGAGACAGAGATCAACAACTACCTTGCCGTCATTAAGGTGGTCGGCGTCGGCGGCGGCGGTACCAACGCGGTTAATCGAATGATCGAAGAGGGCATCCGCGGCGTCGAGTTTGTTGCCATCAACACCGATGCTCAGGCACTCGCGATCTCTGATGCCGATATCAAGGTGCACATCGGCACCGACCTTACCCGCGGCCTGGGCGCCGGCGCCAATCCCGAGGTTGGCCGCAAGGCTGCCGATGAGTCCCGCGACGACATCGCCGAGGCGCTCGCTGGCGCCGACATGGTGTTTATCACCTGCGGCGAGGGCGGCGGCACCGGTACCGGCGCTGCTCCCATCGTTGCCGATATCGCGATGAACGAGGTCGGCGCACTGACCGTCGCCGTCGTGACCAAGCCCTTCACCTTCGAGGGCCGCAAACGTAAGAAGAGCGCCGAGGAGGGCATCAAGACCCTCTCCGATTGCGTCGACACCATGATCGTCATTCCTAACGATAAGCTGCTCGACATCGCCGAGAAGAAGACCACCATGCTCGAGGCCTTCGCGATTGCCGATGGCGTCCTTTCCCAGGGCACCCAGGGCATCACCGACCTCATCACCGTCCCCGGTATCATCAACCTGGACTTCGCCGATGTTAAGACCATCATGAAGCAGGCCGGTACCGCCATGATGGGTATCGGTACCTCTTCTGGGGATACTCGTGCCGTCGACGCTGCCCAGCAGGCCATCTCCAGCCCGCTGCTCGAGAGCTCCATCGATGGTGCCACGCGCGTGCTGCTCTCCATCGCCGGTTCCAAGGACCTGGGCATCCAGGAGATCAGCGACGCCGCCGACGTTGTCGCCAACGCCGTCGACCCCGAGGCCAACATCATCTTCGGTACCGTTGTCGACGAGTCCCTGGGCGATCAGGTGCGTATCACCGTCATCGCTACGGGCTTCTCCGACTCCAACGTCAACCGTCAGGATGAGCTCTTTGCTGCTCAGCAGTCTCAGAGCAAGGCCGCTGCCTCCGCTGAGCCGCAGCGCACCGCTCCGGCTGCCAGCCCGGCTCAGGCCGCTCCGACCCGCAACGTCGGTGGTACCGAGCTGCCCAACTTTGGCAACGACCAGTTCGAGCTTCCCGACTTCCTGAAGCGCGGTAGCTTCTAGTTCGTTTTTCTCAACGACCTGCACGGGGTGTGTCCATTTGGATGCACCCCGTTTTGTTTCTCGTTTGTAAACGAAAGCCTCCAATCTCCTTACGTTCCCTTTACGTTTGGTCCCTACCGCTGCGGGTATCCTTTTAAGGAAGTATGACAGCCGTATAAACGCGGACTGCGCGGCGACGCCGCGGTACTTGTGTTATTAGGAGGCTTTAGTATGGCAGCACGTGCGGACAACGTTTCGCGTGTCGACCATGATGGAGTTACGTTGGTGGAGGGCGCGACATCCGATGTCCGCTTTGCCTTTACCGAGCGTACCGGTGGCGTTTCTGAAGATGCGTACTCCTCGCTCAACCTGGGCTCGCATGTAGGCGATGACCCCTTTGCTGTTCAAGAAAATCGTCGTCGAGCGCTCGAAGCTATGGGCGCCACTGAGTGCGAGCATAATCTGCTCGTGCCCAATCAGGTACATGGTGACCATATCGTTACGGTGACTTCGAACGGCGCCGACGATCTTGAGGCTGTTCGCGAGCAGATTGCCGAGGGCTGCGATGCCATCGTCTGTACGGCCCATGACGTGCCCGTGCTGCTCTGCTTTGCCGACTGCGCTCCCGTGGTGCTGGTGGCCCCTGGCGGATTTGCCGTGGTGCACTCCGGTTGGAAGGGCACGATTGCACGTATTTCTGCCAAGGCGTGCCAGGCGCTTTGCGATGCTGCCGGCTGCGATGCGAGCGACGTTTCCGCCTATATCGGCCCCCATATCTTGGCTGACGAATATGAGGTATCCCAGGAACTCATGGATCGCTTTGCCGTCGAGTTCTCTTGCATCGATGCGAGTGCCTCTCGCATGCTCGATCTTTCCGCTGCCATTTGTGAGGCGCTGGTAGATGCCGGTGTGGACGCGGATAATATCGTGGATACCCAGCTTTCGACTGTGCGCCAGAACGACCGCTTTTATTCCTACCGTAACGAGGACGGCACCTGTGGGCGCCATGCTGCGATCGGCGTGATGCTATGAGAAAGATCGTATCGGTCCTGAGCGCCGCTGTGCTTACGCTTACGCTGTGCGCCTGTTCTTCGGGATCTTCTACCTCTTCCATTACCGTGGCCGGCTCCACGACCTGCCTTCCTATCGCCGAAATTGCGGCAGAGGGCTTTAAGGAGGAGACCGGCATCGACGTGCTCGTTTCCGGTTTGGGCTCTTCCGCTGGCATCGAAGCCGTCAGCGCTGGCACGGCCGATATCGCCAGCTCCTCCCGTGGACTCAATGCCGACGAACAGGATCTGGGCCTGACTCCCATCGTCATTGCCCACGACGGTATCGCGGTCATCGTGAACGACGATAACCCGGTCGATAACCTCTCGACCGAGCAGCTCCGCGATATCTATGCCGGCAAGATTACTAATTGGAAAGAGGTCGGTGGCGAGGACCTGAAGATTCAGGTCATCAACCGAGACGAGGCATCCGGCACGCGTGAAGCATTCCGCACCATCGTGATGGACGGCACCCCGTTCGATCGCCGCTCGGCCGTTCTTTCGGGCACGGGCCAGGTGCGCGACGTGGTATCTCGTTCGCACGGTGCCATTGGCTACATTTCGCTGGGCTTCGTCGATAGCCTCAACGCCAAGACCTCGGTCAAGGCCGTCTCGGTCAATCATGTTGAGGCGTCCGAGAAGACGGTCGCGAGCGGCGGCTATCCCATCTCACGCGACCTTTACTTCTTTGTGAAGGGTGCGCCTTCGCAGCAGGCGCAGGATTACATCGACTATGTGACGTCCGAAAAGATGGACAAGCAGATTCGCGAGGCGGGCTTTATCCCCGTCACCAACGACGAGAAGGGGAGTGAGTAGCATGGAAGCACAGGAAAACTCCCAGACTGAGCAGAATGGTCAGGCGCCCAAGAAGCGCGAGCTGGCGCTCGTATCGCGCAGCACCTATATCAAGGAGAAGGCGCTGCAGTGGATCTTCTTTGCCTGCGCGTTCTTGGCGGTTGTTACCGTCATCCTGATTTTTGTCTTTACCACGTACTCGGCGCTGCCCGTCTTTACCGACATCGGTCTGGCGGACTTCTTTAGCTTTACGTGGGCGCCCTCTGAGGGTCACTACGGCATCGTGTCGCTGCTTGCCGGCTCGGGTCTGGTGACCGTCGGCGCGCTCGCCATGGGTGTGCCCCTAGGCGTGGGCACGGCCGTGTATCTGGTCGAGATCGCCAGCAAGCGCGTGCGCAAGCTCATCAGCCCTGCCGTTGACCTGTTGGCCGGCATCCCTTCTATCATCTATGGCTTCTTTGGCATGATCATCATCCGCCCGTTTATCGCACAACTGACCGGCGGTCTTGGTTTTGGCGCGCTGACGGCGTGGTTCGTGCTCGCCATTATGATCGTGCCCACCATCACGACGCTTACCATCGATGCTCTCAATTCCATTCCCATGGGCATTCGCGAGGCATCGTATGCCATGGGCGCCACCAAGTGGCAGACTATCTATAAGGTCGTGCTACCTGCCGCCAAGCTGGGTATCGTGGATGCCATCGTGCTGGGTATGGGCCGTGCCATCGGCGAGACCATGGCCGTGCTCATGGTCGTGGGTAACGCCCCGGTTATTCCCGACAGCATTGCGAGCCCCATCTCGACGCTCACGAGCCAGATTGCGCTCGACATGAGCTATTCCTCGGGTCTGCATCGCTCGGCGCTGTTCGGCATGGGCGTGGTCCTGTTTATCATTTCCGCCACGCTGGTGGGCATCGTCCGCCTGGTTTCCAAGAAGAAGAGGGGGTAGGCTATGTCCGATTCCGTTGACACGACGGTCGATACGACCTCGTCGCGCGAGCGCATCAAGCGTGCCCTTTCCCACGGCAAGAAGGGCCGCATCAACAAGGACCTGTCCAACAAGATCATGCTTGGCGTGTTCCGTGCCGCGGCATACATCACCACGCTGGTGCTGGTCGCTATCATCGCCTACGTGGTCATCAACGGCCTGCCACACATCTCGCTCGACTTTATCTTCGGTTGGCCCCAGGGCGTCAACGCCGAGGGCGGTATTTGGCCCACGATCGTTTCGACCGTCTATGTGACGGCGCTCGCCATGCTTATCTGCACGCCGATTGCTGTGCTGGCAGCCGTCTATCTGGCCGAGTACGCCAAGCAGGGCAAGGTCGTCGAGCTCATTCGCTACGCTGCTGACGCTTTGGCCTCGGTGCCCTCCATCGTTATGGGCCTGTTTGGCTACGCCTTGTTTGTCGAGGCCATGGGCCTGGGCCTTTCGATGGTCTCGGCCGCTCTGGCGCTCGCGCTCTTGATGCTTCCCATCGTCATGCGCACCACCGAAGAGGCCATTCGCGCCGTCCCGCGCTATATCCGTTGGGGCGCGTACGGCCTGGGCGCCACCAAGTGGCAGGTTGTCTCCAAGATTGTGCTTCCTTCTGCCTTTGGCCGTATTGCCACGGGCATCGTCCTCGCCATCGGCCGCGCCATTGGCGAGACCGCGGTGGTGCTCTACACCATGGGCCAAGCCATCAATCTACCTATTTCGCCGCTCGATTCCGGCCGCCCCATGACGGTTCACCTGTACCTGCTTGCCAACGACGGCATCAACATGAACGCAGCCTACGGCACCGCGCTCTTGCTGATGGTGATCATTCTGGCCTTCAACCTGTTTGCGCGCTTCCTGTCGCGCAAGCGTCGCTAGTTAAGGAGTCCCATGTCCGTTTATCAGTCCGCTCCCACGCTGGAGCAAGCGGCCATTACGGCCAAGGATTTCAACTTTTGGTACGGTGACTTTCATGCGCTGACGGGGCTTGACCTCAACATCGCCAAAAACGCCATCACCGCCTTCATTGGCCCTTCGGGCTGCGGCAAGTCGACGTTTTTGCGCTGCATCAACCGCATGAATGATCTGATCGAGGGTACGCGCGTCGAGGGCACCATGACGCTCGACGGCAATGATATCTATGCCGAGGGCGTCGACCCGGTCGACCTCCGTCGTCGCGTGGGCATGATCTTTCAGCAGCCCAACCCGTTTCCCAAATCCATCTACGAGAATGTCGCCTTTGGCCCTCGTCTGCAGGGCGTGACTAGCAAAAGCGACCTCGATGACATCGTGGAAGAATCGCTCAAGCGCGCCAACCTCTGGAAAGAGGTATCCAATCAGCTCAACAAGGATGGTTTGGCGCTCTCGGGCGGTCAGCAGCAGCGTCTGTGCATCGCGCGCGTGCTTGCGGTGCAACCCGATGTTCTCCTGATGGACGAGCCCTGCTCCGCCATCGACCCCACGTCCGTCTCTAAGGTCGAGGATCTGATGGCCGAGCTGGCGCCCGAGATGACGATCATCATCGTCACGCATTCAATGCAGCAGGCAGCTCGTATCAGCGACTACACCGCATTCTTCTTGCAGGAAGTTGCCGGCGAGCCCGCCACGCTCATCGAGTATGGTCAAACCGACGCGATCTTCACCAGCCCGGTGGACTCGCGGACGGAAGACTATATCACCGGCCGCTTTGGCTGATCGGTGCGACTAGTCCCAAGCCGATCGGACCTAGTCCGGTGCGTATTCACTGTGCGGGCGGCATGACCGCACCCAACTGATTGGAGTGAACCATGCGCAAACTGTTTTCCCGTCAGCTCGTCGAGGCCCGTCACGAGATGCTGAGCATCTATGAGGCCGTCGATCTGGCCCTCCACGATGCCGTGAAGGCCTATGTGACCGACGACCGCAAGCTCGCCACCAAGACCAAGAAGCGCACGCTTTCGATTGACGCGCGCTGCGCCAACCTGGAGGCCGTCTGCTACAACCTGATCGCCACGCAGTCACCGGTTGCTTCCGACTTCCGCCTGCTTCAGACGATCATCTACGTCGACTTTAACCTGCAGCGCATGACCGATAAGGTCCGTCAGATCTGCCGTGCCACGCGTCATATGATCAAGGCCGACATCTCGCTGCCCCAGGAGCTTGTCGGCACGGTCGAGGCCGAGGCTGAGGCCGTGTACCAGGTGCTAGGCTCGTCGCTTTCTGCGCTCGTCACCAACGACATGTCCATCATTTGCAACCTGGCCGTCGAGGACGAGCCGGTGCATGCGGCATACGAGAAGTTCTTCCGCACCTTTAACCGTATGGATACGGGCGACTTTATGGACGATGACAGCAACTACGACGACCTGCGCCGCGCCATCATGGTTTCGCGCTACTTGGATCGCATCGCTTCGATTTCCATCGATGCCGCTTGCCGTCTGACCTTCCTGTTGACTGGTCAGCGTATGAACGCCGGCGATATCGCCCGTGTGGACGAGGATGAGCTCGAGAGCATGCGCGTGCCTTCGGGCGAGGGTGTTATCATGAGGCCCGCCGTCGACGCTCGCTACGTTGCCAAGGTGCCCGCTAACGAGGTCAGCGAGGGTCTTCGCTACCTGCTCGATCATCTTGAGGACGAGGACGATGGCGAGGACGACGAGGAGTAAGTGACCCCGTTCGTCGAAAGATTGTAAATACCTAAGTGAGCGCGGCCTTGCACATGCGGGGCCGCGCTCTTGCGTTAGCATGGGACTACTTGTTTGGCTGTCAGCGGAGGCGATTGGCAATGGATAACTATTTGGACTTGATGCGCGCTCGCCGCGAGCAGATTCTGGAACGTTTTTATGCGGCGCTCGATCGCGCGGGCCGCCCCCACGACGCCGCGCGCCTCATTGCCGTGTCCAAGACCGTTGGTGTCGATGAGACCGTTGCCGCCATCCAGACGGGGTATCGCAATTTTGCCGAGAACCGCCCGCAGGAGCTGGTTCGCAAGCTCACGGGTCTGGCGGAGCATCCGGAGCTGCCCGAGGTGCGCTTCGATATGATCGGCAACCTGCAGACCAATAAGATCAATGCGGTGCTGGGCTCAGCCGAGCTGATTCACTCGGTGGGTTCGCTGCATCTGGCGCAGGCGATCTCGAGCCGTGCTGTCCGCAAGATTGAGGCAGGCGAGCTCGCCGGCCCCCAGTGTGTGCTCATCGAGGTCAATGTGAGTGGTGAGGAGTCGAAGGGAGGCTTTTCGCCCGATGAGATTCGCGCCGCCGCGGGTGAGCTTGCGGAACTTGAGGGAATTTGCGTACAGGGGCTTATGACTATGGCGCCCCGGGGGAATAAGGATGTGGCACGCCGCACCTTTGCGGGGCTTCGTGAGCTGAGGGATGAGCTGGAGGCGGCGCATCCCGATTTGAACCTGCCTGAGCTTTCCTGCGGCATGAGCGAGGACTTTGAGCCTGCCCTTGAGGAGGGCTCTACGCTCGTTCGCCTGGGCAGGGTAGTATTTAGCCCGGAGTTTGCAGTAAAATAAGGCTCTGAAGTGCGCACTGATTATCGGGGTGCCTGCACTAAACCGCGAGAGGACACAACCATGGGCTTCCTTGACGAGATTAAAAATAAGATGCACCTGGGCGGCCAGCAGGGTTACGACCAGGGTTATGGCCAGGACGACGACTACGGCTACGATGACGGCTATGACGATAGTTATCAGGGCAACGGCTACAGCGGTGCTTCGGGCGAGGGCTTCTACACCCAAGACGAGCCGAGCAACGGCCTGCTTGGCCAGACGCGCCGCGGTGAAGCTGAGTCGGTTGCCGTGTATACGCGCTCCGGTCAGCTGGTCGGCGATGACTCCCGTCATGCCACGACGTATAACCCGCCTTCGCGCTCGCAGGACAGCGTTGCGAGCGGTTATCGTCCTGGTGCCTATGACACGCCGTCGAGCTACGCCGAGAACACCCGCGCCCGTGCCGCCGCTGCGCCCGCGCCTGCACCGAGCGATGCCTCGGCCTATGCGAGCAATATCATCAACGCCACGCCGCAGCTGCCGGCCTATGTCCTGCGCCCCGAGAGCTATGACGACGTGGAGACCGTAGTGCGCCGCGTTCGCACCAAGCAGCCTGTCGCACTGATTTTTGTGGGCGTACGCACCGAAGTTGCCAAGCGCGTCTTGGACTTCTCTTACGGCTTTGCCTGCGGTCTGGGTGCCACGGTCAAGGAGGTGGGCGACCGCGTGTTCATGGTGCTGCCCGCCGGCTGCGAGGTCAAAGATTCCGATCTCAAGAAGCTTCGTGCCGACGGCTACCTTAAGTAAAGACAAGACGAGGAGATTCCCATCAACATCTACACTATCGTCCAGCTGGTCAACACGCTGTTCAACTTCTATTCCACGCTCATTGTCGTCTACTGCTTTATGACGTGGATTCCCATGAAGCAGGGTGGTTTGCTTCAGGATATTGCTGCGGTGCTCGATAGCGTGTGCGGTCCGTGGCTCAACCTGTTCCGCCGTTTCATCCCGCCGATGGGCGGTATCGATTTTTCGCCGGTCGTTGCGATTATTGCGTTGCAGTTGGTGCAGAGGCTGGTTCTGCAGCTTCTTATAGGTATACTCGTATAGAACTGACTTAGTAACTTACGTCGGGCGTGTAGCGCCGAGGCGATGAAAAAGGAGACTTGTTATGGCTATTACCCCTGCAGACATCCAGGCTCAGACTTTCTCTGAGGCCAAGCGTGGCTACGATCCCGCCGAGGTCGACGTCTTCTTGGAGACGCTGTCCTCCGAGGTTGACGCTATGCTCGCTAAGATCGTCGACCTTAAGGGTCGCCTGACTGCTACCGAGCAGCAGCTTGCCGATGCGCAGGCTCAGCTTGCCCAGGCTCAGGATGCCACCGCCCAAGCCGTTCCTGCCGCCCCCGTGGCTGCTCCTGCCCCTGACTTCTCCGCTCAGGAGCGCCAGATTTCCGCTGCCCTGATCGCTGCCCAGCAGACCGCTGAGACCATCGTCAACGATGCCAACGAGAACGCTGAGCGTATCCGCAACGAGGCTGACGCTAAGGCCCGCGAGGTTATCCGCCAGGCTCTGACCGAGAAGCAGGCCGAGCTCGAGGAAATCGATCGTCTCAAGGCTTCCCGCGAGGAGTTCAAGGCCGAGTACCTCAAGCTCATCCAGCACTTCATGGACGATGCCCAGAACTCCTTCCCGGCCGACCTCATGGCCTCCACGCCGGTCGGTTCTGCCGCTTCTCCTGCGGTGACTGTTCCCGCTGAGCCGCTGCCCGTCGCTGACCCGGTTGTCCCCGTGGCCGATCCCTTCGCCCCGATCGACAACTTCGCTGCCGACGACCTGGACTAACATTCGGCCTACAATTTAGTGCCTAGAAAGGACCCGCAGCTTGCGGGTCCTTTTTTATGACTGTACCGGGGCGCGCAACATAAAAAACCGAGCCCTGCACATAGTGGCGCAGAACTCGGCGAACCGGTGAGCGGTCAAGGATAGGTTTTAGGGCATGTCCCAAAATCTACTTGAGGAGGAAGTCGGAGAGGGGAATGGTACGGGCCTCGCGATGCTCGGAATCGGCGATGTGGTCGGCAGGATATCCGCAGACGAGCATGTGATAGGGATAGACGCCCTCGGGCAGGTTGAACTGCTCCTGTGCCACCTCGGGCTTAAAATGGCATACCCAACACGTTCCCAGGCCCTGCTCGGTGGCCTCCATCATCATCTGATCGCACACTATGGACGTATCGATTTCACTGGAATTCATCTGGTCATACGGGCGCACCCAAGCGTCTTCGGTAACGCTACAAATAAGGAAGACAAGCGGAGCGCCAAAGATAGATCCATCACGAGCAAACCGAGGCTGACAAGCAGCAGCCTTCTCCAGAAGCTCAGGCGTATCCAGCACCATCACACGAGAAGGATGATTATTACAAGCAGAAGGAGCAATCCGCCCAGCCTCAACAATGGCATCCACCACAGCCTGCTCCACAGCCCGATCTTCAAACTCACGACAAGAATACCGACCCCGAGCCAGATCCAAATAAGACATACAAGCCCTCCTATAATTAAAAATCAAACAAACCAAAAGTAACCCAAAGAATACCCAAAGCAGCAATCAGCCAAACGCTCATCAAGGGCCAAAGTGTCCGAACGGATACCAAAGGTCCCTTCAGCCAAACCCCCATCGCGCTAAATCTATCAGCCAAAGTTCCCAATGGTGGTGCATAAGGGAGCGGGCCCGGCCACTAATAACCTTTTGAACGACTCTGCTTGCAGCCGGAGTGAAAAAGGTTATTAGTGGCCGGGCCCGCGACCGGTGGGACATGTACCCCCAATTAGCTATTCTTCATGACAATCGAATCCACAACATCGGCCACATTCTCGCAGCAGTCGGCGCAGTACTCCAGGAAGGCGTAGACGTCACGCCAAGCGATGACCTCGAGCGGATCCTTGCCGTTAACGTGCAGGTTGCGCATGGCGTTGATGTAGAGCTCGTCGGCCTCGGACTCGATGGTGTTGATCTGGATGACCAGCTCGCGCAGCGTTTTGGACTTGCGGTAGTTGGGAAGCTCGACCATCAGGTCTTTCATGGCGCGGCAGGCGTCAGTCACCTTGTGGGCGATGACGATGGCGTCGGGATGGATGCTCTGAATGTTGGTGAAGTAGACGCGCTGCACGACGCCCTCAATACGGTCGAGCACGGTGTCGAGCGCGCAGCTCATCAGATCCAGATCCTCGCGCTCGAGCGGGGTGATAAAGGCGGTGAGCAGGGCGTCTTCGAGCTCGTGGTGCTTCTTGTCTGCCGCATGCTCAATCGCATGCATCTCCTCGAGCATGTCGTGGATCTGCGCGGGATCAAAGTTCTCAAAAATCTTGATGAGCAACTCTGCGGCCTGGACAGCAAGGTCGGCGCAGGCGACGTAGTTGCCAAAGTAGAACGAATCGGGTTTCTTTGCCATGAGTGGGTCCTTTCGAGGCGAAGACGGGTGGGTGAGGTGTTACGGTCCGGATGGACGTTCGGTTTGATTAGATGAACATCATGAACAGCTTGGCCATGACAAAGCTGATGAGTCCGCAGGCGGGGAAGGTGAAGAACCAGGTGAACATCATGTCCTTGACGACGCCGAAGTTGATGGCCGAGAGGCGTTTGACGGCACCGACGCCCATGATGGCGCAGGTCTTGATGTGCGTGGAGGACACGGGGATGCCGGTAAGGGTGGCAAGCAGCAGGTTCGCGGCGCCCGCCAGGTCGGCGGAGAAGCCCTGGTACTTTTCGAGCTTGACCATGCTCTGGCCAACGGACTTGATGATGCGCTCGCCGCCCACGCTGGTGCCGATGCCCATGGTGGCCGAGCATAGCAGCATAATCCAGATGGGGATGCCGGCATCGCCGACGCTCGTCTGGCCGCTGGCAAAGGCCACGCCTAAAAAGAGCACGCCGATGAACTTCTGTCCATCCTGCGCGCCGTGCATAAAGCTCATGGCCGCAGCGCTCGCGATCTGAGCGTATTTAAAGAAGACATTGGCACGTCGCCTGTTGGCGGCGGCGAAAAGAATCGAGACGAGCTTGCACAGGACCCAGCCCATGACAAAGCCCAGACCGATGGAGAGCGCCAGGCCGTAGATGACCTTCATCCACTCGTGGACGTTGACGCTGCTCGCACCGCCGAGGGCGATGGCGGCACCGGTCAGGCCGGCGATAAGGCTGTGGCTTTGCGAGGTGGGGATGCCAAAACGCGACGCTGTGGCGCCGTAGACGACGATGGAGAACAGCGCCGCGCACAGACAGGCGAGCGCCATGGTGCTGTTTCCGCCAAAGTCGACAATATGGGAGATGGTGTTGGCGACGCTCGCGTTAAAGTGCGTCATGATGAGCACGCCCAAGAAGTTGAATGCGGCACTCATGAGAATGGCGGCGCGGGCGGGCATACAACGCGTGGTGACGCAGGTCGCGATGGCGTTGGGCGCGTCGGTCCATCCGTTGACGAAGATGGCGCCGAGTGCGAGGATCACGGTGACGGCAAGGACTGGGTTCGACACAAGTTGGCCGAGGAAGGTTGAGAACGTTACGTCCATGTATGGGCTTTCTCGAAGTTTGCAGACACGTTACAAAAACATGATAAATCGTATCACCTCCTGTGGGCTTCTTTACCGAGTTCTGATGGGAGAAGTGAATTTTTTGGCACTAACATTGAATATTAGCCCTGTTGACCGCGGGTGTTCTTTTTGCTAACACGTCGTGCGGACGTGCACATGCGGTCCGACACGCCAAAACCACAGCCTGTTCGCTTTACAATATACAAACATGCGTTCGATAATAGGAGCATGGAATATCGACAGACAGATGGCAAAACTCGGCGCGTGCACAAGCAGTATGTGGACGTCGTGGCCCGCATCCTCGCGGGCGGACAAGTCGTGCCGGTCACCGTCTGCTGGGTCGACGGTCGCTGCTTTACGATTGACGAGATTGTCTCGTCCACGGGCTTTGGCTTAACGGTCCACGGTGTTCGTACGGCAACGTATAAAGTTCGTTTTGGCGGGCATGCGACCGAGTTGTATCTAGAGGACCAGGCGCGCGAACGGCCGGACGGCTCGCAGGCCCACGTGATGCGTTGGTGGGTCTGGGCGTTTGACCGCACGCTCGAGGGCGAGCGCCGTAGGTAGGGACGCACGGCGTTCGGGTACAATGGTAGGAATCTTGTCATCTGCTGCGCCGTCATTCGCGGCGCTTTTTGAAAGGACGAAGCTATGAACGATATCCAGGGCTATCAGAACGGCCCCGTCGAGACCGGCGCAAGCCGCGCCAAGGAGATGTCGCCGCGCGCGTACAATCTCGCCATGTCTGCCCTGATCTTCTTGGGCTTTTGCGCCATGGGCGCCGGCGCCTACTTTACGAGCACCATGTCGTTTGCGCGCATGATGATGAGCGGGGCCGCCCTGCCGCTGGTTTTTGGCTCGTTTATCCTGACCATTGTCGGCATCGTCATGATGTCAGCTGCCGCCAGCAAGCAGTCCGTGGGCCTGTCCCTTGTGGGCTACGTAATCTTTGCGAGTACCTTTGGCCTGACCGCGTCGTTTGGCCTTGCCAACTACGACCTGCCCACCATCAACACTGCCTTTATCGCCACGGCCGCCATCACCTTTGTCTTTGGCGCCTTGGGCGTGACGTTCCCCAAGTTTTTCCAGCGCGTATATGGCATCGGTTTTGGCATTCTGCTCGCCACTATTCTGGTTGAGATCGTGCTGATGTTCATGGGCGTCTCGCAGACCATCACCGACCTGATCGTGATCGTGGTGTTCGCCGGCTTTATTGGTTACGACACCTATGTTGCCACGACGGTGCCACCCACGCTGCCCAATGCGGTGCTCATGGCGTCCAACCTGTTCGTGGACATTATCAACGTGTTCCTGCGCATCCTGAACATCCTCGGTCGTCGCGACTAGCGCGGGGGATTGCAGCGTTTCTTGTCGGACGCGGTAAAACGATGCGAAAGGCGGTCCTGCGGGGCCGTCTTTTTTGTGCGCGGCGGGGTATCATGGATGGGAAAAAGCCGATAGCGGCAGCGACAGGAAAGGTGACCACTTATAGCAGACGTCGACAACAGGAACCGTAACCGCAGGCCCAACCGCGCGGGACAGCCCAACCCCAAGCGCGAGGCTCGCGCCAAGGCCGCCGAGCGTCACGTGGCAACTGTGTCCGAGGCGTGTGCCAAGGATATCGAGCGCTCGCTTGCCGGCGTTCGCGAATTCGACGGTATGCCTGCCGGCTTTGTCGCGGCGATGAAGGCCAAGGCCCAGAAGGCAGCGGCTGCCGAGGAGCCGGTTGCCGAGGAGTCTGAGTCCGCTGAGGTTGCGTCCGCCGAGGCTGAGGTTGCGTCCGCCGAGGCTGAGGTTGCGGCTGAACCTGCGCCCGCAGAGGAGACCGACGAAGTCGAGTCCGCGCCTGCTGCTGAGGAGCCCGCTCCGGTCCTGCCCGAGGTCACTGTGCTTGATGCCTCCGCCACGCAGGCAATCCTCGATAACGGTCGCGGCTATGCGCAGTTCTGCGACATGGCCGTGCTCGCCTTTGCCTCGTTTACCAATCCGGGCGGTGGATATATTCAGGGTTATCTGGGCCAGGAGGCCACGCTGTGCGCCGATTCGTATCTGTACAACGTTCTCGATAAGCAGCGTAAGTGGTACGGCGAGAACCGTCGCCGCAACATCAACTGCGAGCTCTACCGCAACCGTGCGCTGGTGGTGCCTGCGGTGCGCTTCGACCGCAACCACGTGCATGCATACGCCGACGTGATCGTGGCCGCCGCGCCCAACGTTAGGCGCGCCCGCCAGGAGTATCGCGTGAGCGACGATGCTCTGCTGGATGCCCTGCGCGACCGCATCCGCTTTGTCCTTGCCATCTGCGATGAGCTTGGTCGCGAGAAGCTCGTGCTGGGTGCTTGGGGCTGCGAGAACAACGGCTTTGATGCCGAGGCCGTGGCCGAGCTCTTCCGCAAGGAGCTCGCGTCGGGCGACTTCAAGGTCAAGCAGGTCTTCTTTGCCGTGCCCTCTACGCGCTGGGATGAGGACTTTGCCAAGTTCGAGCACGTGCTGGCAAACTTCCCCGAGCGCAACGAGGAGTCCTATGCCCAGGTTGCCGCCCGCGCCGCAGCCGCTCGCGCCGCCGAGCAGGCCCAGACAGCAGTCGAGGATGATGAGGACGAGGATGACTGGCGCAAGTACCTGTAAGCGGTGCGCGCGATGTGATATGCCAAGCCGACGGGAGGGGTTGCCCCCGTCGGCTTTTTACTGAATGAGGAGCTCAAGATGAAAAACGTTCTGTGCTTTGGTGACAGCAACACCTATGGCTATGATCCGGCGGGTATGCGCGACGGTACCGCAGTGCGCTATGCGCAGGATGTGCGCTGGTGCGGCGTGGTGCAGCGTGACCTGGGTGAGGGCTGGCATGTGATTGAGGAAGGTCTAAATGGTCGCACGACGGTGCGCGACGATATGTGCCATCTGGACACCAACCTCAACGGCATTCGCGCGCTTCCGATGCTGCTCGAGGCCCATAAGCCGCTGGATGCGATCGTGATCATGCTGGGCACCAACGACTGCAAGACGGTCTTTGGCGTGACGGCCTCCGATATTGCCCGCGGCGCCATGGCGCTGATTCGCGCCGTCCGCGCGTTTCCGTGGACCGACGCTGCGCCTTGTCCGCGCATTCTGTTGATGGCTCCTATCAAGATTAAGCCGCAGATCGCCGATGTGTATATGACCGACTTTGACGATCATTCCGTTGAGGCATCTGAGCATTTTGGTGAGTACTACGCGCATGTGGCCGAGCAGTTTGGCTGCGACTTTTTGAATGCCGCCGACTTTGCCGAGCCGGGCGATATCGACTATCTGCATATGATGCCCGAGAGCCACGAGAGCTTGGGACATGCCGTGGCAGCCAAGCTCAAAGAGATGCTCGGTGAGTAGCGCGACCCCAAGCCACCGCAAAGGGGACAGGCACCTTTGTGGTGGTTTTGCCCGGGTAAACGAACGGATTGGCTGCCATATGGGCATGGACGAGCTCATCGACCTCTTTGCCGAGGGCGATGAGCTCGTCTCCAATACCGCTTTTGAGGATTTGGATCTTGCCTACGACGTGGCGAACGGCGCGACCTTCGATGGCGTTGTGTTCCGATCTTGCGAGTTCGATAGCGTTGACTGGAGCGGCTCGACGTTTCGCGACGTGGTGTTTCGCGGTTGCCGCTTTATCCGCTGCAACATGGAAGGCTGCTGGCTCAGCCGCTGTGACTTCGTTGACTGCTCGGCACCGGGACTCAACTTGCTCAAGGCGCGCCTGTCGAGCGTGTCGTTTGGATCGTGCGATTTGAGCTATGCGAACCTTTCGGAGGGACGCATTGGCCCTATGACAGCATGCGATACACGTCTGAGAGAGGCTGCGTTTCAGGGTGCCAAGCTGGTTCAGATACGCCTGGATGGCTGTGACCTGACGCGTGTTGATGTGTTCAAGACGTCGCTTTCCGGCGTTGATGTGTCGCGCTGTACATTTGCAGCGCCCGTTGTTTCGGGCGATTACCATGAGTTGCGTGGCTTGACGGTCAATGCCGAGCAGGCGCTGGCACTCTCGGGTTTGTTGGGAATTCAACTCGCCGACGAATAGGCGCTCTGGTCCTTTGCTCGACCGCTATCTGAAATCAAACCGTCGCAACATTTAATGATTTTTTGCGTTTGCACGATTTTCATCGAATGTTGCGACGGTTTTTGGTGCAAGGTAGCCTGTCTCTTTTTGGCAGGTTACTGGCTATTTAGTACTGCCACAACTAACGGCGTGCCATCTACCTGCGGCTTTGCGGGGGAATATCCTAACTTATCCCAAGCGCGTCGAAGGCGGCGCGGACGACCTGCTCGGCGGTGGGGCGGATATAGTGCCGTCCCGACACACCGGGGAGGGCGTGGCCCATCAGCATCTCGATGAGGTCCCACGGCAGGCGAAGCTCTACCTCCGCTATCGTACGCCACGAGTTGCGCAGGTTCGACCACGGGATGTGCTCGATGCCGCGGGCGGCGCAGAGTTTCCGCCAGCGGTCGTTGCAAATGCTGCGGTTCATGGGCAGCCCGTCGCCCCGGTCGCTCAGCCACTCGCGGCCTTCGGCGGCGCGCGAGGCCGCTATCTCGACGAGGCGGTCGGCGGCCTGCGGCAGGATCACGACGGTGCGGGCGGACTTGGCGGTCTTGAGGGCGCCCACCGGCTCGGTGCCGGACTGCTGCATCTGGCGGCAGATGTCGGCCGAGGCGAGGACGGTACCGCTACGCTGCCAGCGCATGATCTCCTCGGTGCGCACGCCCAGTGACTCGCCCGAGCGGCAGGAGCCGAAGCACGCGAGGATGAACGCGGGCTCCAGGGGGTTGCCGCGCAGTGCGTCGAGGACGCCCAGGGCCTCGTCGAGGGTGTAGACGCGCTTTGATCGCTCGCGGGTCTTTCTGGTGGGCATGGTGTACCTGACGCTGGCGGCGAAGGGGTCGAGCGGCAGGCGGATGAAGGTCGAGACGCAGGCGTAGACCTTGCGCAGGGTGAGCAGGGCGGTGTCGGCGGTGGCTGCGGGCAGTGTCAGCAGCCAGTCCTGCAGCTCGACGGCGCGGAGCTGGTCGACGGGCATTGCGCCCCAGCGGGGTCCGACGTAGTTCTTCCACGACCGCAGCACGAGGTCGCGGGTGTTGTGGGCGAGCGTCCCCGCCTCGACCTGTGCGGCCATCTTGGGGACGAGCCACGTCTCGTAGGCCTTGGCTATGGTGGGCACGGGCGCGTCGTCGGCGTGCTCGACGTGGATGCGGTCAAGCTCTGCACACGCCTCGCGGTAGGTGCCGTACACGGTCTTGGTCTTGCGCCTGCGGCCCTGCGGCGTGTTCTGCATCCAGCGCAGGACGTACTTCTTGCCGCGCCTCATCTCGGTCACGGAGCCCCAGACGCGGCGGCGCTGCTTCTTTGTCATATAATCAGATCCGTTCAGATCGCGGGCTTATTCTCCGTTTCGCCCGGTTCTGACTGCGGCCCCGTCTCACGTTCCAAAGTGCAGGGGCCGTCTCCTTAGTCTCGGGGCCGCGGCATCAGCCTACGGTCCCGAGATTTTTTGCTTTCATGGGCATCACCTCCCTAGATGTAGGCGCATGGAGTGTCGACCTACGTTCGCGGTGCAGGGAACGGCGTCGGGCTATGACTCTGTCCCGTCTTCTGGCAGTTCGCCCGCTATTCCGTCGTCGGCCTCTATCTTCGCTATCACGGGGCTGCCCTCGAGGGTCGAGAGTTGGCTGATAGCCATCTCTCGTAGGTATGCCGCCCTATGCCTGCGGTCGATTCCCCTCTTGATCAGTTCGGCGTTCATGCTTTCGAGGTTCGCGAGGACGAGCAGCTGGTGCAGGCTCGCCTCGTCTCGGATGTTGCCTGTCGCGCCCTCGTGCGACTCCCTCCACTGCTTTGCCGTCATCCCGAACAGGGCGACGTTGAGGACGTCCGCCTCGTTTGCGTAGGTGTAGCCCTCGACCTGCCGGCTCATGCTCGGCTTCAGCAGGTTCTCCTTTACGGCGTCGGTGTGTATGCGGTAGTTGATCTTCGAGAAGAGCCTCTTCTCGTTCCACTCGCCGGAGATCCTGCTGTTCTCGTCGTTCTTCAGGCGCTGGTAGTCTTTGATGACGTAGAGCTTAAATTCCGGGGAAATCCACGAAGCGAACTCGAATGCGATGTCCTTGTGGGCGAACGTGCCGCTTGCATACCTCCCCCTCTTGGTCCTTATGCCGATGGCGTTTGTCCTCGAAATCCACTTCGTTGGCGTCAGGGTGAAGGAGTTGAGCCCGGCCTCTTCCCTAAAGGCATCGAATTCGATGCCTTTAAAGTCGGGGTTGTGGAGCGACTCCCAAACACCGAGGAACTCGATGGTGTTCCTGTTCCTCATCCAGTTCTGCACCACCATCTTCGGCTCATCGCTCTTGTACCTTGCTATGTCCGTGAGTGAGATGTAGTCGTCCCCGCTGCCGGTCGACGCGACCCCGATCTCTATGCCGAGTGCGTTGATCTTCTCGATTGCCTCTTTCGGAGCCATCCGCGCTCCTCCGTTCTTCCAGTCCGGTTGACAGGGGCATGGTCGGCCCCAATGTTTCTACCTCTCGTCCCGCTCGCCCATGTACCAGACGACTCGGCCCTTGCAGACCACGGGCTCGTCGCCGGGACCCGCGAGGATGTCGTCGTACTCGCCGCTGTGGCTGTCCGCCGTGAGCATGACTGTGGAGCGGCCCCGGGTGTAGTTGCGCACCACGGCTCCGTAGTCGGACGTCTCGGCGAGCACCGGCTGGCCGTTGACCGGCTCCATGTCGGGGTCGACCAGCAGCAGGGCGTCGTGGGGGAACCGGTTGTCCATGCAGCCGCCCTGCGCGTGGACCATGAAGCCGCGCGGGTGCGCGTCGGCGATGGAGGCGGGGACCTCGACCTCGTCGGCGAGGTTCCCCTCGTCGCACGGCTCGCCCATGTGGGCGAAGCCCAGCAGGGGGACCATGCGCGAGGTGCCGCTGATCGCGGTCTCGGCGGCGTCCTCTCCCATGAGGTCAGCTACCGTGGTGTCGAACAGAACTGCAAGTTCCTTCATTTTGTCGAGGCGCGGCTTTGATCTGCCGCTTTCCCAGGCACCTACAGCCCTGTTTGTTATTCCGAGTTTGTCGGCAAGTTCTGCCTGAGTAAGGCCTGAATCTAAGCGTATCCGCTTCAATCTGGTAGAGAACTCCATAACCATCTACCTCCTTAGTTTTCCATGCTACAGAAAAATAATTTCCCAAACTAGAGAAAAGTAATTGCCATGCTAGGGAAAATAAAGTACTATTAGGTCAACGAAAGGGAGGAGGTCAGATGAAAGAGCTCAAGGCAATCCGAGAGAGCCGACAGAAGCCGTTTATTGAAGAGGCGGCGAAGTTCAATCAGGAGTCAATAGCTGCCGCTTTGGGTGTGACGGTTCAGACGTATCGAGCGTATGAGAAAGACCCGTCCCAGATGAAACTTCCCACGGCTGTCATGCTCGCCAACTATCTCGGCTGCAAAGTCGAAGATTTTTATTTACCAATCAAGGGAAATTAAAGTTCCCTAAAGCGAAACGGAGAGAAACATGAACGAGAACTACATCGACATCGAGCTGGGCGGCTGGAACATCCCCGAGGCCATCACGGTCGAGGCCGAGCCCGTCGAGGCCCGCGACTTTTCCGACTTCGAGCTGTAGGGGAGGGCGACATGGGAGACGTGAAGATGCGCCGCGAGAACATCAGGTACGAGGCGCGCGGGAAGTCATTCGAGATCGAGTGCCCGCAGGGCTTCTCGGGCATCGAGGCCATCGTCTGCTGGTGCGACGCCGGCGGCGGCTGGCACCACGAGGCCTTCGAGTCGTTCCTCGACGCCCGCGGTCGCCTGGACGGTTTGCTGCGCGGCGAGGCGGTCATGGCCTACGTCCAGCGCACGGTCTGCATGAACACCGCCGACGCCATCGACCCCGGCATCCAGCCGGTTGAGGTCGGCCTCGCTGCGGGCGAGTGGGTCATGTATCAGCTGCAGAAGGAGCGTGAGTAGCGATGGGTAAGCGGGTCCGCTACGACTTCGAGCTTGTCGACGGCTCCTATGTCGAGACCGACAAGAGTGCCGCGTTCCGTATCTCGGAGACGTTCGGCTTCACCAACGAGAAGCACATCAAGATTTTGGAGAAGGGCACCGAGAAGCTGGGAAAGCTCGACGGGACCGAGTACTACATCGCCTCGCCCGTGACGTTCGCCCTGTACGGGAAAGTCTACTTCACGCTGGGCAACTCGCTCGTCTACATGCCCGGCCTGGAGGAAGTCTACCTGGGCGGCGATGGGCGATGAGCAAGTTCTGTCAGGCGGTTCGCCTCGTGGTCGCCATCGTCGTCACCACGCCGCTCGTTCTGGTCGTCGCGGCGCTCGCGCTGGTCGAGTGCCTCTTGAGGATGGTTTCCGGGGCGTTGATAAGGCTCGGCATTTCAATCCTCAGGACTCTCGAGGGTGGCGAGTAGCGATGTTGGACCTTATCCATGCGGCCGTCCGGGTCTTCCTCGACGTTCTCGCGCTCGCGTTCGTGCTAGAGCACACCCGCGAGCTTCATGAGAAGCATCGCGAGATCAACGACGCGCCCAAGCAGGTCGCAGGCGTCGTTGATGAACCCGGCGAGGACGATCGCGGCACTGATGCGAGGGTGCCGCTCGACCCAGTCGACGAGCCGCACGAGTAGGGGGCCCGCTGGTCGGACGTGCTTCGGGCGATATGTCTGCTGTCTACGAATCATGGCCCGAAGCCTAACGCGTGTGTAACGCGTCAACGCGGGTATTGCCGCTCAGGCAACACGCGGGCCCCATCCCCGGGGCGGCACCGTTGCCCCGCGGCTCTCCATAACCATCCGCGGGGACGTTCCCTACCGGTGCCGTGCCGGGGGCGAGGCCCCGGAAAGCAAGCAACAAAAAAGAGCCGCCCGGTGTGGAAAGCGGGGACGGCTCCAGACCTGAAAGGAGGTCACTCATGGATTCTAGCAGAGCCAAAACGTTCCAGCAGATGGCCGACGAGCTTGGCATCAGGCACAAGCTGATGTACACGCTGCGCGAGGCGTCGAGGGTGACGGGTGTGCCCTACGACACACTGCGTATCGAGTGCAAGGCGGGTCGCCTGCGCTCGCAGCTGCCCGAGGGGCGCAAGGTAGGGCGCATGGTGCGCCCGGAATGGGTGGAGCAGTGGATCGAGGAGGGAACGCATGGCATCGAGGCTGCTTAGGTGCGCTGCGTACATCGCGCTCCTGTTCGCGGTGTACGCGCTCATGCCCTACGTCCTGCGGGCGATGCTGCTCGCGGCGGATGGCATCCGCGTGGCGCTCGGGATGGGGTCGGTACTGTGATCGGTAGGCGATTCGCGTTCACCGTCCCGTTCGTGGCGGGCAAGCAGCGCCACAGGCTCGACCGCAGGCACGCCCGGATGTACACGCCAAACGAGACCATCCGCAACGAGGCCGCCATCCGCGACGCGGCGCTCGGGGCCATGCGGGAGGCGTACCCGGAGCTCAAGGGGCTGCTGTTCCCGTTCAGGGTGCCCGTCGCGGTGCGCATCGACGTGTACGAGCCGCTGCCCGTGTCGAGGCCGAAGCGCGTCACGTCGGAACCGAACACGTTCAAGCCGGACGCGGACAACATCGCCAAGCTCGTGATGGACGGGATGAACGGGGCGGTCTGGGGCGACGACAGCCAGGTGGCCGAGGTCCACGTGGTCAAGTGGCCCCGTCGGCGCGGCATCGAGCCGCACATGGACATACAGGTATATCGCGGCTGGACAGACCCAGCCGAAGAGAAAAAGTAGAAACGGAGAATGAAATGAAGCGAAAGGCATTCAAGGAGCTCATGAGGCAGGCCGTGGGCAACGTCCTCATCAACACGGAGCTCAACGCCGAGGCGCTCGAGGAGAAGGTCGACCCCGCGGTGCTTCGCGGCGTCGCCTACGGCATGGCGGTCGCGCCCGTACTGATGGACGAGGAGCCCATCGAGTTCGACCGCGACTTCCTTGCCGTCATCATCGCGTACGGCAAGAAGTGCGAGGACATCTACGCCGAGAACGGCGCCGTCGCCACCATCTCCAAGCTCTACGGATGCGAGGTGAGCGTCGATGAGTAGCGAGATTATCGAGTTCAAGGACGATGCGGGCATGCCCGTCAAGTTCACCTCGCAGGACATCCGCGAGCGCCTGTGCCCCAACGCCACCGACAGCGAGCTGGCGCTGTGCGTGGAGCTTTGCAACCGCCAGCACCTCAACCCGTTCACGCAGGATGTCTACCTCGTCAAGTACGGCAACGCCCCGGCGAGCATCATCACGAACTACCAGGTGTTCAACCGCCGCGCGAACAAGCAGCCGAACTACGGCGGCATCGACAGCGGCGTCGTGGTGCTCCGCGACGGCAAGGTCGTCAAGAAGAAGGGCTCGGCCGTCTACAAGATAATCGGCGAGCAGCTAATCGGCGGATGGGCCGAGGTCAAGTTCACGGACGGCAAGATACCGGCCTACGCCGAGCTGGCGCTCACCGACTACAGCACCGGCAAGAGCAACTGGGCGAAGATGCCCGGCGTCATGATCGACAAGTGCGCCAAGGCCGCTGCGTGGCGCCTCGCCTACCCGGGCGAGTTCCGCGGCATGTACGTGAGCGAGGAGATGGACCAGGCGCAGCCGCAGCCGCGCGAGGTGGCCGCCGAGGTCGAGAGCGTCGAGCCCATGGTCGACCTGCAGCCGGTGCGCGAGCTGTTCAAGCCGTTCATGGCGGCGACCGCGCTCGACAGCGCCGGGGCCATGGCCGCCATCTGCGCCGCCGTGGGCTGCACGTCGGGCTCCATGCACGACATGACGCTCATGCAGGCGCGCCGCGCGGCCTCGTGGATGGAGGAGGAGATCGCGGCACGCAAGGCACAGCCCGAGCCTGCCATCCCCGAGCCGGAGCCCGCGCCCGTCTATGAGCCCGCGCCCGCCGAGTATGCGACCGACGACGACCTGCTGGGAGGCTTCTAATGGCAGACGAGGTTTTGGCGGTCGAGGCCGTGCCGCTCGAGGAGGACTTCGACACGCTGGTGGCGTCGCTCGCCATCGACGACACGCTCGAGGACAAGCTGGCGAAGCTCAAGAAGAACGTCGATGAGAAGCTGGCGGACTACGTGGACGTCAAGCACATCGAGAAGGACGAGGACTTCAAGGCGGCGAAGAAGTACCGCGCGGCGGTCAACGACGTGAAGAAGCCCATCGAGGCGCAGCGCAAGGCCGCGAAGAAGAAGTACAGCGACCTGCTCAAGACGTTCGACAAGACCATCGGCGAGATAACGGCGCCCATCGACAAGCTATCCGATGAGTACAAGGCCGAGATCGACCGATACGACGGCGAGTGCAGGAAACGCCGCCTCACCGCGCTCAAGGGCCACTACTACGACCTCGCGGGCGAGATGGGTCCGCTGGTGCCCTACGAGCGCATCGCCGACGACAGGTGGCTCAACGCGAGCTTCGGCGAGGTCAAGGCCAAGAACATCATCGAGCGCCGCGTGGGCGAGCTGCTGCACCAGTTCAAGTTCGTCAACGGGCTGGACTACGCGGACGAGTCCGAGAAGGCGTGGGCCGTGGCGTGGTGGACGAGGACGCTGCCGGCGGACTCGGGCGAGGTTGCGGCTGCGGTCGCCGCGCATCGCGAGGAGGTCGCCAAGGCCGCCGCGCTCGCGGCGACCTACGAGCAGGCGATGGTGCCCGCACCGGAGCCCGAGCCGGAACCCGCGCCGCTGCCGCCCGACCACGAGCCGATGCCCGTCGAGGAACCTGAGCCGCCCTTGGGCGTGCCGAGGTGTGTGCGGGTGGTCCCGTCGCGCCCCGAGCCGAATGTGGCCGAGGATGCGGCCCCAGCACCGCAGAGGGGCTACCGCGTGGTCATCGAGTGCGCCACGGCAGACGAGCTGCGTCGCGTGAGGGCCGTCATGGTCGACAACGACATTCACGGATACGTCGAGAGGATGTAGGACATGGGAGAGAGCAAACTGCCGCCGACACGAACGTCAGAGCAGCGCAAGGAGGCGATGGCGAAGGCCGTCCACACGCGTCGCGAGCGCGCCGCGTTCAAGGCCGCCTGCAAGGCGGGCAACATCCCGCCCGAGGCGGCCATCGAGGCGCCCATCGCGCAGAGGCTCAAGGTCGAGGAGTTCGTCCGCTCGTTCCCGGGCATCGGCACGGTCAAGGCGAAGGTGATCGTCAAGGCGCTTGACATCCCCGATGGTCGCCGCGTGAGCGGCCTGGGCTACATGCAGGGGCCGCGCCTTGTCGCGTTTATCAAGAACAACATGACCGCGAAGGAGGACGGGCAGTGAGCATCAACCGAGTGAACATCAGCGGCAACCTCACCCGCGACCCCGAGCTTCGCGCCACCGCCGGCGGCACGCAGGTCCTGTCCTTTGGCGTGGCGGTAAACGACCGCCGCCGCAACGCGCAGACGGGCGAGTGGGAGGACTATCCCAACTTCGTCGACTGCACCATGTTCGGCAACCGCGCCGAGGCCGTTGGCCGTTTCCTCGCCAAGGGGATGAAGGTCGCGATCGAGGGCAAGCTGCACTACAGCTCTTGGGAGCGCGACGGCCAGAAGCGCTCGAAGCTCGAGGTTATCGTCGACGAGATCGAGGTCATGGTGCGCCGTGAGGGGCAGACGCAGGCCCAGCCGCAGCAGAGCCTCGCGGACACGGTGCCCGTGCAGCCACAGGCGCAGGCCGCGCCGCAGTGGAGCGCCCAGCAGGCCTACGCCGCGGAGCCGCAGCCCGAGTTCTACGACGAGGACGTGCCGTTCTGATGAGACACGTACCCGACATCATCTGCGACCACTGGGAGGCGGCCCTGTTCGCCGCCTCCTTCTCCGCGGGTTTCCTGTTCTTCTCTTCGCTTCTATGTGGGTGGTTCTGATGGCCTTCACCGTGTTCGACAGCTTCGCCGAGGTCTACGACGACTTCGACGCGAGCGACCCCGAGGACCTGCGCGACCGCGCGATGCTCGCCGACGCGATCATGATGTACGGGCTGCACGGCGTCGAGGCCGACCTTCCGAAGCATCTCCGCCGCGTTTTCAAGGCGATGAAGAACGCCATCGATAACTCCAAGGACGCGCGCGGCAGGGGCGGCAAGGGCGGTCGCCCGCGCAAGAAACCAGTTTCCGACAAACCCGAAACGCAGGTTTCGGAAAGTGAAAACCTAGGTTTTTCAAACGGGAAACCAGTTTCCGACAAACCCGAAACGCAGGTTTCGGAAAGTGAAAACCCTAACCTAACCTACCCTAGCCTGTCCTGTCCTGAACTGGATTGTGCTGAGCTGTCCTGTGATGGGGGCGATGCCCCCGCCGCGCCGCCCGAGTTCGAGCCGCCGACCCTCGACGAGGCCCGCGGTTACTTCGGCGCCAACTGCCTGAGCGGCGACCCGGACGCCTTCTGGGCCTACTTCGAGTCTCAGGGATGGGTCAAGGGCAACGGCCAGCCGGTGAGCAACTGGGGTGCCCTCGCGCTCGACTGGTCCAGGCGCCAGAAGCGCATCGACGCCGACGACCGGGCGAGGGGCAAGCCCACCGCCTCGGAGGTCGAGGCCGCCACGTTCAAGCCGACGAGGACGCCCGAGCAGACGAGGGCGGAGCTCGAGCGCAGGTGGCGCGAGGAACACCCGGGCATCGACCCGGCGAAGGTGAAGGCCCCGAGGGGGACGACCGCCGACCCGGTGGCGCTCAAGGCGTACCAGGACGCGCGGCGTCTGCTGGATGCGAGGGCCGCATGCGAGAGGAGGGCGTCATGAGCATGGACGCCGAGAGGAACGAGAACATGGGCAGACCGAAGGGGTCTGTGAGCATCTACGACGACGGGCCGCACAGCGCCCGCTGCGAGACGTGCGGGTTCTGCGCCGTGAGCGAGGCGGTCATGACGGCGTCCGGCGAGGGCCGCAAGCGGTACACGTGCATGCGCTGCCCCGACTTCGTGCACGCCACGCAGGGGCTCGCGAGGTGCAACTACTGGGAGGCGCGACATGAGGGCTGAGTCGTGGGACATGCGAGGGGGCAACGTGCTCGTGTGTGAGCAGTGCGGCAGGCGGTTCCGCGCGAGGGGCGCCCGCCAGCGGTACTGCTGCGGCTGGTGCGAGAACGTGGCGCACAGGAACGAGAGCAAGCGGCCCGTGGACGTGTACCTCGGAACGAGGAGTGAGTCGGGCCGAGAGGTCAACGCCATGCGCGCCGCGCTGGCTGAGGGGAGACGAATCTGATGAGGGACGGTTACAAGTTCGAGTTCGGGGCGCTCGATGAGCCGGACGCACCCAAGGTGCAGGCGCTCAAGCCGCTCGAGGAGGCGGCCGAGGTATACGGCGCTTGGCAGGATTGCGACGACATGCGCCTCAGCCCGATCATGACGGCGCGCAGGGAGTACCGCCAGAACCTTATCGACGAGTGCATGGACGCGGTCCAGGCGGTCGTCAGCCTGCTCGACGCCGAGGGGTTCACGCAGGAGGACGTGGACGCGGCAATCGAGCGCTGCAACGAGAGGAACCGAGAGAGGGGACGTTTGTGATGGAGACTTTGGAGCAGATCAAGGCCGACGCGGTCGAGGTGTTCCATTTCGACCGCGAGTGCAGGCCGCAGGACAGGGCGCACGCCTACCTGGGGAAGTATCGCGTCAGGCGCGGCTACAACGACACGGCCATGCAGGTCGCGGTGACCGACATGATCGAGCGCGCCTACGAGGCGGGAAGGGCGGAGGTCGCCGACGCGAACCTCGTGCAGAACCTGCGCCGCCAGCTGACGAGCATCGAGGCGACCGTCGGGGATGCCATAGACCTGCTCGACGAGAGCGTAGGGGGGGGCGGACTGCGATGAGTGACTCGAGGGTCGGCGGCTATCCGATGGGGGTGACCGATGCCGCCATCGAGCGCCACTTCGGCGGGGCCTGCGGGCCCAGGATGTGCGGGAACTGCAGGCACTTCTGCGGCAGCGACATCCACGTCGACTACGGCTACTGCCACCTCGAGTTCGAGCGCGCCTACGACGCGGAGGCGCCCGACCGCAAGGAAGGGTTCTGGCACCTGGCAAAGTGGGCCGTGGCGTGGCTCATGGGGAACCTGCTGTACTGCGAGGACGAGTGCGGCGAGTGCCGCGACTACGAGGAGTTTGGGCTATGAGTATCGAATTGCCGAGAGATGCCGAGGGACGCGAGATTCCGCTGGACACTGAGGTTCTGTACGACAGGTGCGGAACAAAGGTAAGCGTGAAGGAGTTTCTCTCCAGAACGTCGGTTGAGAACCAGAGAACCGGATGGACGATTAAAGCCGCGTACGAAGGCAACATTGACTACAACAGCTTCAGGCCGAAGGACATGCACCTCACACAGCCCGACACTTGGGAGAGGCTGCTTGAGGACTTGAGCGAGGCGGGTGACGCGCGGTATTACGAGGCTTGCGCCTATTTCCACAGAGACAAAGACGAAGATGGCTGCGCATCGTGCCCCGGTGGCAAGGACGGCTGCGTTCGAATTGCCATGCGCGACATTGCAGACCGTATCCGCAAATTGAGAGGTGAGGACTAATGGCAGACATCGAGCTACCAAAAGATGCGGAAGGGCGCGAGATTCCGCTGGATACCGTGGCGCTGTTCAACCGTGACGGGAACGTATATAGCATCGTACGCTGGACATTCACCACGGACTTTGATTTGAGTGACGGATGGTCGAACAAATGGCGTGCGATTACCGACCGTGGATTTGCACTCGACCCAGCACTCGTGTACCTCACCACGCCCGAGCCCGACACATGGGAGAAATTGGAGGATGACTTGGACAGGTGCATCGAGGCGGACGGCCTTTGTTCGTACCACAACCCGTCCGGAGTGTGTTTCAAATGCATCTTGGACGGCGACGGCCCATGTCATGGTGACTCGCTGGCACTCAAGGACATAAAGGAGCGTATCCGCAAGCTGAGGGGTGATACCAATGCTGACTAACAACTTGGTGCCATGCTTCGTCCAGACGTTCAAGACGGACTCGAAGACCGGCTATGAGAAGGCGCTGCTCGTCGGCGTGTTCGACAAGACGACCACCGACCTCGACTGCTGCATATCCTCGAGCAGCAGGGATACGGGTAAAACCCGTCAGCCGGTTGCCGTGGTCATGCGTAAGGACGGCCATCTGCAAGAGGTGAACGTACGGAGGGTCGTCATCGACGGCTCAGATGAAGTGTTCGACATGTACTCGTGGATGTTCAACGAGAACGACATAACCGAGCAGCTCGGGTTCCAGCGCAAGGAGGACGAATGAGTGAGCTAGAGCTACTTGAAGGGCTGAAGCCGCGCCCGTTCTGCGGCAGGCACAGCACCATCATCAGGAGCGAGCAGGTATCGGCCTCGGGTATGACGCTGTACGCCGTCCGGTGCTACCGTTGCGGCGCAGATGGCCCGATGGTCTACTCGTACGGTGGAGACGACCAGAACCTTGCGAAGGAGACGGCTGCGGTCTTTTGGAACGGGAGGGCAAGCGATGAGGGCGACGACCGATTACGTGCTCAATAGGAAGGCCATCCAACACTATCTGATTGACCACGATCTCACGCAAGGCGATTTTGCCAAGACGCTCGGCATCTCGACTTCGTATTTCAGCGAGCTGCTGAACGGTCGTAAGAGCATTTCGCTGAGCATCCTGTTCTCCATTGCCGAGGAGACGGGCATAGACATACACGAACTCGTGATAGAGGTGGAGTCATGACGGCGGAGGAAGAGTACGACCGCATGGTCGAGCACCTCAAGAGCGCCTGCGCGACATGTGTGTACGGCTTTCCCACGTCAATCGGGTACTCGTGCGCGATCACCAGGAAGGTCACGTCTGATGTGATCGTCAAGTGCGGGGCGTACAAAAGACGATGCGGAGTGGAGGTTGACGACAGATGAACTTTGCCGATTACGTTGAGCTGGAGAAACGTGCGAAGGCGCATGGCATAGGTGACGACCCGGCGCTGGCGCAGCTCCTGCACATCATCCAGTTCAAGCAGGCTGTTGTGCGAGGACACAAGAAGACGATGAGCGACCTTGCCACTTGGGAGAAGAACATCGCGAACTGTGTCGAGCAGCGCATAGAGGAAGCGAGGACCGCAGATGATTACCGATGAGGAGCGCCGCGAGGTGGCCAAGAAACTGCGCGAACAGGCGGAATTTAGTTGTCTAACGCTAAGGGAGTGGTGGGACCGCTTGCAACTCACGGCAACAGGCCGTGTATATATCACAGCTCCTGAGAAAACATACTTTGCCATTGCCGACCTAATCGACCGCCCGACCTGCCACGACCTTGTCGAGCACAAGCAGGATCCGTTCATCCCGGGCAAGCGGATGGTCGACGGCTACTTCCACTGCTCCGACTGCGGATGGGATGGGCAGATCTGGGAGCATATCGGCTTCGGGGACATGCTTGCGTATGAGGCCGTCCATTGCCCGAAGTGCGGGGCGATAATCGAGCGCCGTGCGTGAGGTGGTCCCCGGCGCTTGGTATGGTAGCCGAAGCAAACCGAGCGCGAGGGGGTATGCGAATGGCGTGTAGGCCACCTGTAGGAGATGGGCCAAAAGGCCCATCTACAAAGTCAACACATCCGTTGAGGGACGAGTGGGCGCTCCGGAAGGGGCGCTCCTCTTACGTCCTGTGGACGGACGAGATGATAGGGCGGATGCAGGCGCACCCGGAGCGGACGGCGGCGGAGATCGCGGCGGAGCTGAGGGTGACGCCGAGCGCCGTGAGGCACGCTCGGCAGCGGTACGGGCGCTTTTCGACCGGAACGGATGGGCTGTGCATCGTGTGCGACGCGCGGCCCGTGTTCGACACGTCGGCGCAGGCGAAGAAGTGGAGGCTGTGCAAGGGGTGCTATCTGGCGGAGCGGAAGAGGCGGCTCGAGGAAGAGGCGGAGAGCAACCGCATACGGCAGGCCGCGCACAGACGGCAGAAGCTGGACGGAGACGCTTGAGAGGCTGGTCGAGGTAATCAGAATCAAGTCGACCAAGGTCGAGTAGCCGAAAGGCCCCGGTTTCCCGGGGCCTTTTCTTTAAACGTTACCCCCTTTTTACGCTCGTGGGCAAACGCACGCGCTTGTCCACGTGCGTAAAAAGGTGGGAACGTTCGCGTTTCCATATGGCTATCTACCAGCGGAAATGTGATTTTGTGGCGGGAAAAGGGCGTGAAAAACTGACCAAGGAGGGCATCGAGGATGCCGTCCGCCTGTGCCGTGCCGGAATGACCGACAGGGACATCGCCGCATATCTCGGGGTCGCACGTGAGACATACAGCCGCTGGATCAACCACCCCAGAACAGACAATCAGCGTCAACTGTGTCACGTTCTAAAAAAGGCCGAGGTCGAGCGCAAGGCGACGCTCGTGGGCCGCATCATGGACGCGAGCGGCGACAGCTGGCAGGCGGCGGCGTGGCTTTTGGAGCGCAAGTACCCGCAGGAGTACGCCAAGGCGCAGCGCATCATGGATACCACCGACACGGCGGTGCTCAAGGCCGCCAAGGAGTTGGTGCTGTCCGTGCCGTCCTCAATCGGCGGGGACGAGTAGCCGATGCCGCTCACGAGGATGCAGCGCGAGTATCTCGCCAACTGCACGCACCGCTACAACGTGAAGTGCGGGGCGACGGGCTCGGGCAAGAGCTACGTCGACATAGCCGTGACCATACCGCAGAGGCTTCTCGCCATGAGGGGCGAGGGGCTGGCGGTGATGATCGGGAACACCCGCTCGACGCTCGAGCGCAACATCCTCGAGCCGATGCGCTCGCTCTACAGCGAAGACGTCGTCAGCCAGATCGGGCGGGACAACACGGCCCAGATATTCGGGCGAAAGGTCTACTGCCTCGGGGCGGACAAGAAGACAAGCGTATCCAAGATTCAGGGCGCCACGTTCGAGTGGGTCTACGGCGACGAGGTCGCCACGTGGAGCGAAGACGTGTTCCAGATGCTCAAGAGCCGCCTGCGCTGCGAGCACAGCTGCTTCGACGGTACCTGTAACCCCGACAGCCCGAACCACTGGTTCAAGCGGTTCCTCGACGGCGACAGCGACATCTACAGGCAGGACTACACGATCTGGGACGGTGCGCTGGCACCGGATGTCATCGAAGCCCTCATCAAGGACTACGGCAGCGGCGTGTACTACGACCGCTACATCTTGGGCAAGTGGACGCTGGCCGAGGGCCTGGTCTACCCCGGGTGGGAGGGCGCCCTCGAGAGCCGGTATACGGGCGGCGCTGTCAAGTACGCGGTGTCCTGCGACTACGGCACGCAGAACGCCTTCGCGGCGCTGCTGTGGGCGTTTGACGGCAAGGTGTGGCACGTGGTGGACGAGTACCGCTACTCGGGCCGCGACACGGGGCACCAGAAGACGGACGCCGACTATGTGGCCGACATGGCCGACTTCGTGCGCGGGCTGGGCAAGCCGCCCAAGTTCATCATCGACCCGAGCGCCACGAGCTTCATCGCCGCGATGCGGCAGGCCGGGTTCAAGACCAAAAATGGGCGCAACGACGTCGCGGACGGCATACGAGAGACGGGGGTGTGCCTGGGCAACGGCACGGTGCGTATCTCCGACGCCTGCACGGGGCTGATAGGCGAGCTCGGCGGCTACTGCTGGGACGCAAAGGCGGACGGCGACAAGCCCGTCAAGGTCGAGGACCACAGCTGCGATGCGCTCCGTTACGGCGTGGCAACACTGCGCATGTACAAGCCTGCGAAAGAGCAGGTAAACCCATTCTTTGGAGGGAGGTAGCGGCTTTGTCTAAAGGTCCTTTGGTGACCGATGGCGACCTCAAGGCGGCGGCGTCGGCGACGGCATTCGCGGCAGATGCCATCGAGCGGCACATGTCGAGCGAGATGTACCGCAACGCCGTCACCGCGAACGAGTACTACCGCCAGCACAACGTCACGATCAACCGTTTCGTGCAGAAGATCTACTCGTGCTCCGGTGCCGAGGCCGAGGACTTCACGGCCTCGAAGCTGAGGCTGGCGAGTAACCTGTTCAAGCGCCTAAACGTCCAGCGCTGCACGTACTCGCTCGGTAAGGGCGTGAGCTTCGTGGACGTCTCGGCGGGCGGCAAGGACACGACCAAGGAGGGGCTTGGCGACCGCTTCGACGACGACGTCATGGAGATGGGGCTCAAGGCGCTCATCCACGGTGTGTCATTCCCGTTTTGGAACCTCGACCACATCGACGTGTTCACCGCCGACGAGTTCTGCCCAGTGTGGGACGAGTACTCGGGGGCGCTATACGCCGGTGTGAGGTTCTGGCGGCTCGACTCCGACCACCCGTGGCACGCGACCCTCTACGAGCAGGACGGCTACACGGAGATGGTGTCGGGTGGCAGCGGCTTCGACTTTGAGGTGGCCGAGGCCAAGCGCGCCTACAAGGTCACGTATCAGGAGATACCGGCGGACGGGATGAAGCTGGCCGTCGATGCGGAGAACTATTCCCGCTTGCCCATCGTGGCGGTCTGGGGCAGCGACGCGCACCAGAGCACGCTCGTCGGCATGCGCGAGAGTGTCGACGCCTACGACCTGATCAAGAGTGGCCTGGTGAACGACACGCGCGACTGCGCGCAGATCTACTGGCTTATCAACGGAGCCGGCGGCATGGACGACAGGGACCTTGACCTGTGGCGGGCGAAGCTCAAGCTGACGCACGTGGCCGAGGTCGACGCCGAGCAGGGGCAGTCCGTGACGCCGTACACGCAGGAGGTGCCCGTCGAGGGCCGCAAGGAGACGCTGGCGCAGATCAAGGCCGACATCTACGAGGACTTCGGCGCGCTGGACGTCCATACCATCGCGGCGGGGGCGACCAACGACCATATCGACGCGGCATACCAGCCGATGGACGAGGAGGCCGCCGAGTTTGAGCGCCACATCCGCGAGGGTATCATGGACATCCTTGCGTTGCAGGGCATCGAGGACACACCCGTATTCACGCGCACTCGCATCAGCAACACCAAGGAGCAGGTCGAGACCGTGTGTTTGGAGGCCGAGTGGCTGGACGAGGAGACGATCCTGCGAAAGCTGCCGAACATCACGCCCGACGAGAGGGCGAAGATTTTGGAGCGCAAGCAGCGGGAGCAGGAGGAGCGAATGGCAGCGCTGCCGCCCGCCCTGGCGGCGAACGCGAAGGGCGCCCAGAAGGGCGACGAGGACGAGGAAGGTGATGAGTGATGGCGGCATTGCAGGTGCTTGACGGCGAGCTGTGGCAGTGGGACACCGGGCGCGAGGTCGAGGTTGTCGGCTGCGAGCAGGTGCATTTCGCCAAGTCGACCACGGGGACGTGCTACACGGTTGCGGTGGCCGACAGCAAGGCGAAGATTCCCGACGAGCTGCTCCAGGCGGCTGGGCGCGTGTACGCATGGGCCTACATCACGGACGAGGCTTACGGCGGGCGCACGCGCATCGAGGCACTCTGGGACGTAAAGAGGCGAGCCAAGCCCGCCGAGTATATCTACGAGCCGAGCGACCAGCGCACCATCAAGGACGCGGAGACGGCACGAGACGAGGCCAAGGCCGCGCAGAAGGCGGCGGAGGCCGCACGCGACAAGGCTGTCGCCGCCGAGGTCAAGGGGGCACGCGCCACGACTCTTGCCTCGGGCTCGGAGGCAACGGCGGCGATGGAGGGCAATGTGCTGGTCGTCGGCGTGCCGAAGGGCGACGCGCTGAGATATAGCGACCTCACCGCCGAGCAGATCGCGGAGCTCAAGAAGCCCGCGACGGACGCGGCGGATGGCGTGAACAAGGTCAACAACGAGTTCAAGCAGCTCAAGGCTTCTGTCGAAACGGCGGAGAAGAGCCGCGCCGACGCCGAGGCGGGGCGCAAGGAGAAAGAGACCGAGCGCGGGCAGAACGAGACGGAGCGCAAGGAGGATGAGGCCAAACGCAAGACCGCCGAGCAGAAGCGCGAGCAGGATTCGACCAAAGCCCTCGCCGACGCGCAGGCGGCTCTCAAGGACGCCAAGACGGCAGCCCTGAACTACCAGTCGATTATCGACTCGGCGGCTGCCGTGACGGCGCTGGGACTCAAGAAGGTAAACGGCAAGATTTGCCAGATGCGAAAGGTAGGTGCCTAAATGGCCGATACGCAGGCAACCGAGCAGGCAACCGAGGGGTTCGAGTACGCGGACCCGCTGGCATCGGACAAGGCGGTGTGGGCGCTTGTCGGCGCGGTAAAGAATCTGGGCGACCAGAAGTCGCTCGAGCGCGACGCCTCGACGGGCCGCTACTCCAACGAGAGCGTCGCCGCGATGGTGGACAAGCACAAGACGGGGCTGGTGTACACGTTCCTCATCCCGGCGGGCAGCCCCACTGACATCCAGCCGATGAGCGCCGCCGCGAAGCGCGTAGCCTCCACCGAGTTCGTGCCCGCGACGGCGACGAGCGCGGCTGTCGACCCGTTCGACACCGAGGGCGGCCCGTGGTTCCACGTGTCCGCCAACGCCGGTGCCGACGCTGATGGCGTGCCGTGGGTCGAGGCCATCGACGGTGTCGACTACGGTTTCTCGCGTGTGGACAACGGACACGGCAACAACGTCTACGAGATTGCGCCGGTCGTGTGGCAGGCGGTCGAGGTGCTGACGAACGGCAACCTGCTCGTCTCGTGGTCCGACAGCCGATTCAGCGGCTCGCAGCCGAACCCCAAGGCGTTGCTGCCGGACGGCACGCTGCGACCGTACATGCTGACGCCGACATACCCCATGAGCATCGACGCTGAAGGGCGCCCGCGCTCCGTCTCGGGCGCGAAGGTCGCCAACCGCACGACGTCGCACGACTCGCTCGTCGACCTTTGCAAGACCGCGACCACGGGCTACTCGGGCATGAGCGTCTACGACCAGTGGTATATCAACTTCCACCAGTTGACCAAGACGCTCTGCAAGTCCTCCCAGGTGGACTTCCCGGGCTGCACGGACTTCAACATCCAGATTCACCCCGCGCTCGCCGAGACGGGCGTCACACGCGTGGTCGTCACCGCCGAGCAGGCGGCGAAGATTCCCGTGGGTGCGTCGATGATGTACGGCACCGACACGGGCACCACGTGCCCAGACCGAGGCGCCGCGGCGGCGTACGACGTGTTCGACGGCGCGGTCGTCGGCGGCAAGGAGACGCTCGCAGACGGCAACGTGGCGCTTCTCATGGACGTCGCCAAGGCGTTCGACACGACCGTGAACACATGGCTCCAGAGTGCGCCGTGGAACACGGGCAACACCGATGCCCTCGTGGGTGACGGCCAGGTGGCGAAGGACGGCAAGCATCCGTTCAAGATCGGCGGTGTCGAGACGGGGCTGGGCCTGTGGGAGTTCATGGGCGATACGCTCTTCGTCTCCGACGGCACGGGCTTCGGCATCGCGGTCAACCCCGACACTCGCAATGAGAAGAAGAACGCCGTGGCGGACGGGGTGACCCCGACGGCGGCGTGCATGCCGACAGCAGATGGCTACATGCTCGACATTCAGTTCGTCAACGGCCTCATCTTGGGAAAGGGGCTCGGCGGCTCGGCGACGACCGGTGTCGGCGACTACTTCTACTTCGACACCTCCGGCGGCAAAGTCAAAGGCACAATCCGTCTGGTTCTGTTCCTCGGCAACCTGTGGCTCGGCTCGAGTGCCGGTCTTCGTTGCGCGAGCTCGGGGAACGGGTCCGGTGGGGCCGCTTGGAACTTCGTCTCCCGGCTTTCTGCTACGGGCCGTAGCCGGGGGTGAATCAGGGCGTAGCCCTGAGAGGGGGCTGGCCCCCTCCTAACTCCAAACAGGGATTCACGGTGAGGGCGGCGCTGGTTTCTGGTTCAGTTCCTCGGCAACCTGAGGAACGGCTCGAATGCCGGTCTTCGTTACGCGAACTCGAGGAACAGGTCCGGTAGGGCCACTTGGAACTTCGTCTCCCGGCAATCTGTCTATAAATCTCTACTCGCACCGTGTCTACCGCGCCCGCCGCTTTCTGGCGGGACGCGGCTCTGCCTGACTCCTTTGAGTGAAATTTGTCCGCAAGGCTCACGGGCTGGTAGCCGCAAGGCGAACGCTCGTATGACAGACAGAAAGAGCTTTGATCTATGAAAACCTACTGCAAGGGCCTCGAGCTCACGCGCAGAAGCGTCGTCGAGGCCCTGCACCGATGGAAGAAAAGCGACTCCGGCAAGGAGAACGGCTGGCGCGTCGCCGACGAATACGGCACCGAGACGGCGTTCGTCGACCGCATCTGGCTAGAGCTCTCGACCGAGACGCTGACGTTCGAGCCCATCCGAACCTATCTGAAACACGACCCGAACAGCGGCAAGCTGCGCGAGATAAGCGTCGAGAGCATCAAGCGGCAGGTGTGCAACTACCTGTGCGTTGGGGCGCTCGAGCCGCTCCTTGCCGCCAAGGTCGGCTTCTGGCAGGTGTCGAGCGGCGTCAAGGGCAAGGGCGCGGCGCTGGGGATGCGCAAGCTCAGGCGCGAGGTTCACCGCTTCGCCTACCACGTACACGTCGACATCCGCAACTGCTACGGCTCGATGCGGACGGCGGTGGTGGAGGGTCTGGTGGCGCGCTACGTCAAGAACAGCCAGGTCCTCTACCTGCTCCATTCGCTGCTGTCGACGATGAACGGCGTCCTTATCCTCGGCAGCTACCTGTCGCTTCGGTTGGCGGCGCTCGTGATCTCGTTCGCGTACCACGCGGTCGAGGAGGCGGCGAAGGAGCGGCGCGGCAAACGCGTGAGGCTCGCGGGATGCCAGGTGTGGTACGCCGACGACGGCTATTTTCTCGGCAACTCAAAGCGTTCGCTCAGGAAGGCCGCGGCCATCGCCGCGCGCGTTTTGAGGCGGCTAGGATTGTCGCTGAAACCGTGGAAGGTGAGGCGCAACGGCGCCGAGCCCATCGACTTCGCGGGCTATCGCATCTGGTGCGCTCGCGGGCGCCGGGTCGACTTGCGAAAGAGGCTCTGGAAACGACTGCGACGCGCGTTCGCGCGCTACATGCGCAGGCGCACCGAGCGCTTGGCGAGGCGCGTGTGCTCTTACTGGGGCTGGCTGAAAACGGCCGTCATGGAGCACCAGATGAACGGTAGGCGGTGCATATTCAACGCGGCGAGGGCCGTGGGTTAGGAGGAAAAATGGTTGTGAAGTCGGAGCGAACGGGCGAGAGGCCCGAGACGGTCGAGATCGCGGGGACCGACGTCTGGTTGCGCCGCGGCATTGCCGAGGGCGAGCGCGAGGAGCAGGGCGGCGAGGGCGGTTCCGTCAAGGTGAAGGTGTTCACCTACGAGGAGCTGCACTTCACCGACCCGACTGGCGAGCTGACGGTCGAGGGCGCAAAGGCCGACTTTGACACCGTCTGGGCGGCACACGAGGCGGACGGCATGAGCATGGAGGAGCAGATCGCATCGCTCCAGCAGCAGGTCGCCGACTCGCAGGCGGCCCTTCTCGAGCTCGGCGACATCGTTGGAGGTGAGTAACTTGGCGAAGATCTACTACCGCGCCGTGAAAAGCGGCAAGCGCACGCTCGAGAGCGTTCCCGAGCGCTGGCGCGACGAGGTGCGCCAGATGCTAGAGGCAGACGGCGAGTAGGGAAGGGCCCCGGCTTCGGTCGGGACCCTTTTCCGTTATGCGCGGGTGACCATGCGTGCCGACGATTGGAGGCGGCGCATGGCGAAGGATAGCGCTCACGAGTTCTCAGACGCCGAGATTCGGGCGTTCGAGCGCGAGGTGGCGGGAGTGTACGGCGAGGCGAGCAAGACGGCCTACGCCAACCTCAAGCGCTATCTGGCGCAGTTCGAGGCCGACGACGAGAAGATGCGCGAGCGGCTCGAGGCCGGCGAGATCACAAAGGCGCAATACAGGTCTTGGCGAAGCGGGAAGATAGCGGCTGGCAGGCGCTACCGAATCGTGCTCAAGCAGTGCGCCGAGGCCATGACGCACGCGAACGTCGTCGCAGCCGCCGCCATCGAGGGCAGGCTGCCCGAGGTCTACGCCGAGAACTACAACTACGGCACGTGGCAGGTCGAGAGCGCCGTGGGCGTTAACACGGCCTACGCGCTGCAGGACGCGTCAACCGTCCAGAGGCTGCTCACCGACCACGACAGCTACCTGCCAAAGCCGTCCGTCAACGTCGCCAAGGACGTGGCGTGGAACCGCCGGCTCATAGCCAACCAGATCACGCAGGGCGTGCTGCTCGGTGAGTCGATACCGAAGATAGCCAAGCGCATGCAGAACGTGACGGGGGCGAACCGCGCGGCGGCGGTGCGTCTGGCGCGCACCTCGACGACGGCGGCGGAGAACGCCGGGCGCGTCGACAGCTACAAGAGGGCCAAGGGGCTCGGTATCAAGGTGCAGCAGGAATGGGTGGCGACGCTCGACCTGCGCACGCGTTCGAGCCACAGAAAGCTCGACCGCGAGAAGGTAGATGTTGGGGAGAAGTTCAGCAACGGGTGTCGCTACCCGGGCGACCCCGAGGCGCCGTATGCCGAGACCGCGAACTGCCGGTGCACGCTGGTGGCGTGCTGTGACGGGCTTGACGTGCTCGACGGCGAGCGGTTCAGCCGCCTGCCCGAGGGCATGACCTACGAGGAATGGAAGGCCGGCAAGCCCGCCGTCAACGGCACCAAGCCCGCGAACCGCACCATCTCCGAGTTCATGGAAATGCCCGGCACCAAACGCAAGCTGGACGTGGCGGGCGTGTCCAAGACCGAGGCGCGAAAGCGGCTCTCGCGCCAGCTCGAGGACTACGGCATACCGTCGAGCGGGTTCAGGAAGATGTCGGCGGGCGACCAGCAGAAGGTGCTCGACACGGTGCTTGCGCCCGGTTCGACGCCCATTGTCAACGGCCGGCGTGTTTTCAAGGAGATCAAGGGCGAACATTCCGCAGGCTCCGACCTTGCCAAGGTCAACCCGAACTTTAAGACAAAGAAGGACAAAGACGGCAGGTACTCGTACAACTGCCAAAGGTGCGTTCCGGCGTATGAGGCGAGACGGCGTGGGCTCGACGTCGTTGCGAAGCCGGTTAAGATGAACAAGTGGGGGAAAATATCGGCATATGACCCCTTCGCGCGCGCCGAGTCGTACAAAAAGGTGTTTCCGGGGGCCACTTGGAAACGTGGTGGCGATAAGCCGGAGAAAGAAATAACGTCATTCCTCCTTGCGGTAAACGGGGACGCGAGGGCCGAGGTCTCCGTTTCCTGGGACCACGCGCTTTGCGGCAAGAGCGGACGACACGTTTTCGTTGCGGAAAAGACGGGAAACGCTATCAAGTTCATAGACCCACAGAGCGGTGATGAGGACGTGAGCTGGTATTTTGGTATAATCAAGGCCGAGGAGACGGAGTTCGCGCGAGTTGACGACGCCGAGTTTGGCGACCTTATCGACGAGTGCCTGACGACAAGAGGTTGATATGCTCACATTGGAAGAGGCTATAAAGCCGATTCTGGAAGAGGAGGCCGTTGATGGTTATGGCCCAGTGTGCGCATACGAGGGCAAATATCATTGGTTCGTCGGTTTCGGCTTCGATGGAAAGATGACCCCGGGCGACACTCCTTATGCCATCGACAAGGAAACGGGCAGGATTGACTTCTTTCCGATTCCATTTTTCCTCAGAGGCGAGAGTCCATCGGCTATCGAGCTTGAGATGGACAAGGCCCACGAGGTAAAAGTCCAATAGATCACAGCAGGCCCCGCCGTGGCGGGGCTTTTTTCATGCCGCGTGACCGTGCCGCGACACTGCCCGCAGAGAGATTGGGGCAGGCATGAAAGAGCTATTCACTTGTGCGAGCTGCGGCGTCTGCGCCGTAAAGCTGGGTTTCGGCTTCACGTTCCCGGATACCTACATCTGCACGCAGCGCGGCGACGAGGTCGAGCCCGACGACGGCTGCACGCTCGGGTGCGAGGGCGTGCCGGTGCAGGCCATCGAGGCCATCGAGGCGGACGTCAACGGCCGCGTTGGCTACGGCTGCGAGGTGCTCGACTGATGGCTTACGGACTCGTCGGCGGCGTCGGCGACCACGGGCGGCACGGGACCTTCATCACCGAGGAGATCGTAAACGCCGCGAAGCTGGATACCGCCGAGTGCATCGAGATACGGCAGAACAACATCGAGCAGGTCGAGAAGGCCCTCCTGCGCGCCTATAAAACGGGCCTAGAGGAGATAGGCCTCGTCGCGGAGGGCTACGCCAAGGCGACGTGCCCGGTCGACACGGGCAGGTTGCGCAACTCCGTCACGCACCTCCTCAAAGGCTACGACTGCTTCATCGGTACAAATGTCGAGTATGCGCCGTACGTCGAGGAGGGAACTTCCCGCATGAAGGGCAAGCACTTCCTGCGCAAGGCGGCAACGGGTCACGGCGACACGTACCGGGCGATTCTCGAGAAGCACCTGAGGGGTGGCGCGTAGGGCCGCGTTACTCCGCTTGGATACTCACCCTTGCCGCGAGGTATTGCGGCGCGGGCCCTGCCGAGGCAACAGGCTGGGACCCGCCCATTCCGAAGCAAGGGAGATTCTGTTGGCACTCACGCGAAAGATGCTCAAGGCAATGGGCATCGAGGACGAGAAGATCGACCAGATCATCGAGGAGCACGCCGAGAGCGTGAACGCGCTCAAGGCGCAGCGCGACGAGCTCAAGGAGGCCGCGGGCAAGGCGGACGGCTACAAGAAGGAGCTGGACGCGCTCAAGGCCAAGGGCGAGGGCGCGGGCGAGTACGAGGAAAAGTACAAGGCCAAGTGCAAGGAGCTCGACGACTTCAAGGCCAAGGTCGAGGGCGAGAAGGCCGCAGCCGAGAAGCGCGGCCTGTACCGAGAGCTGCTCAAGTCGGCGGGCGTCGACCCCAAGCGCATCGAGACCGTTCTCAAGGTCTCCGACCTCGAGAACGTGACCGTCAAGGACGGCGCTATCGAGGGCGCGGACAAGCTCACCGAGGGCATCAAGGCCGACTGGGCCGACTTCATCGCAACCACAACCGTCAAGGGCGCCGACGTGGCCCACGCCCCCAAGGGCGAGGGCGGCAAGGACATCAACGAAATGAGCACCGCCGAGTACATGAAGTACAAGGCGGAGCAGAGAGGCTAAGGGGTTTCTATGTCGAACACCATCCTTACACCCAACATCATCGCCAACGAGGCGCTGGACGTTCTGCGCACCAACGCCGTCATGGCCAACCTCGTCCACCGCGACTACTCCTCCGAGTTCGTCGCCGGTGTGGGCGACACCATCACCGTCCGCAAGCCCGCCACCTTCGAGGCCAAGGAGTTTACTACCGAGGTCGAGGTGCAGGACGCCACGGAGGGCAAGGTCCCCGTCAAGATGGACAAGCTGCTCGACGTGACGTTCGCCGTCACGTCCAAGGAGCTGACGATGGGCATCGTCGACTTCTCCGCGCAGTTCCTCGTCCCTGCGATGCAGGCCTTCGCCGACAAGATCGACGGCTACCTGCTCGCACTCGAGAAGGACGTCACGAACCGCGTCGACCACACCAAGGGCGCCATCGCCGTGGCGGACATCATCGCCGCCCGCAAGTTCCTCGTGGACGCCAAGGCGCCCTCCACGGAGCGCCGCTTCGTCTACGGCTCCCAGGCCGAGGCCGACCTGCTCAACACCGAGGCGTTCACCAATGCCTCCGCCGTCGGCGACAACGGCACCGCCCTCAAGGAGGCATCGCTTGGCCGCAAGTACGGCCTCGACTTCTACTGCGACCAGAACGTTCAGAAGACGACCGCCGAGACGGCGAACTACACGCCGTCCATCGCGTTCCACAAGAACGCCTTCGCGCTCGTGACCCGCCAGCTCGAGATGCCGCTCGGCGCGCCCAAGGCGTACTCCACCTCCTACGACGGTTTCGGCCTGCGCGTCGTGCAGGGCTACGACCAGAAGACCAAGACCGACACCGTCTCCATCGACATGCTCTGCGGCGTCAAGACCCTCAGCCCCGAGCTCGCCGCCGTCATCACCGATAAGCGATAGGCGCAGAGATGCTCGAGCAGGTGCTTCTGTCGCTGCGCAACTGGTTCGTCGCTGACAAGCGCACGGGGCGCGTCCGTATCGAGGACGGCCGCCTCGTGCCGCCCGCGGCCCTCGGCCTCAAGGAGGGCCAGTACGTCCGCATCACGGGTTCGACCTTCAACGACGGGCTGCACGCGTGGCCCTACAACGGCCTGACGGACGAGGAGTTCGTCGGCACCGTCTGGGCGCTCGCCATCCCGCAGGCCGTGGTCGACCTCGCTGACGAGATCGCGGCGTGGCAGTCCGAGAACGCCAAGGAGCTGGACAGCCCCTACGCATCCGAGAGCTTCGGCGGCTACAGCTACACGCGCGTCGGCGGCGACGGCTCGCCCATCACGTGGCGCCAGCAGTTCAAGAGCCGTCTCGACCCTTGGAGAAAGCTGTGAGCCGCCTGTACGAGCGCATGGCGGTGGCGTGCGCGAGGCTCGTCGCAAAGACCGAGCCTGACGGCGAGGGCGGCTTCAAGACCGTCCTCGCCATCGGCGACGGCTTCACGGCGGCGATCGTGCGCGACAGCTCGACGGCCTCGCGCATCGCGGAGCACGACGGCGTGAGGAACGTCTACACCGTGACCACCGACGAGCCGCTGCGGTACGGCGACCTCTTCCAGCGTGCGTTCGACGGGCAGGTATTCCGCTGCACGTCGAACGCGGACGACGGGGCCGCGCCGCGCTGCGCGTCGTTTGGCTTCGGCCAGTGCAGCGCGGAGGAGTGGGAGGTGCCGGATGGCGACTAAGGCGGCGGCATTGCAGGCGTGGCTCGAGGGCTTCGGACTGCCCGTGTACCGCGACTCGGCGGTGCCGGGCGAGGCGAAGATGCCCTACATCACCTACGACCTGCCGACCGCGGCGTTCGGCACGCAGTGCAACTCCGAGGTGAACCTCTGGTTCCGTACATCGTCCGAGGCCGCGTCGAACGCCAAGACCGAAGAGATCGCCCGGGCGCTGGGGCTGTCGGGCGTGCTGCTGCCGTGCGACGGCGGCGGCATGTGGGTGATGCAGGGCGAGCCGTTCTGCAACGCCATGGCCGACGAGGACAACGCCGTGAAGCGCCGAATCATCAACCTGACCATTGAGTACATGACCAGCTACTAGGAGGTCATATGTCTAAGTTCACGCGCATCCCCGAGAACACGTTCAAGGAGATCGTCATCAACGCGGGCCTGCTCGCCACGAATTTCAACCCCAAGACCGCAGAGGTCGCGGAGTCCGAGCTGATGGGCGCGACGAGCGGCGGAACCAGCTTCGCCGCCACGCCCAACTTCATCGACTACGGCGAGGACATCGACAACTGCCCCGCCAACACGATGGAGCTCAAGCGTATCGACAGCATCGAGGCCAAGCTGAGCGGCACCTTCGTGACGCTGAACACCGCGCTCGGCAAGAAGCTCGCAGCCGCAGCCGACGAGACCGAGGGGAAGATCGTCCCGCGCTCCGCACTCTCGGAGGCCGACTTCGCCGACATCTGGCTCATCGGCGATTACTCGGGCGAGAACGGCAACGGCTACATCGCCATCCGCCTCATCAACGCGCTCAACACGGGCGGTCTGCAAATCACGACGCAGAACAAGGCCAAGGGCCAGTTCGCGTTCGAGTTCACGGGCCACTACTCAATCAAGAACCCCGAGATCGTGCCCTACGAGCTGTATATCAAACAGGAGATTGGAGCCTAACCATGAAGCTGGACAACCTTAACGCCGACGAGTTCCAGAATGCCATGTGCCTGTTGGCGGACGTGGCGGAGGACGTCATGAACGGCGAACTCGGCGCAAAGGCAAAGGCCTCCTACGCCAAGTTCCGCTCCGACTCCGCCAAGGCCAAGGCCAAGGCGACCGCCAAGGCGAAGGGCGACCCCGAGGCCGCGAAAGCAGCCGCCACCGCCGAGGTCAACGGCCTCGCCGTGGACATGGTGGCCGGTCTGCTGCCCGACGTGCTGCGCCAGGGCGGCGAGATCAGCTACAAGCTGCTCGCCGCACTCGACGGCCAGACGCTCGAGGAGTACAAGGCCGACTTCACCGTCAAGAAGTGGGTGAACGACATCAAGGATGCCATCGACGGCATCGACGGCATCAAGGACATTCTGGCTCCTTTTTTTGGATAGCCGCCGAGGACCCATCTCACATATGGCTCTGTCTGGGCGAGTACGTCGGGCCACGGCGTGCTCGCCCTTTCTGTAGGTACATGGTCGCGCGGTGGCGCGAGCGGGACGAGCGGGAGGCGTTCCGCGTGTACCTGAGCGAGTCGGTGCGCCTCATGGCGCAGGGGAAGTGGCTCAAGGAGCCCTTCCTGAGCATCGTCAACGGCGGTGCGGGCGATGGGTCCGAGGCGGAGGACACGCGCGGCGGCGACGAGATCGCCGCAGACATCATCGAGCGGATGGGATTGAAGGTGGTCTAGGTGAACCTTCTCGACCTGATGATTAAGGTCGGCCTCAAGGACGAGGCCAGTGGCAAGGCCGAGGGCGTGGCCTCGAAGGTCGTGGGCACGCTCGACAAGGCCGGCGCGACCGCCGCAAAGGCGATAGGCGTTGGCGTCGCCGCCGTGGGGGCGGGCGTCGCCGCCATCACGGGCATGAGCATGAGCGCATACGCCGCATACGAGCAGAACGTCGGCGGCATTAAGAAGATATTCGGCAACATGGGCAAGTCCCTCGAGGACTACGCCGCCATGACCGGCCAGACCGTCGAGCAGTGCTCCGGTAAGTGGGAGCAGCTCGAACAGGCCCAGACGACGGTGCTGGCCAACGCCGACCGCGCCTACATAACGGCCGGCCTGAGCGCCAACCGGTACATGGAGCAGGTGACGGGCTTCTCGGCCTCGCTTGTCTCCTCGCTGGGCGGCGACACGGTCAAGGCGGCCGAGTACGCCAACACGGCCATGGTCGACATGAGCGACAACGCGAACACCTTCGGCACGGCGATGGAGGACCTCCAGAACGCCTACCAGGGCTTCGCGAAGCAGAACTACACCATGCTCGACAACTTGAAGCTCGGATACGGCGGAACCAAGGAGGAGATGCAGCGCCTCGTCAAGGACGCGCACGCGGTCAACTCAGCCGTGGACGAGTCGAGCCTATCCTTCGATAACGTCGTGCTGGCCATCCACACGATGCAAGAGCAGATGCAGATCGCCGGCACGACCTCGCGCGAGGCCGCCACGACCATCGAGGGCTCCTGCAACATGGCGAAGGCCGCCTGGGAGAACTGGGTGACGGAGCTGGGCAAGGACGACGCCGACATGGGCAAGCTCACCGAGGAGCTGCTACAGTCGGTCGAGACGGCGGCATCGAACGTCGTCCCGCGCGTTGCGACCATCGTCGGCACGGCGCTGTCGCAGCTACCGAGCCTTGTCACGTCGGTCGGGCCCGTGCTCGGTCAGGCGTTCGTCAGCATCTTCACGCAGGCGCTCGACAGCGCGGCGGCAGCCGTGCCCGGGCCCATGGGCGACATCCTCTCCGCCGTGTCGGACGGCGTGGACGAGATCGGCGAGCGCTTCAAGGGCCTGCGCGAGATCTGGTCGGTTGGGGACAACCCGCTCGAGTCTCTGCACCTCGCCATGGTCTACGGCCTGACGCTGCTCGACGGCGACCTGTCCACGCTGCAGGAGAACATCACCTCATCGCTGCCCGGCATCGCCGAGGGCTTCGCCGACGTGGGCGGCGAGGTCGTTCCCAGGCTCGCCGAGGGGATCGAGATGGGGCTGTCGTTCCTCTCCGAGACGGCGGCGTCGCTCATGACATCGCTCGGCGGCTACCTGTCCGAGAACCTGCCCTCAATCACGGAGAGCGGCCTGCAGATTCTCACCGGCCTCTCCGAGTCCATAGCCGAGAACGCGGGCGTTCTGGCGGAGGGCGCGGCGAACCTCATCGTCGGCTTGGCGCAGGGTATCGCCGGCAGCCTGCCGACGCTCATCGAGCAGGCCCCGGTCATCGTGCAGAACCTCGCCAGCGCGATCAACGACAACGCGCCAATACTGCTCGGTGCCGGCATCCAGGCAATCGTGACGCTGGCACTTGGCATTGTGCAGGCGATACCGACGCTCATCGCCAACATCCCGGCCATCTTCTCGGCTTTCGTCTCGGCTTGGTCGGCGCTCGACTGGCTGAGCCTAGGCAGGAACGCCATCACGTTCCTGGGCAACGGCATCACCGGCATGGTCGGTTTCGTCAGCTCGTGCGGCACCAACATCGTGTCCGCTATCCGCGGCGCAATCCAGAACCTGCCGTCCACCCTGGCGAGCATCGGCCGCAACGGAATCAGCAGCCTGGGTTCCGCCATCCGCGGCGCGGTCGGCTTCGTGACCTCGGCGGCCTCGAGCATCGGCAGCTCCATCATGGGCGTCCTGTCCTCCATCCCGGGCCGCGTGGCCTCCATCGGCTCGCAGATCGTGCAGGGCATCGCAAACGGAATCAGCGGCGCGGCTGGCGTGGTCGTGAGCAAGATTACCGGCGTGGTCGGCGGCGCCATCGACGCGGCCAAGAACCTGCTGGGTATCCACTCCCCCTCGCGCGTGTTCCGCAAGATTTTCGGCTACGTCATGGAGGGCGCGGCCCTCGGCATCGACGACACGGCGGACGAGCCGGTTAAGTCCATGAGGTCGGCGGTGCGCAACGTCGAGAAGGCCGCCGTGTTCGGTGTGAGCGTTACCGGCGGCGGAGCATACGGGGCGACCGCCAGCGGAGCCGCGGGCATCGCTGGCGGCGGCAACGTTTACAACCTCTACCTCGACAGCGACCTGCTGGGCGTCGACGGGCGCGTGGCCTCCGCCTTCAGGAGCTTCGTCGCGGCGGTGGAGCAGAGCATGGCGATGGGGGTCGCGTAGGATGGCGCAGGGAAACTGGGTTCAAGGCGGAAGCGGCTATCGCAAGTACTGCTGGTGCGCGTACGTGGACGTTGCTGAGGTTGAGCGCACGGACACCACCGTGACCTACCGCGTCACGCACGGCTACGGCACGCGCTACGCCATCGACTGCTACGCAAACGGCAGCTCGTCGGCGGGCGGCTCGTGGAACGGCTCGGTCTACTCGACGAACAACTCCGGCTGGGTATGGGTGCAGTGCACGTCGCGCGACGTCGAGCTCGCGCGCGGCAACGGCAAGGCCTACGACCACACTTTCACGGGCCAGATTAACGTCACGGGCGGCTTCGGCAACGGAACGTCCAACGCCTCCAATACCGTCACGGTCCCGTGCCGCGCCTACAGCACGCCTCACCCGCCGAAGAACATCAGGGCGGAGCGCCTGAGCGACACCAGCGCGAAGGTCAGCTGGGACACCGATTACACGGACAGGGCCGGCGCCTACCCTTGGGATACCGTGACCGTCGGCGTGGCGAAGAACGGCCCGGGGAAGTTCACCGACGTCGGCACCGTTAGTTGGGATACCACGAGCCACACCTACAACGGCCTCGAGCCGGGCTGCATGTACATCTTCTCGGCCAAGGCGACGGGCCCCGGCGGCACGTCGGACTACGGCGTGAGCGCGCCGGCGATCTACACCACGCCGACGGCGCTCGGCATGCTCGAGGCAGTCAAGGCGGAGGCGGCGAAGGTCGTGCTCAAGGGGCACGACGCGCCGGCCTTCGTCGACAGCTGGGAGTTCCAGCTCACGACCGACGGTGGAAAGACGTGGGTCGATGCGGACGTGAACGCCTCATGGGAGGACGAGGAGGCACCGGCGGGTACGGTGCGCTACCGCGCCCGCGCGGTCAAGAGCGGCCTCAAGGGACCGTGGACCGAGTCAAACGAGGTCACGACAATATGCCCGCCGCTCGCACCGTCCATCAGGGGCGTCAGGGCGGCTTACGCCACAGGTTCGACCGCGACGCTCGAATGGGTGCCCAACCATCCGGACGGCTCGGCGCAGACCTCAGCCGAGGTGCAGGTCACGACGCCGACGGGTCCCACCACCACGACGGTCGATGGCCCGGGTACGAGCCTGAAGCTGCCGACCGGCACCAAGGGCCTCTACTCCGTGCGCGTGCGCACCAAGGGCCTCGACGAAGACTGGGGCGCATGGTCGAGCGCGGCGGCATATACCGTGGCGGACGCGCCCCAGGCATTCTTCACCGACCCGGCTGCGGACGGGGCAACCTTGCGCGCGGTGCCGCATACCTTCACGTGGAAGGTGGCCGACGAGACGGGCGTCAGCCGACAGTACCTGTCTTTATGCGACATCAGGGGCAACCTTCTGTGGAGCGGGGCTGTGGACAAGGACGCGCGTTCCTTCCGCCTGGGCTACGCGCAACACGCGTTCGTCAACTTCACGCCGTACAGGGTCATGCTCACGGTCACGGCCGGATCGTCGCTATCTGTCACCGTCTCGAGAGCTTTTCGGACCGACTGGGCACCGCCAGCCAAACCGTCGCTAAACATCTTCGTCGACGAGAGGCTGGGATGCCAGCTGTCGGTATTCCCAGGCAAGGCCGACAGCGACGACACGCCCGAGACGTCCCACTTCACCGTGTCGCGCGTCCTGCCCGACGGCTCGACCCTGCAGCTCGGCTCTCACCTTGCGGCGGGCGAGGGCGCGAGCGACCCGCTGCCTCCGCTCAACAGCGAGTTCGAGTACGTCGCGGTCGCCTACGCCGCGACGGGCGTGAGCACGGCGACGAGGGTCAAGACGACCGTGGCGAGCCGCGCGGTGGCTCTCAACTGGGGAGCCGGCGCTGAGAGGTCGTGGCTCGGGCGCTATCTCAAGAAGGGCTCGAGCCGCAAGGTGACGCACGGGTACAAGATGCTGCACTTCGCCGACGGCGGGGAGGGGCTGCCCGTCTCGTACGGCATCAACGAGAGGGACGTCAAGGACAGCATGGACTTCCTGCTGCTCGACGAGGAGGACTACAAGTCATTCCTCGAGATCATGAACACCGCGGGGCGTTTCTGGGTGCGCGACCTCCACGGCGAGCGGTTCCGCGCCCGCCTGAGCTGCGGCGTGAAGCGTTCTGATGGCGCGTGGGTGGCTTCGTGCGACCCGACGTGGGAGACGTGGGAGGAGCCCGCCAATGGCTGATAACTGGACGAGGCCGTTCGACGCCTCCTACGACTTCGTGCGCGTCTCGCGCGAGACGGGGCTCGAGCTCGACTTCGTGCGCGACATCGAGAACGGCGGCTCCATAGAGCGCAGCGCGAACACGGCGCTCTACGAGACCGCATCCCTGGACTTCGCCGACAAGTTCGACGTCGGCAACGACTTTCTGCGCGTGTACCTCAACGCCTCCTTCTCGGACGGCAGCGAGAGGCGCGAGTGCCTCGGCACGTTCATGCCCGTGGTGGACTCGGTGGACATCGACGGCGCCTACCGCGAGGGCCAGATCAACGCCTACGGCCTCCTGAAGCGGCTCAAAGACGACGACTTCGACGGGCCGTACGTGATCGTTGCGGGCAGCAATCTGGTTGATGAGGCCGTCAAGATAGCCGAATCGGTCGGCCTCACCGTCTACGCCGACCCCAGCAGCCTCCTTCTGGGCAGCACCTTGGTTTTCGGCGTGGGCAGGGACAACGACGCTAAGAACAAGCTGGACGCAGTGGACCTGCTCCTCAAGGCGGCCGGGTTCCGCTCGCCGGCGACCGACCGGATGGGCAACGTGCTCTACAGGCGCTACGTCGAGCCTGCCGACATGCCCATCTCGGCGGAGTTCACCGAGGGCAGGGACGCGCGCTTCATGCCGGACATGACCGAATCGACCAACCGCGCCGAGGTCTGCAACGTCGTGCACGTGGACTTCAGCACGCAGGACGCATCGGTGCGCGGCACGGCGGTGGACGACTCGCCCGACTCCGACCTGTCGACAGTCTCGGTCGGTCGTCGCATCGTCAAGAGTTACAGCTACGACAGCCTGCCGGGCGTTGACACCGAGGACAGCAACCTTGTCGAGGGCGCCGCCAACGCCCTCATCGGCACCGGCAAGAAGTCGGATAAGAGCTTCAGGCAGAGCGATTCGCACGGCAGCATCCAGACCGTCTACGTCCCTGACTCGCCACAGACGGGCGTGCTCTTCGGCATCAAGGTCGTTTCGAGTGGCGGGCGTATCGGTTTCTGCCAGGACGAGGGGCCGAGCGTCAAGAAGGATACGGACTACACGCAGAGCGTGTGGGTCAAGGGCACTAAGGGCGCGACGGGCATCATACAGTCTTTCTGGGATCAGGAGAGGGCGCTTGGCCCGGTGACCAAGGGGTTCACCATGACTGGCGAGTGGCAGAAGGTCAGCTACACCTACCACGCCACGGAGAACCACAGCAAGGTCAGCTGGGGCTACTGCTACATCGACGGCGGCGAGGCCATCTTCGTCGCCGACAAGGTCGAGGAGGGAGGCAACGCCACGCCTTGGCCCCAGGACGCCATGCAGGCGGCGGCGGACCGCAAGGCGGCGGAGCTGCTCGCCACCGAGCGCGCCGTGACGCGCACGGACGAGTTCAGGAGCGTCTACAAGCCCGTCGAGCCGTGCATGGCGGTGGCGATGAACTACAGGACCGGCGGGGTTGTCGGCAAGCTGGCAATCCAGAAGCAGACGCTGACGCTCGACGCCGGCTGCGTCATAAAGCACACGGCGAGGAGGTACGAGCGATGAGCGATTCGGCAGCCGAGATCAAGGGCGCGGCAGCGCGGCTGGCGGCGGCGATGCCATCGGGCGGCAAGCGGCTGACGATGGAGTTCGGCACGGTCGTCGGCGTCCACGGCACTGCGCTCGACGTGATGCTGCACGGCGCGGTGGTGACGGTCCCGATGGTGCGCTCCTGCACGGGGTGCATCATCACCGACCGCGCCGTGATCCTGTCGCAGGGCCCGCTGGCCGTGTGCGTCGGCACGATGGCAGCGGTGTAGGCCGGCGTTACGGAGGCCTGAACCTGCAGTGTGGCGGGGAATGGGCCCCACCACACTGCAGAACGGAAGGGAGGCCGGATGGAGGTACTAAAGCTGTTCGTGCCCTATGGGCCGGGATGGCTCGGTGGCGCGGCGCTAGTGCTCATCGCCGCTTATTTTGGTAGGCAATTTTTGGACGAGTACAAGCGACAAAACCAACGGAAGGGCGAGCTCGACCTCAAGCGCGAGGAGCGTAAGCAGGCCGAGGTGGACGAGCGCGCGCAGCGAGACCGGGAACGCTCGCAGATGGAGGGGCGCATCGCGGCGCAGATGGAGCGCAGTAACACCTTGATTGAGGGGATGAAGACCCTCATGGAGTCGGTCGTCGCGTCAAATGACGTGTTGCACGCCGATCTGGTCCACAGCCAGGCGCGCAGCCAGGGGATGGCCGAGAAGGTCGACCACATCTACGACCGCGTCGACCTCATGTACAACAAGGAGACAAGCAGATAGGAGCAATCAAATGACTGAGATTCAGGCCGGCCTCACCGTCGCCACGGTGCTCGTGGTGCCGTACATCGTGCAGGCCATCAAGACTAAGGCTATGACGGGCGGCGTCGCCCGCTGGACGGCCATCGCCGTCTCGGCGGGGTGCGGCGCCCTCACGGCCATGGCGGGAGGCGTGCCCACCGACCCCTCGGCGTGGGTGACGTCCATCTTCGCGTGTGTCGGCGGCGTGCAGGTAGCCTATGCCGCCTTCAAATCTGTCGGCATCACGGACAAATGGCTTGACGCGCTGCTCGCGCTCGGCGACATTAAGGAGGACTAACATGGCAGATTTCGCGAACGTCCAACCGGACGAGTACAAGCTCCTCGGCTGCAACTTCTCGGCGGGACGACCCTTCGGCATCAAGGGCGTCACGATCCACCATATGGCGGGTGACCTCAATGCGGCCCAGTGCAACAGCATCTGGGCCGCCAACGGCTGCTCTGCCCACTACTCGGTCGACCGCAACGGCTACATCGTGCAGCACGTCAACGACACCGACCGCGCCTACGCTTGCGGCGACGGCATCGGCACGGGCGGCGGCAACGACACTACCATCAGCATCGAACACGCCAACAGCGCGCGCGGCCCGTGGACGGTTCACGAGGCCGCTATCGAGAGCGGTGCGCACCTCGTGGCGGCGCTGTGCCTGTACTACGGGCTGGGCCGCCCGGCATGGATGGTGAACGTGTTCCCGCACAAGCACTGGTCGTCCACGGCCTGCCCCGGCGAGCTGGCCGGCTCGCAGCGCGACCACTACATGCAGCGCGCCGTCGAGTGGTACGACGCGATGGTCGGCGGCACGCAGCCGTCCGCGCCGACTGTGCAGCCCGCGGCGACCCCCGCTGCGCCTTCGGCGTCGCAGGGCGCGCCGGGCGGTTTCCCTCGTTCCACTGGCGCCCGTGTTCCCGTACACTACTCGCTGCACCTCAAGGGTGGCGGCTGGCTGGACGAGGTGACTGACTTCGGTGCCGGCGACGACGGCTTCGCGGGCTACCCGTGCCGACAGCATGACCTCCTTTGCGCCCGAGTTGATCGAGGTACGCTCAAGTATCAGGTCCACACCGTCGAGGACGGCTGGCTCGACTGGGTCGCCAAGGGCGACCGCAACGACACCGTAAACGGCTGCGCCGGTATCACCGGTCATACCATCGACGGCGCGCGCATGTACTACGTGACGCCGAGCGGCGAGGAGTACAAGCAGGTGTGGTACCGCTCCCAGACCACTGCGCGCGCCGGATGGCTGAACACCGTGTGCGACGACGGCTCTACCTATAGCGGCGACGACTACGCCGGTATCTACGGCGAGCCGCTCGACCGTCTGCAGGTCTGCGTCACCGACGGGGTGCCGTGGTAATGGCTTTCGTCATGGGCGCGGCGCTCGGCGCGATTTTGGGCAGCTTCGTCACGGTTGTCGCGCTCGCCCTGATCTGGGGCGGGAGCGACCGCGGGCGATAACAGCAAAAGGGGCCGTGGCGGTTCGCCGCCACGGCCCCTTTTGCGTATCCCTCGAATATCCTAAGTTGCCGCTAAACCCTAAGTACGGTCAGCGTGTTGCGGTACAGTCAGCGTGTTTTGCCTGTTGGTCAGCATCAATAGCGAGCTGCGGCAAACTGTCTCAGTATTGCCACATGTGGTTGACAGGGCCGGAGCCTTTGCCCATGTCAAAGCCGGCGGCGAGAGCGCCCGTTAGGTATGCCTTGCCCGCATTGACGGCATCGGCAAGATCCATGCCCTGGGCCAGCGCGCAGGCGATGGCGGACGAAAGCGTGCAGCCGGTGCCGTGTGTGTTGTCGGTCTCGATGCGCTTGTGGCGGAACCACGTGGTGAGCGGATCGCCCAGATGGTTGCCCTCGTCATCGAGTGGCGCGGGTTCGGCCAATACATCGTTGGCCTCGTTGACAAGATGCCCACCCTTAACGAGGGATGCGCAACCAAAGCGGCGGGTGAGGAGCATGGCAGCATTTTGCTGTGTGCGCTCGGAGTCGACCTCGTAGTCAAGCAGGGCCATGGCCTCGGGAATATTGGGCGTGATGACGGTTGCTAGTGGGAACAGGCGGCGGGTGAGCGCCTCGGCGGCATCTTCGGCAATCAGCCGTGCGCCCGAGGTGGCTACCATGACGGGGTCGACGACCACGTTTGTCGCGTTCCAGGCGCTCAGGCGGTCGGCGATAACCTCGATAATCTCGGCAGAGGAAACCATGCCGATCTTGACGGCGCTGGGGCGGATATCGTCAAATACGGCGTCGATCTGCGCAGCGACGATATCAGGGGAGATATTCTGCACGGCGGTGACACCGAGCGTGTTTTGTGCGGTGATGGCGGTGATGGCCGTCTCGGCATACAGGCGGTGCGCCGTGATGGTCTTGATGTCGGCCTGAATGCCGGCGCCACCGCTGGAATCGGATCCTGCGATGGATAGAACGGCAGGTACCTTACTGCGATCCATGTTTGCTCCCTTGTTCGGTCGGAATCAAATGGGTCTTTAAGCCAGCATTATAAAGATGCCCGGGCCGACTCTATGTCGAACCCGGGCGGGCGATGTAATCTTTACGCAAATGTAAGCAAATGTTCACACGTCAACAATTGACGAACACCATGTTACCGATTGTGGCTCCGGTGACGAGTTAGTCCTCCATGCCGAGGTCGATCGTCGTGCCTTCGAACACCTTGTTAACGGTGCGGACGGCGCACATCTTGCCGCACATGGTGCAGGTGCCCTCGGTGGCGGCGGGGGATTCTTCGTAGCGTTTCTTGCCGGTGACCGGGTCGAGAGCACACTTCCACATGGCATCCCAGTCGAGCTTGCGGCGTGCCTGGCCCATCTTGTCATCCATGTCGCGGGCGTGCGGCACCTTCTTGGCGATATCGGCGGCGTGCGCGGCAATCTTAGTGGCCATGAGGCCATCGAGCACGTCCTGGGCGTTGGGCAGGCACAGGTGCTCGGCCGGCGTCACGTAGCACAGGAAGTCGGCACCGGAGCTGGCGGAGATGGCGCCGCCGATGGCAGCGGTGATGTGGTCGTAACCCACGCCGATATCGGTCACCAGCGGCCCGAGCACATAGAACGGGGCATTGTGGCACAGGCGCTTCTGCAGTTTCATGTTGGCGGCGATCTCGTCGAGCGCCATGTGACCCGGGCCCTCGACCATGACTTGGACGCCGGCGGCCCAAGCGCGCTTGCACAGCTTGCCCAGCTCGATCATCTCAGCGGTCTCAGTGGCGTCGTTGGAGTCGTAGAGGCAGCCCGGGCGGCAGGAGTCGCCGAGCGAAATCGTCACGTCGTACTCGTGGCAGATCTCGAGCAGCTCGTCAAAGTACTCGTAGAAGGGGTTTTCGTTGCCGGTGACCTCCATCCAGCCAAACAGCAGCGAGCCGCCGCGGCTCACGATGTTCATCAAGCGGCCGGTCTCCTTAAAGGTCTTGGTGACCGACTTGTTGATGCCGCAGTGGATGGTCATATAGTCCACGCCGTCCTCGGCGTGCGCGCGCACGACCTCGAACAGGTCATCCTTGGTAAGCTTGACCAGCGGCTTTTCCATGTAGCCGATGGCGTCGTACATGGGGACGGTGCCCACCATGAGCGGCGTCTCGTCGATGAGCTGCTGGCGGAACTGGCGCGTCTTGCCCGAGTTGGAAAGGTCCATGATGGCGTCGGCGCCAAAGTCCTCGGCGATCTTGACCTTCTTCCATTCCTCGGCGGCATCGGCTTTATCGCCCGAGATGCCCAGGTTGACGTTGACCTTAGTAGACAGGCCCTCGCCGACACCAAAGGCGCGCATGCCTTTTTTGATGTGCACGATGTTGGCGGGAATGGCGATGCGGCCGTCGGCCACGCGCTCGCGGATGTACTCGGGGTCGCGATGCTCGCGCTCGGCGACTTCCTTCATCTGCGGCGTGATCTGCCCGGCGCGGGCGAAGTCGATTTGCGTGACGAGCTTGGGCTCGGTCTGTGTGCTCATTGGCACGGCTCCCTTCGTTGGCATTACCCATATCAGGTTTGCGGGTCAGGGCGGGCGCGCCCAGTCTCAGCCTGCCGTCTTGTCCTGCAAGCTCCCCGTTTATGTAATGGGCTCAAGTATAGCTCGAACGGGTACGATTGGCCTAACGAGCGTGCCTGTGGGGAGGCGAACATGGAAGACAAGCATCTATATCGAGAGACGCAATGGGATGTATCGGCCGAGGAAAGCCGTGCGCACCATGGCCTTGTCGCGATTGGTTTTGCGGTGCTTGCCGTGCTGGTGATTGCCGTTTGTATCGGGACGTTTGGTGGTCGCGGCGGCGCTGCATGGGAGTTCGAGGCTGATGATAGCCTACCGATAATGACGGTGAAGGTCGCGGGTGGCAATACCGTTGCCGCGCCGGGCGACTATTGGTATCCGCGCGATGGATTTGTCCAGCTGCAGCTGAGCGGCGGTTCCATTCCTGGTGAAGAGATCGAGCGCGTGACCTTCGATGCGTCGCTTAAGACGCTGTCGGTCGAGCTCAAAGATCAAGGGGATGTGCCCACGACGATGGATATCGCGCTGACGGAATGGCGCTTGGAGCCCCCATCGGGTGTTGCGGTGTCCGAGGTAGAGCACGTTAAGATTACCTACCAAGATGGCTCGACAAACGAAGTTGCCAAAGCCGACGGCTTGGCGGAATAGACGCCGTGCCTAGGCAGCACATTCAAAAGTAGCGGTGGTCCTACAAGGTCTGTTCGTTCAGGAAGACCAAAGTGTTCTTATTTGAAAGCTCGGGAAAGTGACGATAACCAACATCAAACGCGGTGAGCCCGCTTACATCCTCGAGCTTGTTTTCTGCCATCCAGCGCACCATGGAACCACGTGCCTTTTTGCTGGCGGTCGAGCGCTGGATGGGCTTGCCGTTGCGGATGCCTTCGCCAAAGAGGCACGTGACGACCGTGGCGTCGCCCGCGAGATGGGGCAGAACGGCTTTGGCGTACTCTACGCTGGCGAGGTTGACGATCGTGGTGTTTGAGCCTGCCGGGGCGATAGCCCGCGCGAGCTTGTCGCTCCAAAACGCATAGAGGTCTCGAGCATCGTCAACGGCGAGCTTCGCGCCCATTTCCAGCCGATATGGTTCGACGGCATGAAAGGGGCGAACGCACCCGTAAAGGCCCGAGAGGATCCACAGATGGTCTTGCAGCCATGCGAGCTGCGCGGAATCCATCACCTCGGGCGCCATGCTCTGGTATTGAATGCCGTGGTAGGACATGACGGCAGGGGAGAGGTGACAGGCGAGTGCGGGATTGTCGAGATCGCCGTTTTTCAGGATGGGCCCGAACTCATGCAGGGTGTTGAGGCAAGGCCCCAGCAGTTTGTCACTCACGTTCCATAGCGCCTGCAGGCTGTCGCTGCCTTCATTTCGCTCGATATCTAGCAGTGCGCGGTGGAGGCGAGCCGTCTCGCGCGCAAAGGGTGGAATGCCCAGGACTTCAAAAGCATCTTGGGCCGCGCGCATCTGCTTGGCGGGCGAAATGACGACCTGCAGCATGGACTCTCCTCTGCCAAAAAGGAAGTTGCGGTGGAATACGGTCTGTTTTGGCCGTTTATGGGCCAGTTTAGTCTGTATTTCACCGCAACTGATGAAGGGTTGGTTACGCGCGCTCGATGAAGGCCTTGTAGCCGCGATAGGCCTCGTAGATATCGGCCTTGTTAGCGACCTCCCACAGGGCGTGCATGGACAGGACGGCAACGCCAGAGTCGATGACGTTCATGCCGTACTTAGCCATGATGTATGCGATGGTGCCGCCGCCGCCCGCGTTGACGCGACCGAGCTCGCAGGTCTGGAAGTCCACGCCGGCCTCGTCCATGATGTCGCGGATGAGGGCCACATACTCGGCGTCGGCGTCGTTAGAGCCGCCCTTGCCGCGGCTGCCCGTGTACTTGTTAAAGCACAGGCCGCGACCCATAAAGGCTGCGTTCTTGGTTTCGAACTTGCCGGCGTAGCCCGGGTCGAAGCCGGCGGACACGTCGGAGGAGAGCATGCGGCTGCGGGCGAGCGCGCGGCGCAGGGCCAGCGGGCTATCCTCGCCGGCGAGCGTCATGATCTCGGCGACGGTGTTCTCGAAGAAGCGGCTCGTCATGCCGGTGGCACCCACGGAACCGATCTCCTCCTTGTCGACGATGAGTGTGATGCTCGTGCGCTCCACGTTGGCGACGTTGATCTGGGCGAGCATGGACGGATAGGCGCAGACACGGTCGTCGTGGCCATAGCCCAGAATCATGGAGCGGTCGAGGCCCATGTCACGGGCGGGGCCGGCGGGCACGACCTCGATCTCGGCGGAGAGGAAGTCCTCCTCCTCGACGTCGTACTGCTCCTTGAGGATATCCAGGAACATCTGCTTGACGGGCTCCTTGGGAGCGTCCTTGTCGTCCTCGTCAAACTTGACGGGGCGGCCGCCCACGATCACGTCGAGGATCTCGGCGTCGACGGCGTCCTTGGCGGGCTTGGCCATCTGCTCGCTCGAGAGGTGGATCAGCAGGTCGGAGATGGTAAAGACCGGGTCGTCGGCCTTGTCACCGATGTTGATGTCGACGGTGGTGCCGTCCTTTTTGCAGATGACGCCCACGAGTGCGAGCGGGGAAGCGACCCAGTGGTAGCTCTTGACGCCCCCATAGTAGTGCGTGTCGAGATAAGCCATGTCGCCGGCCTCGAAGGCGGGGTTCTGCTTGAGGTCCAGGCGCGGCGAGTCCACGTGGGCGCCCAGGATGTTAAAGCCCTGCTCGAGCGGGGCGGTGCCCAGGTTGACGAGCATGAGGTCCTTGCCGTGGTTGGCGGCGTACACCTTGTCGCCGGCCTTGAGCGCGCGGCCCTCGGCGATCACGGTCTCCAGATTGACGTAGCCCGCCTCCTCGGCCATCTTGATACCGGCCTTGACGCACAGGCGCTCGGTCTTGTTCTCACTCAAAAACTGCTTATAGCCGCGGCAAAGCTCCTCGAGCTCCTCGATCTGCTGTGGCGTGTACTTTTTCCATGCGCTGGGACGCTCCATGACGCAGGCTCCTTTCGGATCGATCGTGCTGGTTGATGTACCGTGAGCCATCGTATCACGCGCGGGCCCGCGGCGGCAGGGAAGCCTGATGTGCGGTGGCCGCGGGGCGGGGAGCGTGTAAACTGGTGTGAGCAAACCGTGCCCAGCCCAAAGCGAGGTATTCAATATGTCTGAAAAGCGCCGTACCTTTGCCGTCATCGACGGCAACTCGCTCATGCATCGCGCCTTCCACGCCGTGCCGCCGACCATGAACGCGCCGGACGGTCGCCCCACCAACGCGATCTTTGGTTTTCTGAACATGTTCCTCAAGATGATCGATGCCTTTAATCCCGACGGCGTTGTCGTGGCGTTTGACAAGGGCAAGCCGCGCGTGCGTATGGAGATGCTGCCGCAGTACAAGGCGCAGCGCCCGCCCATGGATCCCGACCTGCACGCGCAGTTCCCCATGATCAAGGAGCTGCTCGCCGCGCTCAACGTGCCGATTCTGCAGTCCGAGGGCTGGGAAGGCGACGATATCCTGGGAACCATGGCGCGCTTGGGTGAGGAGGCCGGCTGCGACATGCTGCTGGTGACCGGTGATCGCGATATGTATCAGCTCGTGACCGAGCACGTTAACGTGGTCTCGACCCGCAAGGGCCTGTCCGACGTGGCGATCATGACGCCCGAGAGCGTGGACGATCTGTATCACGGCATCACGCCGGCGCTCGTGCCCGACTTTTATGGTCTGAAGGGCGACACGTCCGACAACATCCCCGGCGTGCCGGGCATCGGCCCCAAAAAGGCGAGCGCGCTCATTGCGCAGTACGGTAGCCTGGATGAGGTCATCGCACACGCCGACGAGGTCAAGGGCAAGATGGGAGAAAACCTGCGCGCACACATCGACGACGCGCTGCTGAGCCGTAAGGTGGCGACCATCCGCACCGATGCACCCGTTGAGCTCGATTTTGAGGCGACGTCCTTCCCGGCGTTTTCCGCCGATGAGGTTTCCGCGGCGCTGGGCACGCTTGGTATCACCGCCATGCAGAACCGTTTCTTGGCGCTGATCGGCGGCGAGGGCGGGGCAGCTGCCAGCACGTTTGAGATTCCCGCCGTTTTGCGCGCAGCCGCCGGCGATGCTGGCGCGCTTGGTGCCGTTGCGGCTGAGGTCTCCCGCGTGATTGATGCCGGCGAGTGGGTCGCCGCCGTGGTGGACGATGACAAGGAAGAGGGCGCGCTCTTTGGGCTGACGCGCACGTTGTGGTTGGCGACGTCCAAGGGCCTGTTTGCGCTCGAGGAGGGCGACAGCGGTGCGGCGGCTGAGGTTGAGGGCTTCAACTTCGCCCACGGCGTGATTGCCGGCGTGCTCGCGCGTCTGTTTATGGAAGGCCGTGCGGCGAGCCCGGATATGAAGGCGCTTCTGCATGAGCTTTCGCCCATCGATTCTTCTGAGCTCGAGCTCATGGATCCGCTGGCAGTCGATTCCACGCGCATCTTCGATACCGTTGTTGCCGCCTACCTGTTGGATTCCGACCGCTCCGAGTTTGACGAGGTGTATCTGGCCGATACGTATCTGCAGATGGCGCTGCCTGCGGCGCGCGGCGCAGAGGGTGCTGGCGAGGACGCTCCTGCGCCCGCCGCTCGCACGGCGGCCTTGACGCTGGCGCTGGTTGCACCGCTGCGTGACCGCATGGCCCGCGAGAACGCCGCCAACGTGTTCGATGGGATCGAGATGCCGCTCGTGCCGGTGCTTGCCAAGATGGAGCGCGCGGGCATGCTCGTGGACCCCGACCGCCTGCACAGTCTGTCCGAGGGCCTGGCGACCCAGATTGCCGAGGTCGAGCGCAGCATTCGCGACCTGGCCGGCGACGAGACCTTTAACATCGGCAGCCCCATGCAACTCTCGCACGTGCTGTTTGATGTTATGGGACTTCCGACCAAGGGCCTCAAAAAGACCAAGCGCGGCTACTATTCGACCAACGCCAAGGTGCTGAGCGACCTTGCCCGCGACCACGAGATCGTGCGCCTGATTTTGGACTGGCGTGAGAAGTCCAAGATTAAGTCGACCTATCTGGACACGCTGGGCCCGCTGCGCCGTGGTGACGGGCGTGTGCACACCACGTACAACCAGACCATCACCGCGACGGGGCGTTTGTCTTCGAGCGACCCCAATCTGCAAAACATTCCGACGCGCTCGGAGCTGGGGCGTACCGTCAAGACGGCGTTCTCGGCGGGCGAGGGCAGCGTCTTTTTGGCGGTGGACTACTCGCAGATCGAGCTGCGCCTGCTCGCGCATCTTTCGGGTGACGAGCACCTGGTGCGCGCCTTCAACGAGGGCGAGGACTTCCATGCCGAGACGGCCGCGCGCGTATTTGGCGTGCCGGTGTCCGAGGTGACACCCGACCTGCGTAGCCGCGCCAAGGCCGTGAACTTTGGCATCGTGTACGGCCAGCAGGCCTATGGACTGTCGCAGTCGCTGCACATCTCGATGGCCGAGGCGCGCGACATGATTGATCGCTACTACGAGGCCTACCCGGGCGTGCGCACGTTCCTCGACAATGTGGTGGCGCGAGCCAAGCAGACGGGCTATGCCGAGACCATGTATGGCCGCAGACGCCATATTCCCGAGCTCAAGGCCAAAAACCCACAGCTCCGCGGCTTTGGTGAGCGCACGGCCATGAACCACCCCATGCAGGGCACCGCCGCCGACATCATCAAGATCGCCATGGCCCGCGTAAGCCGCCGCCTGGAAGAAGAGGGTTTTGCCGCCCACATGATCTTGCAGGTACACGACGAACTGGATTTTGAGTGCCCCGTCAACGAAGTCGAGCGCCTAACCACCATGGTCCGCGACGTCATGGAACACGTAGTAGACCTCCGCGTACCGTTGATCGCCGAAGCCAGCACCGGCATAACCTGGGCCGACGCGAAATAGGGAAGCACTCCGTAAGGCAAGCTCGCCCAAGACGCAAGCCCCCACATACTTAAGATTTGGGACAAACACTACTGATTAATTTGTCCCACAGTAACCAAAACAGAGGGGAGCCCCTCCCAACAAGGAGCTCCCCTCTGCTCAAATCATTTCAGCTAAGTATCTAGACACTCAAGACGCCATCTTGGCGCCCGGCCGGGTCCGACGAGCCCCGTTAACGAGCCGCCAAGATGGCGTCGATGAGCGTCAGTACGCCCCCGTCGTTGTTGCTCGGAATGCGCCATTTGGCATGCGCGTTCATGTGCTCCTCGGCATTGTCCACGATAAAGCTATGCCCGACGCGCTCCAGCATGGGGATGTCGTTGTACGTATCGCCCACGGCGGCGGCATCAGCGATATCAATGCCCAGCTGCTCGCACAGGTGCGCGACGCCCGACCCCTTGTCGACGCCCAGGTTCATAAAGTCTATCCACTCGCGCCCGGCGTTGGTGACGTAGAGCTTGTCCGAGAACTCGGGGCTGTAGTTCTCGCGAAACGCGGGCTCGGCATCGTAGGCGGGGAAGAAGATCGAAATCTTGTTGGACTCGATATCAAGGCCCTCAAAGCTATCGACGTAGTTGATCGTGTTGTAGTACACGCTGATCTCGTCGTGGTACTGATGGTCGCGGGCGAGCACATAGAACTCGTCGTAGCAGCACAAGACGGGAACGGCACGCGGGTCGTCCGAGGCACGGGCGAGCACCTGCTGATACAGCGCCACATCGATGTTGCTCTTATAGATATAGCTGCCGCGATAGATGACGCAGGCTCCGTTGTCGGGACAAAAAGCAAGTCGGTTCTTAATGCTCTCGAACATTTCCTCGAGTTTGGGGGCGGGGCGTCCGCTGGCGGGGCAGAATACAATGCCTGCGTCGGCGAGCTTGTCCAGGCGCTCATCAAGACCCTGCGGCAACACGCGCTTGTCGGTGAGCAGCGTCTTGTCCATGTCGACGGCGAGAATCTTAATGCTTCCGATATTGGTGTCCGATTCGTAAGTTTGCATAAAAGCGCGCCTTTCGTTTCGAAATTGTTTCAGACGTTATAACCATCAACCAGTAACTGAGCGTATTGTCGCAGGAACGGAGCGTATTTGCACCACGCTTCACAAAGTAATGAAAAAACTTTTCAGAAATTTGAATTTGTCGCTTGTGCTGCGGGCACTTTAGCGTAATATAGCGACCATCGAAAACGGAGACGGAAATACAACCGCTTACCGAAGAAAAGGTACCGTTTACGATATTAGAATTGCGCCCGGCGATAGGTGAAAGGAGAGGCAGATGCAGTTCGTAAAGATCATCACTACTGCAGACAATGCCATCCGACGCCAGCGCGCAATTTCCCGACGACGATAACAATCGTCTCTGTCCGTATGGGGCGAATTGCCTCAACAGAGTCATTTTGAGGTCGTTGGGTTTTAGCACGACATTGCTGCATGTTTCTAGGGCATGTTGTGCTGCTTTTTGCTATTTAACCTGATATTGCACGGTTTTTGACCTCGAAATGACTTGCAACTGACCGATGTTCTAACTAGCTACCAAGGGCGAAAGGAAACAGCCATGAGCAAGGAAAAAGTCGTTCTCGCATATTCCGGTGGTCTTGATACATCCGTATGTGTCAAGTGGCTCCAGGACGAGAAGAATCTCGATGTTGTTTGTGTCTGCGGCAACGTGGGCCAGGAGGAGACCGGTCTGGACGCCAAGAAGCAGAAGGCCCTCGACCTGGGCGTTCTGGATTGCCAGGTGCTCGATCTGCGCGACGAGTTCTCCGATGAGTTCCTGACTAAGGCTATCGCCGCAAACTCTATGTACGAGAACAAGTATCCGCTGCTCTCCGCCCTGTCCCGCCCGTTGCTCGCCAAGAAGCTTGTCGAGGTCGCTCACGAGTTTGGCGCGACCTACGTCGCTCACGGCTGCACCGGCAAGGGTAACGACCAGGTTCGTTTTGAGGCTGCCGTCAAGGCCCTCGACCCCGAGCTCAAGGTTATCGCCCCGGTTCGCGAGTGGGACCTGAAGTGCCGTCCCGACGAGGTCGCCTACGCACATGCCCACAACGTGCCGGTTCCCGAGGGTGCCAACGACAACCCCTACTCCATCGACGACAACCTGTGGGGTCGCGCCATTGAGTGCGGTCACCTGGAGGATCCCTGGAACGAGCCGCTCGATGACGCCTGGGTTATGACCAAGAACCCCGAGGACGCGCCCGACACCCCGACGTATACCGAGATTGAGTTTGAGGCCGGCAAGCCCGTCGCCGTCGACGGCAAGAAGATGAAGCTCTCCGAGATCGTCATCGCCCTCAACAAGATCTCTGGTGACAACGGCTTTGGCCGTCTCGACCTGGTCGAGGATCGTCTGGTGGGCCTCAAGAGCCGTGAGTGCTATGAGGTTCCCGGCGCCCTGACGCTCATCACCGCCCACAAGGCACTTGAGGACATTTGCGTCGAGGGCGACCTGCTCAAGACCAAGATCAAGCTCGAGCAGGATTGGGCCACCGCCGTGTACAACGGCCAGTGGTACAGTCCGCTCAAGAACGCGCTCGATGCCTTTATGGCCGATACCCAGAAGTTCGTGACCGGTACCGTCCGTCTGAAGTTCTTTAAGGGCAACTGCCATGTCGTCGGTCGCAAGAGCCCGTTTAGCCTGTATGACTACGGTCTGGCTACCTACGACCGCGACACCACGTTTGACGAGAAGGCCAGCGCCGGCTTTATCGAGATCGATACGCTGTCGCTCAAGACGTGGGCAAAGGTCCAGGGTCCCAGCTCCGCTGCCGCCCAGGCCTAACGCCTCCTTTCCTTGGTATCCGCGCGGCCCATCCGCGTGATACAAAACGGGCGCACGGGGTCCCTACCTTTCGTTATGCTTGCTGACACTTCTTAACATCGGTGGCCCCTACGTTCCGCCCGCATATATGACGCCGCGCCTGCGGCTGAGTCCGAGCCCCGCCGGGGTTGTCCGGCGGGGCTCCTTCTATCAATTTGGCGGCTCTGTGCCTATATATATGAGGAGTATCCATTATGTTCAACGCTATCGCGCATGCCTTACTTGCCCTCGCGCCCGAGTTCGATGCTGCAAAGGTCGAGGACGTTCCTATGAGCCTAAAGGCCTGGATCGATGGTTCGCAAGGCAACATCCGGAGGGAGACGTTGGGCGCCAAGTGCCTGGTGCGTCACTTCTTTGCAAATTAGCAACATGGTCCCGCGCACGGTGGGGATTGTGTAAAACTAGCGGTTGAAAAATCGCTTTAGCGACATGGCGCATTGCTTTGGGCGCTTGTTTTGGTATTTGGAGAAAGGGGACGGTTCCATGGCTCTTTGGGGCGGTCGTTTTGAGGCGGGAGTGGCCGAGGTCACGCAGGAGTTTGGCGCGTCGCTGCCGGTCGACAAACATCTCTATAAGCAGGATATCGCCGGTTCTAAGGCGCATGCCAAGATGCTGGCGGCCCAGGGCATCATCAGTGCCGAGGATGAGCAGGCGATTGCCGAGGGCCTGACCGGAATCGAACAGGATATCGATGCCGGCAACTTCACCTTCGATATCAACGACGAGGACATCCATATGTCCATCGAGAGCGAGCTGACGCGTCGCATCGGCGAGGCCGGCAAGCGCTTGCATACCGGACGTTCGCGCAACGACCAGGTGGCGACCGATACGCGCCTGGGCGTCAAGGCGTTGGCCAAGGAGCTCATGGAGGCCAACCTGCAGTTGCGCCACGTGCTGGTGGATGCGGCCAAGAAGTACGACAAGGTGATTCTGCCGGGTTACACGCACATGCAGCATGCTCAGCCCGTGCTGCTGTCACATCATCTGCTGGCGTATTCCTGGATGTTCGCGCGCGACTTTACACGTCTGAAGGCCGCCTTTGATGCCGCCGACAACTGCCCGCTGGGTGCTGCCGCGCTTGCCGGTACGAGCTATCCGCTCGATCGCCAGATGACGGCTGCCGAACTTGGCTTTGCGGGCGTGATTCCCAACTCGCTCGATGCGGTTTCCGACCGTGATTTCCTGCTCGATCTGCATTACGCCGGATCCGTCATGGCGATGCACCTGTCGCGTCTTTCCGAGGAGATCGTGCTGTGGTCGAGCTCCGAATTTGGCTTTATCACGCTTTCAGACTCCTACTCCACCGGCTCGTCTATCATGCCGCAGAAGAAGAATCCCGACTTTGCCGAGCTTATCCGCGGTAAGAGCGGTCGCGTGTACGGCAACCTGGTGCAGCTGCTGGTAACCATGAAGGGCCTGCCGCTTGCTTATAACAAGGACTTGCAGGAGGACAAGGAGGGCGCGCTCGATACCGCTCACACGCTCATGCAGTGCCTGTCCGTTATGGCCGGAATGATTTCGACCTGGACCGTCAACGAGGATGCCATGGCGCACGAGTGCGGCGTGGGGCATCTTGCCGCCACCGATGTTGCCGATTACCTGGCTAAGCGTGGTCTGCCGTTCCGTGAGGCACATGCCGTGGTGGGCCATCTGGTCCTGATGTGTGAGAAGCACGGCTGCAATCTTGAGGACCTGCCGTTTGAGGTGTTCCAGGAGGCAAGCCCGCTCTTTGAGCGCGACATTACCGAGGCGCTCGACATCCCGTCGATTGTCGCCGCACGCACGACCGAGGGCGGTACCGCCCCTGCCGCCGTTGCCGTGCAGCTGCAGCGTGCCGAGGCGCAGCTCGTGGCCGACGAAGGCGTGTTTGGATCGCTAACCAAGGTTGTCGAGATGGGTCACGGGGCAAAGTAAAGGTTTGGCTGAAGACGTATTGTCCATTTATTGATAAATCGTTTTTGCTTTACGGGCGTCTGCTGATGCGGGCGCCCCTATTTTGCTGCTATGGGGAGGGGCTTGTCGAGAACTTCTGTAGGACCTTTGGGCAGGTTGTGAAGGGGGTACGTTCGCGGGTGGCAACCGACCGCCCGCTCTGTTCGATGTGGTTGATGAGCGGTCGGATGGTACTCTAATCGGGCTTCGAAACAGAAGTGACACATATGGAGCGCTTTAATAAATTGCAGCGTTTCAATAAACAGCTTTTTGTTTAACTGCAGCTAAAACTCTGTTACGATGCAGTCCAGGCGGGTGCCGGAATGGGACTTGGGCACGCGCGAACCTACTTGAAAGGCTACCTTATGGCTATCGAGAAGACCTTCATCATGATTAAGCCCGACGCCGTGCGCGATCGCAAGATCGGCGAGATCGTTGCTCGTATTGAGCGTAGCGGCCTTGTCATCGAGCGCATGGAGATGACCACGCTCGAGCGCGCTACCGTCGAGGAGCACTACGCCCATCTGGCCGACAAGCCCTTCTTTGGCGGTCTCTGCGACTTTATGACGAGCGGTCCGGTCGTCAAGATGGTCGTTTCCGGTCTCTCCGCTGTCTCCAAGATGCGCACCCTTATGGGCGCTACCAACCCGCTTGATGCTGCTCCTGGCACCATCCGCGGCGACTTCGCCGTCGATGTCAACGCCAACGTGATTCACGGCTCCGACTGCCTGGAGAACGCCGAGATCGAGATCAAGCGCTTCTTTGGCTAAACCAGCTTTGACTCCTTAAAGCTGTTAGCGTGTGGCTTGGGCGCCGCGGAACTCCATCCGCGGCGCCCTTTTATATTCCAGTAGATTTTTGGGACATGCCTAGAAATCTACTAAAGAGCCCCCGCCTGGAATGTGCGTGCATTCCAGGCGGGGGCTGTCGCTAGCGTATGGCGTTGTAAGTCTTTAGGCCTCGTCGACGACCTTGAGACCGCGGGTCTGGTCGATCTCGTTGAGGAGGTTGACGCGACGCTCGTGGCGGCCGCCCTCGAACTCGGCGTCGAGCCACTCGTCGACGATCATCTTAGCGAGCTCGGAGCCAACGACGCGGGCGCCAAAGGCGAGCACGTTGGTGTTGTTGTGCATGCGGGAGAGCTTGGCGCTGAAGGGCTCGGAGCACACGACGGCGCGTACGCCCTCGACCTTGTTGGCAGCCAGGCTGATCCCGACGCCGGTACCGCAGATCAGGATGCCCAGGTCAACGTCGCCGTTGGCAACGGCCTTACCCACCTTGTAGCCGGCGATGGGGTAGTCAAAGCTCTCGGAGGTGTCGGTGCCAAAGTTCACGACCTCGCAGCCGCGCTCCTTCAGGTGCTCGGAAATGATGTTCTTGAGCTCGACGGCGGCGTGGTCGTTACCGATACCGATCTTCATAGATGGTTCCTCTCTGGTCTGTGCGGCGCAAATGCTAAAGGTGTTTACCGCGTTCGACTGCATGATAGCGCGACTTTTGTGTAAACGCTCGGGCGTTTTTTGATCAAACGCTTTAGCAGGCAACAAGACCCGCTTTTCATGAATGAATGCCGCCAGTTTGTGCTTGAGCGCCGTCCGCCGGAACCATGGTTGCGGTTTTTGATGCATTGTTATCAAATAGAAGAGCTAATTATTTTTGAGAGACCAGCCCGTTATGCAAGCAGGAGATACCTATGCCTACCGATTCCCTTCGTGATGCCGCGTTTTGCGATGTTTTGAACCGCGAGCTTGTCTGTGCGCTCGGCTGCACCGAGCCTATTGCCGTTGCCTATGCAGCGGCGTTGGCGAGCCAGACGCTCGGTTGCGAACCCGATCATATGGACGTTGCCTGCTCGGGCAACATCATCAAGAACGTTAAGAGCGTGACCGTGCCCAACTCGGGCGGTATGCACGGTATTGAAGCCGCGGCCGTGCTGGGTGCCGTGGGCGGCGACGCTAAGAGCGCGCTCGAGGTGCTCGAGAGCGTTAACGATGAAGACCGCGCTCGCGTGGCCGAGCTCCTCGCCGACGCCGGCTACTGCGATGTGTCGCTTGTCGAGGGTGTGCCCAACCTCTACATCAAGGTGACTGCGACGGCCGGGGGCCATACCGCGGTCGTCGAGATTACCGATCACCACACTAATGTCACGTGCCATACGCTCGATGGTATTCCGGTATGCGGCAAGTCGGCGGGGGAGTGCGCCGCCTGCGCCGAGCGCGTGGTGGCCGAGCGTGCGGCAGATAACGCCGATACGCCCATGTCCATTGATTCCATCATCGACTTTATCGAGGACGGTGACATTGAGGGCGCCCGCGCTGCCGTTGAGCGTCAGATTGAGCTGAATGGCGCAATCAGTGCCGAGGGCCTTGCGCACGCTTGGGGCGCCGAGGTGGGTCGTACGCTGCTGGGTGCTCGTGCCGATGACGTCGCCTGCCGTGCCCGTGCCCGTGCGGCCGCCGGGTCCGACGCCCGCATGAACGGTTGCGCGCTGCCGGTCGCCATTGTGTGCGGCTCGGGCAATCAGGGCATTACCTGCGCACTGCCCGTCATGGAGTATGCCGAGTACCTGCGCTGCGACCACGAGCGCCTGGTGCGTGCCGTGATGCTGTCCGATCTCATTGCCGTGCATATCAAGAGCTACATTGGTGCGCTCTCGGCGTTTTGCGGCGCTATTTGCGCTGCGTGCGGTGCCGGTGCCGCGATTACCTGGCTGTGCGGTGGCACGCGCGAGCAAATCGGTGCGACGGTCTCCAATACGCTCGGCAATGTGGGCGGCATCGTGTGCGATGGCGCCAAGGCGAGCTGTGCCGCCAAGATCTCGGCTGCCGTCGATGCAGCGATTCTGGGCCATGATATGGCCATGCAGGGTCGCGGCTTCCGCGCCGGCGAGGGCCTGATCCAAGATACCGTTGAGCAGACAATCGCCAGTATGGGCTACGTAGGCCGTGTGGGCATGAAAGATACCGACGTCGAGATCCTCAACATCATGATCGGCAAAACCCAAGTGTGCTAGGACAGTTCGTCGGCTACCTGGTGTTCGTAGAAGGCCTCTACTACGGCGTTAAAGTCGCGGGCGAAGCCTTCCATGGTTCCGCGCCAGGTAGCTCGGCCGGGTTTTCCCTGGCCTACATAGGCAGTCTGAATGCCGCAGGCGGGGCTAGGGAAGTCGCGTTTGGGATCGTTGCCCACCATAAGGACCTCGTGCGGTTCGAGCCCCATCACCTGAAGCTGTTCTAGATAGTAGGTGGCATCAGGCTTGCAGCGGGTGGCGTTTCCCATGTGCGTGACGAGCTCAAAGGGGGCGTCGGCCAGGTCGCCCCAACCCATGCGGCACTCGATGGCCCCCTGCGGAAAGCTGGGGTTGGTAAAGAGCGCGCAGCGCAGCCCTGCGTCCTGTACGGCCTGGAGCGCGGCGTGTGCGCCCGGCATGGCATGGGCGTTGATGAGTTCGTCATTCTTGTACGGAAGAACTTCGCGGTCGTAGTAGGTAAACGCCTCGTAGATGAGGGGATCGGAGAGGCAAATCCCGCATCGGCGCTTGACCTCTTCTTGGTAAAACTCAAGATTGGTGCGGTTGTCCGTGCCGCTGCGGCGATTGGCGTTGAGGTCGACCAGGATGGTGCCGAGGCGCGCCATCGTGCCACCACGGCTGCGACGTCCGATGTCCGCGAGCATCGACGATACATCCTTAAAATAGTGAAGGATGAACGCGTTGAGGTTGATGCTAAGAAGCGTCTCGTCCATATCGAAAACGACTGCTTTGAGCACGCGGGCACCTTTCTCGAAAAATCGTTTCAGAATCGTATGTCTGGGATACTTTACCCCAAAGCCGTATGCCCAACTGCTTATCGTCAGCTTGTGGAGACAGTCGTTCACAAGATTGCGAAAAAGTCTCCATACGAGTAAAAAATGGCAGTTCACGCTTGAAATCGAAGCCATTTCCCCGTAACCTATACGAACGTGATTGCATAAGCGTCACTTTAGTATCTGTCGGCTCCCGAGTGTTCCTAAACGTTGTGTGCTTGTCGCACCCTTCTGTAGGTCCTAGCAATCGGGGCCCCGTAGTTCGAAAGGGGTCCACCTTTGAGTGAGATTCAGAACTCGTCCATTTTCTCTCTTGACGATGTCAACGAGGAGGAGATGAACAACCTCATCGACGGTACGATTACCGACTTTGATGAGGGCGATCTCGTTAACGGCACTGTCGTTAAGATCGAGCATGACGAGGTGCTCGTTGACATCGGATTCAAGTCCGAGGGCGTTATCCCGGTCCGCGAGCTGTCCATCCGCAAGGACGCTAACCCTGCAGACATCGTTGCACTCGGTGATCCCATCGAGGCCCTGGTTCTCCAGAAGGAGGACAAGGACGGTCGTCTGGTCCTGTCCAAGAAGCGTGCCGAGTACGAGCGTGCTTGGAACCGCATCGAGAAGAAGTTCAACTCCGGCGAGAACGTCGAGGGCGAGGTTATCGAGGTTGTCAAGGGCGGCCTGATCCTCGACATCGGTCTGCGTGGCTTCCTGCCCGCTTCCCTCGTCGACCTCCGTCGCGTCAAGGACCTCACCTCCTACATGGGCACCCGCATCGAGGCTCGCGTCATCGAGATGGACCGCAACCGCAACAACGTCGTCCTCTCCCGTCGCGTCGTGCTCGAGGAGTCCCGTAAGGCCGAGCGCTCCGAGATCCTGTCCAAGCTCAAGTCTGGCATGCGTCTCCAGGGCACCGTTTCCTCCATCGTCGACTTCGGCGCCTTCGTCGACCTCGGCGGTATCGACGGCCTCATCCATATCTCCGAGCTTTCCTGGAACCACGTCAACCATCCTTCCGAGGTTGTCAAGGTCGGCCAGGAGGTCGAGGTCGAGGTTCTCGACGTCGACCTCAACCGCGAGCGCATCTCCCTGGGTCTCAAGCAGACCACCGAGGATCCGTGGCGCGCACTGGTCAAGAAGTACCCCGTCGGCGCTATCGTCGAGGGCACTGTGACCAAGCTTGTCCCGTTTGGCGCTTTCGTCGACCTGGGCGAGGGCATTGAGGGCCTGGTGCACATCTCCGAGATGGCCAACAAGCACGTCGACCAGCCTTCTCAGGTCACCCACGTGGGCGACAAGGTTCAGGTCAAGGTCATGGAGATCGACCTCGACCGTCGTCGTATCTCCCTGTCCATGAAGTCTGCTGCTGAGACTCTGGGCGTCGAGATCGAGGTTACCCCGCTGCCTTCCGAGAAGAAGGACGAGGAGACCGACGCCGAGTAAATCGGTTTGACGATCACTTGTTTTAAGGGATCCGTCCGTAATGGACGGGTCCCTTTTTGCATTTGCTGCTGAGGTGCGCGATGCTGTCCGTGCGCAATGCTGTTTGGGCTGTCTGTTTGCCATTGGGTTGTCGGTGCATGAAAAATGCCGACATCCCGCCTCGGGGAGGAGGCGGGAACGCACCGAGTAGACGGAGGGGTGCGGAGCGCGGTCGCGTCTCGACTGACGACGTTGCCCATCGACGGGATTATTGTAGCGCATGGGCGCTTCTTGGTTTATCGTGTCGAACGCCTGTGTTGTGCCATTGCCTGCGGCAACGGTGTGCTACACTCTTGCACTGCTGAGTGGGCCAGACGGTCGCGCGATGTGCTGCTTGCGGCACGCGTGAGGAAAGTCCGGGCTCCAGAGGGCGGGATGCCGGCTAACGGCCGGGCGGAGTGATCCGACGGAAAGCGCCGCAGAAAAGAAGACTCCCACCTGCGCCGCAAGGCGTAAAGGGAAAAGCTGAAACGGTGGTGTAAGAGACCACCAGCGTCGTGGCAACACGGCGGCTTGGCAAGCCCCATCCGGAGCAAGCGCGAATAGGAACGCTATGGGCCGGCCCGGTCCGCGTTCGGGTAGCGTGCGTGGAGCTGCACGGTAACGTGCAGACAAGATAAATGACCGTTCACGACAGAACCCGGCTTATCGGCCCACTCGGCACTTTGTTGACGCTGCGAACCCGTCAGCGCGGCAATCTGCCTTTCAAGCCTTCGGGCATGACCATAAGGTCAATGCCCTCGGCTTTCAAGGCACCTTGCTCGCGCTGACGGGTTCTCGCTTTCGTTGGCGGAATCATCGGCGTTGCCATTCTTTTTACTAGGGTTATCGTATTATTGAGGCTGTTTGTTGCTCGCTTTATTCTGTTGAGGGGCTTTGTTGGACAGCTATTTTACTCTGCAATCGAATATTGAGGCTTCGGGCGAGTTTGTGGACCGCAAGAGTCGGTTTATTGCCCAGCTGGTCCATATTGAGTCCGAGGATGAGGCGAATGCCTTTATCGAGGTGGTCCGCAAGCGTCATTACGACGCTCGACACAATGTTCCCGCGTGGATTTTGGTCGATGGACGCGAGCGCCAGAGCGATGATGGCGAGCCGAGCCGCACGAGCGGAATGCCGACGCTCGAGGTGCTGCGCGGTGCGGGACTTAAAAACGTATGCTGTGTTGTGACACGTTATTTTGGTGGCACGCTGTTAGGGCCCGGTGGCTTGGTGCGCGCCTATACCGCGGCGACGCAGGCGGCGCTGGCCGCGGCTCAAGAGGCCGGGCAGATCGTCGAAATGACGAGCGTCGTGCCGGTTGATGTACGTGTGGCCTATCCGCAATACGAGCAGGTGCTTCGCTTGGCGCAGGATTCGGGTGCCAAGGTTGCGGATACCGATTACGCGGATGCCGTTACGATTCATTTGGTGTTTAAGGCGGGGGAGCAGGAGCCATTTTGTGCCAAGATGCGCGAGCTTATGGCGGGGCGCGAGGAGATTGAGGTCAGCACTCCCGAATTTGCCGAGTTCTAACGACGACGGCCGGCGTGCTTTTGGATGGATCCCAAGCGCGCCGGCCGTCGTTTTATGTTTCCGCCGTTTACTCGGCGAGCTGCTTTAGCACATCGCAGGCGATGTCGACGGCGTCGTCGATGCAGCCGGGGCAGCTGCGGAGCGGACCCTGGTCCGAGCCGATGCCCTTGAGCGTGCCGCAGACGGTCGTGGTGTTCTTCTCGCCAAAGCGCTTGGCAATCTCGCGCGACAGCTTGTAGGTCTGGCCCTTGGTCTTGGGGTTTTCCATACCTTCGCTCATCACAAAGCCCATGATGGCCACGGCGCCCGAGATGGCGCCGCAGGTCTCGGTCATGCCGCCCATGCCGGCGCCAAAGCCCTCGGTGAGGGTAAAGGCGATCTGGGGGTCGAGCCCCACAGCGGGCGCGAGCGTGCAAGCGACGGCCTGCGCGCAGTTAAAGCCGCGGGCGTGGTACTCGGCAGCGTGAGCCTGGCAGGCGGCAGTGTTGAGCTGGGTGGTATCGATCTGCTTCATCGTTGTCTCCTTGTTCATGGTGTACCCGCCTATGGTACCCTTGCCGGCGCATTCGCTTATCGAGACCGCAGTGCATATCTCATTGTTTTTCGCCATCGAACACTTTCTTAAGATTTGGGACAAATAAACCTGATTAATTTGTCCCATAACCTATCGGCGGGATGGGTTGAGAGGGGTGCGGGGTAGCGGTATTGTGAACCGAATAAAACAAAACCCAAGTAAGGGAGTTGGATATGTGCGAGCAGACTATCGGTACCACGTGCGTTCAGGGCGGCTATCATCCGGGCGATGCGGAGCCGCGCCAGGTGCCCATCTACCAGTCCACCACGTGGAAATACGACACGTCCGAGCACATGGGCAAGCTGTTTGACCTGGAGGAGTCGGGCTACTTCTACAGCCGTCTGCAGAATCCCACGTGCGATCTGGTCGCCGCCAAGATCTGCGAGATGGAGGGCGGCACCGCTGCGATGCTCACGAGTTCGGGCATGGCCGCGAACTTCCTCGCGATCTTTAACGTGGCCGGTGCCGGTGATCACGTGGTCGCGAGCTCTGCTATCTACGGCGGTACGTATAACCTGCTCGCCCACACCATGGGCCGCATGGGCGTGACTTGCACGTTTGTCGCCCCCGACTGCACCGATGAGGAGCTGGAGGCAGCCTTTGAGCCCAATACCAAGCTCGTCTTTGGCGAGACGATTGCCAACCCCGCCCTTGCCGTGCTCGATATTGAGCGCTTTGCCAAGGCCGCGCATGACCACGGCGTGCCGCTGATGGTCGACAACACCTTCCCGACGCCCGTGATGTGCCGTCCCTTTGAGTGGGGCGCCGACATCGTCACGCACTCTACCACCAAGTACATGGATGGGCATGCGGCCTACCTGGGTGGCGTGATCGTCGACCACGGCCAGTTTGACTGGATGGCCCATGCAGACAAGTTCCCGGGTCTCACCACGCCCGACGAGAGCTATCACGGCGTGACCTATGCCGAGAAGTTCGGTCGCGAGGGTGCCTTCATTACCAAGGCAACCGCTCAGCTCATGCGCGACCTCGGCCCCATGCAGAACCCGCAGGCGGCGTTTTTCCTGAATAGCTCGCTCGAGAGCCTGCATGTGCGTATGCCGCGTCATTGTGAGAACGGCCTGGCCGTTGCTAAGTTCCTGCAGAGCCATCCCAAGGTGCGCTTTGTGAGCTATCCGGGCCTGGAGGGCGATAAGTACTATGACCTGGCTCAGAAGTACATGCCCAACGGTACCTGCGGCGTCGTGAGCTTTGGCTTTAACGGTGGTCGCGCGGCGGCCGAGACCTTTATGAAGAGCCTTAAACTCGCCCAGATCGCCACGCATGTGGCCGATGCTCGCACCTGCTGCCTGCATCCCGCTAACGCCACGCACCGTCAGATGAACGATGAGGAGCTCATCGCCTGCGGCATCTCCGCCGACATGGTGCGCCTGTCGTGCGGCCTCGAGGACACGGCCGATCTGATTGCCGACCTTGAGCAGGCGCTCGAGCAGTGCTAGGCTAGCGTTCGCACAAGGCGCCGATGCTGGCAGAAAGCTTCGGCGATCTTTCGTTCCGATTCCGTAGGCGGGGCCCCAATCGCGGCTGTTTGCAGGCGATTGGGGCCCCGTTTTTTGCGTTGGGCCACTCGAAAGGATGGATATGGAGAAAACTGCAGAGCAGCTGCGCCGCGAGCACATTGCCCTTGAGGGCGACACCCATGGCAAGAACAAATGGGCGATTCTGTTTACCGTGCTCATCATGACGTTTATGTCGTGTCTGGATTCGACCGTCGTGACCGTGGCGTTGCCCGTGATGCAAAAGGAGCTGGGCGTGGGCCTCGACCGCATCCAGCTGGTGAGCTCGGTGTACCTGCTTGCGACATGCGTGGCTATGCTGCCGTTTGGCCGCTTGGGCGACGTGCGCGGCAAGGTGGGCGTATTCCAGCTGGGCGTAATCGTTTTTACGGCTGGCTCGCTGCTTTGCGGCCTTTCGAGTTCGCTCGAAGTTCTTATTCTGGCACGCATTGTGCAGGGCGTCGGCTGCGCGGCGGCCATGGCCAACAACATGGGTATCATCACCGAGTCGTTTCCGGCGCGCGAGCGCGGTCGTGCCATGGGTATTCTCGCGACTTTCGTGGCCCTCGGCATGATGTGTGGCCCCGTGCTGGGTGGCGTGCTGGTGGCAAGCTTTCCCTGGGAGAGTATCTTCCTCATCAACCTGCCCATTGGCGTCATCTCGTTTATCGTGGGGCTCTATACGCTGCCACATGTTAAGCCGGAGGCTGGCGAGCGCCCCATGTCCCTGATCGAGGCCGCTCGTCGCTGCTTTGCAAATTCGGCCTTCACCATCAACCTCGCCTGCATGCTCATCGTGTTCGTTGGTATTGGCGCATCCGAGTTTATCCTGCCGTTCTATTTTCAGGACGCCCATGGGTTTGGTTCCGACATTTCCGGATTGCTCTTTTTGGCGCTGCCGATGGTGAATGCCTTTATCGGCCCGCTTTCGGGTACGGTTTCGGACCGTGTTGGCTGCGAGGGCCCTACGGCAGTCGGCCTGGGCGTGTACGTGTGCGGCCTCTTTGCGGTTAGCACGCTCGATGAGCACTCTTCTATCCCTGTGATCGTGTGCTGTGTCGCGTTTATGTCGTGCGGTACATCGATTTTCCAGAGCCCCAATAACTCGCTGTATATGGGTTCGGCTCCGCGCGAAGCGCTCGGCTTTGCGGGCAGCCTGGGTAGCCTGGCGCGCTATGCGGGTATGGCAGTGGGTATTACGGCGGCGTCGCATATTCTGTATGGGCAGATGAGCGTGGCGATGGGTGAGGCCGTGACCAGTATTGTTGCAGGTCGTCCGGATGTGTTCCTGTTCGGCTTTCGCTCGGTGTTCTATGTGCTCATGGCTGTGGTCGCTGTGGGCTTTGCGCTCGCCATGGTGCGCTTGATGAGGATGCGCGCCCGCCATTAGCGTGTTGGGAGGCTGCCTGTCACGTATTCGCGCCGTCTCAAAAAGACTGGTTTGTGGTGCGATGCGGCTTGTGGGGCGGGCGGGGGTCGGTCCGTGGTAGACTATCGAACAACGTTTATTAATCGCGCGGTATCGTTGCCGCGAGAAGGGGTTGCGCCATGCAGGAGCTTGAGGATCGTATTCGCCATGACGGCATCGTAAAGGCCGGTAACGTCCTTAAGGTTGATGCCTTCCTCAACCACCAGTGCGACGTTGAGTTGTTCGACCACATGGGCGCCGAGTGGGCCCGTCTGTTCGAGGGTGTCGAGATCAACAAGATCCTGACGATCGAGGCTTCGGGCATTGGTATGGCTTGCATCGCGGCTCAGCATTTTGGCGGCGTGCCGGTGGTCTTTGCCAAGAAGGCGCAGTCCATCAACCTCGACGGCGAGCAGTACGCTACGACCATCTACTCCTTTACCAAGCAGAAGGAGTACCCGGTCATCGTTGGCAAGCGCTTCCTGTCCGAGGGCGACAAGGTCCTGATTATCGACGACTTCCTGGCCAACGGCTGCGCGCTCGAGGGTCTTATCAAGATCTGCGAGGCTGCGGGTGCCGAGGTGTCCGGTATTGGCATTGCCGTGGAGAAGGGCTTCCAGGGCGGCGGCGATAAGCTCCGCGAGCGCGGCTTCCGCGTCGAGAGCCTGGCCCGTATCGCCGATATGGACTGCGAGACCGGCGAGATCACCTTCGCCTAAGCGCGCAACACAAGCGATTGGTATGCGATGTGACAAAGGGACTTTCCCTTTGTCACATTTTTTATGGGGGGAGGTGTTGATATGGATGAGAACAAGATGGGATGGCGCGAGTATGCGCGCTATGCCGAGATGCCGGTCGAGGAGTTGGCGCGATATTGCGAGGTGCAGGTGTTTCGCGCGACAGGTCCGGGCGGACAGGGCGTAAACACGACGGACTCGGCGGTGCGTATGAAGCATGGGCCCACGGGGATTGTTGTGACGGCGCGCGAGAGCCGTAGTCAGTTTCAGAATCGCGCGAGCTGCCTGCGTAAGCTGCGCGCAGAGCTTGAGCGTCGTGGCCGTCCACCGCGCCGACGCGTAAAGACTAAGGTGCCTCTGCGCTCTCGCCAGCGCAGGCTCAATGACAAGCACTTCAACGCGATTAAAAAGGCCAACCGCCGCAAACCGGGCGGGGAGGAATGACCTTCTCAATAAGTTGCGGTGAAATAGGGACTGTTTTGCGGCTTTAGCTGCATAAACAGTCCCTATTTCACCGCAACTTAGGTGGGGTTAGCGGGTTGGGTGCCAGACCTCGAGGACGGCGGGAAGGATGTCGACCTCGATGCGCGAGGCGACAACGGGCTCGCCGTCGGCCTGGATGGGGTAGTCGGGCTCCTCAAAGGTGAACTCGGCATGGCGGCAGCGGCGCATGCGTACCGGCGGCAGCTTGGTGTGGTGACCGTCCTTGGCCGAAAGGAACATGGGTAGGGCGACCGCACGGGGGACGGGGCCGCAGGCGTAGCAGACGTCGAGTATGCCGTCGCAGGGGTCGGCATCGGGGCAGATGCGATAGCCCGAGCCATACGTGGGGCCCAGCTGTATCGCCATGATGATCGCCCTCACGCGCTCTGTGGGCGCGCCGTCAAAGCTGACTGTCATAGGATAGTTGCGATAGCGTAGGCCAAACTGCTCAAGTCCCGAGAAGGTGTAGAGCGGCGCGCCCGTCAAGCCGGTCTTTTTGCGCAGCTCGGTGGTGCTAAGGCCGATGGCAGCATCGATGCCGACCGAGAGCGTCTGGTCGTAGTACTCAACGGTAGCCTCGCCGCTGCCGCTCGAAGGGCTCCACGAGCGAATGCGCCCGATATCCTGACGCTGCAGCTCGCAGGTGAGCAGCGCGCCAAAATCCTTGCCGGAGAAATCGTCGATGCCGAGCGTCTGGGCAAAATCGTTGCCGGAGCCCACGGGCAGGACGGCAAGAGCGGGGCGGGCGTCCTCCTTTTGCGTCATAAGCCCGTTGACGACCTCGTGAATCACGCCATCGCCGCCGAGTGCGATAACGGTGCGATAGCCCTGAGCCTGTGCGGCCAGCTCCTTGGCGTGTCCCATACGCTCGGTCAACACCAGGTCAAACTGGGATGCGCGTGCAGTCATGTCCAAAAAGCGTTGTAGGCGCTCGGCAACTTCGCGTGCCGCACCCGACTGGGCGGCTGGGTTGGCGATGATGAGCGTGCGACCAAAATCAGTTGCGTGCATGGGGCGACTCCCGGCGTGTGACATGACGGTGCGGTCGCGCTCGGGTTACGTTGCCCCGATTGTGGCTGCACGGCGATTATTACATCTACTCTATCAGGTCGTTGTGGCGCTCGATAGCATCCGCTACCGTACCGCCCTCATCCACAATAAGCGAACGGCGCTTGGGTGAGATGATGCGCTGGGCGGGGTACACGCCGCGGTGTCCGCCGGTTAGGTAGCTGATAAAGGCCACGATGACAAAGAACCCGGCGGCCGTGCCGTGGAACAGGTCGATGGCCATCATGCAGGTGGTGATGGGCACGTTGAGGCCGGCGCAGAACACGCCGAGCATGCCGAGAGCCGCCAGAAAACTGGGGTCAAGCCCGGTAAGGCAACCGATCCAGCCACCGAGTGCCGCACCGATGCCAAACAGGGGCGTGACCTCGCCACCTTGGAAGCCCGCGCCCAGGGTAAGCGCTGTGACGACCAACTTGATGGCTGCGTCCGCCAAGGTGGTGTTGCCTGCAAATCCGGCGCCGGAAAGCCACGTGGAAAGGCCGGCGTAGTCCCAGGCGTCAAGGAGGGCATAGGCGGCCAAAACCACGAGTGCGCCCACGAGTGCGCGAGTAAGGTAATTGGTGATAAAGCGACCGTAAAGGCTTTTGACGGTTCGAACCGACCAGGCAAAGAGGCGTGCCGTCAGACCGAAGATAATTGCGCTGATAACAACGATGACAACCGTCCGTGGTGTCATGTTGGGAACGCTGGCGATGACATTCGCCTCGTACTCGGTTCCCAAGGCAAGTGACGTAAAGTAGCCGGTAAACGAGGCGACCAGGCAGTAGATGCCCGCGGTGTAGTCGATTTTGCCGATAAAGCACATCTCCATGCCAAAGAAAGCTCCAGCAAGGGGCGAGCCGAATACGGCGCCAAAGGCCGACGAGATGCCTGCGAGCATGAGGTCGTGGTGGTCATGTTTTTTGAGGTGGGCGAGGTTCGAGATGTTGCTGGCGATGGTGCCGCCAATCTGCACCGCGGCCCCCTCGCGACCGGCAGATCCGCCCGTTAGGTGCGTGAGCGTGGAGCAGACGAAGGTGAGAACGGCCATACGCATATGGATGAGGCGTGTGCCCAGAGCGGAGTCGATGACCAGGTTGTTACCGCGTTTGGCGGCAAGGCCGTGGTTTTTGTACACCCATGCGGTGGCAACGCCCACAACGGGAAGCAAGGCGTAGACCCATGCATGGTGCTCGCGATAGTCGGTTGCGATATTCAGCGAGGTCAAAAACGCCCAGGCGGCAACGCCCATGGCGAGCGAGACGATGACGACGAGTGTGAGCAACTTGGCGCTCGCGAGTAGGTTGCGGGCGTTGCGGCGCGTGTCGGCGGCCAAGAGATGCTCGGAGCGGGTGAGCTGATGCCTGCCGGCCATGATGACGTCGTTCAGGGAGAAAAAACCGCCATCGTCGAGCGACTGAGAATGATCCTGCGCTTCGTTTGCGCTTTCGGGTTTGTCGGTAAAAGTCATACGTTCCTCTTTTGGGTTGCAACACGAGCATTATAAAACGCGGTAAACGCGACGAGCCGGTGGGTTGGTTTTGGTTTTGTTTCGCGGCTTGCGGCCGACAGATGTATTTGCGGGTACAGGCCAAGTCGCCGTCGTGCGGCGGGGATTATACTGAGAGAAACATAAAGAATCGGCGCTTTTGTTGCGCGCCGCTGCATGCTAGAGGTGTATATGGCTGAGAAACTCATTCCGTTGGAGGACGCGCAGGCGATCGTCTTGTCGCACGTGAATCGCACCGAAGTTGTCGAGATTCCCGTGTGGCAGGCCGTCGGTCTTCCCTTGGCCGAGGACGCGGTGGCCGATATCGACATCTCGCCGTTTGCCAACAGCGCTATGGACGGATATGCCGTGCGCTCGTCGGACTTGGCGCAGGCATCTGGCGAGGCGCCGGTGACGCTCGACGTTATCGGACACGAGGCCGCGGGCCATGTGTTTGAGGGCGCAATCGGCGCGGGTGAGACGGTTCGCATCATGACGGGCGCGCCGGTACCCGAAGGTGTCGATGCCGTGGTGAAATACGAGATCGTCGACGTGCTCGACGGTGACGGCAACGAGGGCTCGCGTGTGAGGTTCTCGGCGCCTGCCAAGGTAGGGGAGAACGTTCGCTCTGCCGCCGAAGAGGCCCATGCCGGCGACGTTGTGATGCACGCCGGCGAGGTCGTGGCTCCGGCGGGCGCGGGTCTGCTGGCAAGCGCCGGATACGCGAGCGTGAAGGCGCACGCTGCCCCGCGTGTGGGCATCATCTCGCTGGGCACGGAACTGGTTGCACCGAGCAACGTGCCGGCGCGCGGGCAGATTCGCGACTCCAACTCGTCGGCGTTGATGGCCGAAGCGCTCGATGCAGGAGCCGAGCCCGTGTTCTACGGCATTGCGCCCGATGATGAGCAGACGATTGCCGAGCTGGTGCATCGCGCCGTGCTGGAGTGCGATTTTGTCATTACGAGCGGTGGCGCCTCGGCAGGCGACTACGACTACGTGACGGCGCTCGTCCGGCGCGAGGGCGAGGTGCTGTTCGATCGCATCTCGATGCGTCCGGGCAAGGCCATCACGTTTGGCTTGCTCGGGGGTAAGCCCTGCCTGGGACTTTCAGGCAATCCGGCCGCGGCGTATGTAGGCTTTGAGATGCTTGCGCGTCCGGCGATCCGCAAGATGCGCGGCTTTGCCGAGGGTGCGCGTCCCGTGCAGCAGGCGACGCTCACTCACGGCGTGAAAAAGCGACAGCATCGCCGCTTCTTCGATCGCGCCACGGTTTTGCGCGACCCCGAGACCGGTGAGCTGTTGGTGACCGAGGCCAAGACGCAGAATTCGGCGTTGCTCGGCACGATGCAGCGGGCCAACTGCCTACTGCGTATTGAAGAAGGGCCGTGCGACCTCAAGGCGGGCGACGTCGTGGACGTTGTTCGCGTCGATCTGCCCGAGGGCGCCGTGTTGTAGGAGGAATGCTATGGAGCTGAAGATATCGATCGTGACGTGCTCGGATACGCGCGATCTAGCCCAGGACGAGGCTGGAGCCGCACTCGAGGAACTTATCGAGGCGCAGGGCTGGACGGTCGCCTCGCATGTGGTCGTGCGCGACGACGTCAGCGAGATCGGTGATGCCATTGTGGAAGCCGCCGATGAGTGCCACGCCAATGTCGTGCTCACCTGCGGCGGCACGGGGCTTTCGATGCGCGATGTGACGCCCGAGGCGACGCGTGCCGTCTGCGAGCGCGATGTGCCGGGTATTGCAGAGGCAATCCGTGCGTACTCCATGACCAAGACGCGCCGCGCCATGCTCTCGCGCGCCGTGTGCATGCAACGTGGGCATACGCTTGTCATCAACTTTCCGGGATCCACGAAAGCGGCCCGCGAAAGCTGGGAGGCCGTGAGCGATCAGCTGGAGCATGCGGCCCAAATGACGGCGGGCGGCGGGCATGCCAAATAAGCGCACTACCTGCGGCGGAGTAACCCTACGGGCTGCTCCGCCTTTTTATGCAGTGACGGTGCGGGCCGTCTCGCGGTTATTGGTAAAAGAAAATTATCGGGCGAGAGCTATTCATCAGAAACATTATTCGCGTGAAAGTATAATCTAGTAACAGAACAAAGCTCGCGGCGGGGCGCCCGGGTGTAGTCTTCGAAAGGGTTGAACATGTTCGATATGGTTTCTCGCCGCGGATTCGTCTCGCTTTCTGCTGTCGCCGCTGCTGGCCTTGGCCTTGCCGGCTGCTCCGACAATAAGGCACCTGAGTCGACTGGCTCCGATGCCGGTTCCGCCAAGACTTCGTCCAAGAAGGCTGTCGAGCTTCAGGTCTTCGCTGCTAACTCTCTCGAGAAGGCTCTGCCCGAGGTCCAGGAGCTCTACACCGAGCAGACCGGCACCACGTTTGCCGACACGCAGTTCAAAGCGTCCGGCGACCTTGTCGAGCAGATGCGCGCCGGTGCCGCCGTCGACGTGCTCATCACAGCCTCCAAGGGCACCATGGATGACGCCGAGGCCGCCGAGCTCGTCGACGCCGACACCCGTGAGGATATGTTCGTCAACGACCTCGTGATCATTCGCGCTGAGGGCTCCGACACCAAGGTCGAGGCCATCGCCGACGTCGCGAATCTGGACGGCAAGATCGCCATTGGCGACGCCAAGACCGTTCCCGCCGGCAAGTACGCCAACCAGGCCCTGGCCTCCGTGGGCCTCTACACCGGCACCGAGGGCGACGACGGCGAGTACGCCCCCGAGATCGCCAACAAGGTGGCCCTGGCCGACAAGGTCGGCACGGCTGCGTCTTACGTCTCTACGGGCGACTGCGTGGCTGGCTTTGTCTACAGCTCCGACATCTACCGCTACGACGGCATCGAGGAGGCCTTTGTGTGTCCCGAGGACTCGCATAAGCCCATCGTGTATCCGGGCGCTGTCGCCGATGGCTCCGAACATGCCGACGAGGCCAAGGCGTTTATCGACTTTTGCCTGTCCAACAAGAAGGCCCAGAAGATTTGGGCCAAATACGGCTTTGAGCTTTCCGCGTAGTGCGGCTTGGCGCGATAATTCCATCGTTTTGTGTTTAACTCCGTCCTTGTATTCTCTTGGAGCTTTTTGTGCTTAATAGATTCCGCATGCTTGTCGCCTGTGCTTTGACCTTCGCGCTTTGCTGGGTGCCGGGATTTGCGTTTGCTGGGGACGCCGAGGACGGGGCCCAGGTTGCTGCGACCGCTCATGGGCTTTCCTATGGGATCGAGGGTTTTGAGCGGTTGGCCAAGGGGACCGCTCGTGCCATGGAGGGCCAGCCTGAGGGCTACCGGTTTCCCGTTGACGAGGACGTGGACCTTGTAGTGGCGCCTGCTGCCGATCGCGTTGTGGTGTGGATATCGCCCAAGGCGGTCGAGAAGTATGGATTGGATCCGCAGGACAACGAGTGCGTATCGGGCCTCAAGACCCTCGTCTGTGAGCTCGACAGCGCAAACTGCATGGGAGGTGCGCAGCTGGGGGACGTGGATCTTCCTTGGTATGTCACGGCGGAAACAACGTTTGATGCCGGCGGGTATACCTATGGCTTTGACGAACGCGGTGCGGATGGGGACCGCTATGTGGTGATTGCATCGGCCTCGGGTGATGCCAAGGGCGGCGCGCGTTGGCTTGATAGCGCTCAAATGGTAGAAGCATCGTCAGTCGTGTTGCGGAATGAGCAGGGGCCCTTGACCTCTTTGGCCTCCTTTTTAGGCGGCATCGACTACCGCCCGTTTTGGGTGTCTATCAAAACGAGCGGCCTTGCCCTGCTGATTGCCTTTGCACTGGGCCTGTTTGCCGCGTGGAAGACTATGGGTACCTCGAGTCGCATCAAGGGCCTGCTCGATTCGGTCTTTACGATTCCTATGGTGCTGCCGCCCACGGTCTGCGGCTTTCTGCTCCTCATGCTGTTTGGCCGCTCGACCGGGGTGGGCCAGTGGCTCATCGCGCACGGTATCTCGATCGTCTTTACCTGGCCCGCGGCGGTCATTTCGGCCGTCGTTGTGTCGTTTCCGCTGGTCTACCGCACGGCGCTCGGAGCCTTCGAGAGCCTCGACACGCAGATGCTCGACGCCGCGCGAACCTTGGGGTGGTCCGAACGTCGCATCTTTACCAAGCTTATGATGCCGCTCGGCTGGCCCTCGATTGCCGCCGGTACGGTGCTCGCCTTTGCCCGCGCCATGGGAGAGTTTGGCTGCACGCTGTTCTTTGCGGGCAACTATGCCGGCATTACGCAGACCATTCCCATCGCCATCTACTTTGAGTGGATGGGCGGCAACACGTCGGTAGCTCTCTTTTGGGTCATTGTCGTAATCGTGTTCAGTTTCCTGGTCATCCTGTTCATCAACATGTACACGGCGCATTCGCAAAAGTATCGCGAACGGGGCCTTTCCCGTGCGGAGCGCAGGCAGGCCAAAGAATTCGCCGGACAGGGCGATTCGCTCGACCCGGTCGGCGGCGATGCGCTGCGTATCGATCGCGAGGCGCTGGCCGAGCTCATGCGCGATGACGCCGTCTCGACGGGAGGTCGATAGGCCATGTCGCTCGTTTTGGATATTAAGAAACGTTATCCCGGGTTTGTGCTCGACATGCAGCTTGAGGCCGGCGAGGAGCGCGTGGCACTGCTGGGCGCCTCGGGTTGCGGCAAGAGCTGCACGCTGCGCTGCATTGCCGGTGTGGAGACGCCCGACGAGGGCAAGATCGTCGTCAACGGCGTGACCTTTTTTGACTCGGCCGCGGGCATCGACCTGTCGCCCCAGGAGCGAAAATGCGCCCTACTGTTCCAAAACTATCAGTTGTTTCCCAACATGACGGTGGCCGATAACGTGTGCGCCGGCGTAAAGGATGCGGGCGACGCCGCCGCGCGCAAAAAGCTCGCCGAGCGTTATCTGGGCATTTTCGGTCTGGCCGATTTTGTCGACCGCTACCCCGTGCGCCTCTCGGGCGGTCAGCAGCAACGCGTGGCGCTTGCGCGCATGGTGGCGGCGCATCCGGGCATCTTTATGTTCGATGAGCCCATGAGCGCGCTCGACGCGTATCTCAAGAGCGCGCTTGAGCAAAACATGCTCGATCTGTTCGATGTATGCAACCGAACCGTGCTCTACGTGAGCCACGACATCGACGAAGCGTGCCGTCTGTGCGAGCGCATCTGCGTGATGCACAACGGGCATGTTGAGGAGATCGGCTCCGTCGAGGACGTGGTCCGTCATCCGCAGACGTTGGCCGCGCTGCGCTTGACGGGCTGCAAGAATACGAGCCGCGCGCGCAAGATCGGCGACGAAGAAGTTGAGGCCCTCGACTGGGGCATGACCTTCAACGTGGGCCGTGAGGTTCCCGATAACGTGGCGTACCTGGGTATTCGTGCGAGCTACTTCCATGTGGACAACCGTGCTGAGCGGGGTCGCAACAGCTACGACCTGCATGTGGCCCGCGTGAGCGATTCACGTTTTGAGCGCCTGGTGCTGCTGGACGTGCCGCGCGCCGACGCGCCGACGCGCCTGCAGTGGAAGGTCAACAAAGTGCGCATGCCTGTCGACGAGCTGCCGCAAGCAGGCGAGACGCTGCGCATGCATTTTGATGCCAGCAGGATCCATTTGGTTTGTCGATAGCGCCGGGTAATGCCGTCGGGGAATATAAGCCTCGGCGGCTTTGTTTTTGCCGTTCGCCGAATGAGGAATGACAAACTCTTATCAATCAAGATAATTATTTATTAAACGACGGCACACGACGCTGTCGTACGAATGTCAACGGTGTTCGCATGGTCGATGACCGTTGATATAGTTGACCTCAACTTGTAAAGGAGGGTGCGCACATGCCGCAGACGACATATATTCGCCGCGTTGCCGCGCGCGCCCTGTATATGGCTCGGAGTCGCATATGAGCAGGTATGTTCACGGCTCCGGGAGAGGCGACGCACAACTAAATAATCGACCGCAAAGCAGGTTCCCTAAAATTCCGGGTTTGAGCACGGTCGGGCAATCGCCGTCCGTCGTGCATCGATACCGCTGTTATCCGTTTTTGGTTCGAGAGGGGAACCGTCATGGCTGAAGAATTCGATTTCCATCCGATGTGGGAGAGCCTCGGCATGAATCTTGCCGACCACGATATGCTGCTGGGCGCCGTGGGCCAGATGTACGGGGACATGTTCCTGTCGCAGAATAATCGCCCCAAGTCCACGTCCTACCTGGATTTTGTCGCCACCAACATCCACAGCGGCCGTATTAAGGAGATGCTCGACAAGAAGGAGGCCGGCGAGGCCACCAAGATCGTGGGCAGCTTCTGCGTCTACGTGCCCGAGGAGATTGTGCTCGCCTGCGACGGTATCCCCGTGGGTCTGTGCTCGGGTGCCGATTGGGCGACCGACAAGGTCGAGGAGCACTTGCCGCGCAACACTTGTCCGCTCATCAAGAGCTTTGCCGGCTTTAAGCTGGGCGAGGTCTGCCCCTACATTGAGTCGAGTGACTTGGTGGTAGGCGAGAACACCTGCGACGGCAAGAAGAAAGCCTACGAGTTCTTTGCCACGCAAAAGAACATGTACGTCATGGATATTCCCAACGTACACGACGAGTCGACGCTTGTGACCTGGAAGGCCGAGGTCAAGAAGCTCGCCGCCAAGATCGAGGAAGAGTGCGGCGTCACGATTACGCCTGAGCGTCTGAAAGCCGCCATCCACGCCGTCAATGAGAAGCGCCGTGCCCTGCAGCGCCTCGCTGCCACGCGCGCTGCCGACCCAGCGCCCATTAGCGGTCTCGACAGCCTGCTGACCGTTCAGGCCGCCTTTATGGACGACACGCCGCGTCTGACCGGAGCCATCAACGATATGGCGGCCGAGTGTGAGCAGCGTGTCGAGGCCGGAGAGGGCGTGGCGCCCAAGGGGACCAAGCGCATTCTGTACACCGGCACGCCCATGGCCGTGCCCAACTGGAAGCTGTTCAACCTCATCGAGAAGGCCGGCGGCGTTGTGGTGGGCGAGGAGTCCTGCACGGGTTCGCGCTATTACAAGGACTTGGTCGATGAGTCCGGTGAGACGGTTGACGAGATGCTCGATGCTATCGCCGAGCGCTACTTTAAGATCAACTGTGCCGTCTTTACGCCCAACGACCAGCGTATGAAGGACATTGTCCAGATGGCCAAGGACCTGCATGCCGACGGCATTGTCGACGTGGCCCTGCAGTTCTGCACGCTCTACGAGATGGAGTCGTTTGCCGTGGAGAAGGCTGCCGAGGAGGCCGGCATTCCGTTTATGCACATCACGACCGACTACGCCGGCGAGGATGCAGGCCAACTGCAAACCAGGATTGAGGCTTTCTTGGAAACCATTTAGGACTATTCGTCCCGGCGGCTTCCCCAGGCACCCGATCTTGCTGTTCAAACCGTCGCTTGCGTACCAAAGTACGCGACGCTCCTCTTTCACGGCAACCTCGGGCACCTGGGAAAGCCGTTTCCTTGGTTGGTTAAAAGGTTTGTTAAGGAGTTATATGTCGGAAAATATTGAGCAGTCGTTGCCGTCCACGTTTGAGGAGTTCAACGAGCAGCGCAAGGCCGCGTTTATTCGCGTTAAGGATTACAAGCAGGCGGGCAATCGTCTTGTCGGTTATCTGTGCAGCTATACGCCGCTCGAGATTATCGATGCCGCGGGCGCCTCGAGCGTGGCTCTGTGTGGTACGTCCGACGAGGTGATTCCCGAGGCCGAGAAGGTGCTGCCGGCAAACCTGTGCCCGCTCATCAAGTCTACGTATGGTTTTGCCTATTCGCAAAAGTGTCCGTTTACGTACTTTAGCGACATGATCATCGGTGAGACCACCTGCGACGGCAAGAAGAAGATGTACGAGCTACTCAACGAGCTCAAGCGCACGCACATTCTGCATCTTCCGCAGGGTCGCGATCGTGCCTACGAGCGTGAAGGCTGGTACGAGGAGTGCCGCCTGCTCAAGGAGGAGCTCGAGGGCTTCTACGGCATCACGATTACCGACGATGACCTGCGCGCTGCCGTCCGTCGTCGCAACCGCTTGCGTGCGGCCCAGCTCGAGATGTTTGCGCTGCAGGCTAACCAGCCGGCGGCCATGAGCGGCGTCGACCTGATGAGCACCATGTTTGCCGTTACGTTCAGCTTTGATATCGAGGCCTATACGCAGCAACTGGAGCAAAAGGTTGCCAAGCTGCGCGAGGCCTACGACGCAGGCGAGCGCCCGGTTGCGGCGGATGCCAAGCGCATTCTGATCACTGGTTGCCCGGTGGGCGGCGTGATCAACAAGATCGGTCGCACCATCGAGTCCAATGGCGGCGTGGTCGTGTGCATGGACGATTGCTCGGGCGAGCGCACGGCGGCCATGATGATCGATCCGGAGGCTCCCGACATCCTGCGTGCCATCGCCGACCGCTACCTGGTCATCAACTGCTCGGTCATGACGCCCAACGACGGTCGTATGGAAAACACGCTGGCCATGTGCGAGAAGTACCACGTCGATGGCGTGGTGGAGAGCGTGCTGCAGGCCTGCCACACCTTTAACGTGGAGAGTGCGCGCATGCAGGAGGTTGTCGAGGGTGCGGGTATTCCGTATATGAAGATCGAGACCGACTACAGCAACGGTGACATGGGCCAGATCGAGACGCGCATCGCTGCCTTTATCGAGACCCTGTAGGACAAATGCGGCAAAGGGATAGCTGCTTTGCCGCATAGAAGGAGGATGCCGTGGTTGGCATTGGTATCGACATAGGCTCGACGGCCGCGAAGGCTGCGGTGGTGGAGACGGACAACGCCATTGCGTGGACCTGCGTCATGCCGACGGGGTATTCGTCGGTCGATGCGGCCGAGCGCCTACGCGGTGAACTCGCCGCAGCCGGCTATGACGTGACGGGCGACGATGTTCGCGTGGTCGCGACTGGCTACGGCCGTGTCGCGGTGCCCTATGCCAACAAGGTAGTGACCGAGATCACCTGCCATGGTGCCGGTGCGGTCCGCCTGTTTGGCGAGCAGGGCACGGTGATCGACGTGGGCGGCCAGGATACCAAGGTCATCCAACTCAAGGGCGGCCGCGTGGCAAAGTTCGCCATGAACGACAAGTGCGCCGCAGGCACGGGGCGCTTTCTGGAGATCATGGCCGACCGCCTGGGCATTTCCCAGCAGCAGATGGCCGACCTGGCGCGTTCCGGCGAGCCCACCAAGATCAGCAGCATGTGCACGGTGTTTGCCGAAAGCGAGGTCATCAGCCTGATCGGTCGCGGTGAGCCGCGCGAGAACATTGCGCGTGGCGTGATCGACAGTGTGGTCTCGCGCGTGGCGACCATGGCCGGGCAGGCCGCGGGCGCCCCGTACTACCTGACCGGTGGCCTGTGCGAGAACGCCTTCGTGGTGGAGCGGTTGGGCGAGCTACTGGGGTCGCCGGTGACCACCTCGCCCCAGGCTCGCTTTGCCGGAGCGATCGGCGCGGCTGTCCGCGCCGCCGCCTTGGCCTAGGGGTGTACCGCGACATGCGCATCCTCAATATCTCGGCACAAAAACCAGATAGCACTGGCAGCGGCACCTACCTTGCCGCGCTCGTACGCGAGCAGATCGAGACGGGGCATCGCGCCGCCGTGCTTTGCGGCGCGGCACCGGGTGATACCCAAGGCGAGCTGGACCGGCGTGCTGCCGTGTTTGCCGTACCGTTCGAGTCGCCCGAGCTGCCGTTTCCCATCTGTGGCATGTCCGATGTCATGCCCTATCCCTCCACACGCTATCGTGATCTGACGCCTTCGATGCTCAAGGCATTTGAGCGGGCATTTGCTGCTGCAATCGATCGAGCGGTGGCTGAGTTTCGGCCCGATCTGGTGCTCTGCCATCACCTGTATCTGGTGACCGCATTGGCGCGCGAGTGCGTCCGAGGCGTGCCGGTTGTTGCCGTGTGTCATTCGACCGACCTGCGCCAGCTGCGTTCGCATACGCTCGAACGCGATCGCATTGTAAGTGCGGTTCGTCGGCTCGATGCCGTCTTTGCGCTCCATGCTGAGCAGGCTGAGCAGATTGGCCTGGTGTGCGGCGTCGATGCCGATCGTATCCACGTGATTGGGACGGGCTACGACCATCGCGTCTTCTGCCGCGATGCAAGCGTGGCGAGGCAGCCGGGATCGCTTGTGTACGTGGGCAAGATTTGCTTTAAAAAGGGCGTCGAGTCGCTGGTTCGAGCTGTGTCATTGCCGATTGACGATGGCGTCCGCCCATCTGGCTTGGTACTTGTGGGCGGCCGCGGGGACGATGCCGAGTACGCGCGTATCGAGCGCTTGACCGCGGCCTCGGATGTGCCGGTGACGCTGGCGGGGCGCCTGGATAGCGATGGGCTCGTGCGTGCCTACCGCAGTTCCGACGTCTTTGTGCTGCCTTCGTTTTACGAGGGTCTGCCGCTCGTGACGATCGAGGCCCTCGCGTGCGGCTGCAAAGTTGTGGCGACCGATTTGCCCGGCGTTCGTCCCTGGATGGAGGCGATGCTTCCCGGTGCTCCCGTGACGTGGGCGGCGTCGCCGCGTGTGACGGATGTCGACACGCCCGTGGCGGCCGACCTTCCGTTGTTTGAGCGCGCACTGGCAGATGCTATCGCGCAGGCGCTTGCGGCGCCGCTTTCGACGTTCGAGCCGTCGGCGGTCTCTTGGGAAGCGTGCCTGGCGCGTATACTTAAAGTCGTTGATTTGTTGGAAGGGGGTTCGTATGGCTAAGGACACCATGAGGCTCACGTCCATGACAGCCGCGAGCGGTTGAGCCGCTAAGTTGGCTCCCGGAGCCCTCGCCCAGGTCCTGGGCGACTTACCCAATGTGCATAACGACAACTTGCTCGTGGGGTTCGATACCTCCGACGATGCGAGCGTCTTCCGCGTAGGGGAGAACCTGGGGCTCGTGCAGTCCATCGACTTCTTCCCACCGATGGTCGATGACCCGTTCCTGTTTGGCCAGATCGCTGCGGCCAACTCGCTGTCGGACATCTACGCCATGGGCGGGCGGCCGAGCCATGCCATGAACCTGCTTTGCATACCCAGTTGCCTGGGCGTTGAGGTTGCCGGTCAGATTCTGGCGGGCGGCGCCGATAAGTGCGTCGAGGCGGGTTGCTCCATCGCAGGCGGCCACACCATCAACGACGACGAGCCCAAGTACGGCCTGTCCGTGAGCGGCTTTGTCTCGCTCGACCGCATGCTCGCCAACAGCGGCGCGCGCGTTGGCGATGTCCTGTTGCTGACCAAGGCAATCGGCTCGGGCGTCATCACCACGGCCATTAAGGGCGAGCTTATCGAACAGGATGACGCCAGCCCGATGTTCGACTCGATGCGCGCCCTCAACGAGGCCCCGATTCGTCTGGCCGAGGGACTTGAGCTTCACGGCTGCACCGATGTCACGGGCTTTGGCCTGATCGGGCACGCGTGCGAGATGGCCGAGGGCTCGGGCGTGCAGATTGAGCTTGTGTCGGGGGCGGTGCCGCTCTTTGATCAGGTGCTCGACATGGCGCGTCTGGGCATTATTCCTGCCGGTGCCTACCGCAACCAGGACTTCTTTGGCCCGCGCGTGGCGGCCGACGATGACCTGGGGCCGGGCATGTTGGATGCGCTGTACGATCCGCAGACCTCGGGCGGTTTGCTCATCGCGGCGCCTGCTGCCGATGTGGATGAGCTTGCGCGTCGCCTGCATGCCGAGGGGCGCATCGCGGCCGTTGTCGGGCGCGTGTGCGAGGCGGAGCCGGGCGGTCCTGCCGTCCGCGTTGTTCGCTAGCCCGCACGTTTATGTAACTGTTTGCCGTTCTCTAGAACGGCTCTTTCGAAAGGAATTTGCTATGTCTACCAAGATTGAAGTCAATGCCATGGGCGATGCCTGCCCGCTGCCCGTCGTCAAGACGCTCAAAGCTCTGAAGCAGCTCGATGGCGAGGGCGCCGTCGTGACCTCGGTCGACAACGAGACCGCCGTCAAGAACATCTCCAAGATGGCGCAGGAGAAGGGCTGCACGGCCTCGGTCGAGAAGGTTTCTGACGCCGAGTGGCACGTGACCGTGGCGACCTCTGGCGCCGTTGCCATGGCCGATCCCGAGCAGGATGGCGCTGCCTTCTGTGATGCCAGCGCCGGCAAGGGCAGGCTCGTCATTTCCGTCTACACCGACTGCATGGGCCGCGGCGACGACGAGCTGGGCCACAAGCTCATGAAGGCGTTTATCTTTGCCGTGACGCAGCAGGAGGAGCTGCCCGCGACCATGCTGTTCTACAACGGCGGCGCCAAGCTCACCGTTGAGGGCTCGCCGGTGCTCGACGACCTGAAGGGCCTGGCCGAGCAGGGTGTCGAGATTCTCACCTGTGGTACCTGCCTCGACCACTATGGCATTAAAGACCAGCTTGCGGTGGGCGAGGTCACCAACATGTACGTGATCGTGGAGAAGATGGAGCAGGCCGTGCGCGTCGTGCGCCCGTAGCGTATTGGTTGGAGTTGCCATGAGGGAAAAGCGCCCGGCGCTTGTCATCACGTTTCCCACCACGGCGGCCGCCATGGGCTGCGAGTCCCTGTGCGTTGAGCGTGGCCTTCCCGGGCGAACGATTCCCGTGCCCGGGGAGGTCGCTGCCGGCTGTGGTCTGGCGTGGAAAGCGTTGCCTGCCGATGAGGAGCTGCTGCGCGGTGAACTCGCCGCGGCGGGCGTTCCCACCGAGGGCTATACCGTGATTGATATGTGGGAGGTCGTGCGATGATCTACCTGGATAACGCGGCGACGACCATGCACAAGCCGCAGACGGTCATCGATGCCGTGACGCAGGCGATGTGCTCGCTCGGCAATGCCGGGCGCGGCGCCACGTCGGGTGCCCTCGATGCCGCTCGTACGATTCACGGTTGCCGTGCCAAGCTCGCGCGCCTTTTAGGTTGCCCGAGGGCGGACCATGTGTGCTTTACGCCCAACTCTACGGCGGCGCTCAACACCGCCATCTGTGGCGTGGTGCGCCCCGGCGACCGCGTGGTCACGACGGTGCTCGAGCACAACTCCGTGCTACGTCCGCTCAATCGCTTGGCGGCAGAGCAGGGTGTGACGGTTGAGCATGCGGGTTGCGACGCGAACGGCGCGCTCGACTACGACGAGCTCGAGCGGCTAGTCACGCCCGGTACGCGTGCCGTGGTGGTGACGCATGCCTCTAATGTGACCGGCAACGCGGTCGACATTGCGCGCGTGGCGGCCATGGCCCATGCGGCAGGTGCGCTGGTGATCGTCGATGCCTCTCAGTCTGCCGGCACGGCGCGTATCGATATGCATGCCATGGGGCTCGACATTGTGTGCTTTACCGGCCACAAGGGGCTCATGGGACCCCAAGGCACCGGCGGCCTGGCCGTGGCGGAGGGCATTGACGTGTCTCCGTGGGCCATGGGCGGCACGGGCGTGCACAGCTTTGACCCGCTGCAGCCACTTGAGTGGCCCACGCGTCTTGAGGCGGGCACGCTCAACGGCCACGGCATCGCGGGACTTTCTGCCGGTCTCGACTTTATCGAGGCGCAAGGTGGGGTCGAGGCGATTGCGGCGCATGAGCGCTCGCTTGCAGAGCGCTTCCTCGCCGGTGCTCGCGAAATCCCCGGCATTGCGCTCTACGGTGCGTTTGACCAGCCCGTGCGCTCGGCGATCGTCTCACTCAACGTGGGTGATATCGACTCGGCCGAGATCTCGGACGCGCTCATGCAAGGGTGGGGGATTGCGACGCGCCCCGGTGCCCATTGCGCTCCGCTCATGCACCGTGCGTTAGATACCGAGCGCCAGGGTGTCGTCCGCTTCTCGTTTGGGTATTTCAACACGACCGAAGAAGTCGATACGGCTATCGATGCTCTGCGCAATTTAGTCTGCTAAAGCTGCTGGACCGTTTATACTTGCGGGACGGGTATTTTGCCCGTCCCGTTTTTGTTTCGACCCGAAAGGTGTGCCTATGGCTTCATCCGCCCCGCGCGGTCTGCGTTCCGACCATGTCGTTACCGTCGGCATTGCGCTGTTCTCGATGCTCTTTGGCGCCGGTAACCTCATTATTCCGCCGCTGCTGGCGCTGCAGGCAGGTTCTGCCACGCCGGTTGCCATGATCGGCTTTTTGATTGCCGCTATCGGTCTGCCCGTTATGGGATTTATCGCCGTCGCGCTCGCTGGCACGGCCCGAGAGCTGGCCGGGCGTGTGCATCCTAAGTTTGGCGAATTCTTCGTTGCGGCGGTCTACCTGGCCATCGGTCCGTGCCTGGCCATTCCGCGCACAAGCTCTACGGCCTTCGAGATGCTGGTGCCGCTGTTGCCCGAGGGCGTCTCGCTCGGCACGGCGCGCCTGGTGTTTGCCGTCGGCTTCTTTGTCGTCGCGTTTGCGCTCACGCTGCGCCCGGGCGTCATCACACGCGTGCTCGGCCGCATTACGGGCCCCGCTCTCATTGCCCTTATCGTATTGGTCGTGGGTGCCGCCATGGTCTCGCCGCTGGGCCCCGCCGCCGCGCCGCAGGCTCCCTATGATGCCGGTGCTGCCGTGCAGGGCTTTTTGACCGGCTACCAGACCATGGACCTGCTCGCGTCGCTCGCCTTTGGCATCATCATCGCCGAGACCATCCACGAGCTGGGCGTTACCGATGACAAGCGCGTGGCCTTCGAGATTTCGCGCTCCGGCGTGATCGCCGGCGTGCTCATGGCCATCATCTACTGCGGCTTGGGACTTGCCGGTATGCAGCTCGGCACCGTGATGCCCGACGCTACCAACGGCGCCGCCATCCTCGCCCGTTCGGCCTCCATGCATTTTGGGCTTGCCGGCACGGTCGTGGTCTTCGCCATCTTCTTCCTCGCCTGCATGAACGTGTGCATCGGCCTCATCAGCTGCTGCTCGCGTTACTTCTGCGAGACGTATGTGGTCGAAGGGGGAGCGGAGGCCTCTGAGGAGGCCATGCGCCGTCCCTTTGCGGTTCTCGCCTTTGTGTTCGCAGCGTTTTCGTGCGTGCTCTCCAATGTGGGCCTCGACGTGATTCTTATGTTCTCGGTGCCCATGCTCAACGCCTTGTATCCCGTTGCCATCGTGCTGGTACTGATGGGCCTGGTGCACGGCTTTTGCGACTCTCATCCGCAGGTGTGGGTCTGGGTCGGCGGCGTTGTCGCGGTGCAGAGTGTGATCACTTCGGTCCGCGATGCGTTCTTTGCGGGCGCGTGGCTGCCGTTCGATGCATTGCCCCTGGCGGATATCGGTGCCGCGTGGGCGCCAGTCGCCGTGGTGGCGTTTGTGATCGGTCTGCTCCACAGCAAGTTTGTCGCACATTCGAGGAGCTAGGGTTTCTGCGCTTGCACAGGCGGGGAGTCTCCCCTATAATTTCCTTCGCTTTGGGACACGCAAGGTTTAGACCTTAGCTGCTCAACACCTTCGGGACGTGGCGCAGTTTGGTAGCGCGCCTGCTTTGGGAGCAGGATGTCGCAGGTTCAAATCCTGTCGTCCCGACCATATCTTGCGGGCGTAGTTCAATGGTAGAACCCCAGCCTTCCAAGCTGATGACGCGGGTTCGATTCCCGTCGCCCGCTCCACAAGAATTGTTTTAACGGCTTTGGTTTCCTTTGGGGATCAGAGCTGTTTTCGTTTACGCGCCGGGCGACGGGAATCGAACCCGCTCCGCGCCCACCTAAGTTGCGGTTAAATACGGACTGTCTTTTGGCTTTTGCGGGCCCATTAAAGGCCGGGGTAGCTAATTTGGAGCGGGCTTTTTGACTGCTCTGGCGATCGGCTGGGAAATGTGGTCAAAAAAAGCCCTGCCCCAAAATGACTGGTCTGGTGTTGAGCCACGAAAGCGGCCCATCTACTACGTTTGGCCCGCAGGGGACGACCATAGCAGCAGTTTCGGAAAATCGGCAAGCCGTCTACCAGCTGTTTTGATATTTCGGATTTCTGTATGGTCGAGGGTAATCGGTTAAACGTAGTAGATAGGCCCATTTTGTGGCGAACAGTAGGATTCGCGGTCCAAGGCTGCCAGTTTCGGATGGCCAACCTGGAAGTTGCGGTTAATTAATTTCTGAAAAGCGCGAATAAGCCTAATCTAGGAACTATTTCACCGCAACTTAGGAGGGGATGGGGTTAGCTGCGGGGGCGGTGGCGGAGCTTGTCGATGGTGGAGTCGATGCTGCGGCTGCGGGCTTCGGCTGCGGTTTGGCGCTTGCGGCGGTAATCGATCATGCCTTGGATGATGGGCTTGCCAAAGCTCACGACATCATCGTTGTAGATGGCTGTTCGGGCTGCGAGGAGGCAGTCGGTAAAGTCCATATGGGTCTTGCCAAAGAGTTTGACGGCAAGGGCGACAACGGTGGGCTCGTCGACCATGACGTCATCGATCAGCCTTTTCATGGCCGCAGCAATCTCAACGCGTGGAACCTTATAGACGTCGCGCAGCGTGACCACGACGCGCGTGATGATCTCGGGGTAGACACGAGCGGTGCGCGTGGCGATGACCTTGGCGGCGCGCGGCGACAGGACCTCGTCGTCGTCGAGCAGATAGCGCAGGATGACGGTCTCGTCGATGATGGTGCTACTCATGGATATCTACTTCCTCGGGACCCAAAATCGAATCGTCGCTTTCTGTAGCAAGGTATTCAATCCAGGCATTGCGCTCCTTGGAGCGGCGATTGGGGTCCCCATATGCTTTGAGCGTTCCATAGGCGGCGGTGCCGTCCTTTGAGCGCACGGCGACCGGCTGAAAGGGGAGCTTGCGCATCAAAATGCTCTGCGCGACAAATAGACGGACAGCCTCGGCGAGCGATGTGCCCATGGCGTCGTAGAGACGCTCGGCATGCTGCTTGTCTTCCTCGCGAATGCGCACCTGCAGGATGGCTCGTTTTTGAGTCGATGACATCACTGGCCTCCCTTAATGAGCGTGCAGTATGAATAGTCACATACAGTTTCGGCTAGTAATAGCCAATCTTATAACTACTACTTTATTGCACTAGAGTAATTGAGCGCGATCAACATTACAAACGTACTACATCCTGCATAAACGAGCGCGAAATCTTTCTTGGCGTACGCGTGTAATACACTTATCTTTATAGCTACCCAAGAATAATCCTAACCAGCCCAAACCCCTGCAATACACACGTATTGCAGGGGTTACGCTCAAGTTTACCCCCTGCAACTGCGTATATTCAACCTGTATACCGTTGGAGAAATTCTACCGAGTGCCTGTTTCGCCGCATGCATTCGATACGCCGATGCCAGGTCACGGGCGGCTTGGGACAACGTCGACAGGGTCTCTCCGGCATGGGATTCAGGAGGGAGTGAACAACATGGGCAATAAACGAGTCGTAGCCGATTCCTCACGCTGCATTGGGTGCCAAACCTGCATGGCGGCGTGCATCGAGGCGCACGACATCCCCGGCAACATCGCCGCGCCGCGCCTGCGCGTGACGCGTACGTACGAGATCTCCGCACCGGTGGCTTGCCATCACTGCGAGGATGCCCCGTGCGCTAAGGCCTGCCCCACGGGTGCCTTGTTCTTTGATCCAAAGAACCATCGCATCGGCGTTAACGAGGACAACTGCATCGGCTGCAAGAGCTGCGTCATGGCGTGCCCCTTTGGTGCCGTGAGCGTGGCGACCACGCAGGTCCCCGTCTTGATGGGCGACGTGCGCGTGGGTTCGCAGACTAAGAGCTTCGTGCTCAAGTGCGACCTGTGCGTGGACCGTCCCGGCGGTCCGGCGTGTGCCGAGGCGTGCCCGACCAAGGGCCTCACCTTGGTAGACGAGGAGCGCCTGGCGGAGCTGACTGCCGAGCGTGCCCGCGCCACCATCGAAAACGAGGCGTAGGCGGGCGGCCATACAGGCCCGACGATTGTCAAATACGTACCGATTAATCGGTAGCAGAGAAAGGAAGGAGGGTGTCATGGAGAAGCATAAAGTGATCTGCCCGTACTGCGGTGCCGGTTGCCAGTTTAACCTCTTGGTCCAAAACGGCCAGGTCGTGGGTACCGAACCGCTCAACGGCATCACCAATCAGGGCGAGCTGTGCCTTAAGGGCATGAGCGGCTACGACTTCATCAACGACACCAAGATCTTGACTCCTCGCGTACTGCACCCGATGATCCGCCGCACCAAGGGCGCGGATCTTGAGCGCGTAAGCTGGGACGAGGCACTGGATTTCACCGCATCTAAGATGCAGGCCATAATTGACGAATATGGTCCTAACGCTGTCATGACCACCGGCTCTTCGCGAGGCGGCGGCAATGAGGCGAACTACGTCATGCAGAAGTTTACGCGTGCGTGCATCGGCACCCACAGCGTGGACAACTGCGCCCGTACTTGACACGGCCCTACTGTCCTCGGTCTGATGGACACGGTTGGTTCAGGTTGCATGTCATGCTCCATCCCCGGTATGGAGGATGCGGGCTGCATTTTCCTCTTCGGCTATAACCCTGCCGATTCGCACCCCATCGTCGCAAGGCGTATCGTGCGAGCCAAAGAAAAGGGTTGCAAGATCATCGTCGCCGACCCGCGCCATATCGAAACTGCGCGTATCGCCGATATCTACCTTCCGATCAAGAACGGTTGCAATGTCGCGTTCCTCAACGCCTTTGCCAACTGTCTGGTCAACGATGGCCTCTACGACAAGGAATTCGTCGCCGAGCACACGAACGGCTTTGACGAGTGGTGGGAGACCATCAAGAACTACACTCCCGAATCCGTACAGGACATCACGGGTGTCGATCCCGCGCTGATCCACCAAGCTGCCGAGATGTACGCCACGGCGAAGCCTTCTGCCATCATTGGCTGGGGCATGGGCGTATGCCAGCAGAAGCAGAACCTGAAGACGGTGCACACCATCGCCTCCATCGCCTGCGTTGCCGGCCAGATCGGCAAACCCAACTCCGGCCTCGCGCCCGTGCGTGGCCAGAACAACGTCCAGGGCTCCTGCGATATGGGCATGCTGCCCAACCTGTACCCTGGCTACCAGAAAGTCACCGACCCCGCCGCTCGCGCCAAGTTTGCCAAGGCTTGGGGCGTGCCCGAGGAAAAGCTCCCCTTGGAGGAGGGCTACAAGCTCACCGACCTGGGTCACCTGGTCGACGAGGGCAAGGTGCACTGCTTCTACAACTACGGCGAGGACCCGGTGCAGACCGAGCCCGATTCGGCCGGTATGCGCAAGACGCTCTCCGAGCTGGATCTGTTCATTTGCCAGGACATCTTTATGACGCAGACGACCATGCTCGCCGACGTCATCCTGCCCGCTACCTCTTGGGGCGAGCACGAGGGTGTCTTTACTGCATCCGACCGTAGCTTCCAGCACTTTGACGCGGCCGTTCCGCCCAAGGGCGAGTGCCGTCACGACTGGGAGATCTTCGCGGACCTGTCCACGCGTATGGGCTATCCCATGCACTACGACAACACCGAGCAGATCTGGAACGAGTGCATTAGCCTGTGCCCCAACTTTGTGGGCGCGACCTACGAGAAGATGGCTCCCGAGGGCGGCTACGCCCAGTGGCCCGTCAAGAGCACCGATGTGAACGACCACGGTACGCCCGACATGTTCGCTGGTGGCAAGTTCACCACCAAGGACGGCCGCGCCAACCTGATGGCGCACGACTGGGAGGCGCCCTCCGAGCTTCCCGACGATGAGTACCCGCTCATCCTGTGCACCGTCCGTGAGGTCGGCCACTACAGCTGCCGCTCGATGACTGGCAACTGCAAGACGCTGGCGCTGCTCGCCGACGAGCCCGGCTTTGTCCGCATGAATCCCGCGGATGCCCAGGCGCGCGGTATCAAGAACGGCGACATCGTCTCGATTCACAGCCGCCGCGGCCAGGTATACAGCCGCGCCGACGTGAGCGACCGTATCAACAAGGGCACGGTCTATATGACCTACCAGTGGTGGATCGGCAAGTGCAACGAGCTGACCATGCACAAGGTCGACCCGGTCTCGCATACGCCCGAGGACAAGTTCTCCGCCTGTCAGGTCGATCCAATCGCCGACCAGGTCTGGGCCGAGGGCGAAGTCGAGCGTCAGTACACCGAGCTCAAGCAGGCTCTGGTCGACGCCGCCGCTCCCCAGGACGTTGAGCCCGGCGCCGCCAAGTTCGACGACGAGACGCACGTGAATCAAATCGTGTAGTCCCGTTCTCGTTGGCTTTTTGGGCCGGGCGTCCCGTACGTTCGGGAGCCCGGCCCGTTATTTTGAAAGGAAGTGGGGATGAACCGCTTCATCGACATCAACCCGGAGAGGTGCATCGGCTGCGGAACATGTCAGTCCGCCTGTGCCGACGCCCACCGGATGCAGGGTCTTCAGGATACGCCGCGCCTGGCGCTCGTGAAGACCGGCGGTATTTCGGCCGCCCTTGCCTGCCACCATTGCGAGGGTGCCCCCTGCGCCGAGGTCTGCCCGGTGAATGCCATCGAGCACGATGGCGACCGCATCCACGTCAAGGAGCAGGAGTGCATCGGGTGCAGGTTGTGCGCCATCGCGTGCCCCTTCGGAGCCATCCATCCCGATGGCACGTCTATCGCCGGTGTCGCAGGCATGTGCGACCCGACGCCTTCGTATCCTAAGTCCCTGAGCAGCCTGCTTACATGGGCTCCCGGCCAGTACACCTGCGCTGTCAAGTGCGACCTGTGCGCCTTCGATCCGGACGGCCCGCATTGTGTGGCGGCGTGCCCCACCAAGGCGCTGACCGTCATGGGCGGCGCGGCCGATCGCGAGCTCGACGAGGCCAAGCGCCTGCGCTCGATCGAAAACGGTCCGGCCGTCGACGTCACCGCTGTGGCCCAGGGCCTGTCCGAGAAAGCAGAAGGGAGCGTAAACAATGGATAGCATGACGCTGTTTATCGCATCGCTTGCCGTCTCGTGCATCGGTGCGCTCGCCTCGGTTCTGCTGATCAAAGCCGATAACGCCGCCAAGAACGCCGGCTGCCTTGTCGGCGCCGTCGCCGCGGTGCTTTCGTTTGTGGCCGGTATCCAGGCCGTGCTGGGCAATGTCGCGTCGGTCGACACCATCGTGTTCTTCCCGTTTGCCCATTTCCAGCTGCTGCTCAATCAGCTGTCCGGTCTGTTCGTGGCACTCATCTCGGTGCTCGCGTTTGCCGGTTCGATCTACGGTCTCAACTACTTTGATGAGTACCCGGGCAAAAAGGGCCGCGCCGGCTTCTTCTTTAACACCTTCGTGGCGTCCATGATGCTCGTCATCACCGCCGACAACGTGTTTTGGTTCCTGGTCGCCTTTGAGCTCATGTCGCTGACCTCTTACTTCCTGGTCGTGATCGAGGAGAACGAGAACTCCATCCATGGCGGTTGGCTCTACTTTGTGATCGCGCACGTGGGCTTTGTGCTCATCATGGCGAGCTTCCTCACCATGACCAACTTCGCCGGCGGCTCGTTTGCCTTTGCGGATTTCCGCGCCACGCAGTTTAGCCCCGCGGTCGCATCCGTGTGCTTCGTGCTCGCCTTCTTTGGCTTTGGCGCCAAGGCCGGTATCATCCCGCTGCACGGCTGGCTGCCCAAGGCACATCCCGAGGCGCCGTCTAACGTGTCGGCTCTTATGTCCGGCGGCATGATCAAGATCGGTATCTTCGGCATCCTCAAGGTGGGCCTCGACCTGCTCTCCGCCTCGGGCGTTCAGGTCTGGTGGGGCCTTATGGTCATGGTCTTCGGTGCGATCTCGTCGGTCCTCGGCGTGGCTTTCGCCCTGCAGGAGCATGACATCAAGCGCCTGCTGGCCTATCACTCCGTCGAGAACATCGGCATCATTTTGCTCGGCGTCGGCGCCTCCATGGCCGCCATGGCGCTCAACTCGGTCGGCATCGCCGTCCTGGCTCTGATGGCCGCCCTCTACCACACGTTCAACCACGCGATGTTTAAGGGCGAGCTGTTCCTGGGCGCCGGTGCGCTGCTGTACTCCACGGGTACGCGCAATATGGAGAAGATGGGCGGCCTGTTCCGTCGTATGCCGGCAACGGCCATCTGCTTCCTCGTTGGCGCGCTTGCCATCTCGGCCATCCCGCCCTTCAACGGCTTTGTGTCCGAGTGGTTTACCTACCAGTCGCTCTTTAATGCCGCCATGCAGGGCGACAAGGCCGTCATGATCGTGGCGGTGTTCGCTGCCGTCGCGCTTGCCATTACCGGCGCGCTGGCCGTCACGTGCTTCGTCAAGGCCTATGGTGTCTCCTTTGCCTCCGCGCCCCGTTCCGAGGCCGCGGCCAATGCCAAGGAGGTTCCCGCCCCCATGGTGTTTGCGCAGGGCCTGCTCGCGGCCATCTGTGTCGTGCTGGGCATTGGCGCTCCCGTGATCGCGCCCGTGCTGGTCGATGTCGCCGCGTCCGTGCTGCATCCGTACGGTGGCGTGTTTGCCACCGAGGGCATGGAGCTCATGAACCAATACTCCGGCGCTGCCACCTCCACGCCTGCGATCGCCATTGCGCTCGTGGTGCTTGTCGGCCTTGCCTGCGGTTATCGCAAGCTCAAGACCGTCGGCAAGGTGCAGAAGTCCCAGCCGTGGGCATGCGGCTATGCTCCCAACGAGCATATGCCCGTCGTGGCCACGACCTTTGCCTCCGAGGTTTCCTGGTTTATGCAGCCGCTCTACACGCTGCGCGACCGCTGCACGGCCGTCTGCTGGTCCATCGCGCACTTCTTCCAGAAGCTCACCGGTGTGGCCGAGGCTGTGGAGCCCGTACCCGACAAGGTTCTCGTCGATGCCCCGCATAAGGGTGTCGAGAAGCTCGCCGACCTCGCGACTAAGCTCGAGGGCGGCAACTACAGCATCTATATCTGCTACATCGTCGCGGCACTCGTGGTGTTCCTCGTGCTCGCCGTGCAAATGGGTTAAGGAGGGGAGAGCATGAACAACATCGTACTTGCCGTTCTGCAGGGCGTGGTCGTCATGGCCGTCGCGCCGTTCTTCTCCGGTCTCGGTCGCGTGATTCGCGCCAAGATGCACAACCGTCGCGGCCCCAGCATCATGCAGGACTACCGCGACCTGGCCAAGCTCTTTGCGCGCCCCGAGTCCCAGAGCGAGGACGCGAGCTTTGCGCTGCGCATTATGCCGCCGCTGTTCTTCGCCGTCGCCTTTATGCTCGCTATGGGCCTGCCGCTCTTTACGGCACAAAGTCCCATCCCGGTCTTTGGTGACGCCATCACCATCATGTACAGCCTGGCGCTCGCCCGCTTCTTCTTCGCCCTCTGCGGCGTGGATTCGTCCAACGCCTACGCCGGTGTCGGTGGCGTTCGCGAGCTGCTCATGAGCGTTCTCATCGAGCCGTCCATGCTACTGGCGCTGTTTGCCGCCGCCCTGGTGTGCGGTTCCACCGACATCGCCACCATGGGTCAGCACATCATGACGGGCGCCATCGACGCGCCGGTCGCCGTGATCCTCGCCGGCATCGCCTTTGCGATTGCCTGCTACATGGAACTCGGCAAGCTGCCGTTTGATCAGGCCGAGGCCGAGCAAGAGCTTCAGGAAGGCCCGCTCGCCGAGCTTTCCGGCCCGTCGCTTGCGATGGCCAAGCTCGCCATGTCCATGAAGCAGGTCCTGGTCGTCGCCTGGTTCTGCGCGATCTTCGTCCCCTGGGGCGAGCCCGCGACCGTGGGCGCCGCCGCCGTTCTGGGCGCGGTCATCTTCCTGGTGAAGTGCCTGATCGACTTTGTCGTATGCGGCGTGATCGAGAACTCCTGCTCGCGCTCGCGTTTTAAGGTGCTCGGCAATCAGACCTGGGCCGTCGTGGGCATCGCCGTTCTGGCGTTTGTCTTCGTGGTCGTCGGCGTGTAGGAGAAGGGAGAAACAATGTCATTTTCAGTCAGTCTGTCCCTTCTCGGCTTGGTCGCTATCGCGGCCCCGATGGTGGCCTCGGTGCTCGTCGCCCTGTTCCCCCGTCCGTACGCCAAGTGGTTCAGCGTTTTGGGTGCCGCCGTCTCGACGGTCTGCACCATCGCCCTCGCCGCGAATTTCGCCGGCGCCGGCATGCCCGACACGCAGGTCCCCCTGATCTCGTTTGGGCAGACCCTCGTCATGGGATTCACCTTCGATCGCATGAGCACGCTGCTCGCGCCCGCCTTTGTGGGTATCGGCCTGCTTGTCGTGATCTATTCGATTCCCTATATGAGCGAGAATAACCGTGAGCATCCCGATGCGCCGCGTCGTCGCTTCTACGCGTACCTCGCGACCTTCATCGGCGCCATGGCCGGCCTCGTGTACAGCTCGACCCTTTTGGGCCAGCTCGTGTTCTTTGAGATCACGGGCGCGTGCTCTTGGGGCCTCATTAGCTACTACATGTCGCCTACGGCCAAGAAGGCCGGCATGAAGGCCCTGATCATCACGCATATCGGTGCGCTCGGCCTGTATCTGGGCGCCGCCATCGTGTTTGCCCACACCGGCACCTTCGCCATTACCGCGATTGCCGGCCTCGATGCCAAGCTCAAGGCTATCGTCCTTTTGCTCGTGCTGTTTGCGGCCTGGGCCAAGTCCGCACAGGTTCCCATGTACATGTGGCTACCTTCGGCCATGGAGGCGCCGACGCCCGTTTCGGCCTACCTGCATGGCGCCTCGATGGTCAAGGTCGGCGTGTGCGTGTTCGCGCGTGCGCTCGTCTCTGCCGGAGAGGTTCCCGAGATCGTGGGCTGGGTCGCCATTATCGACGCCATGGTCACCATGCTCTTTGGTTTCCTTATGTACCTGCCGCAAAAGGACATGAAGCGCCTGCTGGCCTTCTCAACGATCGCCCAGCTCTCCTATGTGTTCTTTGGCCTGGGCCTTTCGGTCTTTGGCAGCCAGCTGGCCTTTGACGGTGCCGTGTGCCACATCTTTAACCACGCTTTCGCCAAGACCCTGTTCTTCCTGATCGCCGGTTCGTTCTCCTTTACCCTCGGCACGCGTATGCTGCCCAAGCTTCGCGGCATCGTAAAGAAGTACCCGATTTCGGGCGTGGGCTTTGGTGTCGCGGCGCTCGCCATTGCCGGCGTGCCGCCCATGAACACGTTCTTCTCGAAGTTCCAGATCATCGCCGGCGGCTTTTCTGTGGGTGCCGGCAACGTCGCAATCCTGGTGCTCGTGTGCATCATGGTCGCCGAGACCGTCGCCACCTTTGCCTGGTTCCTTAAGTGGATGGGCTATTGCCTGCCCGGCGAGCCGAGCGAAGAGGTCGCTGCGGGAGCTCCGCTTCCCCGCGCTATGGCGTTCGTGTTCATCGTGCTCATCATCATGGTCGTCGTCAGCGGCCCGCTTTCGGCCAGCTGGATCGGTTAGGAGGTAGAACGACATGGGTTATTCGATCGTCAACATCCTTGGCGGCCTTCTGATCGTCACGTCCACCATGGTGGTTGTCTCCAAGAACATCAAACATGCCATCAGTTGGTATGCGGTTCAGTCGCTGGTGCTCGTGGGACTACTCGCCACGCTCGGTGTCACCACCGGTGCGCAGGAGCTGCTCATGTGGGCAGGATCCGCTTTTATCACCAAGGTCGTCCTGGTCCCTTATATCCTCAACCGCGCATACAAGAAGATGGGTGAGCCGAGCGACGCATCGCTCAAGGCCGGCCTTAAGCCCGCGTGGGCCATTTGCATCATCGCTGTGGAGGTCGCGATCTGCTTTGCCGTCGTGACGCAGATCAGCCTGCCCACGGCCGAGGTCGCAACGCCTGCGCTCGCTATTAGCTTCGCTCACTTCTTTGTGGGCCTCACCTGCATCATTTCGCAGCGCAACATCATGAAGCAGATCTTTGGATACTGCCTTATGGAAAACGGCAGCCATGTGACGCTCGCGCTTTTGGCCCCCACCGCTCCCGAGATCATCGAGATCGGCATCGCCACCGACGCCATCTTTGCCGTCATCATCATGTCCATCGTCGTGCGTCGCATTTGGGACGACTCCCACTCGCTCGATGCGCGCGACCTGTCCGAGCTGAGGGGGTAGTCCATGGAAACGTTGATTCTCGCCCTGCTCGCGACTCCTTTGGTGTTCTCGCTGGTCATGGCGTTTTTGCCCAAGAACACGTCCTATAACGTGTTTGCCGGTCTCAACCTGGTCTCCGTCGCAGCCGTCCTGGTGCTGTCGATTGTGACGGCCGGTGACGTCCTTATGAGCGGCGACACCGCGAGCGCTCTTGGCCTGTGGTTCCACCTCGATTCGCTGGGCGCGATCTTTGTGCTGCTCATCGGCTTTATCGGTTTTCTTACGGGGCTGTTCTCGCTGCCCTATGTAAAGGCCGATATCGAGGAGGGCTCCATGCCCGCCGAGCGCGCCAAGCAGTATTTTGCGCTGTTTAGCCTGTTCGTGTTCACCATGCTGCTCGCGTGCCTGTCCAACAACATGATCCTTACGTGGGCCGCCGTGGAGGCAACCACGCTTTCCACCGTGTTCCTCGTGGGTATCTACAAGAACAAGACGGCCCTCGAGGCTTCTTGGAAGTATGCGATGGTCTGTACCGCCGGCGTGGCCTTCGGCCTGTTCGGTACGCTGCTGATCTACGCCAACGCCGCCGACGTGATTCCCAACGCCCACGAGGCCGCATTCCTGTCGTGCGTGCTGCCGTATGCCGACCAGTTCGACCCGACGCTCATGCGCCTCGCCTTTGCGTTTATCGTGATCGGCTTTGGCACCAAGGCCGGCCTGTTCCCCATGCACACTTGGCTGCCCGATGCCCACTCCCAGGCCCCGAGCCCTGTCTCGGCCCTGCTCTCGGGCGTGCTGCTTAAGTGCGCCATGCTTGTGATCATGCGCTTCTACGGCTTTGCTATCCAAGCCGTGGGCGCCGAGTATCCGCAACTTTTGCTGCTGATCGTCGGCACGCTGTCCATTTTGGTGGCGGCACTTTCGATGTTTCGCCAGGACGACCTCAAGCGCCGCTTTGCGTACTCGTCTGTGGAGAACGTGGGCGTTATCGCCCTGTGCCTGGGTATCGGTGGCCCGCTGGGTATCGCCGCGGCCCTGCTGCACTGCGTGTTCCACGGCTTTACCAAGACGCTTGCCTTCTGCGTGTCCGGCAACATCCAGCACGCCTTTGGCACGCGTAGCCTGGCCAAGATCCAGGGCGTCGTCGAGGTTGCTCCCGCAACCGCCGCGCTCGCCATCCTGGCGCTGCTCGGCCTTGCCGCCTTCCCGCCCTTTGGCATGTTTATCTCCGAGTTCCTGACTTTTGTTGCCGGTGTTACCGCCGGTCCCATGTGGCTGGTCGTCGTGGTCGCCCTCGGTCTTACCGTGGCCATCTCCGCGCTCACCCGCATCGCACTCAGGTCGGTATTCGGCCATGCGCCCCAGGGCATGGGCAAGCATGAGGCCCCGGCGCTCATGCTTATCCCCGAAATCATCCTGGCTGTCATGATCTTGTGGTTTGGCATCGCCGCCCCGCTGCCTCTCGTGCACGGTGTGGAGACCGCGACCGACATCGTGCTCGAGCAGAGCACCGAGGAACTTCACGCGACGCCGATGTACCGCGCTGTGTTCGGTACCGAGACCGCTCAGAGCGAGGTGGAGTAACGAATGATTGAAACTGAGAACAAGGTGTATGCCCGTCGCTGCGAGAGCCATGTCGAGGCCCTGCGTCGCGCCGTTCCGGGCTGCATCGAGAAGGTCGAGTGGCAGTGCGAGGACCAGCTGACGATTACCGTCGAGCAGGACAAGCTGCCCGAGGCCGTCCACTATCTGTATTACGAGCGCTACGGCTGGATTCCCGTGATCATCGGCAACGACGAGCGCAGCCTGTGCGGCCGTTACGCCGTGTACTACGTCATCTCCATGGAGGGGGAGGACCCCGGCTGGGTGACCGTGCGCACCGAGGTCGATCCCGCCAAGATGACGTTCCCGTCCGTGACGCCGTTCGTCCCCGCCTGCGTGTGGGGCGAGCGCGAGCTGCGCGACATGTTCGGCCTGATTCCCGAAGGTCTGCCCGACCGTCGCCGCCTGGTGCTTCCCGATGACTGGCCCAGCGGTCTGTATCCGCTGCGCAAGGACTCCATGGACTACCGCTTCCGTCCCGCTCCCGCGAGCGATATGGAAAACTACGAGTTCTTGGCCGACACCAAGGGCAAGGAGACCACACTCGTCCCCATGGGCCCGTTGCACATTACCTCCGACGAGCCCGGCCACTTCCGCCTGTTCGTTGAGGGCGAGACGATCGTCGACGCCGACTACCGTCTGTTCTACGTGCACCGCGGTATGGAGAAGGTCGCCGAGACGCGCCTGAACTATGACGCCGTGACGTTCCTCGCCGACCGCATCTGCGGCATCTGCGGCTGCGCCCACTCGGTTGCCTATGCCGAAGCCGTCGAGCGCGCCCAGGGCATTCATGTCCCGCCGCGCGCCCAATACATCCGCGCTATCATGCTTGAGGTCGAGCGCCTGCACTCGCATCTGCTCAACATTGGCCTGGCGTCGCACTACACGGGCTTCGACTCCGGCTTCCAGCAGTTCTTCCGCGTCCGCGAGAAGTCCATGGACCTGGCCGAGAAGCTCTCCGGTCACCGCAAGACCTACGGTCTCAACGTGATCGGCGGCGTGCGTCGCGACATTTTGGCCGAGCAGAAGCTCTCCACGCTCACGACCATCCACCAGCTGCGCTCCGAGGTTCAAGAGCTCGTCGACGTGCTGCTCTCCACGCCCAACTTTATTGAGCGTACGAGCGGTATCGGCATCTTGGACCGCAAGATCGCACGCGACTTCTCGCCGGTCGGCCCGCTCATGCGTGGCTCGGGCTATGCCCGCGACGTGCGCTTTGACCATCCCTTCGACGGCTACGCCGATCCGGACATCCAAAAGATGCACGCCGCCACGGCAGACACCTGCGATGCCTTCGGCCGTACCGCCGTTCGCATCCAGGAGGTCTACGATTCGATCGACATGATCGAGACCATGCTCGAGAACTGCCCGTCGGGCCCCATCCTCACCACGGATTGGGAGTACACCCCGCACAAGTACGCCATCGGCGCCACCGAGGCGCCGCGCGGCGAGGACGTGCATTGGGCCATGCTCGGCAACAACCAGAAGTGCTACCGCTGGCGCGCCAAGGCCGCCACGTACAGCAACTGGCCGGTCCTGCGCTACATGTTCCGCGGCAACACCGTGGGCGACGCGGCGCTGATCGTCGGCTCGCTCGACCCGTGCTACTCCTGCACCGACCGCGTGACGGTGACCGATGTCGCCGCCAAGCGCGACCACGTGCTCGACAAGGAGCAGTTCGAGAACGTCTGGCGCGACAAGTCGCCGCTTGCGGGCGAGGGCACCATGGCCGCTCCGCTCGATGAGGAGGCGCTCTAATATGCTGAAGCTTTGGAAGGTTAACGCCAAGGCCGGCGACGCGACGGTCAAGTACCCGTTTGCGCCGTTTCCCACCAACAAGGATATGCGCGGCAAGCCCGAGCACAACGCGGAGCTCTGCATCGCCTGCGGTGCCTGCGGCGTGGCGTGCCCGGCCGATGCCATTCGCATGGACACCGACCTTGCGGCCGATACCATCACCTGGTCGATCGACTACGGTCGCTGCATCTTTTGCGGCCGCTGCGAGGAGGCCTGCCCCATGGAGGCCATCAAGCTCACCGAGGAGTTTGAGCTGGCTGTTATGAGCAAGGACGATCTCACCAGTAAGAGCGTCTATACGCTCGAGCACTGCTCGCGTTGCGGCAAGCCGTTTGCCCCGCACAAGGAGATCGACTACGCCAAGCGCCTGCTGCAAAAGGCCGGCGGCATGGAGGCCGAGCAGGCCGCCCGTACCGTCGGCATGTGCCAGGAGTGCAAGCGCGAGCTCGACGCCCTGCGCGCCGCCTCGGCCGTCAAGACCGGCAACGCGCGCGGCATGGCTGCCAACGAGACGCTTGCGTCCGGTGAGCCCCAGGGCCCCGGCATGGAGTATCTGGGCGGCCACGGCGTGAACCCGGAGTATGTCGACCGCGAGCTCAACCCCGATGCGCCCGAGATTCCCGCCGGTCCTGCACCGGTCGAGGGCATCATCATGGATTTTGATACGAAGGAGGAGTAACCATGGCCGAACCCACGCTTTTGCCCGAGCGGCTTCAGTACCGCCCGACCAAGATCGAGCTCGACGAGAGCATCGAGAAGGCCAAGGCGACCCTTCTTAAGAAGATCAAGCGCTCGGTGTACGTCTACCGTGTCGACTGCGGCGGCTGCAACGGCTGCGAGATCGAGATCTTCGGTTCCATCACGCCCGTCTTTGACGTCGAGCGCTTTGGCATCAAGGTCGTGCCCTCGCCCCGCCACGCCGACGTGCTGCTGTACACCGGTGCCGTGACACGTGCCATGCGCATGCCGGCCCTGCGCGCCTTTGAGGCCGCACCCGATCCCAAGATTGTGGTGTCCTATGGTGCGTGCGGCTGCACCGGCGGCATCTTCTACGACAACTACTGCGTCTGGGGCGGCACGGACAAGATTCTGCCGGTCGATGTCTACATCCCCGGCTGCCCGCCCAGCCCCGCGCAGACCATCTACGGCTTTGCCATGGCGCTTGGTCTGCTGGACCAAAAGCTCCATGCCGAGACCACGGTGGAGGCCGCCGGCGAGCAGGCCGATATCCTGCACCCCGGCGTGCCGTACAAGCTGCGCGTTGCCATCGAGCGCGAGGCTCGCGCCATGAGCGGCTACCGTTATGGCCGCGACCTGGCTAACGAGTTTATGGATACGCTCGAGGGCGCGCCCAAGGGCGATATCCGCGGTGCCATGGCGCTGCTCATCGACAAGCAGGACGATCCGCGCCGCGTCGAGGTGTACTCGGCGCTGCAGGATCTGGTGCTGGCCGGAGGTCGCTAGATGGAACTCACGGACCGCTCTGGTTACTTTGCGGGCCCCGGTATGCTCGGCGGCTCCTTTGGCGATGCCTCGCGCGCAAGCGACGAGGCCGCCGAGGGCGTCGTCGACCCCTCCCTGGGCCATGCGCCCGACCAGGTGGTCTTTTACGAGCTCACGCGTAAGTTTGTGGAGACCGAGGAAGACGTTCCCCAGGAGGCCTGCGACGTGCTTTACTACACGCTCGCCGTGGGCCACCACACCGGCGTGCTCGACTGCTTTGAGCCGCGCCTGTCGGTGCCGGTGGATGTGTTCTATGCGCTTATCGACGCGCTGCCGGAGGGGGAGGCCAAGACCAAGTTCGAGGCCATCCGCTCCTTTGGCGAGTGCCAGCTCGACAAGGCGGCGGTGCCGTCGCTGCTCGAGGCCTGCGATGCGTTGCTCGACGAGCGCGGTTTTCGCGGGTCGGCCAAGGCCGGCATCTCGGTGTTCGACGACGACTTTGGCCTGCATGCCCAGCAGGTCGCGTTTTTAATGAAGTTTCGCGATCTGGTGGAGCGCGTGCGCGATGTGTCGGGCGTGTATCTGACGGGGAGGTTGCAGTAATGGGTTGCGTTGTGGATGGACGTGTGAACGGCGCCCCGTTTGCGGGCATCGTGCTCACGGCGGGAAGCGTGCTGCGTGCCGACGATGCCGCCGGCCCCGTGCTCTCCAAAAAGATGGAGGACGCGCCCATCGCCGGTTGGTACACCATCGACGGCGGCCAAACGCCCGAGGATGACATCATCGAGGTCAAGCGCGAGCGTCCGCCGCGTCTGGTCTTGGTCGATGCCGCCGACATGGCGCTGCCCGTTGGGTCCATCCGTTTGCTCGACAAGTGCGATGTGGCCCGCAAGTCGATGTTCACCACGCATTCGCTTCCTTTGTCGATTCTGATCGAAGAGATTGAGCAATCGTGCGATGATATCGTCTTCGTCGGGATTCAGCCGGGCGACACGGAGTTCTACAACCCCATGTCCCCGGAAGTCTTTGACGCCGTCGACGCCGTGTACGACGCCGTGGCCGCCAACGACTTTTCCCACTTTGTCCGCTTGGGGCAAGAGCAGTAGGAGCACTTGTTCCATTTTGTTAGGAAAGAAGTGATTGACATGGCAGATTCCAAGGTGGAGTATCCCGCTCCCGATTGCCTGGCGCCCGCCGCGATCGAGGCCAAGACCGAGGCCGCCGGCGTGACCAAGGCTAACCTGCCGGTCGCTAAGGCCTTTCTGTTGGCAATGTTCGCCGGTGCGTTCATTGCCTTCGGCGGTCTGTTCTTTACGGTGTTTTTGAGCGACAACACGCTGGGCTGGGGTGCTCAGCGCGTCGTGGGCGGCCTGTGCTTTTGCCTGGGCCTGGTGCTGGTACTGGTGTGCGGCGCCGAGCTGTTTACCGGCAATTCGCTTATGGTCTGTGCGCTCAAGAGCAAAAAGATCACCCTGGCTCAGATGCTCAAGGCCTGGGTCGTCGTGTGGGTCGGCAATTTTGTCGGTGCCCTGTTCATCGTCTTTTTGGTGTACATGGCCGGCATCTATAAGCTTAACGGCGAGGCGGTTGCCAATTCCATGGTGAGCGTCGCCGCCGGCAAGGTGACGATCGACTGGGTGACGATCTTCTTCCGCGGTATCCTGTGCAACATCTTTGTGTGCCTGGCCGTGTGGATCGGTACCGCCGGCAAGACCGTGGTCGATAAGGTTGTGGGCATTCTGCTGCCCATCGCCGCCTTTGTGGCCTGCGGTTTTGAGCACTGCGTCGCCAACATGTACTTTTTGCCCATGGGGGCCGTGATGCACGCGTGCGGCTACGGTGCCGACGTCGTCGGCGCCGATGCACTCAACGCCGCGGGCATTGCGTTTAACCTGACCGCCGCCACGCTGGGCAACATCGTGGGCGGTGCGGTTCTGGTCGCGCTCGGCTACTGGTTTATCTACGCCAAGAAGTCCGAGGCGTAAGGTATCGTCTGTTTGACGTTAGGCCTCCCGCGGGGCGTTGCCGTGCGGGAGGCTTTTTGGGCCTGGGGCCCGTTGCCGGGCTTTTGGCCTGTTGTGTTTGGCTGATGAAAGGGGTAATCGAGATGGCATCTGCTGTGAAGCGTGACGGTCGCGCCGTGGTGACCACATGCGGGGGATGCTATGCCGATTGCGCCTTTGCGGCACGCGTTGAGGACGGTCGCGTGGTGGCCGAGTTGCCGGTGCCGGGGCATCCGTGCGCGGCGCGTGCCCTGTGCGCCCGCGGGCGCCATCGCCTGGACATGCCGTTTGACGAGCACGATCGCATTGTGCACCCCATGCGCCGACGAGCTGATGGCTCGGGGTTCGATGCGATTACCTGGGACGAGGCGTTTGCCCAGATTGCCGAGCGTCTTTTGGGGATTGTTGACGAACGCGGGCCCCGTGCGCTGGGCATGACGCTCGGCGTGCCCTCGTTCGACCGTTACTGGGCGTATCGCTTTATGCATGCGCTTGGTTCGCCCAACGTGTACGGAGCTGACGGTGCCTGCGAGGTAAGCCGACTTACCGGTTGGGAACACAGCCTGGGCTATAGCCCCGCCTCCGACCTGGCGCATACCGATTGCATCATGTACCTCGGGCGTTCGCTGGTGGATTCGTCGACGATGAGTGCCGTTGATGCGCTCAACGATGCCCGTCGCCGTGGGGCGAAGATTATCGTGGTCGACCCCCGGCGCAGCGGTTCAGCTGCTATTGCCGACCGCTGGCTGCGCGTGCGCCCGGGCTGCGACCTGGCCTTGCTGCTGGGTATCGCACATGTGTTGATTGCCGAGGACCTGTATGATCACGAGTTCGTGACCCGCTATACCACGGGTTTTGACGAGCTGGTGCAGGCGGCCCGTGCTTGGACGCCCGAGTGGGCCGAGTCGATGTGCGACGTGCCGGCCGCAGAGATCGCCGCCACGGCGCGCGATCTAGCTGCCGCCGCGCCCGCTGCCGTGGTGGACGCCGGCTTTCATGGCGGCATTGGCATTGCGTATGCCAACAGCACCCAGACTGCGCGCGCGATTTGTTTGGTCGATGTGCTGCTGGGCTGTATTGGACATGCGGGCGGCGCGCTCAATCCGCCCACGCCGCTTGCGCTGGGCGACTTGGACCCTGCGCGCTTCGCGATGCCGTCGGTGCCGCGTGAGCCTAAGTTGGGGTCCGAGCGCTATCCACTGGTCGATTCGGTGCGCGGCCTGTGTACGACCATCGGTCAGTCGATTCTTGCCGGCGATTTGCGCGGGCTCATCGTCTATGCCAGTAACCCCGGTGCGGGCTATGGTAACGCCGGGGCGTGGCTATCGATTCTGGAACAACTTGACCTGCTCGTGACGATTGATATTCGCTGGTCCGAGACGGCGCGTGCTTCTGACTTCGTGCTGCCCGACGTGACGTATCTGGAGGCCGACCGCGGCGTGGGTACGGTCGTGGGCCGCAACGACGCGCGCCTGTTCTACCGCAATGCCGTGTTGCCCGTGCAGCATGACGACACGCGTCCCGGTCGGGAGATTTTTACCGGTCTGGCGCAGGCGTGTGGCGTGGGCGAGTACTTCCAGTTTACGTCTGACGATCTGGCGGCTGCCCAGGTGGCGCCTTTTGGGATCAATCTGGACGAGCTCAAGGAGCGCGGCTGGGCCGACACGGGCGTTGCGTTGCCGTCGCGTACGGGCGAGCCGGCGATTCCCTTGGATGGCGGCAAAATTGCGCTGGCAAGCGACGTATGGGAACGAGCCGGCCTGGGTCGTGTACCCAACTGGATCGCCCCCATGGTGGAGCCGGGTCTGGGGATGTTTCGCCTCATTAGCGGCAACCGTCCCTTTGAGTCGCACACCTCGCGCAGGCTTGCGGCCCAAGGTGCCGCCGAGGCTGGATCGGACCTGGATGCCGTGCAGATGAATGCCGATGCTGCTGCGCACATGGGCATCGCCGACGGCGAGATCGTCGAACTCGCGAGTGATATGGGCCGCGACCGCGTGCGCGTGGAGACGACGCCGTATCTGCATCCGGCGTGCATCTTCACCTCGGCCGCCCCCGGCGGACGTTCGTTTGGCGCTGATGCCGGCGGCGTTCAAGCCTTGGGCGTCGGCCCACTCGACCATACACCTTTGCGTTGGGACCCGTTGACGGGCGCCGCGCTCACCCAGGAAAACGCCGTTCGCGTGGAAAAGGTCGCGGCGCGCGAGGATAATAGTGATTGATTGACTCAGCCGATCGAATTGGCTGATAGTTTGATGTCCGAACGATTGATTCACCTTTGGTTTTGAAAGGCCGCACATGAGCGATAGCCAGAACATGTCCGATGAGGTACGCGCCCGCCTTCGCGCTATTCCTTCCGTCAACGAGATGCTCGCAGAGTGGCCGGTTGTGAAGGCGGCGGGGGAGACCTGCGACGCGGTGGTGCATGTTGCCGTGACGGCCGAGCTCGACGAGGAGCGCGCCGCCATTCGCGCCGGTGCCGCCCCGCGCTCTAAGCGCGACATGGCCTCGGCCATCGAGTGGCGTGCGCATCGATCCGCACTGCCGAGCCTGCGTCCTGCCGTCAACGCCACGGGTGTGGTCATCCATACCAACTTGGGTCGCGCCCCGCTCGCGGAGTCGGCGGCAAAGGCCGTGGCCGAGGTCGCGCGTGGGTACAGCACGCTCGAGTACAGTGTGGACACCTGCTCGCGTGGGTCGCGCAAGGAACATGCCGCGCAGCTGATCCGCTCGCTTACCGGTGCCGAGGACGCGCTGGTCGTTAATAACAACGCCGCCGCTGTGCTGCTGGTGCTGGCGACCCATGCCGCAGGCAGGGAGGTCATCGTCAGTCGCGGCGAGCTTGTCGAGATCGGCGGCAGCTTCCGCATCCCCGATGTCATGGCGGCTTCGGGCGCCAAACTCGTCGAGGTCGGGGCCACCAACCGCACGCACCTGTCGGACTACGAGCGCGCCATCACGCCCGATACGGCCATGATCCTCAAGGTCCATCCTTCCAACTATCGCATCGAGGGCTTTCACGAGGAGGTGGGCTCTCGGGAGCTTGCCGCCCTGGCCCACAAGCATGGTCTGCTGTTCTACGAGGACCAGGGCTCGGGCGCGCTGTTGCCCGACGACATCCTGGTGCGCGGCGGTGAGGAGCCCACGCCGGCTTCGGTCGCGGCGGGGCTCGATATCGTATCATGCTCGGGCGATAAGCTGCTCGGTGCCGCACAGGCGGGCATTATCATGGGCCGCCGCGAGCTGGTCCAGGCCTGCGGGTCGCATCCGCTTATGCGTGCCCTGCGTCCTGGCAAGCTGGCTCTGTCGGCGCTCGAGGCCACGCTGCGTATCTACATGGACGGCGCCGATGTTGCCCATCGCGATATTCCGGTACTCAGCATGCTTACGCTGCCGCAGGCCCATTTGGAGCGACGTGCCCGCAAGCTTCGCGATCGTATGGTCGCCGGGCTCGATAAGGCCGGTTGCCCTTGTGCCGTTGAGTTGGAGATTGTCGAGGAATCGTCGACCCCCGGTGGCGGCTCGCTGCCTACCGTGGAGCTGCCCACGATGTGCGTTGCCGTGTGTCTTGTTGACGAGCGCCTGACGGTCGACGCGCTCAAACGCTCGCTCGTTCAAGACTCCGATACGCCGGTCGTCACGCGCGCCTCGCACGACCGCATTCTGTTTGATGTGCGCACGCTCGTGGGCGACCGCGATATCGAGACGGCGGCATCGACGCTCGTCGCGTGCGTTGAGAAGGCGATTGTTCGATGAGTGAGGTTCAGGCGCTGGTGGAGTGTCCCGTTATCGTTGGCACGGCGGGCCACGTTGACCACGGTAAGTCGGCGCTCATCGAGGCGCTGACGGGTAAAAACCCCGACCGCCTGGAAGTTGAACGTCGTCGCGGCATGACCGTTGAGCTTGGCTTTGGTGAGCTGGCGCTGCCGAGTGGCAAGATCGTTGGCCTGGTCGACGTGCCGGGCCATGCGCATTACTTGCGTGCCATGGTGCAGGGCGCCACGGGTATCGACGTGGCCGTGCTGGTGGTTTCGGCCGTCGAGGGCGTGATGCCGCAGACCCGCGAGCACGTGCGTGTGCTGGAGCTGCTGGGCGTTACGCATATGGTGGTCGCGCTGACGATGTGCGACCTGGCCGATAACGAAATGATTGAGCTGGCCGAGCTCGACGTGGACGATTTTCTTTCGGATACCGTGTTTGCCGACGCGTCGATCGTGCCCGTGTCGTCCAAGACCGGCGCGGGGATCGATGACCTGCTTGCTGCACTCGACGAGCAGGTTGCCGCTTGCTGGGATGCCTGCCGTGCCCGTGCCGAGACCACCGATGCCGCGCCGCGGCTGCCCATCGACCGCTGCTTTACGATCAAGGGCGCCGGTACCGTGGTGACGGGAACGCTGCACGATGCGCCGGTTGCGGTGGGCGATGAGCTCGTCGCGCTGCCGTCGCGTACGGTCTGTCGCGTGCGCGGGATTCAGGTGCATGGCGATACGCCGCGGGCATTGCCCGGTCAGCGTGTGGCGCTCAACTTGGTGGGCGATGCCGTCGCCGCGCTCGATCGCGGAGAGATGCTCGGCGTGCAGGGTCGCTTTGGCCAGACGATGCGCTTTATGATGGTGTTCACTTACCTGGGCCGCGAGGGTGCCAAGCCGCGCGTGCTCGAGTCGGGCGCGCGCGTGCATGTGATGGCGGGTACGGCCGAGGTTGTCGGTCGCATCATGTTCATGGAGGGCGAGGCCCCCATGGCGGTGGGCGAGACCCGTATTGTTCAGGTGCGCTTGGAAAACTCGCTGCCGCTGCGCGCCGGCGACCATGCCGTGGTGCTGTCCTATTCGCCCGTGATGCTCATCGGCGGCGGGCGCGTGCTGCTATCGCGCTGCCGTCGCTCGCGCGAGCTTTCGGCCGGCGAGCGCGCGCTGTTTGCGGCACTCGAGTCCGGCGATATCGCGGGCGGTGTGGGCGCTTGGCTGGCGCTGCAGACGCTGCCGGTTACGCCGGTTGATGTTGCCGAGGCTTTGGATCTTGGTGTCGGCGAGGTCGATGCCGCACTGCGCGGGTTGGTGGCGCAGGGCTCCGTTCGCAAGCTTGCCGTGGGTGATGCGGACCTCTTGGCGGACGCCGTGGTGCTCGACGCTGCGATGGATGCACTGGCGGCGACCCTGTCAGCCATGCACGCGGCGGCTCCCAAGGAGACAGGCTTTACGCCCGGCGCCGTTGCCCATGCTGCGTGGCCTGCCGCTGATGAAGGCGTTGCCGCGGCCCTGATTTACGAGGGCTGCTCGCGCGGCGTGTGCGCCGCCGAGGGCGCCGAGGTATTCGATCCGCATTCGGCCACCGCGGCGGCACGCGTGGTGCGAGAGGCTTGCGAGCGCATCGTTTCCTTGCTGGACGAAGCTGGCCTCGATGCGCCGACGTTGCCCGAGGTGGGCGAGCAGTTGCAGCTCGATCGCGACACCATGACGCGTGCCCTGCGCGAGCTTTCGCTCAACCGTTCCATCGTGAAGGTCGAGCGCGACGTTGCCCTGTCCGCTGCCGCCGAGGCCCATGCGCGCGAGCTCGTTGCCGCCGCCATTGAGGCAGCCGGTGGCGCTGCCACCACGAGTGTGTTGCGCGAAGCCCTGGGTGTGTCGCGCAAGCGTGCCATCAGCATCTTGGAGCACCTGGATGCCGTGCGCTTTACGGTGCTCGACAAGGAAGCCGGCGGCCTGCGCTCCCTGCGCTAGGTTGGCTGCTCGGTTTGGTAAAATACCGGCGCACTTGGGAACGGATGGGCTCCGGTGGGCTCCGCGGTCCTCAAAACCGTTGCGAGGCGTGCAAAACGTCTTGGATGTGTTCGATTCACATACGTTCCCGCCATACGCTACCAGCGCTTTTGTGCTCGCGGTCTTGCTGCGTGCCGCAAAGGCGCTGTCTTGTTTTTGCACGAGCTTTTTGTAGCGCCGCTATTTTGGCGGCTGTATTTAGCTTCGTGCACCGGGTTTCGAGCATGCCGATGGAGGTGTTTTGCCGTATGACTACCGTAAGACGTGCCGATCTTTCTTGTGTCGTCCAGGCGGGCGGGCTGTCCTCGCGCATGGGCTGCGATAAGGCGCGCATGGCGTTTTGCGGCGAGCCGCTCATCGAGCGCGTGCTGGGTCGGCTGGCGCCAGTTGCCGGCGAGTTGGTCGTGACGACTTCGCGTCCCAGCGAGCTGGCCTACCTTGAGAAGCTTATGTTTGATGGCCTGCGCCCCCGCGTAGTCATGGACGTCGACGGTCCCGCCGGCGCCATGCGCGGCATCGCGAGCTCGTTGGCCGCGGCCCGATTGCCGCTCGTGGCTATCGTCGCCTGCGACATGCCGTTTGTCTCGTCGGAACTCATCGACGCGCTTGCCGATCGTGTTGAGGCCGAGGCGCTTGACGTGTGCGTGCCGCGCGAGGAGCGGGGAATTGAGCCGCTTTGCGCCGTCTGGCGCCGTGACGCGTGCGCGCCGGTTGCCCAAGAGCTGCTCGCCTGCGACCGCCAGCGCATTCGCTGCCTGATCAATCGCGTTCAGGCCGGTTATATGGATGAGTCGCAGATCGTTAAGGCCGCGGGCTCCACGCTCTGCTTCGAAAACGTCAATACACCCGAAGAGTTTGCGGCAGCCGAGCTGCTTGCCTAGACGATGGGAGTTGCCATGTCTCACGATATTTGTCCCGACACGGGAGAACCTTGCACTTGCGACGGGTCCGAACCCTGTACCTGCGGCTGCGGAGGCTGCGGGCATACCGCGGAAGAGGAAGCGACCGCCGCGGCGTATCGTGAGGCACACCGCGAAGGCCCGTCCGGTGATGCCCTCGACCACGAACGCAAGATCATCGTATCGTTCGACAGCACGTTCGATGTGATGGAATGCGAGCAGCTGTGCCTGGATGCCGGCGTGCCCGGGCGCATTATGCCTTTGCCCGGCTCCATTACCGCAGGCTGCGGTCTGTGCTGGGCCATGCCGTTCTCGGGCGATGCGCTCGCCGCCTTTCGCGCTGCCACCGAGGGCCGCATAACCCCCGCCGACTACCATCAGCTCGTCCTCTAACTACCACACCACAAAGGTGCTGTCCCCAATGTGGTGGTTTGGAACACGTGGACGAAACAGGTTTGAAACACGGGTTTTGCACGTCGGGCGCTCAGAAACGCTTCTACCTGCATCGTAATCAAAACGAAACATCCGCTCGTCGGCTTATGCGAAACTTTGCTGCAACAGTGCGATATTATCCATACTCGATAACGTTCGCGGCGCATGGGGTGCCGCGACCAACATTTTTCGTTTCCCATCATTGGAGGAAGCATGAGCTACACGCAGAAAGTTCTCGACGAGCTCAAGGCCCGCTATCCCGAGCAGCCTGAGTTCATCCAGGCCGCGACCGAGATCCTCGGCACCATCCAGCCGGCGCTCGACGCCCACCCCGAGTACGAGGAGGCCGCCCTACTGGAGCGCCTCGTCGAGCCCGAGCGCATCGTCATGTTCCGTGTTCCCTGGGTCGACGACCAGGGCAAGGTTCAGGTCAACCGCGGCTACCGCGTCGAGTTCAACTCTGCCATTGGACCCTACAAGGGCGGCCTGCGCTTTAACCCGACGGTCACCCTGGGCATGCTCAAATTCCTGGGCCTGGAGCAGATCCTCAAGAACAGCCTGACCACCCTTCCCATGGGCGGCGGCAAGGGCGGCTCCGACTTTGACCCCAAGGGCAAGTCCAACAACGAGATCATGCACTTCTGCCAGTCCTTCATGACCGAACTCTATCGCCACATTGGCCCCAACACCGACGTTCCCGCCGGTGACCTGGGCGTTGGCGGCCGCGAGGTTGCCTACATGTTCGGTCAGTACAAGCGCCTGACCAACGAGTGGACCGGCGTCCTTACCGGCAAGGGCCTCTCCTTTGGCGGCTCGCTCGCCCGTACCGAGGCCACCGGCTACGGCTTGGTCTACTTTGTGGACGAGTACCTCAAGAGCCGCGGCGACTCCTTCGAGGACAAGAACGTCGTCGTTCACGGCTCCGGTAACGTCGCTATCTACGCAGTCCAGAAGGTCTCCCAGCTCGGTGGCAAGGTGCTGGCCTGCTCCGACACCCACGGTTGGGTCGAGGATCCCGACGGCATCGACTACACCGTGCTCGAGCACGTCTACAACAAGAAGCGCTCCGGCCACGACAAGGGCGTTACGCTCGCCATGTATGTTGACGAGAAGCCCAATGCCGTGTGGCACGAGGGAGACGGCCGCGGCGTGTGGCAGCTTCCCTGCGACATCGCGCTGCCCTGCGCTCGCGAGAACACGCTGCTGCTCGAGGACGCCCAGGCGCTCGTCGCCAACGGCTGCAAGGTGGTCGGCGAGGGCGCGAACATGCCCACGACCATCGAGGCCACGACCTACTTCCAGGAGAACGGCGTCGCCTTTATGCCCGGTAAGGCTGCCAACGCCGGCGGCGTGCTCGTGTCCGGCCTGGAGATGAGCCAGAACGCCGAGCACCTGTCCTGGACCTTCGAGGAGGTCGACGGCAAGCTCGAACAGCTCATGCGCGGCATGTTCCACAACGTGGACGACACCGCCAAGGAGTACGGCGAGGAGGGCAACTTCGTCATGGGCGCCAACATTGCCGGCTTCCTGAAGGTTGCCGATGCCATGCTCGCCCAGGGCGTCTGCTAAATCTTCGCTCGATATAGCATCGCAGAAGGCTCCCAGTCACCATGGCTGGGAGCTTTTTTGATCCGCATGCGACGGAGGAAAACGGTTCATTTTGTCCCGACACGAGCTGTGCCCCCTCGTTTGGTACACTTAAAGGTACTGGACAAGTGAAGAGATGGGGGAGAACGTGCTCAAGTTCGGTACCTACGTCCGTGTTGGAAACGCGGCCGAAGCCTATGAGCTCTTACAGAAGAACCGCAACAACAAGATTGTGGGCGGCGGCATCTGGATGCGCCTGGGATCGCGTCGTGTGGCGACGGCGATTGACCTTTCGGCCTGCGGACTCGATCAGATCGAGGAGACCGAGACCGAGTTTCGCATCGGTGCCATGTGCACCCTGCGCCAGCTCGAGCGCCATGCCGGGCTCAACGCGCTTGTCAACCACGTCTTTGAGTTCGCCGTCCACGATATCGTGGGCGTGCAGCTGCGCAATACCGCCACGGTGGGCGGCAGCATCTACGGCCGCTTTGGTTTTTCGGACGTGCTTTCGGCTTTTCTCGCGCTCGATTCCTATGTTGAGCTGACGGGCGCCGGTCGCGTGCCGCTCGCCGAGTTCGTGGACATGGGCTACGTGCGCGACGTGATCGAGCACGTCGTGGTCGTCAAGCACGATTACCGTGCGAGTTACGAGGCCGTGCGCAAGGCCGCGACCGACTTCCCCTCGCTGAACGTCACCGCCGCCTGGTGGGACGGCTCCTGGCACGTCACCGTGGGCGCCCGCCCGCTGCGCGCGACCCAGCTGCAGGGCGTGGCGTGCGGCCTTACCAACGAGCAGCCTTCCGAGGACGAGCTTCGCGCCCTTGCTGCATCCGTGCGTGCCCTGAGCTACGGAACCAACCTGTGGGGCTCGGCCGACTACCGCCGCCGCATCTCGGCCCCGCTCGCCATCCAGGCCGTGCGCCGTGCCGCCGGCATCGAGCTTTCTGCCGCGCTTGCCCGCGAGCTCGAGGGCGTGCAGATCCCCAAGTTCGCCACGGACGAGTATTCCTGCCGCCGCGTGCCCGGCGTCGATTCTAGCGAGGTGCGCTAATGGCTGCCAAACTCATCGATCTTTCCTTTACACTCAACGGCCGCAAGGTCAAGGTTCAGATTGCCCCCGATACCATGCTCTTTGCGCTGCTGCGCGAGCAGGGTTGCGCGTCGGTGCGCTGTGCCTGCGAAACCACCAACTGCGGCCTGTGCACGGTGTGGCTCGACGGCGACCCGGTGCTGAGCTGCTCGGTTCCCGCCGCGCGCGTCGAGGGCCGCTCCATCACCACGCTCGAGGGCCTCAAGGCCGAGTCCGAGGCGCTTGCCCGCGCAATGGCTGCCGAAGGCGCCGAGCAGTGCGGTTTTTGCGCTCCCGGCCTCATCATGAACGTGCTGGCGCTCGCCCGCGCCGCCAAGGAGGACCCGACGCTCGTCGCCACGCGCGAGGAGCTCTCGCGCCAGCTCGCCGGCAACCTCTGCCGCTGCAGCGGCTACGAGAGCCAGCTGCGCGCCATTGTCCGCTTCCTCAACGAGTCCGGCGTGCAGGTGGGCTTTGAGATGCCCGAGCTGCCGGTCAACGACACCAGCTGCGACGGTGTCTCGTACAAGCAGATCACCCATAAGCAGCCCAAGAAGGACTCGAAGGCGCTGCTCGAGGGCCGTCCCGTTTACACGGGCGATATGGTGCCCGCCGGCGCCCTGATCGTCAAACTCAAGCGCAGCCCCTATGCCCGCGCCAAGATCCGCTCCATCGATACGTCGCGCGCCCTGAAGGTGCCCGGCGTCGTGGGCGTTTACACTTACGAGGACGTGCCCAAGCGCCGCTTTACCATCGCCGGTCAGAGCTATCCGCAGCCGAGTCCCTACGACCGTCTGATCCTCGAGAACCTCGTGCGTTACCAAAACGAGGAGGTGGCGATCGTTGCCGCCGAAACCGAGGAGGCCGCCGACAAGGCACTCAAGCTCATCAAGGTCGACTACGAGGTGCTCGAGCCGCTGCTCGACTTTACCAAGGCACTCGATAACGACATCGTGGTCCACCCCGAGGGCGACGTGACCTTTATGTTCCCGCAGGGCGGCGATGTCCCGCGCAACCTGGTGTGCAGCGGTACCAGCGATTTTGGCGACCTGGACGAGGCCTTCGCCCAGAGCGACATCGTCTTTGAGCGCACCTACACCAGCCAGGCCACGCAGACCGCGCCCATGGAGACCTTCCGTGCCTTCGCGACGACCGACGCGTTCGGCCGCATCTCGGTGACCTCCTCCACGCAGGTGCCCTTCCACGTGCGCCGCATGGTCGCGCAGTCGCTCGACATTCCGCAGTCGCAGGTGCAGGTTATTAAGCCGCGCATTGGTGGCGGCTTTGGCTCCAAGCAGACGGGCTGCTGCGAGATCTTCGTGGCGTTTGTGACCCAGCAGACCGGCCGTCCGAGCTATTGCTGCTACACCCGCGAGGAGACCATCACCGCGGGCAACTCGCGCCACCAGATGCAGATGACCGTCAAGCTGGGCGCCATGAACGACGGCACCATCACGGCCATCGATCTGCACACGTTGTCCAACGCCGGCGCTTACGGCGAGCACGCCACCACGACGATCGGCCTTTCGGGCCACAAGAGCCTGCCTATCTACAACCATGTGAAGGCGAGCCGCTTTAGCTGGGACGCCGTCTACACCAACACCAACCGCGGCGGCGCGTATCGCGGCTACGGTGCCACCCAGGGCCAGTTTGCCGTGGAGAGCGCCGTCAACGAGCTCGCCGACATGCTGCACATGGACCCCGCCGACCTGCGCCTTAAGAACATCGTGCGCGAGGGCGAGATCATGCCGCAGTACTACAACGAGAAGCTCAACGCCTGCGCGCTCGACCGCTGCCTGCTGCGCGCGATGGACATGATCGGTTGGCGCGACAAGCCGCTGGCCGTCGACCTGGGCGACCGCGTGCGTGCTCTGGGCTGCGCGCTCACCATGCAGGGCTCGGGCATTTCCAACGTGGATATCGCCGGTATCGACATGCGCCTGGAAGAGGACGGCTTCATTACCATCGGCACCGGCGCTACCGATAACGGCATGGGCGTCGACACGATCTTGGCGCAGATTGCCGCCGAGGAGCTGGGCGTGGAGAGCTCGCAGATCGTGGTGCGCGGCGTAGACACCGACGTGTCGCCGTTCGACGCCGGCTCGTATGCGAGCTCGGGCACGTATGTGACGGGCCTTGCTGCCAAGAACGCCGCGACCGAGCTGCGCGAGAGGATTTGCGCCAAGGCCGCCCAGATGTGGGACGTGGACGCCACCGACGTGGTCTTCGATGGCCAGTACGTGCGTCTGTCCGACGAGCGCGCCGCCCGCGAGCGCGGCCGCTACCTCACGCTGCGCGACTTTGCCAACCTGTGCGTCAAGAACATCGCGGGCGGCGACGCGCTCACCTCGCATGCCTCTGCCTGCCTGCCCGTTTCGCCTCCACCGTTTATGGCCGGCATTGCCGAGGTCGAGGTCGACAAGGCCACCGGCAAGGTGACTGTGGTGGATTACGCGGCGGCCGTGGACTGCGGCACCGTGATCAACGAGGCGCTCGCGCGCGTCCAGGCCGAGGGCGGCATTGCCCAGGGCATCGGCCACGCGCTCTACGAGATCGTCGAGCATGACGACCGCGGTCGCCTGCGCACCGGCAACTTTATGAGCTACAAGCTGCCCACGCGCCTGGATATCGGCAGCATTCGCGTGGCCTTTGAGCCGAGCTACGAGCCGACGGGTCCGTTTGGCGCCAAGTCGATCGGCGAGGTCGTCATCAACACGCCGCTCGCCGCCGTTGCCTCGGCCGTGGCGCACGCCACCGGTCACCAGGTTCGCTCGCTGCCCATCACGCCCGAGAAGGCCCTGCTGGGGGAGTAGCAGGTCGGCGAACAAGCCGTAATTGGCGGGGCGGGGCAACTCGCCCCGCCTTTTGCACTCGTGGTGAGGTCGTGAGCCTGTAAAACGTGTGCGTGCGCTTGCCGCTCGTATCTGCTATCATTCCTAATCTGTGCGCTCATGCGGGCGTGGCGGAATTGGTAGACGCGCCAGATTTAGGTTCTGGTGGGATTCCCGTGAAGGTTCGAGTCCTTTCGCCCGCACCAACGCACCCGCGTCGGCTTATGCCCTCGCGACGCTTGTTGCATAAAGGTACCAGCACCTCAGATAAGCTGGGCAGTATGAGGAGGAACGTGTTGAACATCACCGCTTCTGACGTCAAGGACGCCAAGCTCACCGCTACGGTCACCATCCCGGCCGCCGACGTCGACGCCGCGATCAAGAAGGCCTACAAGGACACCGCCAAGAAGTACCGCTTCCCGGGCTTCCGCGCCGGTAAGGCTCCCCGTCCGGTCATCGACTCTGCTCTTGGCGCCGAGGCTACCCTCGCTCAGGCCACCAACGACCTGATCGCCGCCAACGAGCCCGCCGTCCTCAACGAGCTGGACATCGTCCCCACCAAGAGCGGTGACTACAAGGAGCTCGACCTCGCCAAGGATCACGAGGACTACACCTACACCGTCGAGTTCTCCCTGCGTCCCGCCGCTGAGCTCTCCTCCTTCGACGCTGTCGAGATCGAGATGCCCCCTGCGGAGGTCACCGAGTCCGAGATCAACAATCAGGTCGAGATGCTCCTCAACTACCGTGCCACCTTCGAGGACGTCGAGGGTCGCGCCGTCGAGGCCGAGGACTACGTCACCGTCGACCTCAAGGCCGTCGAGAACGCCGACAACTTTGCCGCCGAGGGCCGCATGCTCATCGCCGGTAGCGACAGCAACCCCAAGGAGTTCAACGAGGCCCTGATCGGCGCTAACGTTGACGACGTCAAGACCGTTACCTGGACCGACGAGGTCGAGGAGGGCGAGGAGGCCGAGACCCACACCGTCGAGGTCGCCGTCAAGGGCATCAAGGTCCGCAACACCCCCGAGCTCACCGACGAGCTCGTCAAGTCCGATTTTGGTTTCGATAGCATCGACGCCATGCGCGACGCTATCAAGATCGAGATCGAGCAGGACAAGGCTTCCCGCCTCCCGGCCGAGAAGGAGAACCGTTGCGTCTCCGCTCTCGCCGAGCGCCTGCAGCTCGACGAGATGGACGCCGACTACGAGCAGTCCGTCTTTGAGGAGCTTGGCCAGAACTTCCTGTCCAACCTCGCTGCCCGTGGCATGACGCTGGACACCTGGCTGCCCGCTTCCGGCCTGACCATGGAGCAGTTCATCGGCGACCTGCACAAGCAGGCCAACGACGTCGCCCGCGAGTCCCTGGCTCTCGACGCCCTCGCCCGCGAGCTCAAGATCGAGGTCACCGAGGACGACATCAACGCCGAGTTCGAGAAGGCTGGCGTCAAGGACGTCGAGGCTTCCAAGGCCGAGTTCATCGCCGATGGCCGCATGCCTGCCGTCCGCGAGTCCATCCGTCGCTCCAAGGCCGTCGACCACCTGGTCGAGAACGCCAAGGTGACCGAGGTCGACGAGACCGCCAAGGACGCCGAGTAATTCTCGCCACATTGCCCACGAGCGCATGCGTGTGCCCGTGATGGGGTAAAGTTATACACCGGTTATCCGGTTGCTTCGTACGGTGCCAGCCAATGCATAGCATGCGGGCACCGTACGTTTATCTAGAACCAATTTGGTCCGCAAGAGAGAAATGGAGATGCGTATGATCGCTAAGTTCGATTCCGCCCTCGTGCCATACGTTATCGAGCAGACACCGCGCGGCGAGCGCAGCTACGATATCTATTCGCGCCTGCTCAACGACCGCATCATCTTCTTGGGCGAGGAGATCAACTCCGTCAGCGCCAACCTGGTCGTTGCCCAGCTGCTGCATCTTGAGAGCCAGGATGCCGAGAAGGATATCTCGCTCTACATCAATTCGCCCGGTGGCGAGGTCTACTCCGGCCTGGCGATTCTTGACACCATGAACTTTATCAAGCCGCAGGTCTCTACCATCTGCGTCGGTATGGCCGCGTCTATGGCCGCCGTGCTGCTTTCGGCCGGCGCCAAGGGCAAGCGCTTCTGCCTGCCGCACTCCAAGGTCATGATTCACCAGCCCAGCGGCGGTGCCCAGGGCCAGCAGACCGAGATCGAGATCGTTGCCGAGGAGATCAAGAAGACCCGTCGCGAGCTCAACCAGATCCTGTCCGACGCCTCGGGCCAGCCCATCGAGAAGGTCCAGGCCGATACCGAGCGCGACAACTACCTGACCGCTGCCGAGGCCCTCGACTACGGCCTGATCGACCGTATCGTTACCTCGCGCGACCTCGCCGCGAAGGACGCCTAGGATGGCAGGAAACATGCAGGACAACTTTGACGAGAACGGCAACCCCATCCGCTGCTCCTTCTGCGGAAAAGAGCAGGGCCAGGTTCGTCGCCTCGTAAAGGGTCCGACCAACATCTTTATCTGTGACGAGTGCGTCGCCGCTTGCTCTGAGATCTTGGAGGAGTCGCTGGCTTCGGACTTTATGGACGCTGCCCGCAACGGCAAGCTGCCGGGCTTCCTCAACGATCACGGTCAGGCTGCTGGGCAGCCCGCCGTGGACCCCGAGGCCGAGGGCTTTGAGCTCGAGGACGACCGCCAGGTCATCACGCACGTGCCGACGCCGCACGAGATCTATGACGAGCTTTCGGCTTATGTCATGGGCCAAGAGGACGCCAAGCGCGCCATGTCGGTTGCCGTGTACAACCATTACCGCCGCGTCATCGAGGGCGGTGCTGCGCTTTCGGCCTTTGACGACGGTTTGGACTCGCAGCTTGACGATGACATGGACGAGGTGGAGCTCGCCAAGTCCAACATCCTGCTGCTCGGTCCCACCGGTACCGGCAAGACCCTGCTCGCCCAGACGCTCGCGCGCATCCTCGAGGTGCCGTTTGCCATCGCCGATGCCACCGCGCTCACCGAGGCCGGCTATGTGGGCGAGGACGTGGAGAACATCCTGCTCAAGCTTATCAATGCTGCCGATGGCGACATTGAGCGCGCTCAGGTGGGCATTATCTATGTGGACGAGATTGACAAGATCGCCCGCAAGGCCGAGAACCTCTCCATTACCCGCGATGTCTCGGGCGAGGGTGTTCAGCAGGCGCTGCTTAAGATTCTTGAGGGCACGGTGGCAAGCGTTCCTCCCACCGGCGGCCGCAAGCATCCCCAGCAGGAGCTGCTGCAGATCGACACGACCAACATCCTGTTCATCTGCGGCGGTGCCTTTGTGGGCCTGGACAAGATCATCGCCGACCGCGTGGGCAACAAGGGCGTGGGCTTTAACTCCGAGATCGCCGGCCCCACCTCGGTCGACGAGAACGACCTGCTGCGTCAGGTGCTCCCGCAGGACCTCAACGCCTTTGGCATGATCCCCGAGTTCGTGGGCCGTACGCCCGTCGTCACCCAGACGCAGGCGCTTGACGAGGACGACCTGGTGTCGATCCTGACCGAGCCCAAGAACGCTGTGGTTCGTCAGTACCGCAAGATGTTCCAGCTCGAGGATGTTGAGCTTGAGTTTGAGGACGCCGCCCTGCACGAGATCGCCCGCATGGCGCTCGCTCGCAAGACCGGCGCCCGCGGCCTGCGCGCCATCTGCGAAGACGTGCTTCAGCAGACGATGTTCGACCTCCCCAGCGAGGAGGGTGTCGCCAAGGTCGTCGTAACCGAAGCGGCGGTTAAGGGCGAAGAACAGCCCCAACGCATCTACGGGTAAACCAGCCAAAAACGTGCTTGCAAATAGCCTCCGACCATCCGCGGTCGGAGGCTATTTTATATATACGCAATAACCCCAACTACCTGTGTTATTCTGTGTGTTTGTTTAAGCCTCAGCGAAGTCATATCAGACTGAAGTAATCGATACCTAAGGCGTGTCCGCCTGCTTGGTTTTCGTAGATTCCGCACGAGCCGAAGAGCACTAAATGTGCTCTTCGTGCGAGCCAGGACCTGACCGAGCGAAAACCAAGCAGGCGGACACGCCGGCGGGACAGGGAGAGATATATGGAAGAAATGCCCAAGAACTACGATCCGTCGACCAACGAGCCGGCGATCCTGCAGAAGTGGCTTGACGGCGGCTACTACAAGCGCCGTGAGGGCGTGGGCGACTGCACCGTCACCATTCCGCCTCCCAACGTGACTGGCAAGCTCCACATGGGCCATGCCACCGATGACTCCATCCAGGACGCCATCGTCCGTATGGCCCGCATGCGCGGCAAGTCCACGCGCTGGGTGCTGGGCACCGATCACGCCGGTATCGCCACGCAGACCAAGGTCGACAAGAAGCTCAAGAGCGAGGGTATCAGCCGCCTGGAGATCGGTCGCGACAAGTTTGTCGACGCCTGCTGGGACTGGACCCACGAGTACGGCGGCATCATCGTCGAGCAGATCAAGCGCATGGGCTGCTCCGTCGACTTCGACAACGAGCGCTTCACCATGGACGAGGATTACGCCCAGGCCGTGCGTAAGGTCTTCTGCGACTGGTACCACGACGGCCTGATCTACCGTGGCAAGCGTATCGTCAACTGGTGCCCCAACTGCACCACCGCCATCTCGGACGACGAGGCCGAGTATAAGGACGAGAAGGGCCACCTGTGGCACCTGCGCTACCCGCTGACCGAGCCGGTCAACGGCCAGGACTACATCGTCGTCGCCACCACGCGCCCCGAGACCATGCTCGGCGACACGGGCGTTGCCGTCTCCCCGAAGGACCCCGAGAAGGCCGCCTTTGTGGGTAAGACCGTCAAGCTCCCCATCGTCGACCGCGAGATCCCCATCTTTGAGGATTGGCATGTCGACGCCAACTTCGGTTCCGGCTTTGTCAAGGTTACCCCGGCCCACGACCCCAACGACTACGCCATGGGTCAGGCGCACGACCTGCCGCAGATCAACATCTTCGACGAGCACGCGGTGGTCGTCGAGGGCTATGGCGAGTTCACCGGCATGAACCGCGACGAGTGCCGCGAGGCGGTCATCAAGTGGTTCGAGGAGCACGACCTGCTCGACCACGTCGAAGAGCTCGACCACTCCGTCATGCACTGCTACCGTTGCGACTCCGCGCTGGAGCCGTGGCTGTCCGAGCAGTGGTTTGTGGCCGTCGACAAGCTCAAGGGGCCGGCACTCGACGCCGTTAACTCCGGCAAGGTCACCTTCCACCCCGCGCGCTGGACGCAGACCTACACCACCTGGATGGAGAACCTCAAGGACTGGTGCATCAGCCGCCAGCTGTGGTGGGGCCACCGCATCCCTGTGTTCTACTGCGAGGACTGCGGCTGGGAGGACGCCCTCACCGAGGACACTGACGTGTGCCCCAAGTGCGGCGGCCATCACGTGCATCAGGACGAGAACGTGCTGGACACCTGGTTCAGCTCGCAGCTGTGGACCTTTGCCACGCAGGGCTGGCCGCAAAAGCCGGAGCTGCTTGAGGGCCATCACCCCACGACGGCGCTCGTCACCGCGCGCGACATCATCGCGTTGTGGGTCGCCCGCATGGTCATGAGCTCGTTGTACTTCTTGGACGAGGTACCGTTTAAGGACGTCGTCATCTACCCGACGATCCTTGCCAAGGACGGCAGCCGCATGTCCAAGTCCAAGGGTAACGGCGTTGACCCCATGGACCTCATCGGTATGTACGGCGCCGACGCGATGCGCTATAACCTGCTCACGCTGTGCACCAACAACCAGGACGTCAAGTTTGACGCGAACATCGATAAGAAGACCAAGAAGCTTATCGACAGCCCGCGTACCGACCAGGCCAAGTCGTTTGTGACCAAGATCTGGAACGCCAGCCGCTTCCTGCTCATGAACATGGAGGGCTACACGCCCGGCGAGCCCGTCGTGGAGACGCCGGCCGACGCTTGGATGTTCAGCCGCCTGGCCAAGGCCGTGAAGATGGTCACCGAGGGTATCGAGCAGTACACCTTTGGCGACATGGCCCGCGGCGTGCAGCAGTTCTTCTGGAACGAGGTCTGCGACTGGTACGTCGAGGTCACCAAGGCCCGCCTGAAGGGCGAGGGCCGTCTGCAGGCTCAGCGCAACCTGATCTTTGTGCTCGACACCTCCATTCGCCTGATGCATCCGCTCATGCCGTTTGTCACCGAGGAGATCTGGGACAACATGCCGGCGAGTGTGCTTGACCTGGACGCCGAGGGCAACGTGAACCGCGCCGAGGCGCTCATGATCGCCAAGTGGCCCGAGCCCGCCGACTACGACAAGTATGTTGACGAGGACGCCGAGCGCGCGTTTGAGCTGTGCCGCACCGTCGTGTCTGCCGCTCGCGCCACGCGTTCGCGTTATCGCTTGAGCCCCAAGGCCGAGCTCGACGTGGTCGTGCGCGCCGGCGCCGAGGACACCGAGAAGCTCGAGAGCCTGCGTTCGACCATCGAGCCGCTGGCGAACACCGCTTCGCTGGTCATGGGTACCGACGTCGAGAAGCCGGCTGCGAGCATCGCCGTGGTCGACAGCGGTGTCGAGGTCTTTGTGGTGCTCGAGGGCAAGGTTGATCTTTCGGCCGAGAAGGCGCGCCTGGAGAAGGAGATCGCCGCTGCGCAGAAGGAGCTCGCCGGCTGCGAGAAGACCCTTGCTAACGAGGGCTTTGTTGCCAAGGCCGCGCCTGCGGTGGTCCAGAAGAAGAGGGACCGTGCAGCTGAGCTCAAGGAGATCCTGGCGGCGCTGACTGCTCAGGTTGCTGACTTCTCGTAAGGTTCACTCGGGGGCGCGTCCCGATGCTTTGCTCTCCGCTGCGGACAGTCCTGCGCAAGACGGACAGCACATTAAGTGCTGTCCTTTGCGTGCGGAACTTGCGGCGAGCAAAGCATCGGGCCGCTCCTAGTTCGTTTACGTTGTTGTTTGCATCTGGCGTGTTAGGGCCACTGGGTTGTGGCCTTGATCTCGCTGCAAGCGGGTAAAGGCTGATATTGTCAACGTGAGGGGCTCATTCTTTTTGATGGGCCTCTTTTTCTGTTATGGGGGACTTTGGGTTATGGCTAAGCGTTCGGGGTCGTATGTCGTTCCTTTCTCGTTTGAGCTGCTTTCGTTTGATGAGGCTGTGGGACTTGCTGCTGATACGGGGCGGATTTCTGGGGATGCTGGGCCTCTGCTTGAGACGGTTGTCGATATGCTTGATGAGCTGGGACGTCCGGACGAGTATTTCGATTGCATTCAGGTCGCCGGTACCAATGGCAAGACTTCGACTACGCGTTTTTCGGCTGCCATTCTTCATGGTGAGGGGCTCAAGACCGCGCTGTATACGTCGCCACAGCTGGTACGCTATCCCGAGCGCATGGAAGTCGATGGATGCGTCGTGAGCGATGAGGCATTCGCCCGTGGCGTTTCGGCCGCTGTTGAGGCGGGACATCGCGTGAATGCCCGTCGTGTGGCGGCGGGGGAGCGTGCCTATGCCATCACACCGTTTGACCTGCTGACGGCTGCCGCACTTGTCGTGTTTGCCGAGGATGCGGTTGATGTTGCTGTGCTCGAGGTCGGCATGGGCGGACGCTGGGACGCCACGAGCGCGACCGATCCCGTGGCCGTCGCCATTACGGGCATTGGGCTCGATCACACACGTATTTTGGGCGATACGCTCGAGGCCATTGCGGGGGAGAAGGCTGCGGTCATTAAGCCCGGACGCCTGGTTGTGCTGGGCGAGGGCACGCACGAGGCGAGCGTTCAGCGCGTGATGGATGCACGTTGCCGCGAGTGCGGCATAGTGCCGCTGGTGGTGAACCATGCCACGACCAAGGTGCCGGCACATGTGGGCGACACGGTGGAGTTCAGCTGCACCACGCCGCGTGCCATCTATACGTCGAGCATGGTCAAGCCGGCGTATCAGCCGCAGAATGCCGCGTGTGCGATCATGCTGTGCGAGGGGTATCTGGGTCGCGAGCTCGATCATGACAAGCTCGATGCGTCGCTTATGGGCTGTCCCACGCCTGGTCGCTTTGATGTGCTGGGAACCGATCCGCTCAAGCTGATCGACGCCTGTCATAACCCCCAGAGCTGCGAGAACTTTGTGAGCGCGCTGGACGAGATCGATCCGTGCGTGGAGAACCGCCCCACGTTGCTGTGCGCCGCGCTGGCCGATAAGGACGTGGCGGGTATCGTCGACGTGCTGATCCCGGCCTTCCCACGCGTGGTCGTGACGCAGACCGATTCCGATCGTGCCTTGCCCGCGCAGGAGCTTGCCGCCCTGGTGGATGCCGACAAGCTTGCGGGCGTGTATCCGAGCGTACCCGAGGCCCTCGCTGCCTTCGATACCGCGGGCGAGTCCTTCGTAGCAGCCGGTACCATCACCCTAGCCGGCGAAGTAGCGGGGCTGCTCCGTTAACCCATCCCCTCATCAGTTGCGGTGATATACGGACTGTTGTACAAGTCAGAAGCCTCAAACAGTCCGTATATCACCGCAACTCAAAAGCAGTCAATTTGGGACGGGGCTTTTTTGGCTGCCCTGCGCCTCGAGTTGACTTGCTCGCCACGAAATGGGCCTATTTACTACGTTTGACCGGTAACCCTCGACCATACCGAGAATTGCGAAATCAAAACCGCAGGTAAAGGGCTTGCCATTTTTAAAAAAAGACCCGCATGGTCGACCCATGCGGGTTAAACGTAGTAGATGGCCCGTTTTCGTGGCACTGCGTTAACGGGATGTGCCAAAGGGACTGTCCCTTTGGCACATTGGCTAGTCTAGGCGGACCGGATCGTGGGGGTAGGCGTTGAGAATCTCGACGCCGGACTCGGTAACTAGGGCCAAGTCCTCGATGCGGACGCCGGTGCGACCGGGGAGGTAGATGCCCGGTTCAATGGAGAACGTCATGCCTGGCTCTACGACCTGCTCGTTGACCAGCGAGACATCGCCCGGCTCGTGGTCCTGCAGGCCGATTGAGTGGCCCAGGCGATGTGTAAAGTATTTGCCATAGCCTGCGTCCTCAATCACTTCGCGCGCGGCACGGTCCAGGTCGCACATGCGCACGCCCGGTGCGATTTGAGCCTCGGCGGCCTCGTTGGCGCGGCGCACGATGTCGTAGACGTGCGCGGTCTCCTCGTCCGGCTCGCCCCAAAAGAACGTGCGTGTCATGTCCGAGCAGTAGTTGCGATGGCGTCCGCCAATGTCGAATAGCACCACGTCGCCATGCTTGAGCACGGTATCGTCGGGTTCGTGATGCGGGTCGCCGGCGTTGGCGCCAAAGCTCACGATCGGCGGAAAGCTAAAGCCCTCGCAGCTGTGCTTGCGATACAGGCCGAGCATCTGGTCAGCAATTTCGCGCTCCGTCACACCTTCGTGGACGAGTTTGATGGCGTCGGCCATCACGGCGTCGTTGGCGGCGGAGGACACGCGCATGAGCTCCTGCTCGGTGGCATCCTTGTGGGTGCGCGCGGCGGTGACGGCAAAGTCACCCAGGAAAAACTTGCTGGCGGCGTGGCACTCCATAAGCGGCATCAAAAAGCCGGAGCGCATGACGGTGTCGATGCCGAGCGGTTTGGTCGGGTCGATCTCACTCGCGATGGCGTTGGCCACGACATCGGTGTCGGTGTGGTAGGCAACGCGGGCATTGTCATACTCGGGCAGCTGGTGCAGGGCGTTGACCAGGATTACCGGCTCGCTGCCGCGCGTGAGCAGCACGCCACAAAAACGCTCGAACATATCGGCATAAAAGCCGGTCAGGTAATAGATCGACCACGGGTCGTTTACGAGGAGCTGCGCGCCGGGGTGCTGAGCCTCGAGCGAATCGAGCACGCGCGCCACACGCTGGTCATCGACATGTGCCATGAAACATCCTTTCGCTAGGCTGCCACCATGGTATCCCAAGCCCGGCAGTTAGGGACGTTCCTTTTATGCCGGCACCTGGGGACACTCCTTGCAAAAGCAGCTAAAAGAGCCCGTCCCAAATGAGCTACTTAGGCTCGGTCGATGTCCATGCTGGCGACTAAGTCAATGTTGGTGCCGAGAAGATTTTCCAGCACGACGTCGCCCATGCGGATGGGGGTGTTGACGACTAGACCTCGGATGAGGTCCATGGCTTGGGCGTGGAGTGCCAGCGGGATGGCTTCGGCCGTGCGCACGGGGAGCAGGGCTTCGTCGCCGCCGGAGACGGCCACGGTCGTCGTGAGCACACGCATGGGGCAGGTGAGCTCCTGATGTGCGAACTTATCGCCGCGCGGGCAGTTGTTGCCGGTCACGGAGCGCACTTCCACCACGACGCCATTGGCGTCGCGCTCCACCTCTACGGTCAGAAGGCATTCGGATGGGCAGGTCGTGCAGTTGAACTGCAATGTCTCGGTCACATTCGTGCTCATGGCCTTACGCCTCCTCAACGGGATCGACAGATAGGATAATCTCGCTAGCACCTAGGTCGAGCGCATGCTGAATCACCTTTGCCGGTAGCGGGAAGCTCTCCATAACGCTCGGCTTAAACGCGCGGACCTTGCCGGCGAACAGTTCCTCGCCGTCGGCCAAGATCCTCACGCGAGCGGCATCGACGGGTCGGCGCACGCGGAAGTTGAGCTTGGTGAATGCCACGGCCGTAATGCGTCCCGGCAGCGCGTATCCTGCAATGCCGGCAGGGGAGACGGTGAGCTCGCAGTCCGGAACGGCGCCCCCGCCGCTCCCCAGCGCGTATGCCGCCGCAGCCTCACCGGCGCGCTCGGACTCGGTCGTTACGTTGTCGGCCAGGTCGTGCACGTGCAGCACGTTGCCGCAGGCAAAGATGCCCGGTACGCCCGTCTGCAGGCTCTGGTTCACCACGGCGCCGCGCGTGCGCGGATCAAGCTCTACACCCGCGGCAACCGAAAGCTCGTTCTCGGGAATCAGGCCCACCGAAAGCAGCAACGTGTCGCACGGAACAATGCGCTCGGTCCCCTGAATGGGCGCTAGGCGTTCGTCGACTTGGCTCACCTCGACGGCTTCCACGCGGTCGTGCCCGATCACGCGCGTTACCGTGGTGGATAGATGTAGCGGAATGCCAAAGTCATCCAGGCAGTTCTTCACATTGCGGCGCAGACCGTTGGCGTATGGCATGAGCTCGTACACGCCCTCGACCGAAATCCCCTCGAGCGTGCAGCGACGTGCCATGATCAGCCCGATGTCGCCCGAACCCAAAATGACGGCGCGCGAGCCGGGTTTGAGGTTTTCGATATTGATGTATCGCTGCGCCAGGCCGGCCGTAAACACGCCGGCGGGACGACTGCCGGGGATCTTGATCTCGCTGCGGGTGCGCTCACGGCAGCCCATGGCAAGGACGATCGCGCGACCGGTGAGCTGCAGCATGCCGGCAGGGCTCATGAGCGTGACGGTGTGGACCGCGGTGTCTTCCGCAGGCTCGCCTGAATCAATCCCAAGCACCATGCTGTTCAGGAACAGCGCAATATCGGTTGCATGCACCTGGTCGATAAAGCGCTGCGCGTACTCGGGACCGGTGAGCTCCTGTTTAAAGTGCGACAGGCCAAAGCCGGGGTGGATGCACTGGCGGAGGATGCCGCCCAGGTGCTGCTCGCGCTCCACGATGGCCACGCGTGCGCCTGCCTTATGCGCGGCCAGCGCGGCCGCCATGCCGGCAGGTCCGCCGCCGATAACGACCACGTCGAAGGCCTGCGTTGCCACGGCCTCAACGACGCCGCAATCAATCGCACTCGATTTGAATTCCGCCATCCTAGCGCACCCCCTTCAAAGGTCCCTCGACCAGCCAAGATCCGGCATCCTCCAACAGCACTTCGCTGGGGTCGCAGCCCAGCTCGCGCGCCAGGATCGCCACCACGCGGCTCTGGCAAAAACCGCTTTGGCACCGACCCATGCCGGCGCGGCAGCGGCGCTTGACGCCCTCGACCGAAATCGCGCCCGGACGGCGTCGGATCGCGGCCACAATCTCGGCCTCGGGCACCGTTTCGCAGCGGCAGACGATCTGCCCCCACGCGGGATCGGACTCAATGAGTTCTTCCTTGCGCGCCAGCGGTGCGCGGTCAAAGTCGTCCGGCTCGCGGCGAATTGGGTTCCAGTCCGCCCGCTCGTGCAGCTCCACGCCCGCCTCACGCATCACAAGCTCCATGCGCTCGGCAATGGCCGGTGCGCTCGCCACGCCCGGCGACTGGATGCCCGCCGCCTGGAACAGCCCCGGCACCACGGCCGACTGCCCAATAAAGAAGTCGTTCGTTCCCTGAATGACCGGTCGACCGCCGGCAAACGCGCGCACCACGCGACGCGTGTCCAGATCGGGCACCAGCTTGTGCGCACCGGTCAGGAGCGCGTTGACATCGGTCGCGTAGGTCTGCGTGTCGCCTGGCTCGCGCACGGCAGCCGTCGCGGTAATCACGGTGTTGCCATGTACGGTACCCGTGACGATAACGCCCTTGGACACTGGCGTGGGAACAGGGTAGAGCGGCATGAGCGTGCGCGGTTCCTTATCCAGCACCACGATGTTGCCCTGACGCCAGACCATCTGGAACTCCTCGGCGCCCACCATATGCGAGATGTCGGCGGCGCCGTTGCCCGCGGCGTTGATCAGGTAGCGGCAGCGCACGTCTCCGGCGGGCGTCGCCAACGTAAAGTGCGCGTCGTCGCCCGAGCCCGCGACTTCAATCGCTTCCACCGGCGCAGACCGCATAAACGTCACCCCGTTGGCCACGGCGTTCTCCAGCGCGGCGATGGCAACCTCAAACGGGTCGACAAACCCAGTCGAGGGGCACCACAACGCGCACGTTGCATCGGCACTGGCACGCGGCTCTAATTCGTGGATGCGGTCGGGTCCGACGATCGACAGCTCGGGAACACCGTTGACATGGCCGTTGCACCGCAGCTGCTCCAGATGCGTGCGGTCCTCGTCGTTAAAGCCCAACACCATCGACCCGGTGCGGCAGAACAGAAAGCCCAGCTCCTGCGCCCATGTACCGTACAACTCGCAGCCACGGGCGTTGACCTGTGCCTTTACGGTTTCCGCCGCCGGATCGTAGCCAGCGTGCACCAGGCCGCCGTTGGCCTTCGACGCGCCCAGCGCAATATCGTTAGCCGCCTCGACTACGCAAATGGATAGGTCAAACCGCGCGAGCTGCCTCGCGATGGCGCACCCGGTAATGCCCGCGCCCACAATTGCGATATCAAACGTTTCTGCCACGGTGCCTCCCAGATAAGTTGACAGGCTGTCAATAAAACCATCCTACGGTCTGCGCGCCCCTAGTGCGGCGGCAATGCGGCGAACAGCCCCGCAACACCCGCCAACGGCAGACGAGGGCCGCCCAGCACGGATGCCGGCCACGTTAGGCCACGAGATCTTCCCACCCAACCTCGCGGTCGTCGACGTTACCTGTTACAGATTGAGATGTTGAGACCACGGGCGCACGTTCGTCTCGATCTGTAACAGTAGGAGGGGAATTGCGGTCCTACTGTTACAGATCGAGACGTTAGCCCGTCGGGTTATTCGTATGTCTCGATCTGGAACAGCTAGCTGAGGATTTGGGTTCTAGATGTTACAGATCAAGACAAACCTTCCGGCGGATTTTGAATGTCTCGATCTGTAACAGTTAGACGAGGATTTGGGTTCCAGATGTTACAGATTGAGACGTTAGTCTGGCGCCCCTTCCGTTCGTCTCGATCTGTAACACCTAGACCCGGATTTCGCCTCCACCTGTTACAGATTGAGATGTTTGTGTCCGCACCAGCCCCGTCCCTAGCCGTAGTCCCATATAAACAAACCCCGTGGTAAACTTGACCGTACTGTAAATATTCCGAAAGGTACCCGTAATGTCCAAGTACATCTCCGAGCTCATGTCGCCGCAGCTTATGGGCGTCGTCTATGCCTTCGTTGGCTTTATCATCGCCCTGTACGTGCTGTCGGTCGTCTATGTGTTCATCGACGCTCGCCGCCGCGGCGCCAGCGCCTACGTGGCATGGGGCATCATCGCCCTCATCCCGTTTGTGGGCCTCATTGCCTACCTGGTCCTGCGTCCGCACTCCTACGCCTCCGACCGCGAGGAGCAGGAGCTGGACATGGCTCTGCGCGAGCGCCAGCTTGCCCAGTACGGCACCTGCCCGCAGTGCGGCGCGCCCATCGAGAAGGACTTCGTCGTCTGCCCGGTGTGCGATACCCAGGTTCGCAACGTATGCCCCAGCTGCCATCGCCCGCTCGATGCGCACTGGAAGGTCTGCCCCTACTGCCGAACTCGCATCCAGTAACGCATCCATCGCCGGGCCGGTCGCAAGCCACGGGCACCGCGCGTCCCGCGCAAGCCACACGCGCAACCCGCCCCACACGATGAAGCATGCGTAGAAAATCGCCCGCCGTGCCATTAAGGTGCGGCGGGCGCTTGTATACCAAGGCAACCTGCCTATAATGATGCAAGTTAAAACGACTAGCGCATCGCGCGCACTTGCATCAGGCATCCGAGAGGAGAAAATATACCCATGAAGGCACTCTACAATGACGGTTCGGTGGCCGAGCTCCCGCAGGACGAGGTCACGCACGTCATCCGCCACTCCGCCGCGCACATCATGGCGCAGGCCATCAAGCGCCTGTACCCCCAGGCCGACTTTGCATACGGCCCCGCGACCGACAACGGCTTCTACTACGACGTCGACCTGCCCGAGGGCGTCAAGATCAGCGAGGACGACTTCCCCGCGATCGAGGCCGAGATGAAAAAGATCGTCAAGGAGAACCTCAAGTTCACCGTGTACGAGAAGCCTCGCGCCGAGGCCATCGCCCTTATGGAGGAGCGCGGCGAGAAGTACAAGGTCGAGCACATCGGCGACCTGGACGACGACGCCCGCATCACCTTCTACCAGCAGGGCGACTACATCGACATGTGCGTCGGCCCCCACATCTGCTACACCAAGGCGCTGAAGGCCTTTAAGCTCACCGGCGTTTCGGGCGCCTACTGGAAGGGCGACAAGGACAACAAGATGCTCACCCGCATCAACGGCGTCGCCTTTGCCACCAAGGAAGAGCTCGATGAGCACATGCACATGCTGGAGGAGGCCAAGAAGCGCGATCACCGCAAGATCGGCCGCGAGATGGACCTCTTTATGATGCGCGACGAGGCCCCCGGCTTCCCGTTCTTCCTGCCCAACGGCATGATCCTTAAGAACACGCTGCTGGACTACTGGCGAGAGATCCACCACAAGGCCGGCTACGTGGAGATCTCCACGCCGCTCATCATGAACAAGCAGCTGTGGAAGACCTCGGGCCACTGGGACCACTACAAGGACAACATGTACTCCACCGTCATCGACGACGAAGAGTACTGCATTAAGCCCATGAACTGCCCGGGCGGCGTGTTGGTGTACGCCTCCAAGCCGCACTCCTATCGCGAGCTGCCCATTCGCGCCGGTGAGATTGGCCTGGTGCACCGCCACGAGCTGCGCGGTGCCCTGCACGGCCTGTTCCGCGTGCGCTGCTTTAACCAGGACGATGCCCACCTGTTTGTGCGTCCCGACCAGCTGACCGACGAGATCGTGGGCGTGGTCAACCTTATCGACTCCGTGTACCAGAAGTTTGGCTTTAAGTACCACGTTGAGCTTTCCACCCGCCCCGAGGACTCCATGGGTTCGGACGAGGACTGGGCGCGCGCCGAGGAGGGCCTGCGCACCGCTCTGGAGAAGCTGGGCATGGACTACGAGGTCAACGAGGGCGACGGCGCCTTCTACGGCCCCAAGATCGACTTCCACCTGGAGGACTCGCTCGGCCGTACCTGGCAGTGCGGTACCGTGCAGCTCGACTTCCAGATGCCGCTCAACTTTGACTTGGAGTACGTGGACGCCGACGGCACCAAGAAGCGTCCCATCATGCTGCATCGCGTGTGCTTTGGCTCTATCGAGCGCTTTATTGGTATTCTGATTGAGCACTTTGCGGGCAAGTTCCCCACCTGGCTGGCTCCCGTGCAGGTCAAGGCACTTCCGGTTTCCGAGAAGAGCCGCGACTACGCCCATGAGGTGTGCGCCAAGCTGGAGGAGGCCGGCATTCGCGTGGTCTGCGACGATCGCGACGAGAAGATCGGCTACAAGATCCGCGAGGCCCGCAGCATCGACCGCGTGCCCTACATGCTCATCCTGGGCGAGAAGGAGGTCGAGGCCGGCAACATCTCCGTCCGCGATCGCTCCAACGAGACCGTTCAGATGAGCGTTGACGAGTTTGTGGCCAAGGTGCTCGAGGAGATCAAGACTCGCGCCTAAGGCAAACTTCACAACAATTAACAAAGGCGACCGTCCTCAAAGGGCGGTCGCCTTTTTCCTTACCAAAATAAGAAAAGGCGCTGGTTGAGCGGCTTTTTTTGTTGCACAAAAAGGTACAGGTTTTTGTATCTTTCGACAGACGACATTATACGAGCAATTAATCAGCGTTTGCCCAGATTACGCAAAATGTACTGCTAGTAGGTACATCTCCATACCCCTCTACAAAAACCTGTACTTTTGCGACTGCGCCTAGCTGCGAGCGAGAAGCCTGTTCTAAACGCCCCTGCATTTGCGTGCATCGCAAAGCCAAAAGAGGGGGCGAGAACATGGAACAGACGGCACGGCGCCAAGAGCAACTGCCGGGCGCATTTAACGGCGCCACCACCAACAGCCAGCACGGCCGCGTCCGCTGGTATCTGGTCCACACCCCCCATGGAAAAGAGCGCGAGACCTGCGAAAAGGTCCGCCGCATTATGCCGCACAACCTTATGCAGGACGCTTTTGTAATGCAAAAGGAGTTCTGGTTTAAGCGGGACGGCGCATGGTCGCTCCAAACCAAACCTATGTACAAGGAATATTTCTTCGTCGCCACGCACGATGCCGCTGCGCTCGATCGGGCCTTGGCCCAGTTGAGCTTTGGCTGTCGCATCGCAGGCAACAGGGAGCGGGCGTACATGCCCATGCCGGACGACGCACAGGACTGGTACCGCAGCGTTCTGGACGACGACGGCGTGGTGCGCAACAGCGTCGCGCGCATAGAAGACGGCGTGTTGCACATAGAACAGGGGCCCTTGGTGGGGCAAGAGGCCCGTGTAAAGAAGATAGACCGTCATAAGCGCTGGTGCCTGGTAGACGTGGGCGATGGCGACTCCACATTTAGGGAGCTGCTTCCGTTGGACGTGCCCAGCAAAACGTAAGGGAGACGTTGCGCCGGCAATTCGTTCGCATTTCTTGAATTTACCGATTGGGGGATCCCTGGGGAACGGGGACGTAAGTTTGACTGTGGCTGCTAAGGAAGTAACAGAGAATAATGCGCCTGCGGGGGCGGCGCTGATTGCTCAGGCCATGGGCCGGCGCGAGGGCGTCGGTCGCTACAAGGCCATGCAATCCATCATGGACTGGGATCGTTCGCGCCTTGTCTATAGGGCCGTCAAGCGCACGTTCGACATCGTGTTCAGCGGTGTCGTGCTCGGTGCCATCGCTATCCCCAGTCTGATTCTTGCCGCCGCTATCCGTCTGGAGAGCGAGGGCAACCCCTTCTACAGCCAGATCCGCGTGGGCCAGACCCACCGCGATGGCAGCCTGTCCACCTTCCGCATGTGGAAGTTCCGCTCCATGTACAGGGACGCCGACGAGCGCCTGGCAGAGCTCAAGGAGCAGAACGAGATCGCCGGCGCCATGTTCAAGATGAAGGAGGACCCGCGCGTCACCAGGATCGGCAAGTTCATCCGCAAGCATTCCATCGACGAGTTCCCGCAGTTCCTGAACGTGTTCCTGGGTCAGATGTCCGTGGTAGGCCCGCGCCCGCCGCTGCCGAATGAGGTCGCGGAGTATACGGAGTACGACCTGCAACGTTTGGCCGTAAAGCCCGGCATAACCGGCTGGTGGCAGGTTACCGATCGCAATGATACCGACTTCGACGGTATGGTGCAGCGCGATCTCGAATACATAGCCAGGCGCGGCATATTGACCGACATCAAGATTGTGCTTCTCACGGTGGTCGAGGTCATTACCGGCGGCGGTGCTAGTTAATTCCCTTAAGTTATTGAAGATAGGTTTTTGAGAAATGATTATCACTCGCACACCATTCCGTATGTCGTTCTTCGGTGGCGGCACCGACATGCCAGAGTTCTTCAACGAGCACGGGGGCTCGGTCATCTCGACCACGTTCGACAAGTACTGCTACGTCACGGCGCGCCACCTCCCGCGCTTCTTCGACTACTCCACCGAGCTTGTCTACTCCAGGATCGAGCGGGTCTCCGACCCCTCCGAGCTCGAGCACCCCGCCGTGCGCAACGCCATGCAGATGCTCGACATGCGCGAAATGCGCATCACCTATGAAGCGGACCTTCCCGCCCGATCGGGTCTGGGCACCTCCTCGTCCTTCGCCGTGGGCATGCTCAACGCCTTCCACTGCATGAAGGGCACCTACGCCTCCAAGGACCGACTGGCCAGGGAGGCCATCACGCTTGAGCGCGAGCTGTGCGCCGAGGCCGGCGGCTGGCAGGACCAGATCGCCGCGGCGTTCGGCGGCCTCAACCGCATCGACTTCGCCGACGGCGACTTCTCGGTCCGCCCGGTCGTCATCTCGCCCGAGCGCAAGCGCGAGCTCAACTCCAACCTGATGATGTTCTTCACCGGCTTCACCCGCTTCTCCTCGGACATGCAGAAGGCCAACCGCGTGGTCGACAAGACCACCCAGCTCAAGGAGATGCTGGCGCTGGTCGACGTGGCCGAGGGCGTGCTCACCGACAAGTCGGCGGACCTCTCCGAGTTCGGCCGCTTGCTCGACACCACCTGGCGCCTCAAGCGCGGCACGGGCTCGCAGATATCCACAGGCTCCATCGACGCCCTCTACGAGCGCGGCATGAACGCCGGCGCGCTGGGCGGCAAGCTGCTTGGCGCCGGCGGGGGAGGGTTCCTCGTCTTCTACGTGGAGCCCGATGCGCAGGAGTCCGTGCGAAACGCCATGTCCGACCTGCTCTACATACCGTTCGAGTTCGAGGACGGCGGGACCTCCGTCGCCTATTACGGGCCCGAGGACTACGACCTGGAGGGATCCCGCTAATGGATACCAAGTGCCCCCAGACGGGCGACGAGTGCCTGTCCACCTTCTTCGGCAACTACCCCGAGATGCTGGCATGCGAGGCCGAGGTCCGCGCTGCGCGCGACCTGATCACCGTGTCTTTCCGCTCGGGCAATAAGCTGCTCGTCTGCGGCAACGGCGGCTCAGCGGCCGACTCCGAGCACACCGTCGGTGAGCTCATGAAGAGCTTCCGCTTCAAGCGCCCCGTCGACGGGGCTTTCTCCGAGGCCTACCGCGAGGCCAACGGTTCCGAGGCCCCCTCATGGCTCGAGGGGTCGCTTCCCGCCATCTCGCTCGTCTCCCAGACGGCGCTCTCCACCGCGTTCGGCAACGACGAGGCGGCCGTCGGCGTCTTCGCCCAGCAGGTCTACGGCTACGGTGAGCCCGGCGACATCCTGCTCGCCATCTCGACCTCGGGCAACTCCGCCAACGTCGTCGAGGCCGCCAAGGTCGCCCGCGCCAAGGGCGTGCGCGTGGTTTCGCTCACCGGCGCCAGAGAATCCAAGCTCACCGGCATCTCCGACGTGTGCGTCCGCGTGCCCCGCGACGAGGTCTTCCGCGTCCAGGAGCTTCACCTTCCCACCTACCACGTGCTGTGCGCCGCGGTGGAGGCCGACATGTTCGGGGGTGCCGAGTAGATGCGCCCCTACCGCGAGGCGATCGTGCTGGCCGGCGGCTTCGGCACCAGGCTCGCCCACGTCGTGCCGGACGTCTGCAAGCCCATGGCGCCCGTGGCCGGCAGGCCGTTCCTGCGCTTCATCATGGACCAGCTGGCGGCAGCGGGCTTCGACCGCGTGGTCGTGGCCGATGGCTATCGCCGCGAGCAGATCGAGGGCTTCTTCGGCCTCGAGTACCGCGGCACGGCAATCGAATACAGCCCCGAGGTCACGCCGCTGCTCACAGGCGGCGCCGTCAAGAGGGCCTTGAGCAGGTGCGAGTCGGACTGGGTCTTCGTCCTGAACGGCGACACCTGGCTCGACGTTGACTTCGCCGCCATGGAGGCGGCCGTTGCCGTTGCGCCCGAGAACGCCTCAGCCGTCATCGCCGTCAAGCGCATGCGGGATTTCGAGCGCTACGGCACGGTCGACGTGGACGCCTGCGGCGCCCTGACCGCGTTCCACGAGAAGCGCCCGTGCGAGGAGGGCCTCATCAACGCGGGCGTCTACCTGCTGCGCAGGGATGCCCTCGACGGGATGCCCGATAAGTTCTCGCTGGAGAGCGACTACTTCGAGCGCGTCGTCGGCGACGGGGAACTGCTTGCAGTGGAGTGCGCCGGCGGCTTCATCGACATCGGCGTGCCGGAGGACTACGAGCTCGCCCAGACGATGCTCGCGCCGCTCGCCAGGCCATGGAAGCTCGCCATGTTCGACCGGGACGGCACGATCAACGTGGACACGGGTCATCTACACGAGCCCGAGAAGCTGGAGCTGATCCCCTCCACGGTCGACATCATGCGCGGCTACTCCGACGACCCCGAGTATAAGGTCGTCGTCGTGACCAACCAGGCGGGAATCGCCAAGGGCCTCTACACCGAGGCGGACATGCGTCGCCTTCATCGCTACATGGAAAACGAACTTGAGAAGCTCGGCGTTCATGTGGACGCTTGGTACTTCTGTCCGCATCACCCTGACTACACCGGTCCCTGCGAATGCCGCAAACCCGCCCCGGGAATGCTGCTGGCTGCGATGCTGGACTTCGATGCAGAATCCGTCGAGTGCTTGATGTACGGCGATAAACCGAGCGATGAGATAGCCGCTATAGCCGCAGGCGTGCGATTTTTCGCAGTTGAGGGGACGTTACATGTCCAATAAAGCAATTCTCAGGCTTGCCTTGACGGCAAACAATTTGGCCGAGCATGGCAAGTTGGGTAGAGTCGCGGCGGCATTACTGCACCAACTAGGCAGGGTTCTATTTTCCTGCGACATTGGTGTTGGCACGCAGATTGACCCCAGCTGTGAGTTTTATCACTTGGGCCTTGGGTGCGTTATTCATCCCAATGCTGTCGTGGGGCAGAACTGTCGGTTCTTCCAGCACGTGACGATTGGTTCAGCTTGGTCGGGGGGGGGTGCTCCCGGTGATGGGGTGCCGAGAATCGGGAATGACGTGATGCTCGGCGCCGGCTGCGTGCTGCTCGGCGATATTGAGGTTGGCGACGGAGCGGTGATTGGCGCTAACGCCGTGGTTACCAAATCGGTGCCCGCCGGATGCGTCGCGTTGGGCGTGCCCGCAAAGATTGGGAAGCGTAATTAGGGAAAGGCTAGCTGTCTTGGCTGACGTTGTGACCAACAGGAGATACGACTTCCTCGGACTTTCCGTGGATGCTCTTACATGTGAAGAAGCTCTCGCACGCGTTAAGGAACTTGCTTGCACGTCCGAGCCATCGCACGTGTTGTTCTTGAACGTCGATGTGATGGTAAAGGCAGATAAGGATCCTGCGCTCAGAGGTGCTATCGAGCGCAGCGATCTCTCCCTTATGGACGGTAAGCCGCCTTTGAAAGTCGCACAGAAGCAGGGGGTGCCGCTCCCTGAGAAGGTTTCCGGCAGCGACTTTGTGCCAGCTGTGTGCGCCATGGCTGAGCGCGAAGGGCTATCGGTGTTTATTTTGGGTGGCAAAGAGGGTGTGCCCGAGGCGGCGCGAGACAATTTGCTAGCTATGCACCCCAGTCTCAAGATCGTGGGCGTCTATTCGCCGAAATTCGGGTTCGAGAAGGACTCCGCTGAGCTCGAGAAAATCAACAAAATGCTTGTAGAGGCTAAGCCGGATGTCCTTCTGGTGTGTCTTTCATGTCCTAAGCAGGAGATTTTTGTTGAGGGCAACCGGGACACTTACAGGGCCCCCGTTTCCATCTCTTGTGGCGCTACGGTGGACTTTCTCGCCGGTAATGTTCAGCGTGCGCCTGAATGGGTGAGCCGTGCAGGTATTGAGTGGCTGTATCGCTTTCTTAAGGAGCCGAAACGCCTGTTCAGGCGTTACTTCATTGACAGTTGGCATTTTCTTGCGATGTGCTTTAAGCGCTCGGCGAAGTGATGAACTTTCGACGAGTAGAAATATAGGGGAGAGAGCCGATGGGACTCAAGACATATGCGCTCAAGGCGCTCAATAGCTACTACTGGTGGCTAGACAAGCTTAATAAGACGGCCTTTATTCGCCAATACCCAAAGTTTCTCCGAAAGCTGGGTGTAAAGATTAATGAGAATCCTGGTGACTGCTGGATCAGCCCGACTATTTTTTTGGATTCGTCGGGCTATGACATGATTGAAATCGGTGATGATTGCACCATTTCATTCGATGTGGTCGTGCTCGTTCATGACTACAGCATTAACAATGCATTTAGGGCAGTGGGTATCGATGCCGCGGAGCGCCATAGGGTCATCAGACGCCCCGTCAAAATCGGCAGCAACTGCTTTATCGGTGCGCGGTCAATCATCATGCCTGGGGCCGTTTTGGGCGATAACTGCATTGTGGGCTCAGGGGCCGTGGTGCGGGGGAGTATCCCGGCAGGATCTATCGTTAGCGGCAATCCCGCAACGGTTATATCCGATGTTCACGGCTTTGCAGAGAAGCACTCCGAGCGACAAGATTTCGATTTGGACGAAAGGTAGCCAGTGAAGGTTCTAGAGCTCGTCCTCAAATGGGGCAGTGGCGGTGTGGAGCGGTATGTCGAAGACTTGGTTGCTGCGGCTAGCGCCCATGGAATTGACTGTAGTATGGCCTCAGTGACTACGGCGGTTGATAGCATGCGTGTCGACGGCGCTGGCCCATTGGTCTCTGGTGGGGTCGGAGGAGCGCTGGTCAACGGCTCCGCGGTCTCATCGTTTGTTACCGATGGGGATTATGACATCGTTCATATTCATGGCAATAACGGGCTGGTTTTTCATTTCGCTCATTTAGCTGTCAAAGGCGGTGCCAAGGCTATAGTTCATTCGCACAACAGTTCCTTCGGTCGTGGGGCGAGATGTGTGAAGGGTCTTTTCACTTACGTTGAGAGACGGCTGTATTTTAAGTATTGCTCGGGAATGTTGGCGTGTTCACACGCGGCAGGAGACTTTCTGTTTGCCTGCGATAAATATCAGCTCGCTCTCAACGGAATTGACGTTAGCCGCTTCGCGTTCAATGTGGCAGCTCGATCTGAGGTGCGTATGGCCTATGGAATTCAGGAAAGCGCTGCTGTCCTTGGTTTCGCTGCCAGCTTTGTCGATGCTAAGAACCCTTTATTCGTTCTAAATGTATTTGAAGAGTATTCGAAGCGGGATCCTAATGCCTATCTGCTTGTTTGCGGCGACGGGGAATTGTTCGATAACTTTAAGCGTCAAGCGGCAGGATTAATTAGCGATGGTCGTTGCATTTGCGTTGGTCGTGTGGATGACGTTGAACGTTATTATTGCGCGATGGATGTGCTTTTAGCTCCTTCGAAATACGAAGGCCTGCCGATTAACCTTATCGAGGCCCAAGCGACAGGGCTTGCGGTTGTTATGAGCAACGCGATAACCAATGAGGTCGTGATTGCCCCTGAGCTTTGCGCGCGCCTTTCCTTAGATGACGGCGAGTTTTGTTGGGCAAATGCTGCAGATGGTTTCTTGGGTCGCATGCGATCGCGTTCGATTCGCAATGTAGACGTGGTAGAAAAAGCGGGTTACTCGCAGCCGGCTTGTTTTGATTCTGTTCTCAATATGTACGAGGAGCTTGCTGGCTGATGAATTCTGCATTGAAGATAACTGTCATTATCCCCGTGTATAACGTGGAACATTATCTTGAGCAGTGCGTTCGCTCCATTCTTGAGCAGTCGTACTCGGTGTTCGAGATACTGCTCGTCGACGACGGATCGACCGACGGGTCAGGTGAGCTGTGCGAGCGCCTATCCGCCGAGAACGATTGTGTTCGGACGGTGCACAAGGAGAACGCGGGTTTGGGCTTCGCGCGCAACACGGGGCTCGACAGCCTGCGCTCTGAGACCACGCATGTGATGTTTGTTGACTCTGACGACTGGCTCGAACCTGGCATGGTCGCGACGTTTGTCCGCTCTTTAGAGGACACCGGGGCGGACTGCGTACTGGGCGGGTTCACCAAGCGCGACGGCGAGGGGAACTCGCAGTTCGAATTCAAGCTCGAGGATGCCGTGTGGGAGGGCGATGAGCTGGCGATGAAGTTCATCCCCCGCGTTTGTGGAAGCGCCCCCGATGCCTCCGACTCGATTCCGATGTCGGCATGCTCATCCTTGTTCGCAAAGACGAACATAGACGAGTATGACCTCCGCTTCCCCTCGGAGCGCGAGGTGATTAGCGAGGACTTCGTTTTCAAGTTCATGTTTCTGCGAACCTGCAGTAAGGTGGCGACGACGAGCTGCGTGGGCTACTCATACCGCACTAATCTTTCATCCCTCACGACCTCGTACAGGCCGGACCGTTTCGAGGCGTGCCTGTACTTCTTTGACTACGCTCTCCGGCTCGTGGCTAACTCGCCCGCTGAGGCGGATTGCGTTTTGAGACTGACGAAGTCGCTGTTCATCTATATGAAGATGTGCATCTCGCAGGAAGTATCCCGCGTGAGCGGCAAGAGCCGACACGACGCTTGCAGTGCCATACGGAAGATGGCAGACGATCAGCGGCTGCTTAGGGTGATAGACGAATATCCGAGCAAGAGACTTGGTTTTGCGCAGAGGGCCTTTGTGGAGCTGCTGAAGCGGAGAGCCGCGAACGTTCTCTATATGGCTGCGGCGCTCGGTTTTTTCTAGATTGGAGTTGCAAGAATGGCTTTGAAAGATGTTGTGAGGAAGGTTTACAACAAACTTCTTGTGAATAACGAGGGTTACTTGAAATACCTGCGCTCGTGCGGGGTCACTATCGGGGAGGACGTTACGTTTCATTGTCCGGGAGAAACGCATGTCGACGTGACCGATCCGCACCTTTTGACCATTGGAGATCACGTTAATCTCACCGGACCGATTACTATCCTGACTCATGACTTCAGTTGGTCTGTTGTAAAGGGCAAGACTGGGGAGATTCTGGGTAACGAGAAGCCGGTTACCATCGGCAACAATGTTTTCGTCGGATGGGGTGCCACCATTCTATGCGGTACGACTATTGAGGATAACGTGATTATCGGCGCCCATGCCGTGGTGAGTGGGCACGTTGAGGGCGATTCTGTATGGGGGGGGGTGCCCGCTCGGCGGATTTGCTCGCTGGAGCACTACCGGGAGAAGCGTGCTGCCGTACAGGTCGAGGAGGCCAAGGAATATGTGCGTCGCTTCCGGGCGAAGCTGGATCGCGATCCCAAGCCCGAGGAGATTCGCGAGTACTTCCCACTGTTCGCAGACCCCGAACATCTCTGCGGTGTGCATGAGTCGCAGGCGAGGCTGATGGGGACGCGGGGTTTGAGCTTGAACTGGATGCAGGATGCGAGGACCTATGGAAGCTTTGAGGAATTTCTTGAGGATTGCTAGATTGATGAGGTTTGGATGCTGATTTCTAAGCCAACACAAGGGACACTGCCGATATATACCGCAAAAGAGTCGTTTGATCGCTTTAGCATTGTTGTGCTTATGATTATGACAGTGTATAAGTTTGCCTTTTTACCTACAGCTTTGGCGCAGAGCGTTCGTTGCGGTGCGATAGCCCTCTTGATAATTATTTGCTTCCGCTCGATTTCCAGGGTGCGTGGTATTGGCTGGGTATTTCAATTTGCCGTCGTAATTACTGTTTGCACGGTATTCGCTGGTGGTGGACCTCAGAATGCATTGTATGCGGCAATTTTAGGTCTTAATGTTGCAGCGTTATTTCTCAGCTTTGCTCAGCTAAAAGAAAAGTACGGGTTATTTGGGGCATTAAGCTCACTATTTTGGCCGCTTTTGCTGGTTTGTCTTGCAAACGACTTCGTTGTTTTTGCGGCCCACATGAATAATTCTGAGAGTTCTTACCTTATTGGAAACAAGTTCTCCACGGGCGATATTCACTCGTTGCTTATTGTTGTTTATGGGACTCTGCTGGCGGAGCGTCATGGCTACGTGGTCTATAACTGGGGTATTTTCTGGATATTCGTTGTTGAAACGGTTCTTGTTCTCATTAAGGCGAGTGCAATGACTGCACTTCTTGGTTTTCTTCTGGCTGTTGCGGTTGTTGTCGTTATTCCTTCGAAAGTAAAAAGTTATTGCTCGAAGGGCGCGGTATATATTGGGGTTCTCGCGATTGCAAATATCGTTTTCTTTAGTTCGGGTATGATGCTTCAAAATCCGTATGTCCAGAGTTTCATTCAGGACGTTCTTGGCCGGAGCTTGACCATGACTGGAAGAACGCCTATTTACGATAGTTTGGGCTTCATCATTGGCGCCAGCCCTTATGTCGGGTATGGCTATGGCAACACTATTGTTGAGCGTGTTGTCGGTTGGGGCAACGCCCAAAATGGCGTTGCGGAAATAGTTGTTATGTACGGCCTGGTGGGGCTTGTGTCTTTCGGACTCATGGTTTATCACGTGCTTGACAACAAAGAAAAGCGCAACGAAAAGGCTCTCTCCCTCATCGGCGTTCTTTACGGGATGATTCTCACTTCTCTCGTTGAGGTTTCTTTTGGCATTGCCTTCTTTTTTGCACTTGCTGTGGCCTCTGTCTCTTTGCATGACGTTTGTCGATGGGATGAAACCGGTTGCTCAGGTGACGTTTCTTGCCACGTCGGGCTTGGGGCTGTGGGGCGGATATGACCGAATCATGTGCTAAGAAGTTGTCCGTTGTTGTTCCCGTTTACAACACCGAAAAACAACTCCCGCGTTGTATCAGCTCGCTTCTTCCACAGTTGAATGATGCCTGCGAACTCGTGCTCGTTGACGACGGGTCTTCGGATACTTCTGGTGAGCTATGTGATGCGTATGGAGACGACCCGAAGGTAACAGTTCTGCACCAAGCAAACAGAGGCGTCTCTGCCGCCCGTAACCTTGGGCTTGAGAAAGCCTCCGGTGAGTACATATGGTTCGTAGATAGCGATGACTGGGTACCTGATCGCTCTCTTGACGTCATACTCGGCAGCTTGGCTGGTTCTGAAATCGACTTGCTCTGCTTTGCTGAGGAAAAGGTTAGCGTAAGCGGTGATATGGTCGAGTTATTGCCTGCACCCTATCTGGGACGCGGGCCGAAGGACGGCCCTCTGCTTCTCGGAGACGGCCTTTACCCCCATTCGCATATATTTCGAAAAAGTCTCTGTACCGATTTGCGTTTCGATGAGTCACTTAGTCTTTTAGAGGACAGACAGTTTTTCTATCGGCTGTGGCTTAAGGCCAAGAATGTCGTTTCTATCGATGCTGTCCTCTATTGCTATGTGGTCGACCGCATGGATTCTGCGGTTAACAATCAGACTGTCGAAAAGCTGCTTGGTGCCCAACGCGTTGCCAAAGAAATCTTTCTTTCGGAACTGGCGCTTGGTAGAGCAGATCCAGCGTACTCGTCCTATGTGTTGTTCACCTTGATGGCATTGTCGAGATGCGGCAGGGAAAGTGGGTTGGGTTGCGATTTTAAAAGGCTTCGATCTGAGCTGCTAAGCTACCCAGATGGAGTGCGGTCGCTGAGTAGGGTGTTGCGCCTTAAATATAATCTGCTCAAAGTTTCACCTTTGCTATTCATTCTTGCTTGCCGTGTATGGGGGCACTTTAGCTAGTGTTTCGTCTCGGCAATCATCGTGGATTGGATTTGTATTTTGTCTAGTAACTCAGGGCGTCGTATAGGCGTAATAATCTCATATGCATACACGGTTGTTCAGATTGTCGTTCAACTAATTTATGTTCCCATCCTGTTGTCTTGCATTGGACAAAGCGAATACGGTATTTATCAGCTTATCGGTTCAGTTATGGCTTATATCGTCTCCATCAACAGCGTGCTTGCTGCCGGCGTCGGCAGATACTATTGCATGTACATGGCGCAAGGTGACGCCCGAAAAATGGAGAACACGCTCGCAATCGCGAAGCGAATGTACCTCGTAATGTCCGTAGTGACAATGGTGGCGATGGGGGTCTTGGCGTTTGCGTTCAGATGCGTCTACGCGGCTTCCTTCACTAGGCCACAACTCAACGAGTGCTGTGTCATGCTTTTGATTTTGGGCGTTAACTGTATCGTCACAATGAACAACAGCATCTATATTTCGATTCTCACCGCGAACGAACGTTTTCTTTTCCTCAAGGGCACGCAGCTTCTTTCGCTTGCGCTACAGCCTGTGATCGTCGTTCTCTTGACGAGAGTGTGCCCTTATGCGGTCGCAATCTGCGTTGTGGTTCTGGGGCTAAACGTCCTCTGCGCGATCGCACAGAGGATCTATTCAAAGAATGTACTGAAGGCGAGCTGGGAATACCATGGCTGGGATAGAGCGCTGGCTAAAGGGCTTCTCAGCTTCAGTGTCTCCATCGTTCTCGTTACTGTTGCTGATCAGATTTTCTGGAAGACCGATCAGCTTATCGTTGGCTTCATGTTCGGACCCGAGTCGGTCGCTGTATATTCGGTAGGGGCTCAGGTCTATTCCGCATACATGTATATCGGTATAGCGATATCCTCCGTATTCCTTCCTCACGTGTCGGAGCTCTACCATCACGACCATGATATGGAAGCAATTTCTAGCCTATTCATCAAGGTCGGACGACTCACTTTTATGGTTTGCATCGCGGTTTTAGGCGGTTTTGCTGTCCTGGGATCAGACTTCATGGATCTTTGGGCTGGTGAAGACTATTACATCTCTTACCTTATCGCTACAGTCGTGATGATTCCGTTCACGATTGACATTGTGCAGAACCTCGGGCTCACCATTCTTCAGGTTTTGAACAAATACTATTTCCGTGGTGTGATGTATCTTCTCATCGCGGTCGCTAATGTAGTGCTGACAATTATTTTGTTGAACATTGTGGGACTTTTCGGTGCGGCCCTTTCTACAGCAGTCGCTATGCTCATCGGAAATGGTTTCATAATGAATTGGTACTATCAAAAAATAGTCGGTCTTGATATTCGTCGTTTTTGGGCAGAAATTGGGCAACTTGTTCTTGTTGCCTTACCCGTTATAGCGTTATTCGCTTTTTTGTACTGGAATCTTCCCTTCGGGCGCGGGACATGGCTCGGGCTTATCCTGTCAGCATTCTTTTTCTTGGTGGCTTTATTAGTCGCACTATGGCGTTTTGGCATGAATGAATATGAAAAAGAGCTCTTCTCGAGTTTTGTTTGCAAGATTAAGAAAGCATAGAACCGATAGGTTCATATCCTATGCCGCCTCGATCCTGTCCGCAAGCTTGATGCCGGACTCGAGTATCGTTTTAGCCTCAGCCTCAAGCCGCGCCCGCTCGACGGGACCGTCGATTCCCCGAGTGCGACCGCCGTCGCAGAGCTCGTTCATCCTCGCCTCCGAGAAGTTCCTGGACTCCTGTCAAATCTCGTCCTGCTCGCACATGACCGCGCCCGCGAGCCGCGCCAGCGTGCCCGTTGAGGGGAGCACCTGCACGACGCGCGGCCTGAGCTTTAGCCCGGAGCCCTCGTAGTACTTGAAGTAGAGTGCCCGTGGGACCGAGGACATTGCGCTAGACTCCCGTCCCGCGAAGATGCCCATTGTCGAGTCAAGC
>JAGZNZ010000011.1:0-67341 GCA_018363345.1 Collinsella sp. | reverse complement strand
TCGATGGCGCCCTCGATGGGCACCGGGCGACGACGGCCGGACTCGTCGGGCTCGCCGAGTTCCATCTTCTGGACCTTGACGGCGCACACGGAGCCGTCCTCGCCAGCGACAAACTCGAGCGGGGAGACGAGCGGCAGAACCTCGACGCCCTCGGCCTTAGCATGGTGCAGCTCGGCGCGACGGCAGGGCATCTCGTCCTCGGTACGACGGTAGGCGATGATGGCGTGCTCGGCGCCCAGGCGCTTGGCGGTACGGACGGCGTCCATAGCCACGTTGCCGCCACCAAAGACGACGACGTTCTTGCCGTGCTTGGTGGGGGTGTCGTACTCGGGGAACTTGTTGGCCTTCATCAGGTTCACGCGGGTGAGGTACTCGTTAGCGAAGAAGACGTTGGGCAGGTTCTCGCCGGGGACGTTGAGGAACTTGGGCAGGCCGGCGCCGGTTGCCACGTAGATGGCGTCGAAGCCCTGCTCGAACAGCTCCTCGGCTGTGGCCATGTTGCCCACGACGGAGTTGTACTCAAACTTGACGCCCATGTCCTCCAGGCCGTCAATCTCGCGTTTGACGACCGCCTTGGGCAGACGGAACTCGGGGATGCCGTAGACCAGCACGCCGCCGCCGGTGAAGAAGGCCTCAAAGACGGTAACGTCAAAGCCGTTACGGGCGAGCTCGCCGGCGCAGGTGATGCCGGACGGGCCGGAGCCGACGACAGCGACCTTCTTGCCGTTCTTGGGGGCAATCTTGGGCGTGGAGGCGAGCTCGGGGCGGTCACCCAGGAAGCGCTCGAGCTGGCCGATGGCCACGGGCTCGGACTTCTTGCCACGGATGCACTTGCCCTCGCACTGGTTCTCCTGCGGGCAGACGCGGCCGCAGATGGCGGGAAGCATGGAGTCCTCGCGAATGGTATCGAGAGCGCCGCCGAAGTCCTTCGCGCGGATCTGCTCGATAAAGCGGGGAATGTTGATGTTGACGGGGCAGCCCTCAACACAGAACGGCTTCTTGCAGTTGAGGCAGCGCTCGGCCTCGGCCAGCGCCATCTCCTCGGTGAAGCCCTTGTCGACGGGGCGGAAGTCGCAGGCGCGCTCGGCAGCCGGCTCCTCGTTATCGGGGGTGCGGGGCGACTTCATATCGGCAACGAAACGACCGTTAACTAGTGGCATGCGCAGCTCTTTTCCTCATAGGCCTTGAGGGACTCGCCCTCTTCGGAACGGTAAGCGGCCTGGCGGGCACGAAGGTCATCCCAGTCGACCAGGGTGGCATCGAAGTCGGGGCCGTCGACGCAAGCGAACTTGGTCACGCCGCCCACCTCGACGCGGCAACAGCCGCACATACCGGTGCCGTCAACCATGATGGGGTTGAGCGACGCGGTGATGGGGGTGTCGTACTTCTGGGCGGTGAGGGTCGAGAACTTCATCATCGGAACGGGGCCGACGCAGAAGACCTGGCTCACGGCCTTGTCCTGCAGCAGACGCTCCAGCGGAGCGGTGACAACGCCCTGCTCGCCGTAGGAGCCGTCGTCAGTGGTGATGTGGATGTGGTCCTCGTCGAGGAGCTCGCGGAACTGGTCCTCCATGAGCAGGAGGTCCTTGGTGCGGGCGCCCATGATGGCGTGCACCTCGTGGCCGGTCTCGACCAGGTGCTTGGCGACCGGGAAGGCAATTGCCAGGCCGACGCCGCCGCCAATGACGGCGCAGGGGCCCTCGGCCATCTCGGTGGGAACGCCCAGCGGGCCCACGACGTCGCGCAGCGACTCGCCGGCCTCGTAGGTGGACAGCATCTCGGTGGTCTTGCCGATCACCATGAAGATGAACTCGACCCAGCCCTCGTCACCGTTCCAACCAGCTAGGGTAAACGGGACGCGCTCGCCCGTCTCGTTGGCGCGAACCATGAGGAACTGTCCAGCGTGCGCATGCTTGGCGATCGCGGGCGCCTCGATGCGGAACTTGAACACCTTCTCCGAGAACTGCGTCTTCTCCAGGATCTTATACATAGAACCCCTCTCTTGTTAGGGCCGCCGAACCGTGCCTCCACGGAAATGGACGGTAGCCCGAGTAAAACCGTACGCGCACAGGCGTTGTGCAGACATACGGTGCAAATTATACCCTCATGGACATGCTGTTTACGTGTGTCTTCGGCGGTTGGGAAAAGGGTTTATCCACTTCGACCTACCAAATAGGGATAGGTTTATTTTGGTCGGTTTTATCAGGCAAAACGGCAAAGGGGGCCGGCCTCGGGTTGTGATGAGGCCGGCCCCCTTTGGGGTGTTATGCGTGTATGGCGGTGCGGGGTTTATTGCGATGCGGCCACCGGGGCGTTTCCGCAGATAAAACCTGCCAAAATAAACCTGTCCCTAAACGGTAGGTTTTAGTGCTTGCCGTTGGCGGAGGCGGCGCCGTTGACGTGGTCGCGGGCGTAGATTACGCCGTGGACGATGGCCAGACCGGCGGCATCTGCGGCGCGGGCGCAGGTGTCCTGGAAGTCCTCGGCCTCGCGGGCGCGTAGCTGCTTGAGCACATAGTCTGCCACGGCCATCTTGCCGGGAGGGTTGCCGATGCCGGTGCGGATACGGCTAAAGTCGCGGCTGCCCATCTTGTCGATGATGGAGCGCAGGCCGTTGTGACCGGCATGGCCTCCGCCCACCTTGACGCGCACGTCACCGGCGGGAATGTCGAGCTCGTCGTGAATCACGAGCAGCTCCTCGGCCTTGATCTTGTACTCGCGGCAGAGCTTGGAGATGGGTCCGCCCGAGGTGTTCATGTACGACTGCGGCTTGACCAGCACGATCTGGCGCTTGCCACCCTCTTCCTCGGGATCGTTGATGTTGATGAGTGCGACCTCGGCGCCGGCCTGGTTTTTCCAGTACGTGACACCGGCCTGACGGGCCAGCTCATCGATCGCCTTAAAGCCGGCGTTGTGGCGGGTCTCGGCATATTCCTCACCCGGGTTGCCAAGTCCGGCAACCATGCGAATCTTAAGCGGCTGTGCAGCTGCCATAGGCTTCCTTTCGTTACATAAGTAGTTCGTTCAACGACAAAGGCTACCACGCCCGCCGAAGGCGAGACTTCGTTTCAGCGAAATCCCACCAGACAAAAGCGCGGCCGCGGCAGAGCGAGCCGCCGGAACAGAAGAAACCCCCGCGCGACCTTTGCGAAGCAAGGGGGAGCGCGGGGGTTTCTTCTGTTCCGGCGGCGATGCGCCGGGTTGCAAGGACGATGCGACTACAGCGCGAAGTCGCCGCCGACGAGCGTGGAGACGGGCTCCTCGTGGTAAACGGCGGAGATGGCCTGAGCGAACTCCTCGGCGACCGAGATAGTCTTGATCTTGCCGCCGACCTCGACGGGGATGGCGTCGGTGACGACGCACTCGACGATGGGGGCATCGTTCAGGCGCTCGATGGCCGGACCGGAGAAGATGCCGTGGGTGGCGCAGACGTAGATGTCGCCGGCGCCCATAGCCTTGAGCTCCTTGACGTTGGCGCACAGGGTGCCAGCGGTGTCGATCATGTCGTCATTGATGACGCAGGTCTTGCCCTTGATGTCACCGATGATGCCCATGACCTCGGCCGCGTTGTGGCGCGGACGGCCCTTGTGGGCGATGGCGAGGCTGCAGCCGAGCATATCGGACAGCTTCTTGGCGGCCTTGGCACGGCCCACGTCGGGGGAGACGACAACCAGGTTGTCGGTGTCGAAGTGCATGTCGTTGTAGTACTGGCCAAACAGCGGCAGTGCGGACAGGTGGTTAACCGGGATATCGAAGAAGCCCTGGATCTGGCCCTGGTGCAGGTCGAGGGTGATGATGCGGTTGACGCCGGCGCGCTCGAGCAGGTTGGCGACGAGGCGGGCGGTAATGGGCTCGCGCGGGCCGGCCTTGCGGTCCTGACGGGCATAGCCGTAGTGGGTGATGACGGCGGTGATGGAGCGGGCAGATGCGCGCTTGGCAGCGTCGGTGGCGATGAGCAGCTCCATGAGCATGTCGTTGACGTTGCCGCCGGCCACGGACTGAATCAGGAAGACGTCGGCGCCGCGGACGGTCTCGTCGTAGCGGGCGTAAATCTCACCATTGGCGAACTGCTTTAGCGTAAGGCCCGAAAGCTCGACCCCAAGGTACTCAGCAATCTTCTGAGCGAGGGGACGGTTGGAGGAACCGGAATACACGCGGATGGACTTGCGCATATTCTCCGACTTCTCGGGATCATTAATCGGCATTACCCTTCTCCTTTATACATCGAATGCCATATAGATGCCTTGTTGCATTGTAACCGCGCGGCGGGGTTTATCGGGTCCTGATAACGTCTTTACCGCCAACGGACACGAACCGACCACTCATCCGGTTGCGCAGGTCACGATAGAAAAAGGAGCCGCCCCCATGGAGCAGCTCCTTTTGTGCTTGGTAAAACGTTATACCTCGTCGTCCTCGTGCAGACGACGGCGATAATCGGCGGCCCAGCCCTCAATATTTACCTGACGGGCGCGGCCCAGACCGAGCGCGTCTGCCGGGACCGGCTCGGTGATGACGGAGCCAGCGGCCACGAGCGCGCCGTCGCCGATCTGGGCGGGCGCGACCATCATGGTGTCGGAGCCAATGAAGGCGTCCTTGCCGATGACGGTCTTGTGCTTGTGCACGCCATCGTAGTTGCAGGTGATGGAGCCCGCGCCCACGTTGACGCCGGAGCCCATGGTGGTGTCGCCGATGTAGGACAGGTGCGGTACCTTTGAGCCCTCGCCGATCGTGGACTTCTTGATCTCCACGTGCGTGCCGGCCTTGGAGCCGTCGAGCATGTGGGTGCCCGGGCGCAGGTAGGCGCGCGGGCCGCAATCGACGCCGTTCTCGATGACGGCCTCGATGGCGATGGTCTCGTCGATGACGCAGCCGCTGCCGACGGTGGTGTCGGTGAGGCGGCTGTTGGGACCGAGCTGGCACTCCTCGCCCACGGTGACGTGGCCGATCAGGTGCGTCTGCGGCCACACGACGGTATCGCGGCCGATAACGGCATCGGGGCCGATCCAGGCCTGCGTGGGGTCGATGAAGGTAACGCCCTCGGCCATCCAGTGCTCGTTGATGCGGTCGCGCGCGATGGCGGTGAGCTGTGCGAGCTGGATGCGGCTGTTGACGCCCAGGCCGTCGCGGTAGTCGTCGCAGTGGAAGATGGAGACAGCCTGGCCGTGGCCTTTGAGGATCTCGAGCATGTCGGGCAGGTAGTACTCGGATTGCGCGTTGTCGTTGCCGATCTCGTTGATGTGGGCGGCGAGCTGCGTGCCGTCAAATGCGTAGCAGCCGGCGTTGCACTCCAGCAGCGTGGCGGCCTGCTCGGGCGTGCAGTCCTTCTGCTCGATGATGCGCTCGATCTGACCATCGGCGCCCAGCTTGATGCGCCCGTAGCCGAAAGGATCGGGCGGGGTCATGGTCATGACGGTGCAGGCGAGCTCGCCGGTGGCGACGGTTTGCGCGAACTTGGCGACGGTGTCGGCGGTGATGAGCGGCAGGTCGCCGTTGAGCACGACGACGGGGCCTTGCGTGATGCCGCAGGCCTCGAGCGCGACCTTTACGGCGTGGCCGGTGCCCAGGCGCTCGGTCTGCTCGACGCACTCGACCTTGGTGGCGCTGTTGGCGTAGGCGCCGTCGATGAGGGCGCGCATCTCGTCGGCGTGGCTGCCGATGACGACCACGACGCGGCTGCAGCCGGCCTTGATGGTAGCGTCGACGATCCACTGGACCATGGGCTTACCCAGGATCTTGTGCGAAACCTTGCAGTGGTTCGACTTCATGCGGGTGCCCTCGCCGGCAGCGAGGATAATTGCGGTTGCGTCCATGTGATCTCCTGTTACGTTATAGAGACGTGTGTTTGGAAACGATACACGGCGCAATATGATACCGCAGGCATATGACGAGCGCGTAACGTTTGGGCCGCGGCGGCTGGGTTTGTGGTTCCGGCGCGGCGGTTGCGCTGCTTGTGCGGTGTTTGCGGCGCTGCGGCATTGGTATTTGGGTGAGAGGGCGGGTGCCCGTGGACAATATGCGAGAGAGGTCGGCCATCGAGCCCGTCGCGGCATTCTCGATGTCGCACCCGGCGGTGCCTGCGCTCTACATGGCGCTAACGCTGGGACTCACCATGTTCTCGATGCAACCGGTGCTGATCGCGCTGTCGCTCGCAGGCGGGCTGGCATACGGCTTTGCGACCCGCGGGGCTGCTCGCACACTGAACGCGCTTCGCTGGCAGCTGCCGGTGATTTTGATCATTGCGCTGGTCAACCCGCTGTTTAGCGCCTCGGGCTCGACGGAGTTGTTCCGCATCGGCATGCGCGCAGTGTATTTGGAGAGCATGGTATACGGCCTGTGTATGGGCGGGCTGTTTGTGGCGAGCGTGCTGTGGTTTGAGGCTGCGGCGTCGATGCTCGAATACGACAAGGTGCTCGCGTTGCTGGGCAACGCCGCGCCGGTGCTCGCGCTCATGATCTCGATGTGCATGCGGCTTATCCCGCAGTTTTTGCGCCGCGGCCGCACGGTGCTGGCGGTGCAGGACGCGATCGATGTGCCGGGCCGCGCGCCGGCCGACCCCGTGCGTTCGCGTTTGCGGGCATCGAGTGTGTTGATGGGCTGGGGCATGGAAGATTCGCTGGAGCGCGCGGACGCCATGCGCTCCCGTGGGTGGGGTGCCGCGATGCGTCGAACGACGTATGCGCGGTATCGACTGGGGCGCAGCGACGTTGCCGCGCTGGTTGGGCTTGCGTTGTTTGGCGTGGCCACGGCGGCAGTGGCGTGGACCGCGACGACGCAGTATTCGTTTTATCCGCAGCTCTCGGTGCCGGCGCCGTGGCCGGGCTATGTCGTGTACGCTGCCTGGATGGTGCTGCCTTGCGCGTTGCATGCGATTGATGAGAAGAGGTTTGGCTGATGGCTCGGTTTGATAGGAGCTCGGCGGCGGGTGTGGCGTGCAGCCCGGATATTCCGGCGATTGAGGTGCGGAGCCTGAGCTTTGCCTACCCCGATGCTGATGCTGCGGTGCTCGAGGGGCTCGACTGGTCTGTTCCCCAAGGTGCGTTTGCACTGCTTGTTGGCGGTACCGGTTCGGGCAAGTCGACGCTGCTGTCCCTGCTCAAGCCCGAGATCGCGCCGGCGGGTACGCACTCTGGCGAGCTGCGCGTGCTGGGCGAGAACGTTGCCGACATGGACGTGCGCGCGTCTGCGGAGCGCGTGGGCTACGTGTTTCAGGATCCCGAGAACCAGATTGTGTGCGAGACCGTGTGGCACGAGATGGCGTTTGGCCTAGAGAATCTGGGCGTGTCGCGCGATGAGATGCGCCGCCGTGTTGCCGAGACCAGCTATTTCTTTGGTCTGGAGGACTGGCTTCATCGCGATACCGATACGCTTTCGGGTGGCCGCAAACAGCTGCTGTCGCTTGCCGCCGTCCTGGCGCTGCGTCCGCGTGTGCTGCTGCTCGACGAGCCCACGTCCCAGCTCGATCCTGTTGCCGAGAAAAATTTTCTGCACGCGCTGTTTCGTGTGAATCGCGAGCTGGGCTGCACGGTTGTCGTGGCAACGCACCAGCCACGCCCGATGCTCGAGTATGCGACGTGTGCGTACCGGATTGAGGGCGGTCGTGTGCGCGAGGTGGCGGATATGGCTTCCTTGGGACGCCGAGAATCGCTGTTTTCCGATGACATGTTGGGGTGGGGTGCCATCCGATGTGCAAAAAACGGAGTATTCAGCAGGCGTGAGGACAATTTGGGCTCTCTGGAGCCGCTCGGGGACGTATCGAGCGCGAAAAAAAGTTCGGAATTGGACAAATCGTCCGAATTTGTGGCGCAAACGTCGCTCGAGAACGGCTCGGAAGCCTTCCCGCGCACGGATGGGAGCAGAATACTCCAAAAAATGCACGGCGGGTCGGCTACCACCCTGGCAGGGAGCTGGTTTCGCTACGATCGCGCGGGCGGCTGGGTGCTGCGCGGGCTCGACGTGGCGTTTTCGGCCGGTGCGGTGCATGCGATCGTGGGCGGCAACGGATGCGGTAAGTCGACGATGCTCTCGGTGCTGGCGAAGACCGCCAAGCTGCAGCGCGGCTGCATGGTGCGCGGAGCGGCCTCGGCGGCGCTGCTGCCTCAGAACCCCAAAGCATTGCTGGTTGCCGAGACGGTTTACGATGAGCTGATGGAATGGGCCTCGACCCGCGGATATGACGAGAACTTGGCGCGGGAGCGTGCGGCGAGCTTGGGGCTGTCGGGTCTGGATGGGCGCCATCCGTACGATCTTTCGGGCGGGCAGCGTCAACTGCTTGCATTGGCAAAACTGCTGCTAATCGGCCCCGAACTGCTATTGCTCGATGAGCCCACCAAGGGTCTAGACCTGTTCAGCCGCCGCATCATCGCCCGCGCCCTGCGTGACCATGCGAAGGTTGGTGGCACCGTCGTCATGGCCACGCACGATCTGGATTTTGCCGAGCAGGTTGCCGATGACATTGCCATGATGTTTGACGGTGAGATTGCCTGCATGGAGCCGCCGGCCGACTTCTTTGCCGACAACGTGTTTTATAGGGCGTGATGGGATGACGGATTATCGCGTCGCGCGCCTGCTCGCAAAACTGGAGATCCCGCTGCTGCTGGCGGTGCCAGCCGTGATGGCTGCGGCGTTGCTGGCGGGCGTTGAGCAGGCGGCGCTCGCCATGCTTGTCGTGGTGGCGCTGGTGCTTGCGCTGTTCTTTGCAGGCTACGAGGCGTCGCGACCGGGCCTGCGCCAGATTATGCCAACGCTGGTTCTGGCGGCGTTGGCCGCGGCGGGGCGCATCTTGTTTGGCTCCATTCCCGACTTTAAACCCGTGAGTGCCATCGCCATTATCGCGGGGGCGACGCTTGGCCGCCGCAATGGTTTTATGGTTGGCGCGCTGGCGGCGCTGACCAGCAATTTCTTTTTTGGACAGGGCATGTGGACGCCGTGGCAGATGTATGCCTGGGGGCTCGTGGGATACGTTGGCGGTGCGCTGGCACATGCCGGCGCTTTTGATCGCGCCGATGGCACCGTGCGTATGCCGGCGCTGCTGACTTACGGCTTTGCTTCGGGTTTGCTGTACGGCGTTGTGATCAACGCCTACGACATTATCGGTTTTGTTCAACCGCTCACGTGGGCGGGTGCCATGGCGCGTCTTGCCACCGCCGTACCGTTCGATATCACGCACGGCCTCGCGACCTGCGTGTTTTTGGTCGCCCTGTACAAGCCTTGGTGTCGCCGCATCAACCGAGTCGTCGTGAAGTACGGGCTGTAGGGCTGGTTGCGCCGGGGCGGGAATCAATACTGCCGAAGTGCCATTTTAAAACTATGCCGGTTTACGGGGCCAGATTGGCACAAGCAGACCATGCCGGCTATTTTTGAAATAGAGCAAGCCGTTTACCTGCGGTTTTATTATTTCGGAATTGCGTATGGTTGGGGGTTCGCGATTTGGCCCCGTAAACTGGCATAGTTTTGGAATGGCTGGCTGATATGACGGGCGTCGTGACCCTCAAGAGCCAAATTGATCCGTTTTCTTCCGTCTCCAGACGCCCCCGGGGAATCAGCTGAACTCGCCCGCCACGAAATCGGCCTATCTACTACGTTTGGCCCGACACCCCCAAACACAACCGCGTTTTATGAAAAACCGCAGGCTTTCTACCTGCGGTTTTCTTTTTGCGTTGTTCACTGTGGTTGAGGGTAGTGGCTTAAACGTAGTAGATGGGCGTGTTTCGTGGCGGATGGGTCACGTGGATACCACCACGAGGCCCAAAATGATTCGTTTTCCTCCGTCCCCAGGGGATCAGCTGGGGCTAGAGCTCTAGCGTGAGGGTGACGGGGCAGTGGTCGCTGCCGAAGATGTCGCCGCGGATGCCGGTGTCGCGTACGTTGTCGGCGATTGCGTCGCTTACCAGGAAGTAGTCGATGCGCCAGCCGGCGTTGTTCTTGCGGGCATTAAAGCGGTAGCTCCACCAGCTGTAGACGCCCTCGACGTCCGGATTTGCCGCGCGCCAGGTATCGGTAAACCCGGCGTTGAGCAGCTCGGTGAACTTGCCGCGCTCCTCGTCCGAAAAGCCAGCGTTGCCGCGGTTGGACTTGGGGTTCTTAAGGTCGATCTCCTCATGCGCCACGTTAAAGTCGCCGCAAGTTACGACGGGCTTGCCGGTCTCGCGTTCAAGCGCGCTCAAAAAGCCGCGGTAGGCATCGTCCCAGGCCATGCGCACGTCGATGCGGGCGAGTTCGTTTTGCGCGTTGGGAGTGTAGACATCCACAAACCAGAACTTGTCGAACTCCAGCGCGCAGACGCGGCCCTCGGTTGCGGCTTGGGCGACGAGTACGGCCGCCTCGTTCTCGCCGGCGTAGGGTAGCAGTGCGTCGGCGTGCAGCACGCGCAGCGGTTCCTGGCGGCTAAAGACCGCAGTGCCCGAATAGCCTTTACGCTCGGCGTAGCTCCAGGTTTGGTGATAGCCAGACAGGTCAATATCGACCTGGCCTTCTTGCAGCTTGGTCTCTTGCAGCGCCAGGATATCGACGTCGAGTTCTTGCGCGATCTGGATAAAGCTCGGGTCCTTTTTGAGCACGGCGCGCAGGCCGTTGACGTTCCACGAGGCGAAAGTGTAAGTCTGAGGCATGGTGTCCTTTCGACGGGGTTGGCAGGCTTAAGATTAGCGCAACAGGGGCGGGGTGGGCTCCGCGCATGCTGACTTAAAGGTCGCATGCTGGGACATCGCCCGACGCCGCCCGATCAACAAGGACGGAGGGCTCATATGACGCAGGCAATATCGGACCCCAGGCAGGCGTCCGCCGCGCTGGCGGATCTGTTTGACACCCACAAGCGCGTGGTCTTCTTTGGCGGCGCTGGTGTTTCCACGGCAAGTGGCATCCCCGATTTCCGCAGCGTGGACGGCCTGTATCACCAGCAGTTTGCCTACCCGCCCGAGACTATGCTCTCGCATAGCTTTTATGAGACACATCCGGCCGAGTTCTTCGACTTTTACCGCACCAAGATGATCGCGCTTAACGCTAAGCCCAACCGCTGTCACACCAAGCTGGCCGAGCTGGAGCGCGCCGGCAAGCTTGATGCCGTGGTGACGCAAAACATCGACGGCTTGCATCAGATGGCGGGCTCGCAGCGCGTGTTCGAGCTGCACGGATCGGTCCATCGCAACATTTGCCAGTCGTGCGGCGCGGTCTATAGCGCCGAGTGGATTTGCTCGCGTGAGCACGAGGACGCCGCGGGCGTGCCCGTGTGCCCCGCGTGCGGTGGTCGCATCAAGCCCGATGTGGTGCTCTACGAAGAGCCGCTCGACGAGCATGTGTTGACCGGTGCCGTTGCCGCCATTGCCGCGGCCGATGCCCTCATTGTGGGTGGGACCTCGCTCGTGGTGTATCCGGCGGCGGGCCTTACGCGTTACTTTACCGGCGATACGCTGGCCATATGCAACCTTGCCCCCACCGATCAGGATGCAAATGCCGACCTGCTGATTTCTTGCGACATCGCGGCCGCGTTTGCGTTCTAGCCCGTGTGCGCGGATACAATAGAAAGACTGAGTGCAAAGCGACCCCGCCGCCAGCTCCCCAAGCTCGGCGGCGTGGGCATTTTAGGAGGATGTTCATGGCGAACGACAGCAAGACATGGCGGTGCGGAAAGTATGAGCTCAGCTTTGACCGTCCGCGCATCATGGGCGTCCTCAACGTGACGCCCGATTCGTTTAGCGATGGCGGGGAGCACTTCGACCCGGATGCCGCCATCGAGTACGGCCTGGCGATGCTCGACGCCGGCGCCGACATCATCGACGTAGGCGGCGAGTCCACGCGCCCCGGCTTTACCCCGGTCAACCCCGACGAGGAGGCTCGCCGCGTGCTGCCCGTGGTGCGCGCGCTGGCCAAGGAGGGCGCCATCGTCTCGATCGACACGCGTCACGTGGCGGTTGCCAAGGCGGCCGTGCGCTGCGGCGCCTCGATCGTCAACGACGTGACCGGCTTCACCGACCCCAAGATGGTCGAGTTTGTTAAGACGAGCACCTGCGGCGTCATCGTGATGCATGCCGGCGAGGTCGCCGCGCCCGCGCGCACGCACGCAACGGTGCAGCTCGATACCTCGGCGGCGGCGTTTGTTGCCGAGAAGGCGCGCGAGGCGGCTGCCGAGGCCGCGCGTGAGGCTGAGAAGCCGGCTCGCCGCCGTCGCGGCAAGTTGCTGGGTGAGCCTAAGCCGGAGGCCAAGCTTCCGGGTGGCGTGGTGCAGCCCTCGTTGCCGTTTGGCGAACCTGAGCCCGCGACCGAGCCTGCAAGCGAGCAGGAGACGCCGGCCGCCGAGCAGGCTGCTGCCGCCGAGACCGTCGCGCCCGCGCCCGAGGCCACCGAGGCCGCATCGGAGCCCAATGACCACCTGGCCGCCATGATGCGCCGCAGCGCCCGCTGCGAGGAAGCCTACGTGCCCACCTCGCAGCTCCGCCGCTTCACCCTGCCCGATTCGGCGCCCATCATGCGCCGCGTCATGGGCTTTCTGTCCGACCAGGCCCGCGCGCTCATCCACGCCGGCGTGTCGCGCGACCGCATCTGCATCGATCCCGGTCCGGGCTTTGGCAAGACGGCCAACGAGGACATCGTCATCCAGCGCGAGACTGCCAAGATGGCGTCACTGGGCTATCCGCTCATGTGCGCCGTATCACGCAAGCGCTTTGTGGGCGCCGTCTCGGGCGTGACCGAGGCCGCCGAGCGCGATGCCGCTACGTTTGGCGTGTGCCTGGGCGCCATCCAGGCCGGTGCCAACATCGTGCGCGTGCACGACGCCGCGGGTTTTGCGCAGTTCCTGAACGGCTACTGGGCAGTTGCCAAGCCGCAGCCGCGCCGCGCGTTTGTGGCCGTGGGCTCCAACCTGGGGCATCGCTGTGACAACATCCGCGCCGCACGCGACATGATCGCCGAGATTCCACTCACCTGCGTGTCCAACTCCTCCAAGATCTACGAGAGCGAGCCGGCCTACGAGACGCGCCAGGACGCGTTTGCCAACGCCGTCATCGAGATCAAGACCGAGCTGGCGCCGTTGGTGCTGCTCGACGAGCTCATGAAGATCGAGGCCGAGCTGGGGCGCGACCGCTCCAAAAAGGCCAAGGCCAACGGCCCGCGCACCATCGACCTGGATCTGCTGTGGATGGACGGCGAGACCCACGGGGGCAAAAAGCTGCGCCTGCCGCATCCGCTGATCGGCGAGCGCGACTTTGTGCTGGTGCCGCTCGAGGATCTGATGCACGATCCGGCGCGGTTCTTCCGCTACAACGGCGTCGAGGTCAAGGAGCCCGAGGACCGCGTGGGCCATATCGTGGGCGAATTGGGGCGCATGTAGATGATCGAGATGAATGCTGTTGCCGCCGGCACCGAGCTCGACGCGGCGCGTGACGCGGGCCGCGAGGGCGTGTCCGCGGGCTGGTGCGCGTGGAGCGCGGGCGATGCTTCGCTGACGTTTTCGCTGGTCGTTCGCCCCGACGTGAACATGCACGCCTTTCACGGTCTTCCGTTTGTGGCCGCGATGGGCATGATGGACGCGCTCGTGGGCACGACGTCGACGCCGGGCCTGGGCCTTGCCGGTAAGGTGGGTATCCAGTGGCCGAGTGACATCGTGTGCGGTGCGCCTGCGTTTGAGACGTCACTCGCGCGTGTTGCCGTGAACGGCGGTGCCGGTGCTGCGGGCATGTTTGCCGCGGTGACGGTTGATATTGAGCGTGCGGCGCTGGGTGAGCTTGGTGTGGATATGGCAGATGAGGCGCTGATCGAGGCATTGGCCGCCGCCGTGCTGGTCCGCGTGGACACCTGGGCGGTTGCCGCCAACACACCACAGGGCGCTGCCGGCCCGCTGGCTCCGGTGCTGGGCGAGTACTTTGACATGGTGCCACTGTTGGGTCGTCAGGTCGCGGCGGTGTCGCCCAACGGCTTGCCGCTTGCGGTCGGTGTGTTTGCGGGCCTGGACATCTGGGGCCGCGCGACCATCAAGACCGATGCCGGCGAGCAGGAGTTTCCGCCCGAGGCCGTACGGATTCGCGGACTGTAACGCGAGGCGCCCGCGCTCAAAGATAGCGATGACAACAAGACCCTCCTCGGCTGTGCCGGGGAGGGTCTTGTTGTCTGGGGAATGGGCTGTCAGCACCCTATTCCTCAAAACTGAAAAATTTTCGATTTTGAGGAATAGGATTGGCGGCTGGTTGCTGCGACCTGGCGTTTACTCTATCCCAGCTCCTGCATGCGGCGGTAGATTTCGCAGATGCCCTTGATGGTGAGTTGCCCGTCGACTATGTCGAAGGCGTCGGTCGAATCGGCAACGATGCTGGCGAGGCCGCCCGTGGCGATAACGGTGGCGTCCTCGCGCCCCAGCTCGCGCTTCATGCGCGCGACCAGGCCCTCGGCCATGGCGGCGGCGCCCATCACGGCGCCGACCTTGATGCACTCTTCGGTGTCGCGACCGATGGCGTGTTCGGGCGCCTCGAGCGGCACGCTGGCGAGCTTGGCGGCACGGGCGGCAAGCGCGTCCATGGAGATGCGGATGCCCGGCGCAATCGCCCCGCCAATGTAATAACCGTCCTCATCGATGACGTCGATATTGGTCGCGGTGCCAAAGTCCACCACGATTGCCGGCGCGCCGTAGAAAGTCTCGGCCGCAACGGCGTTGGCGACGCGGTCGGCACCTACGGCTTGGGGGCGCGCCGCGCGCAGCTTGGTCACGGCAGCCGTCTGCGGCCCGATGACGATGGCATCCGCCGCGATGCGGTCGGCCACGGCGTGCCACTCGCGCGAGAGCTGCGGCACCACGCCCGCAAAGGCGATCGCATCGACCGCATCGAGCGAGAGGCCGTACATCTTAAAGAAACCCATCAGGCGCACGTGGATCTCGTCGGCGGTATAGGAGCGGTCGGTGGGCATGCGCCACGACTGCACCAGCTCGTCTCCGTCAAACAGGCCCATGGCCGTCTGCGTGTTTCCCATATCGATAGCGAGCAGCATGTCTACTCCCGGTGTTGGCATAAAAGGACGCGCACCATTGTATACGTGCCGTCGACGGCGCTCGGCTGCGATTCGTTTACGGTGATAGGGGCTGAGGGGTTTAAATATGAAGGAATTATGCTCTACGAGATTTTCCTTGCCGTTTACCGAACTCCCGCGTAATATTCTTTCTTGCGTCCATGAGGCGCCCAGACATTGCGGGGTGGAGCAGTCTGGTAGCTCGCCGGGCTCATAACCCGGAGGTCGTAGGTTCAAATCCTGCCCCCGCGACCAAGAACTTGCAGCTCGTCGGCCTAGCCGGCGAGCTTTTTTGTTATTCCGGGACCGTGTTTTTCGGTCCAATTCTCAGCCTCTCAAACAAAATCTCGATCTGTAACATCTAGACCCGATTTGGGCGGCTAGGTGTTACAGATTGAGATGTTGAGTCCCCGCCTGGACGGTTTGTCTAAATCTGTAACACGAGGGATGGATTTTGCCGAGTAACTGTTACAGATTGAGATTTTCTGCCGGGACGGTTTTGGTTTGTCTCGATCTGCTCCAATGTGCCCTGCGTCTTTATGGGTCTTGCCACGTCGTTCTTCACGTTTATGCTGCAGCAGCCGATCAACTTTGGCCACCTCTTCGCATTCTGGGCCTTTGGAATCGCGCTCGCGGTTTGCCTGGTTATGTCGGGAACGCTCGTGTGCTCGGCAATCTTTGGAAAAGAGCGCGCTATTCAGGCGCTTACGCCGCTCGATGTGCTCGAGGCACAGCGGAACCATAAATAAGAAAACTCGATTATCAGGGGCGGACGCCGTGAAGCACACTGCCCCCCCCTGTACGTGTGGCGCCAGGGCCATGCGCTCGAAAGCGTTGCCCAAACGCATAGTTCATCCGCACAAAGCCCATGGTCGCTATGGGCAAACATCGGTGCGCCTGCACATGGCTTTGAGTCTGTTTTCGAGCGAAAGTATGGCTGTCGATACGCATGCAATTCGCATGAAGTCCGGGTTCGTCCAAGAGCCCTATAAAGGAGGATTCGCATGAAACAGTTAGAGACCGACGTCGTTGTCGTTGCCGCGGGTCTGAGTGGCCTTGCCGCAGCGGTCGCTGCAGCCGAGGCAGGCGCTCGCGTCATTGCCCTAGAGAAGGCCCCCATTACCGGTGGCGCCGCCAACATGGGCATGGGGCCTGCCGCCGCTGGCTCTCCGCTTCAGAAGGCTTCGATGATCGAGGTCACGCCTGGCGAGCTCTTCCGTCGCCATATGTTCTACACCCATTACCAGGTCGATGCTCGCCTGGTGCGCGACTACTACTTTAAGTCGGGCGATACCATCGCATGGCTGCAGGACATGGGCGTGGTGTTTAACTCCGTGCGTCCGGCGTTCCGCGCCCGCGAGCGCACGCGTGCCTATTCCGACGGCGAGTACACCTGGCATGTCGTGCAGCCCGAGGACGGCTCGGAGCCCGGTCCTCGCGCGGCGACCACGATGACCAAACGCATGACCGAGCGTGCCCAGGACCTGGGCGTCGAGTTTATGTTTGAGTGCCCGGGCACCGGCCTTATCAAGGGCGAGGACGGCGCCATCTGCGGCGTGACCGCCAAGGACAAGGACGGCGAGGAGTACCAAATCTCGTGCAAGTCTGCGATTGTCGCTACGGGCGGTTTTGGCCACAACGCTAAGCTCATCAAGGAGAAGCTCGACTTTGAGTGGGGTAAAGACCTGTTCTCGTTTGCCATTCCGGGCATGGACGGCGACGGCATCAACATGTGCCACGAGGTCGGCGGCGGCCACACCCCGGTGACCATGGAGCTCATGTATCAGATCCCCGACAACATGAACCACTTCTATGTCGAGGGCGCATTCCGTCAGCCGTGCTACTGGTGCAACCGTCTGGGCGAGCGCTTTATGCCGGAGGACGAGATCTTCAACACCACCTTTGTCGGCAACGCCATCAACCATCTTCCCGGCAAGGTCGCCTATGCCATCTTTGATTCCCGTATGCTCAAGCACTGGAAGAAGGATGGTCCGGATATCGTCAGCCACGTTCATCCGCACGACCTGTACGACGGCTTTGAGGAGCAGTGGAACCGCGACCTGGAGGCCGGCTATCCGGCGATCTGCCAGGCCGATACGCTGGAGGAGCTTGCCGAGAAGGCGGCTATCGACGTGGAGGGTCTGCTCGCTAACGTCGACGAGTACAACGAGATGTGCGACAACGGCTGGGACGACATCTTTGAGAAAGAGCGCGAGTTTATGAAGCCGCTCGAGAAGGGCCCCTTCTATTGCTGCAAGCAGTACTGTGGCGCCTACGGCACCCTGGGCGGCGTGCTCATTAACCACAAGATGGAGGTCATGACCGACGACTATGAGGTCATCCCTGGCCTGTACTGCGTTGGCACCGATGCCTGCACCATCTATGGCGACTCCTATAACTACTGCATTCCGGGTAACACCATGGGCTTCTGCCTTAACTCGGGTCGCATCGCCGGTGAAAACGCCGCCGCAGCCCTCTTTGAGGACGCGGGCGACGAGGAGTGGTCGTAACACCGCAGCTATTCGCGCCTGCAGACACCCACGCGTTGGGTGCGGGCGGGGATTTGCCCTACAAGCGAGGCGCTCGGGATCGCTTTGGTCCCGGGCGCCTTTCTGGACAAGAGCGACGTTTTGAGGGGAACGAATGAAGCTAACGATTAATGGAGCCGAGGTCGAGGCACGCGAAGGGCAAAATGTCCTGGAAGCCGCGCTCGATGCCGGTATCTATATTCCGCATCTGTGTAAACATCCCGATCTTGAGGCCGTCGGCGGATGCCGTCTGTGCATGGTCGAGATCGAAGGCCAAGATGAGCCGGTGTGTGCCTGCAAGACGCAGGTTGCCGAGGGAATGGTCGTCAACACGACAGGCGAGCAGGCCGAGCGCGTGCGCAAGCTGGCAATGGAGCTTATCTTGGCCACGCATCCCGCCGATTGCACCGGCTGCCCCAAGTACGGCAAGTGCGAGCTGCAGTCTATGTATCAGTACATGGGAGTTTCGCCTGCGCGCTGGCGCACCAAGAGCCGTCCGGTCGCCACGGACGAATCGAACCCGCTGATCACCCATATGTTCACCCGCTGCATTCGGTGCGGTCGCTGCGTGCGCGCGTGCCGCGAGCTGCGCGGCGCCGGCGTCTTGGACTACCAGCGCACCGAGGACGGCATTCGCATTGGTACGGACGGCAGCGTGAGTCTGCAAGAGGCCGGATGCCGTTTTTGCGGTGCCTGTATCGAAGTGTGTCCCACGGGCTCGATCGTCGACACGCTCGATATGTTCGATGAGAACAAGTCCTATGCCGACAACGTGGTCCCCTGTCGCTCGGGCTGTCCCGCCCACGTGGATATCCCACGCTACCTGCGTCACATCCGTAACGGCGAGTACACCCGAGCCGCCGCGGTGGTGCGCGAGAAGGTCCCGTTCCCCGAGAGCCTGGGCGACATTTGCGTCCATAGCTGCCAGGATGCCTGCAAGCGCAACGAGCTCAACGGCACGCCGGTTTCGGTTTGCCGTCTTAAGCGCGCCGCGGCCGTGCGCGATGCGGGCGACTGGAAGGCCAACGTGCGCCATGAGCCGCTGAGCGGCAAGAGCGTCGCCGTTGTGGGTGCCGGTCCCGCCGGCTTGACCGCCGCACTCTATTGCGCCGAGAAGGGCCACAAGGTCGTGGTGTTCGAGGCCAACGAGAAGGTCGGCGGCCAGATGCGCTACGGCATTCCGGCGTATCGCCTGCCCGATGCCACGGTCGATGCCGAGGTTGCGACGATTTTAAAGATTGCCCAGGGTGATGACGCCGAGCCGCGCATTGAGCTGCGCTGTGGCGAGCGAATCGCCGAGCCCCAGGCGCTTTTGGAGCAGGGCTTCGATGCCGCGCTGGTTGCGGTGGGCACGCATGACGGAACGGTGCTTCCCATGCCCGGCCACGACCTCGAAGGCGTGCTGCGTAACACCGATTTTCTGAAGGCCGCCCGTATGGGCAGCGCCCCGGACCTGACGGGCAAGCGCGTCGTGGTGCTTGGCGGCGGCAACGTGGCGTACGACTGCGCCCGCACTGCCGTGCGTCTGGGTGCCGCCTCGGTCGATGTCGCCTGCCTTGAGGCCCAAGACGCGATGACCTCGACGCCCGAGGAGCGTGCCGAGGCCGCCGAGGAAGGCGTGGTCCTGCACGATGCCTATGCCTTTACCAGCATTAACGAGACCGAGGACGGTTCGGGCAAGGTCGGTTCCATGACGATCCGCAAGATCGAGCGGTTCTACTTTGACGAGAACCACCGCGCCGTCACCGAACTGCTCGACGGCGGCGAGAAGACCATCGATGCCGACTGCGTGATCTTTGCCGTGGGTCAAAAGCCCGAGGGCACGGCCCAGATGGGCCTTGAGCTTACGCACGGCCCGTATATCGTGGCCGATACCGAAGGCAAGACGAGCGTTGAAGGCATCTGGTCGGCGGGCGACTGCGTGACGGGTACCAAATCGGTGATCGCGGCAATCGCTGCAGGTCGCACGTGCGCCTCGGCCATCGACCGCGCTTTGGGTGGCGATGGCAACATCGACGAGGAGCTGACCGAGCATGATGCTCCCGAGCAGTGGATTGGCCGCGTCCCCGAGGGCTTCTACGACGATGCCGTGCAGCCCGAGTTTGTCGATGCCCAGACGCGTAAGGATAACTTCGATACGTTTGAGTGCCCCTATACCGACCATGAGGCTACGTGCGAGGCGAGCCGCTGCTTGCAGTGCGATTTGCGCCTAACGATCAGTACGCCGCGCCTGTGGAACGAATACTAGGAAAGGAGCGATAACCCATGACGATCATCAACTTTATGCCTGCGCATAAGCAGGCTCCCGTCGCGCTCTGGCTCCTTAAGAAGGACGTGGCGGCCGCTGCGGAAAAAATTGCAGGGGCCGGTGCCCAGGCGGTTTTGGTACCGGCAGGCGATGAGGTCTCTGCCGCGCTCGCGGATGCGTTGGGCGAGTCCTGCCGCGTGATCGAGTGCGACCCGAGCCTGGGCTTTGTCTATGCCAACGGTTCGGCCGCGGCCAAGATGCTCGACGGCGAAAAGCCTCTCCCATCTTGCTGCGAGGGCGATGGCGCCGACCGCTGCCTGAGCGGATCAGAGTTACTTGCCGCCGAAGGCAAGCGCTGGGTGTGGATTGACGGGGCCGAGGAGCCCGTTGAGGTCGACCGTGTCGTGAGTGCGGAATCCCTGGTTGCCGCGGCGGGCGCCGACGACGCTAAAGCGGTGGGGATTGGCTATCCCAGCGGTCTGCTGCTGAGGCCCGATGACACCTCAAAGATTGAGCTATGCAGCGACTACGTGCGCGTCTACACCGCCAAAAACTGCATGGCAAAGGCGCTTTTGGACATTTGCACGCTCTATCGTCACGAGAGCTGCGGACGCTGTGTCTTTGGCTACGAGGGCTCGCATCAGATTGCAACGATTCTTGCCGATATCTGCCGCAAGAAGGGCAAGCCGGGTGACTTGGCGCTCCTTCGCGACCTTTGCCCCGTGATGCAGGCGCAGTGCCTGTGCGAGCAGGGTCGCGTGCTGGCGCGCACGGTGCAGTCGTTCCTCGACCTGTTCGAGGGCGAGATTATGCAGCACACCACCAAGAAGGTCTGTGCCGCCGGGGAATGCCAGGCATTCTTGACCTTCCATATCCTCGCCTCCAAATGCCAGGCATGCAACAAGTGTGTCGATTCGGACGTTTGCGAGGAGGACGCGATTCTGGGAAGGCCGCGGTTCATCCACGTGATCGACCAAAAGGCTTGCACCCAGTGCGGTGCCTGCCTGGATATCTGCGACAACGGCGCGATCGTCACGGCTGGGGCCGTCAAGCCCAAGTGCCCGCCCAAACCCATTCCCTTTAAGCGCAAATAAGAGCGCCGACCCCTTCCGTTTTGTCCCTTGTAGGCATGCGGGAGGGGCCTTTGTTTATCTGCACGAGGTATTCCGCAAATACCGAGCGGGCCTTGGTTGCCTGGACGGTGCGCATGTTTTACGTCTGCCGTACGCTTTTTGCGAAGTACACACGGGCAGAATCCGTGTCCAAAATGCTCTGGAGAGGAGCGACCATGTCGTTTAAAGTGATGGCGATTTGTGCCGGCAGGCACGGTGGCAACGGCGAGGCTTTGGCCAAAGAGGCCCTTTGCGCGGTGCGCGAGGCTGGCGGCGAGGTCGAGCTGATCAATTTGTTCGACTATAACATCTTGCCCTGCACCGGTTGCGAGGGCTGCACCATGCAGATGGGAAAGATGGGCGCCGGCCTGCAAAAGGAATATCACGGCTGCGTTCTTAAAAACAAAGACGATGTAGATGCGATTATTCGCGAACTGCAGACCTGCCAGGGCGTGATCTTCTCGGTTCCGACCTACGACCTTACGCCCAGCTCGGTGTACACCCGCTTTGCCCAGCGCTTCTTGGCATACGAGCTTTCGTTCTTGCTTGCCATCGGTGCCGTAAAGGAGAATCCGCATACCGTTGCCGGCCTCATCTCCGTCGGCGGCTCCATGCACGATTGGCAGTCCCTGGCACTGGAGAGCCTGCAGGCGACTATGTTTACCATGTCGATGACTGTCGTCGATCGCTATATGGCGCAGCGCGACGGCCGCCCGGGCAATGCTTTTGTGTGGGGAGACGACGTGGAGTGGGGCGGACAGATCGCCCGCGCCCACAAGATGGGCGAGAACATCGTCAAGGCCATTCGCACGCCTGTTGACGAGCGCTGCTGGCTGGGCGATCCGGATGACGGCGTGTGTCCCAACTGCCACAGCTCCCTGGTGTACCCCGGCGACAAGCATTGGGATGGGGTCGAGTTTCCCTGGGAGTGTGCGGTCTGCGGCGCGGGCGGCGATATCGTAACCGACGAGCGCACCGGTCGCCCCAAGCTCAAGATTGCCGAGAACGGCCTGATTCGCGACCGCAACGACGACCACGCGCGCGCCGAGCACCTCAACGAGATCAACAAGACCCGCGACGAGTTCTTCGCCCATATGGACGAAGTAAAGCCGCTCATGGAAAAGTACGCCAAGATGACGTTCCCCACGCTGGAGATTAAGCGCGACTAGTTTTGCCCAAGCCCCGCCCGGCCTACTTGCGGCAGTGCAGGTCGGCGCTGGTGCGGGGCTTAATCCTCGGCTCAAGAAAGCCAAGGTAGATTAGGGTGCGAATCGAGAGGTGGAACAAAAAGAGGTCCTCTCCCGATGCCAAGTCGTTACCGGTGATTTCCTTTATGCGGTTAATGCGATAGAGCAGCGTGTTTTTGTGAAGCGACAAGATCGCGGCGGTGCGCACCGTGTTACAGCTGTGCTGCATAAAGGCAAAGAGCGTCTCGACCAGCTCGGAATCGTGCGACTGGTCATGCTTCCAAAGTGCCCAGATTGCCGGATGGCAGTAGTTTATAAGGTTGATGTGGTCGTTGCAGATGTCGAGCATTTCCATGTAGGTGTATTCGCAATAGCGATACACATGGGTGTCTTCGAGGATTTTGGTAAAGGTCGAGCCGTATCGAATGGCGGCGCGTGCCTGATTGAGGTGCGAACGCACATCGGTTGCCTGGGAAAACTCGTTGCTGATGCCAATGAACAAATTGTTCGTGGCAGCAACGCGGGCAAGGATCGCCTCATCGTTGGCGGGTAGCTGCGTGGAGGGCGGACGGCTTACCAGCGCCACGAGCTCACCTTCGTACATGGTGATAAGGCTATGGTGCAGTAGCGGCTGCAATTGTCCTCGGATGCTCTCCGCCTCGCGCGCCTCGAGCTGGGAATCTTTTTTGAGCAGGCATACAACGTAGAGGGCGGGAAGCGGCGCAAAGCCGACGAGCTGCATTTTGCGTGTGCAGGTGATGGGGTTGGGGATTTCGTCGTCCAGGAGGCGCGAGAGAAAATATGGCCCCTGTTGCGGGCCGCCCAACGAAAGAAAGCCGCCTTTCTGCAGTTCTTGCGCGAGCAGTCGGACAAAGAACTCAAAGACCTCGCGATCGCTATCGCCAAAGGCGTGATTGCGTTCGATCATCATCGCCCGGCCCAGACACGTGCCGTGCACCTTGATCGCATCGGTCATGGTGTTGAGGCGGAACATGTCGTTATAGCGTGTAAGCGGGCCTGTCGAGCGGGCAATCTCCTCGTCTAAGCCGCATTTGATGATGTATCGCACGGCTTCGTCCTGCAGCATGTCACCTTCGGAGAGCTCGGCGCGGGTGATGGCTGCAAAGGGGGAGTCGTCGTCATCGTCGAGCTCAAAGCCGCCGCGGGCGGCATAGCGGTACACGGGATCGACGACGAGCACCGGGTTGTCCATAGCGGCAGAGGCCGTTTGCGTGAGGCTCTTGAGCCCCGCGTCGCTCAAGAGCGCCTCGAGCAGCGCTTGCTTTGCGGTAGACGTATCGGTGGTACTCGGTTGCATGGGTGTCCCTTCTGCCGCGTCTTCGCCGTAGTCGACGCGTGACCAAATTATTATTGCAGGCTGTGCAGTATTAGGTTGTTTAAAAAGGTGAGTGTGGCGGTCGTTTCCTCGAACGGGGTGGCGCTGTTGTTGGAGAATGTCTCGATCTGTAACAGGTGGGTCCGGTTTTGGTCTGTAGTTGTTACAGATTGAGATGTTTCGGCAGGACGGTCTTCGTTTGTCTAAATCTGTAACACGAGGGACGGTTTTTACTGAGTAACTGTTACAGATCTAGATCTTTCGGCAGGCTAGATTGGTTTGTCTCAATCTGTAACAGTTGCTCGGCAAAATAGGGTCTTACTGTTACAGATCGAGACAAACCGACGGGCCGCCCCGCCCCATCCACCTGCCGCTACCTGCTATCTGCCGATTTCCGTTGCGTCACCGTGCTCCCATGCCATATCCTCTAGATAACTACGCGGCAACATCGCCGCCGCGCCTACAAGAGAGGAATGTCCATGACCGCACCTGCATCCAAGCTGCTCCAGCCCATTACGGTTGGCCCCCTTGAGTTCAAGAACCGCATTATGTTCCCGCCGCTTACCACCGGCTACGAGGAGCGCGACGGTTCCATTGGCGAGCGCAGCCTGGCTTTTTACGAGCGCCTGGCCCGTGGCGGCGTGAGCTACATCGTCATCGGCGACGTTGCTCCTGTTATGACCGCAAGCCCCACGCCCAAGTTAGCGACCGACGCCCAGATCCCCACGTTTAAGGCGCTGGCCGACGCCGTTCACAAGCACGGCGCCAAGGTCGCGCTGCAGCTGTTCCACCCCGAGTACGACGTGCCCGGCGTCGGCCGCATGGTCATGGGTTCCATGGCCGCCGCCAAGGCTGCGCAGGAGGCCAAGGCCGCCGGCGACGAGGAGACCTTTGCCGCCAAGATGGCCGAGTCCAACGAGATCCGCAAGCAGGCCTACGCCAAGCTGCACCACGACATGCAGCACTTTGTGAACGAGGCGAGCGTAGAGCAGCTCACCCAGATCAAGGAGGCCATCGCTGCCTCGGCCGCCCGCGCGCAGCAGGCTGGCATCGACGCCATCGAGGTCCACGGTGACCGTCTGGTGGGTTCGCTGTGCTCGGCCATCCTCAACCAGCGCACCGACGAGTACGGCGGCTCGTTCGAGAACCGCGTCCGCTACGCGCTCGAGGTCGTCGCCGCCATTAAGGAAGCCGCACCGCAGCTGATGGTGGAGTACAAGCTCCCCGTGATCATGGAGAACCCCGACGGCACGCCGCGTGGCAAGGGCGGCCTGCAGCCCGACGAAGCCTGCGAGTTCGCCAAGCTGCTCGAAGGCGCGGGCATCGATATGATCCAGGTCGCGCAGGCAAACCACACCGGCAACATGGGCGACACCATTCCGCCCATGGGCGCCATGCCCTACAACTGGACGCTGCCCGTGGCCGAGCGCGTCAAGGCCCTGGTCTCCGTGCCGGTGGCAACCGTCGGCCGTGTTGTCTCGGTCGAGGCCGGCGAGAAGATTCTGGAAGACGGCGCGGCCGACATCATCGCGTACGGCCGCTCGCTCATGTGCGACCCCGACATTGCGCTGAAGGCAGCCACCGGTGAGCCCATCCGCGAGTGCCTCAACTGCAACAAGGGCTGCGTCGATGCGATTCAAAGCCGCAAGTACATCTCGTGCGTGCTCAATGCCGAGAACGGCGACGAGGCGACCATCGCCATCAAGCCGGGCGAGGGCGACAAGAAGATCGCCGTGGTGGGCGGCGGTATTGCCGGCCTGGAGGCCGCACGCGTGGCGGCCAAGCGCGGCTACGATGTGACCGTCTACGAGGCGAGCGATCACTTGGGCGGCCAGATTGTGCTGGCGGCCGCGCCTCCGCGCAAGGACGAGATCATGCGCTCCGTTGAGTATTACGAGAAGATTCTGCCCGGCCTGGGTGTGAAGGTCGAGCTCAACCACGTCGCTACCGCTGAGGACCTCAACGCCGCCGACGCCGCGATTGTGGCCGTGGGCGCGCACGACGTGGTCATCCCCGTTCCGGGTGCCGACTCGGAGAAGGTCGTCTCGAGCTGGGATGTGCTGGCCGGCAAGGTGGAGCTCAGCGGCCGCGTCGCCGTCATTGGCGGTGGCCTGGTGGGCACCGAGACTGCCGAGTACCTGCTGCAGCACGGCTGCGAGGTGGCGATCGTCGAGATGCTCGACAAGATTGCCGCGGGCGAGTCCGAGACCATTCTGCCGCTGATTATGAGCGACTTTGCCGAGCACAACGTGGAGCAGCACGTGAAGACCCGCCTGACCGCCATTACCGACGAGGGCGTGGAGGCCATTCGCACCACCGAGGACGGCGCCGAGGAGCCGGTGAAGATCGCCTGCGATTACGTGGTGATGGCCGTGGGCTCCAAGGCCAACGCGTTTGACCTGGATGGCGTGACGGTGCCCGTGACCTGCGTGGGAGACTGCTCGGGCGAGCGCACCGCCGACATTGCGAGCGCCATCCGCACGGCATATCACGCGGCCAACGAGCTGTAGTTGAACATCGCGGCCGGGCGGGGCGGTAGCACGGATCCGCCTCGCCCGGCTGTGTCCCGTCGGGTGTCAACCGGTGCGGGGCCTGCAAGCGCAGCAGGCCCCGCCCTTTTTGTTTTGCTCCGGCGGATGGCAATGCGCGGTAATCATGAGGAGTAAGGACGTCTACTGCCTTGCCGATTACTCAAAATTATTGGGGGAGGGGTTAATAACTATATCCTCTATGCCAAAGGACATAAAGAGATGCCAATTTTGTTGACAGGCGAATGACGATTAGCTGCGAGTCAGCTACCAGCGTAAATAATCGATAAAGAAATGTCGTAAATTGGTGCCAAATGCCCAGATAACGCCGCGTCTATTTTAATTAACTGCTTTGAGCAAACAGTAAAATGCTACTATCTAACTTGCACGTAAGAAAGCAGATTAACGGTTAAGGCTAAGAAGTGGCAGGTATGTCGGAAGCAACTAGGACTCGCACGCATGCGCCCGAGGTTAGGCAGCGCGCCGTCGAGATCCTCCAAGAGGGGGTCGGTCATCGCGCCCTCGCCGCGGAGCTTGGCATTCCCCAGGCCACGGCTCGTCAGTGGGCCCGCGCGTATGCCGTAGGCGGTGCCGACGCCGTTCTCAACGCCGGTTCGCATCATCACACCTATTCGTACGAAGTTAAGCTCGCCGTGGTCAAGGACCGCTTGGAAAACGGCTTAACGGTTCGCGAGGCCATGATCAAGCACAAGATTCCCAGCGAGTCTTCGGTCAAGGCTTGGTGCCGCCAGTATCGCGAGAGCGGTGAGTCCGCGCTGGTTGATAAGCCGCGCGGTCGCAAGCCGCGCGTTAAAAAGGCGGAATAGCGAACGGGATGGTGCGCCCACAGGGGCGCATTTTTCTTGCCGCGCCAACTTTTTGGACCGTCGTGAGCCTACTGGAACATCCTCCAAAGTGGTTAATAAACCGCGCGCAGTGGCCCGTGCGCCCGCCGCCGCGATAGGGGGAGCGTCGCCTCTCTGCTCCAAAGCGGACAGACTCGTTACCCCGTACGCCTAAAACTCCCCAGTTGACCGAAAACCCGCCGCCGCTACTCCTCAACTGAGCTATAACGTTAAACAATTGCAGCGTTTTTGCATGGGGGAGTGATGGTATGACGCTACTGTATTTCCTTACCCTGTTTCCGCTGGTACCGGCGCTGGGCATGCTGCTCGCGCGCGGTGACCGCGCCCGCGATGCGGTGGGGCTCATAGGCTCCGGCATTATTATGGCGGTGACAGTTGTAGTCGCCGTCATGTTTTTTGGTACGGGTTCGCAGAGCTTTGAGGTTGCCCCCGGCACCTCGCATGTGCTCTCGATCATCAGCTCCGCTATCGATGTCATCCTGTGCGTCGTCATCCTGTACAACGCGTTCAAATATAGGAACGCGCTCACCACGGTGCTCGGCATAGTCCAGCTGGTGGGCTCGCTCGCCTTTGCGGCCATGACACTGCCCGCGGCCGAAGCCGTCACGGCGGCGCCGCTCTACCTGGATTACATGAGCGTGATCATGGTCCTCGCCGTTGGCATTGTCGGCAGCCTGATCTGCATCTACGCCCTGGGCTACATGAAGGACTTCCAGGCCCATGACGAGCACGAGGCCGCGCTGCGCGGGCAGACCGCGCCCGACCGTCGTCCGCAGTTCCTGGCGCTCATGTTCCTGTTCCTCTCGGCCATGTTTGTTATCGTGACGAGTGACAACCTGGAGTGGTTGTTCTGCGGTTGGGAAATCACCACCGTGTGCTCGTTCCTTATGATTGGCTACACGCGCACGCCCGAGGCCATCAAAAACGCCTTTACCCAGATCATCCTCAACATGCTGGGCGGCATCGCGTTTTTGGCGGGCCTTATGTTCCTGCACGTTAACGGCATGCCGCTGACCATCTCGGGCATGATCGATCTTGCCGGCGCTGGCACCGCGCAATCTGCGCCGCTGGTCATGCCGGTTCTGTTGCTGTCGCTTGCCGCGCTTACCAAGGCCGCACAGATGCCGTTCCACACCTGGCTGCTGGGCGCCATGGTCGCCCCCACGCCCACGAGCGCCCTGCTCCACTCGTCCACCATGGTCAAGGCCGGCGTGTTTCTGATGGTCAAGCTCAGCCCGCTCTATGCCATCTATCCCGTGACCGGCTTTATGGTCACGAGTGTGGGCGCCATCACGTTTTTGCTCGCTGCCCTCATGGCCATCTCGCAGAGTAATGCCAAACGCGTGCTCGCGTACTCCACCATCTCCAACTTGGGCCTCATCAGTGCCTGCTTGGGTGTCGGCGCGCCCGAGGCCGTATGGGCGGCCATCTTCCTAATCCTGTTCCATACGGTGGCAAAGTCGCTGCTGTTCCTGTGCGTGGGCACGGCCGAGCATCATATCGGCAGCCGCGATATCGAGGACATGGACGGTATGTTCAGCCGCATGCCGCACCTGACGCGCCTGATGATGCTGGGTATCATGGGCATGTTTGTGGCGCCGTTTGGCATGCTCGTGTCCAAGTGGGGTGCCCTGGTAGCGTTCGCGCAGACCGGCAACGTGCTCATGATCATGGTGCTTGCCTTTGGCTCTGCCGCGACGTTCTTCTTCTGGGGCAAGTGGCTTGCCAAGCTTTCGGGCGTCGACCCCACGGCTCAAAACGTTGAGGTCAATGTCCATAAGACCGAATGGATGGCGCTCAACACCATCGCCGCGCTGCTGATTCTGTGCTGCGTGGCGTTCCCGGTTATCTCGAGCGGTCTGGTGTCGCCTTACTTGGCCATGGTGTTTGGCCGCGTGCCGCAGGTTATCGGCAAGGACGCCATGTATCTGATGGTGGTTATCGTGGCGTTTATCGCCGTGGTGCTGCTGACTTCATTCCGCGTGAGCAACAAACCGCACGTAAACGTATATCTTTCGGGTGTGGGAACCGATAATTACCGTCATTTCCGCGGCTCGATGGGACGCGAGGTGAAGGCCGAAAAGCGCAATTGGTACTCGGAGGACGCCCTTGGCGAGAAGCGTATTGGTCCCGCGGGTAGCGTCGTGTGCTGCAGCATTATCTTGTTTGCGCTGCTGTGCTGCGCGTGGATTGGGCCCGAGCGGCTTGCCATGAGCGCGCCCTCGGTGCTGCGCGGTAAGTATTTCGAAGGTTCGGGCGTCGTGGGCATCTTTATTGGCACCGTGGCGTTTGCCCTGCTGGCGCCGCTTGTGGGCGGCCTGATCGACGGCGTTGACCGTAAGCTTTCGGCCCGCATGCAGGGCCGCGTGGGCCCGCGCCTGCTGCAGCCCTTCTACGACGTTGCCAAGCTGCTGCGCAAGGCCCCTGCCAGCGTAAACACCATGGACGATACCTATATGGCGTGCGCGCTCATCTTTACCGTCGTGGGCGGCGGCATCTTTGTGTCGGGCTCCAATACGCTGCTGTGCGCTTTTATGGTGACCCTCGCCGCGATCTTTGTGGTGCTGGCGTCCGCCTCGACGCAAAGCCCGTTTGCCCAGGTCGGCGCCGACCGTGAGTTGCTGCAGGTTATGAGTTACGAGCCCGCCGTTCTGCTGATGAGTGTGGGCCTGTATCTCGCCACCGACAGCTTCGATTCCATCGCCGTGACGGGGCAGTCGGCCCCCATCATCGTGTACAGCGCGCCCATTTTCCTCGCATTGCTCGCGGTGCTTACCATCAAGCTGCGCAAGTCGCCGTTTGACCTTTCGTACTCGCATCACGCGCATCAGGAGATTGTCCAGGGCGTCGCCACCGAGATGAGCGGCAGCACGCTGGCCAAGATGACCCTTATGCACTGGTGCGAGACCGTGCTGTTTTTGATGTGGGTGGGCATGTTCTTTGTTTGGGACAACCCCGTGAGCTGGGTCGTAGCCCTGGTCGTGATGGTCGCGACGTACTTTGTCGAGGTGCTGATCGACAACACCTTCGCCCGTAGCACCTGGCGCAGCTGCTTTAAGCTCGGCTGGGGCGTGGCACTGGTGTTTGGCCTGCTCAACCTTATGCCCATCCTCGTCGACGTGTTTATTTAGGAGGCGGCATCCATGGATCATAAAATGTCGCGCTCGCCGTGGGTTATTCATTACGACGGTTCGAGCTGCAACGGATGCGATATCGAGGTGCTGGCCTCGCTCACGCCGCTGTTCGATGCGGAGCGCTTTGGCGTGGTCAACACCGGCAACCCCAAGCATGCGGATATCTTTTTGGTGACGGGGTCGGTCAACGCTCAGAACCTGCCTGTCGTGCGTCAGATCTACAACCAGATGCTCGAGCCCAAGTGTGTGGTGGCCTGCGGTATCTGCGCGTGCTCGGGCGGCGTGTTCCGCGATGCCTATAACGTGATCGGCGGCGTGGACCGCGCGATTCCCGTGGACGTGTACGCGCCCGGATGCGCCATTCGCCCCGAGACCGTGATCGATGCCATCGTGGAGGCGTGCGGCATCCTGGACCAGAAGGAGGCCGTGATGCGCGCCGGCGGCGATCCGCTTACCGTGGGCGGTGCCGCTACTTGGGACGGTGGCGTTGAGTTGGGCGAGGACGGGTTTGTGGCCGCGGCTGAGGCCGGCGACGCGCCCGCCGCTGGTGACGCACCTGCTGGGCCGTCCTCCGCGTCCGTCGCTGCAAAGGAGGCCGAGTAATGCAAAAGGCAATCTATACCACCGTCGAGCTCGATGCGCTGCTGTCGCATGTCCAGGCGCTCAAGGGCGCCGGTGCCCGCTTTGTGCAGATGCACGCCGAGCGCTGTGTGGACGACGGTTCGTATCGCCTGGTCTATACGTTTATCAACGTTCATGCTGCTCAGGAGCATATTGCGCAGGGCGGCAGCTATGCGATCGAGAACCTGGTGGTTGAGGGTATCGACCAGTATCAGGAGATTCCGTCCATCAGCTCGTATTATCCGGCGGTATTCCCGTTTGAAAACGAAGCGCACGATCTGTTTGGTCTTGCCATCACCGATATGCAGATCGACTTTAAGGGCTTTTTCTACCAGGTCTCGACCGCTGAACCCATGAGCGTTATCACACCCGAGGTGAAGGCCGCGCGTGAGAAGGCCATGAAAGTCCGCGCGGCCGCCGAGGCCAAGGCGCGCAAGGCCGCGGCCGAGAAGGCCGCCGCGGCTGCCGCTGCTGCAGGGGAGGGCGCCGCGGGCGCTGGCGATGCCGCGGGCACTGTCGTCGCTCAGCCCGCTGCGGCTGCCGGCTCCGATACTCAGCATGATGAGGCTGCTGCGAAGGCCGCGCTCAAGGCTGCCGAGATTGAGGCGAAGCTCGCCGCCATGGATCCCGAGAAAGTGGCCAAGGTCCGTGCGGCGCTTGCCGCCAAGGCCGCCCGCGATAAGCAGAAAAAGGAGGCGTAAGGTCCATGGCACATCGCTCCGTTATTCCGTTTGGCCCGCAGCACCCAGTGCTGCCCGAGCCGCTTCATCTGGACCTGGTGATCGATGACGACCGCGTCATCGAGGCAATTCCGCAGATCGGCTTTGTGCACCGCGGACTCGAGAAGCTCACCGAAAAGCGCGATATGCATCAGTTTGGCTACATCGCCGAGCGCATCTGCGGCATCTGCGCCGTGGGCCATAGCTGCGGCTACGCCAGCGCCTGCGAGCGTATGCTCGGCATCGAGGTGCCTGGTCGCGTGCAGTATATCCGCACCATTCTGCATGAGCTTTCGCGCATTCATTCGCATCTGCTGTGGTTGGGTCTGCTTGCCGACGCCTTTGGCTTCGAGGCGCTGTTCTATCGTTCGTGGACCCTGCGCGAGCAGATTCTCAAGATCTTTGAGAGCACGTGCGGTGGTCGCGTGATTCTGTCGATCAACGAGATCGGCGGCCTTAAGCACGACATTGAGGACTCCGAGCTGGCCGGCATTGTCCAGACGCTCGACGCCATGCGCCCCGACTACGAGGCCCTGGTGCATACGTTTTTGGACGACGACAGCTGTGGCGAGCGTCTGCATGGCGTGGGCGTGATCAGCAAGAAAGATGCGCTGGAGCTTTCGATGGTCGGCCCGTTTGGGCGCGCCTCGGGCGTGGACTACGACGTGCGCATGTTCGGCGACGGTGCCTATGCGGACCTGGCTGCGTTTGAGCCCATCGTTGCTACCGATGGCGATTGCTATGCCCGCTGCCAGGTGCGTTGTGCCGAGGTCACGCAGGCTATGGACATCATCAAGGAGCTTGTGGGCAAGATTCCGCACGACGGTATCGGCGGGCGCACCAAGCTCACGCCGGCCGACGGCGCGCGCGGTGAGGTTGTGATTGAGCAGCCGCGCGGCGAGGCGTATTACTATGTGCGCGGCAACGGCACCAAGAATCTGGACCGTTTCCGCGTGCGCACGCCGACGTCGCAAAATCTGGCGGGCCTGACGCATGCGCTGCAGGGCGCGCTCATTGCCAACGTGCCTATGATTATCCTGACCATCGACCCCTGTATTAGCTGTACGGAAAGGTAGGCGCGGCATGAGTTTGCTGACATTTGCCAAGACGGCCTTGGGTTCTATGGTCAAGCAGCCGGTCACGGTGTGCTATCCGCAGGAGAAGCTCGCGGCACCCGAGCGCCTGCGCGGGCATATCGTCAACGACATGGACGTGTGCATCTGCTGCGGCATGTGCGCGCGTCGCTGCCCGGCGGGCGCGCTCGCGGTCGATCGCAAGGGCGGAACGTGGTCGATCGACCCGTATGCCTGCGTGGTGTGCGGCGAGTGCATCGAGAGCTGCCCCAAGCACTGCCTGACTATGGATACCGCGCGCACTCCAGTCGCGGCGGACAAGACCCCCACGGTAGAAACCAAGCCGGAGTAGCGCTGGAATGGGGCTGGTATAGCGCTGGAATAGGGGCCGGCGGGGCAAAAATGCCCCGCCGGCCCCGCGCGTGAACGCGTGTGCGGGCCGCCACGCGACCCGTCCAGCCCGAAAATGACCCGTCTGCCACGAAATGGGCCCATCTACTACGTTTAAGCCGCTACCCTCAACCATGGCAAGTAATGCGAAATAAAAACCGCAGGTAGAACGCCTGCGATTTTTCATGAAAAGCGGGTATGGTCGGGGATATTGAGTCAAACGTAGTAGATGGGCCGATTTCGTGGCGGGCGCTGTCAGCCGATCTCCGCGGGCGGAAGAAAACGGATCATTTTTGTTCCGCGAGGCCTGGGATGGTATCCGTGCAGGACTATCCGAACAAAACTATGTCGGTTTACTACGATGAATTCGACATTCCCGACCATGACTGCATTTTTCTAAATATTGCAGGCGTTCTACCTGCGGTTTTGCAAGCGCGCAATTTGCCGTGGTCGAAGGCGGGCGATTCATCGTAGTAAACCGGCATAGTTTTGAAATGGTATTAAATCGGTAGCAGCCATTTTGCTATGCCGGGGCGGTTGGCCGTTGGGTAATTACCCTCGCAGGTAGGCGATGGCGATTTGGGTGCGGTTGCGCAGACCCATTTTGGCAAGGATCGAGCTGATGTGGTTGCGCACCGTGCCTTCGCCCATATAGGCGGTGGCGGCGATTTCCTTGTTATCGAGACCGCGGGCGATGAGCTCGGCGACTTCGAACTCGCGGTCGGTCAGACCGGCAAAGGCCGCGGGCCGGTGGGGCGCGCCCGTCTTGTTGCCCATCCCGTCAAAGTCAACATCTTCGATCGCCTTACCCTCGAGCACGCGTTTGCCGCTCATGACCTGCGCCAACGCCGGAGGAATGGCGGCGACATCGGTTTTAATCAGGTAGCCGCGGGCGCCCAGTTTGAGCGCCGACACAATGTACTCGTCATCCGAGAATGTCGTCAGGAACACCACGAGCGCCGCAGGATCGCGCTCGAGGATCTCGCGCGCCGCCGATAGGCCGTCTCGTCCCGGCATCTGAATGTCGAGCAGCGCGATGTCGGGCGAGTGCTCAGCGTAGAGCGCCACTGCGTCGTTGCCGTTGGCACCGGTGCCCACCACCTCGATCTGCGGCTGGGCGCCCAGGATAATCTTGAGCGAATCGACCACTAGGTGGTCGTCGTCGACAACGATGAGCCTCATCGGCCATCATCTCCTTGCTGTTTGGGGACGGTGGCAAACACGCGCCAGCCGCCGGCGCCGGCACGCGGGCCGGCGGTGAAGGTGCCGCCAAGCGCCTCGATGCGCTCGCGCATAGAGGCGAGCCCCATGCCCTCCGCGGCGCCGTGGCCGCTTGCTTGAACCCCGCCCGCGCCATCGTCGGTAACGATGAGCTGGTAAAACGACGGATGCTCCATGCAACGTACAGTGACAGCATGGGCGCAAGCGTGGCGCATGGCGTTGGAAAGCGCCTCGCGCAGCACCGCCGCAAAGCAGTTGGCGACGTTGGCGGGCGCATGCTCGGCCAAAACCTCAAGCCCAATCTGCGGACCGCTGTCCGAGCGCGCGCCTTCAACGATGCGTTCGAGCTGCACGGAGAGGTTGGTCGCATTGTCGTTGAGCGCGTGGACGCTGGCGCGCACGAGCTGGAGCGCCTCGTCAACGGTGTATTTGACGTCGGCGAAATCGGCGGCAACGCCGGGCTCGTTGGCATGGACCACGCGCAGGGCTTCGGTTTGAAGCGAAGCGCGCGTGAGCTGGTGGCCCACGTTATCGTGGATCTCGCGCGCGATGCGGGCGCGTTCGGCGAGCGTCGCGAGCTCGACTTCGTAGTCCTGACGGTCGGCGAGGTCGCGGTTGCGTGCCTCGAGTGCCAGGGCGCGTTCTTGCAGCTTGTCGCGGGTGCGACGCATGCGTTCCTGTTCGCGCTCCAGCTGCGCGGTGCGCAGCGACAGCAACGTGGCGGCGACCGAAAGGATGGCGGTTAGCAACAGCGTTCGGGTGGTGAGCGCGCCGCAGCGAAGGTCCGTGGCAAGTGCGCAGGCAAACATGGAGCCAATTGCCAGCGCGGGCCAGATGCGTTCACGGCGCACGCGTCGCGCGATGTCATAGAGGGCGAGAGGTGCGAACGGCACAAACGGCGGCACGAAGACAGCCGCGATGACGTAGGCGTAGCTGCCGGCCTCGCTGGCGCGACGGGCGCGTTCTCCCTGCGCGACCTCGGCCAGTGCGGCGATGACAACGCCAAGGCAAAACGCCGCGACCAGGCGAGCATCCACAGCAAGGCCCGTGGCGGCTGCGATGCAGCACGCCAGCACGATCGATTTGTCGAATAGCCTGTTCATACGGGTATTGTACGCGATGCCGCGCACGGGGGAGGCGCCACTCAAAGCAACCGTGACATTCCTCCCGCGCGGCGGGGCGGTCGCGTCAGCAGGCTACGCGACCGCCCCGCACTCGTGACAAAGCTCACTGGTGCGCGCCGTCAGCTCCTGCGATGATGCAATCATACCGGGCCACAAGCAACAGAAGGGCCGCCTCATGACAGACATCGTCCACGTCGAAAACCTCGTTAAGCGCTACGACGACCTTATTGCGCTCGACCACTTTAACCTGAGTATCGCCCCCGGCGAGATCTTTGGCCTGCTGGGCCCCAACGGCTCGGGCAAGACCACGTCCATCAACTGCATCCTGCAGCTGCTCGCCTACGACAAGGGCACCATCGAGCTGTTCGGCGAGCGCATGACGCCCGCCCGCTACGATCTCAAGCGCCGCATCGGTGTGGTGCCGCAGCAGGTGGCGGTGTTCGACGAGCTCACCGTGCGCGAGAACATCGACTATTTCTGCAGTCTCTACGTCAACGACCGCAAGCGCCGCCGCGCGCTGGTGGACGAGGCGATCGACTTTGTCGGCCTGGGCGACTTTACCAAGTTCCGCCCTGGCAAGCTCTCGGGCGGCCTGGCGCGTCGTCTCAACATTGCCTGCGGCATCGCGCACAAGCCCGAGCTCATCTTTTTTGACGAACCCACGGTGGCGGTCGACCCGCAAAGCCGCAACGCCATCCTGGAGGGCATCTGCCGCCTGCGCGACGAGGGCGCCACGGTGGTGTATACCAGCCATTACATGGAGGAAGTCGAGCAAATTTGCAGCCGCATCATGATCATGGACGGCGGCCGCGTGCTGGCGCAGGGCACCAACGACGAGCTCAAGCGCATGATTCAGATGGGCGAGAAGATTGTAATCGAGGTCGGCGAGGTTCCGAGTGCGGCGCTCGGTGCCGTCGCAAGCCTGCCGCACGTTCTGGACCTTTCGGCAACGGCGGGACAGCTCACGTTTTCGTGCGAAGCGAGCCCGCACAACCTGACGGACATTCTCGATGCGCTGCGCTCGCATGACGTGCCGCTCGGCCGCATCTATTCCGAACCGCCGACCCTCAACGACGTGTTCCTCGAGATCACCGGCCGCGAGCTGCGCGACTAGGGGGCGGCCATGTTCAACACCATCATCACCACGGTCAAGACGCTGCTGCGCCGGCCGAGCACGTGGGTTTGGGGCGCGGTCTTTCCCGTCGCGCTTTCCACGATGTTTATGTTTATGTTTGTGAACCTCAGCTCCGACGGTAAGATCGACCCGGTGCCGGTTGCCGTCGTGGCGGACGAGGCCTGGGACGCTTCGACCTTTAAGAACGTGGCGGCTTCGCTTGCCAAGGAAGGTGACGACCAGCTGCTCGATGTGAGCGAGTACGAAGACTTGGCTGCCGCGCGCAAAGCGCTCAAGGCCGGCGAGGTCGCGGGCATCTATACGGTTGATGCCGCGGGCACGCCCAGGCTCACGCTGCTATCGAGTTACGACAGCTCGCGCGCCTCGTCGGTGCTTACCGATCGCAGCATCCTTGAAACGGTGGCAAGCTCGTATACGCAAAATGCCGAGCTCATGGCCCAGATTGCTCAAGATGACCCGGCGGCGCTCGCCGACCCGGAGGCGGTTGCGCACGCCCTGTCGCTCGAGGGCGGAACCCGCCGCATGAGCCTGACTCGTGCCACGCCCGATGGCACGGTCATCTACTACTACGCGCTCTTTGGCCTGGTCGCGATGATGTCTGCCGAGTTTGCCGCCTTGAGCGTCGTCGATTTGCAGCCTAATCTGTCGGGCCTTGGCGCGCGCCGCTGCGTGGGCGGTCTTTCCAAGACGGCGTCGCTGGCCGGCATTTTTGTCGGCTCGTGGCTGGTTTCCTTTGCATCGATGGCGGTTGCGATCGGCTACGTGCGCCTGGTCGTGGGCGTCGACTTTGGCGGGCGCGAGGGGTTGTGCCTGCTGGGCGGGGCTGCATCCGCGCTTGCCGCCACGGGCCTGGGGCTTTTTGTGGGCACGCTTCCCGTTAAGGGCGGCAAGGCATCCAAGTCGGGCATCCTCACGGGCTTTGCCACCACGTGCGCCCTGTTCGCCGGCCTCTACGGCGAGCCGGCGATGGCGCTTGCCGACGACGTCGCCCGCGCTTGTCCGGTCGAGTGCTGGCTCAACCCCGTCAAGCTCATCTGCGACATGTTCAATCGCCTGTATTTCTTTGAGGACCTGGGGCCCTTCGCTGTTCGCGCCGGCGCGCTCGTCCTGATGGCCCTGGTGTTTGTCGCCGCCGCTACGCTGATCTTTGGAAGGAGCCGCTATGAGCACCTTTAAGACCGCGCTTCGCATGGCGCTGGCGCACCCGTTCTACCTGCTCATCTATACGGTGTTCATCTCGCTCATGGGCGTATTCATCGCGGCTTCGGTGAGCTGGAACTCGTCGCAGCTTACCGAGTACAAGCCCTACGACACCAACGTGATCGTGGTCGACCGCGACAATAGCGACCTTTCGCGGGCGCTTACCAAGCACCTGGGCTCACGCTTTGACCTGGTCACGGGCGTCGGCGACGACACATACGACCTTGCCGACGCGCTCTCCAAGAGCAACAGCGCCAAGGGCAGTGCCGATTGCGTGTTCTTTATCCCGGAGGGGTTTGAGGACGATCTTGTTGCAGCCGCCCGTGCGGGGGAGGCCCTGCCCAAGCTCGACGTGACCTATGGTTCCGGCACCATGGCGGCGGCGCTTTCGTCCGCCGAGGCCTCGCGCTGGATCTCGCTCGCGGGCGCTGCGGCGGCGCTTGAAACCGCTGCTTCCAACGGTGACGTCGCAAGGGCCGCCGAGCACGCGGCCGCAAAGCGCGCGGAGGTCCAGATCGAGCAGGTCAAGGTCGACTCGACTGCTGCTACCACGCTCGAGTCGTACTTCAACTTTGGCGCGTACGCGATCATCTCGTCGGTCATCGTGTCGGTGGGACTGGTGTTTTCGGGCATGAACGAGCCCGAGCGCGTGCGCCGCATGGATGCCAGCCCGGTCTCTGAGCGCCAGCGTTCGCTCGCTGTGTTCGCGGCCGCCGCCGTGCTCACCGTCTGCATCTGGCTCGTGTCGAGCATGATGGGCGTCGTGGGCTTTGCCAGCGCGGTTGCCGAGGTCGGCGTGGGTCGCGTGTGCCTGGCGCTGGCGGCAACGTTTGCCCTGGCGTGCACGCCGCTGGCCGTTGGCTTTACGCTGTCGAGCCTGGGCGCGCGCGAGGAGCTGCTCAACGGTGTGGGCAACCTGCTCGGCATGCTCATGACGTTTTTGGGCGGCGCCTGGATGCCGCTGTCGCTCATGGGCTCGGCCGTGCAGACGGTGGCGCACTTTGTGCCGACGTATTGGGTGAACGACGCGATCGGCAAGGCGCTCGCCGCGGACCTGACGTCCACCGTGCTGGGCGACATCGCCTGCGATCTGGGCGTCACGGTGCTCTTTGCCGCGGCCATCGCCGCCGTAGGCCTAGCCCTCGCGCACAACAAATCCCACGCCTAGCCACCTAGTCATTGGGTGTTCCTATAGTTTTGTCAACCGTCGGGGCTACTCCCGGTAGGGCACCCGGTCGCGCATCACGGCGTATATCGCCCTGAGCCGCTTCCTCGCGACGGCCTTGAGCGCCCGCCCGTGCCCCATGCCCCGCGCCCTGCAGGCCCGGTAGTACTCGCCGTAGCGCCCCGAGGACCTCACCAGGCTGTTGCACGAGAAGATCAGCAGGGACTTGAGCCTCGCGTCGCCGCGCCTGGACGCCCTGACCGACCTCACCGACGTTCCGGAGCTCCTCACCCTCGGGGCTATGCCGCAGTACGAGGCCAGGTGGTCGTGGTCCGGGAACCTCCCGATGTCGACCGACACCGCGAGCTGCGCCGCGGTCCTCGGGCCGATGCCGGGCACGGTGAGCAGGCACGCGTAGGTCTCGTCGCCCTCGAGCAGCGCCGCCGTCTCGGCCTCGAGGGCCCCGGCCTCGTCGAGGGCCTCCGATATCCGGGCGGCCAGGAACCTGACCTGCCTGTTCTCGGCCTCGACGAGCGCCGGCGGGGGCGCGGTGGAGGCGGCCGCGGCCTCCCCGGCGGCCTCGGCCCGCGGGCCCCCGGCCCCGGAGCGGGCGATCCCCCACGCCCCGCCGAACCCGGCGAGCAGCTCCAGCCACCGCCGGTCCGACAGGTCGACCGCGGCCTCGAGGGCCGGGCAGGACTCGAGCAGCACCGCGCGCAGGCGGTTCTTGTCCCTGGTCGCGCAGGCGACGACGTGGTCGCGCTGCGACGAGAGGGCGCGGGCGGCCTCGAGGGCCTCGCCGCGGCCCGGGACCCCCGACAGGGAGTCCGGCACGCCCAGGGCGGTCCGCGCGATCACCGCGGCGTCGCGCTCGTCGGTCTTGGCCTCGCCGGCGAACAGGCCCGCGGCGCGGCTGGCGGCGAGCCCGGGCAGGTGGGCGACCCCGAGCCCCGCGGCGCGGGCCCGCCTCACGGCGAGGGACCCTATGTTGCGGAACTGGTCGACGACGACGAGCGTGCCGGCGGGCGCGGAGGCGAACAGCGCGTCGAGCTCGGCCTCCCTGTTGCGGACGGGGGCGCTGGCCAGCACCTCCCCGTCGCGGTCGATCAGGCAGGCCCAGTGCGATGGCTTGCCGACGTCCAGGCCGAGCACGGCCGCGGGCCTGGTGGATGGCGCTTTCACGGTGGTATCCTTCCGGTAGTCGTTCGACCGGATGGCCTCCCCCTCGGCACTCACATTACCAGCCGCGGCGCCTGCCCGGCACTTTCCTATCAGCCGTCGGGGGCGGCGCGTCCCGCGCCGGCAGCACCCAACGGGCCCTCTCGGGGGCAGGGACGTTCGGCCGTGCGCGGGCGCCCGGTCGGCGGCCCGTTCTGGGCGCGCCTCAATCGTAGCCCGAGACGGTCCCGGGCTGACAATTTCGACTGTAATGGACGTTCTTAAACGACTGGTCGCTGGGGACAGTCTTTGCCGATTCGCCGGCTCGCTGGCCGGGCGGCAAGCACTCATTTAAGTCTGTCCCCAATGAGTGCCTGTGCTTGACTTCAACCCCACTTCAACGGGTACCATCCTCTATGTCTGTAACGCCATATAGACCGAGGGGATAGATCTATGACCGCAACCGCACCCGCAGCACCGGCAAAGGTGTACTTTACCAACCTGCGTACGCATGCTCGCGAGAGCCAGCTCGACAAGCTCAAGCGCCTCATCCGCCGCGCCGGCATTGAGCAGATCGACTTTGAGAACAAGTTTGTCGCCATCAAGATTCACTTTGGTGAGCTGGGCAACCTGAGCTTTTTGCGCCCCAACTACGCCCGAGCCGTCGCGGACGTCGTGAAGGAGCTGGGCGGCAAGCCCTTCCTCACCGACTGCAACACGCTCTATGTGGGTAGCCGCAAAAATGCGCTCGAGCACATCGACACCGCCTACCAGAACGGCTTTACCCCGTATGCCACGGGTTGCCAGATCATCATCGCCGACGGCCTCAAGGGTACCGACGAGGCGCTCGTCCCGGTCGAGGGCGGTGAGTACGTGCGCGAGGCAAAGATCGGTCAGGCACTCATGGATGCCGACATCGTGATCAGCCTCACCCACTTTAAGGGCCATGAGCAGGCCGGCTTTGGCGGTGCCATGAAGAACCTGGGTATGGGCGGCGGTAGCCGTGCCGGCAAGATGGAGCAGCATGCCGCTGGCAAGCCGAGCGTCGATACCACCAACTGCGTTGGCTGCCGTGCCTGCGAAAAGATCTGTGCGCACAACGCCATCTCGTTTGACGATACCCGCGAGCGCGAGCTTGCCAACGGCAACGCCCGCACGGTGCACGTGGCCGCCATCGACCACGATCGCTGCGTGGGCTGCGGACGCTGCATTGCGGCGTGCAACCAGGACTGCATCAAGCCCGACTATGATGCCGCGGCCGACGTACTCAACTACAAGATCGCTGAGTACACGAAGGCCATTGTTCAGGACCGTCCGAGCTTCCACATCTCGCTCGCCATGGACATCAGCCCCAACTGCGATTGCCACCCCGAAAACGACACGCCCATCGTCAACGACATCGGCATGTTCGCGAGCTTCGACCCGGTCGCCATCGACCAGGCCTGCGCCGACGCCGTCCTGGCGTCCGAGCCGCTGCCTAACACCGAGCTTACCGACAGCGCGGCCAAGATGGAGCATAATCACGAGCGTCTGGAGGGCGAGCAGGCCAAGGATCCCTTCTGCATCACACATCCCGACACCGACTGGCGCGCGTGCATCGCGCATGCCGAGAAGATCGGCCTGGGCACGAGCAAGTACGAGCTCATCGAGGTCAAATAGCACCTAACTATTGGACATATCAAGCGCTTTTGTAGCGTTAGTTGAGCAAAAGCCGCCCGCGAGCACAAAGCTCGCGGGCGGCTTTTCGGAAGTGCTGGGGCGTCAGATAGATCAGTAAACCGTACTATTTGCCTAAAAATTCTCGTCGAGGAAGTCGTCGACCGTATTCCAGTAGAGCTCGGGGTCAACTTGCGCACTCTTGGCGTGGGTGGCGCCATGGATGGTGAGCTTTTGCTTGACCTTGCTGGCGCACGCGTTGTAGTTTTGGTCGAGCATGCTGTACGGCACAAAGGTGTCCTGGTCGCCGTGGATAAACAGCATGGGAACCGTCGCGTGTTTGAGTTGCTCCACACTGCTTGCCTCATGAAAGTCGTAGCCCGCGCGCACGTTGCACACCAGGTTGGCCACATCGAGCAAAGGAAAACTGGGCAGCCCAAATACATCCTTAAGCTGCAGGGAAAACTCGTCCCAAACACTCGTATAACCACAGTCCTCGATAATGCATTTCACGTTTGCGGGCAGAGATTCCCCCGCGACGTCCATGGCGGTTGCTGCACCCATCGACTCGCCAAAGACCAGGATACGCGCCTCGGGGTCAGCCTGAACGATTTGCTCGATCCATGCGACGATGTCGAGGCGCTCGGGCCAGCCCATGCCGATATAGTCGCCGCCGGAGCGCTCGTGGGCGCGGGCGGCAGGTGCGAGTACGTTCATGCCGCGGTCATGGAATCGTTTGGCGTATCGGGCCATACCGATGGGCTCATCGGTGTATCCGTGTAGGCAGATAGCGTAACTGTGCGTGCTCTCTGGGGCGGCAAAATACCAAGCGGCAAGTTCGGTTCCGTCATCTGCGGTGAGGCTGCTGCTCTCGCGGTTCTCTTTAAACCATGCCCGCGCCTCGGTCCCCTCGGCATCCATCTGTTCGCCCTTTTCGGCGTCCTTGCCGTCCTGCATCATCTTCATGGTGTATGGCGCGCGGGGATTCAGCGCGAAGTCAAACAGAAAGTTGCCGGCAAATCCGAGCAGCGCAACGACAGCCACCAGTGCAACGATGCCGGCTATCTTGAGCTTTCGATGGGAATGTACGTTTTGAGCCATGCGGTATTCTCCTATAAGATGTTGATACATCAACATTTAAAACAAGCGCATTATGGACGTTCGCCGTTGATGCGTCAACAGGCAAAGAATGGGTAAACAAAGGGTCACGTATGGTGCAAATTTCGCACGTACCTAGACGCTTTGATATAGTGTTGAGAACTCTTTACGTTGGAGGATGTAACCGGCATGTCCGATTCGAGCGACAGTTCCAAGCCGCGACCCAAGACCGCGGCCGTTCCACACTACACGGTGGGCGAGGAGATCATGAACTCCGTCACCCATGGTGTCGGCTGCCTGCTGGGTATCGCGGGCCTGGTGCTCCTGATCGTATTCGCCGCCCTGCGCGGCGGAGGCCCGGCCCACATGGCCGCGGCGATTGTCTATGGCGTCAGCATTATTCTCGAATACCTTGCCTCCACGCTCTACCATGCGATTCAGCCCGCGGGCGCCAAGCGCGTGTTTCGCATCATCGACCACAGCTGCATCTACTTGCTCATAGCCGGCAGCTATACGCCGTTTTGCCTCATCACGCTCGCAAACGACGGCGGCCCTGCGCTGTTCTTTGCCGTATGGGCCATCGCCATTATCGGCATCGCCCTCGAGTGCTTTATGCGCGAGCGTCAACCGCACTGGGTAAGCGGCCTGGTCTACCTGCTGATGGGCTGGCTCGTTGTCTTTAAGCTGCCCGAGCTCGTGTCGTTGCTCAACCCCATGGCACTTGCCCTGCTCGCCGTCGGCGGCGTGTGCTACACCGCGGGCGTGCCGTTCTATATCGCCAAAAACGTGCGCTATCTGCACAGCGTGTTTCACCTGTGGGTGCTTGCCGGCAGCATCTTCCAGTTCATGGCGGTGATCCTCTTCGTAATCTAGCGACCATGCCTGCGCGCCCGCGTCCTCGTTTGGGCGCCGGCGCAATTGCCGTATCCGTCATCAACGTTTTACCCTGACGCCCGAATCTTGGAGGTTCGAGAAACTCCCGATGGACATAACCATCTCCCTTATCACCACTCTCGTTTTGACCCTCATTAACGGCTACTTCTCTATGTCCGAGATGGCGCTCACCACGGCCAAGCGCGCCGTGCTGGAGCACGAGGCCGAGGAAGGCGACAAGCGCGCCGAGCGCGCCATTAAGCTGGCCGCCGATTCCGACCAGCTGCTCGCCACCATCCAGGTCGCCATCACGCTCGTGGGCTTCGCCTCGTCCGCCGTCGCCTCGACGAGCCTGTCCGACCCACTTGCCACGTGGCTCATGAGCTTTGGCATCGCGCCGCTTTCCGCCATTGCGCGCGGCCTGGCGCCGGTCATCATCACCGTCGCGGTCGCCTTCGTGTCCATCGTGATTGGCGAGCTTGTGCCCAAGCGCATCGGCCTGGCCAATGCCGAGGGCGTGTCCAAACAAGTCGTGGGGCCGCTTTCGGTGTTCCAAAAGATCGCCCGCCCGCTCGTGTGGCTGACCGGCGCCTGCTCCGATGGCCTGGCCCGCATACTGCGCATCAAGAGCGCCGACGACCGCCAAAACGTCTCGGAGGAAGAGATTAAGTACATGGTCTCGGAGCAGGACGACCTGCTCGACGAGGAAAAGCGTATGATCCACGAGATCTTCGACCTAGGCGACACCGTTGCCCGCGAGGTCATGGTGCCGCGCGTGGACACCACCATGTGCGAGGACGACGAGACGGTCGCCGACGTGCTGTCCGCCATGCGCCAGACCGGCTTTAGCCGCATCCCCGTCTATCACGAGGATCCCGACAACGTCGCCGGCATCGCGCACATCAAGGACCTGATCCAGCCTTCGCTCGACGGCAAGGGCGGCCAGCCCATCGCCGACTTTTTGCGCGACGCCACCTTTGTGCCCGACACCAAGGACATCCTGCCGCTGCTGTCCGAGATGCAGACCTCGCACGACCAGATCGTAGTGGTCGTGGACGAGTACGGCGGCACGGCCGGCATCATCACCATCGAGGACATCGTCGAGGAGATCGTGGGCGAGATCGAGGACGAGTTCGACCCCGACAACAAGTACCTCACGCGCCTTTCGCGCCGCGAGTGGCTCGTCGATGGGCGTTTTTCGTGCGATGACGCGATTGAGCTTGGTTGGCCGCTCGAGGAAAGCGATGATTATGAGACCATCGCCGGCTGGATTTTGGAGCTTTGCGACTCGGTGCCCGACATCGGAGAGGTGTTTGAGGTCGCGGGGTACAAGTTCAAGGTACAGTCGATGCGTGGCCAGCGCATCTCGCTCATTCGCGTGATCGCTCCGGCCGAAACCGATAAGAAGGATTCCGAGTCCTCGGCAGAGAAGCCGGCGGCGTCGGGTGCGGGCTCTGCGGATCCGCACGATGGCGACGAGTAGGGCAAGGAAGAGTAGGGGAGAGTTATGGCAGGCCTGTTCAACATCCTTAAGGTCACCGTCAGCGAGGACAAGATCTGCGCGCATGTGCTGGTGAACCCCGGCATGCCGCTCATGACCTCGGAGGACATCGAGGCCACGGCGCGCGTGTACTACCTGGTGCCGGCGATTGCCAAGCATCTGTGCCTGGGCGATTCCGGCCGCGAGTTCCAGGACTGCATGGGTCAGACCGAGCTCTGCCATCTGCTGGAGCACGTGACGGTCGAGCTCATGAACGAGACCGGTCTTGCCGGCAGCATTTCGTGCGGCCGCACCCGCGTGAGCGAGCACGACGAGCGTGTCTTTGAGGTCGAGCTTTCGTGTCCCGACGACGCGCTGGCCATCGGTGCGCTGTCTTCGGCCACCTTTATGATGGATTGGGCCTATCTACATGCCGACCAGCCTGCCCCCGACGTGGAAGGCACGGTCGCGGGCCTGCGCAACCTGGTGTTGGGCATGCGCGCCGAGGCCGAGGGCAAGGATCCTCACGAGGCCGTCGCCGCTGCGAACGGCGAAGATGCTGCCGAGGACGAGGGCGCTGACGAGGGCGATGTGCCGGTTGACGCCGAGCCCGTTGCCGATGCGACCGCCGAGCCCGTTCCCACCGAGCCCCAGGGCGTCCCCAACTTTGACGACGAGCCCCAGGTGGCGATTGATACCGAGGGCGCGGTTGCCGAGAACCACGAGGCCTCCGCTGCCGTCTTTGGCGGTGCGGCGACGGTTCCGGCAGGACCTGCGCATGAGGGCGGCCTGCCGCTCGTGGACGGCGCCGGCGAGGACCCGGGTGCCACGGTGGCCATGCCGGCTATGCCTCAGGAGTAGGCCTACGCGTTTATCACCATCACGTACCTGCACCTTTGCCGTACGCAGATGAGCGGAGCGGCAAGTGATGCGCTGCGGGTATAATGGACAGCATTCAAACGGTGGGCACCGACGTGCCCGCAGGAGAGGAATGATCATGGGTAAGACTTTCAGCTTTGTCTCCGGCGCACTTTTTGGTGCTGCTGCCGGCGCTATTATCGGTGTTGCTTTGGCTCCGCGCTCGGGCGCCGAGACCCGCGCCATGGCTGCCGATATCGCCAACGACGCCTGGGACAATATGCGCGACACCTACGAGCACAGCGCCGAGGAGGCCCGTGCTGCGGTGAATGACTTTGGCCCGATGGTCGACGCCAAGACCGACGACCTGCGCGCCAAGGTCGACCTGGCCCGCGAGCGCATGGACCAGCTGCGCGAGCAGCTCAACGACGCCATTTCGGGTGGCAACGTGACGCCTGCCGCCGACGTCGTGGTCGAGAACGCCGTCGAGGCTGATACCGAGGCTGCGGAGCCCTCGACCGAGGCATAATGCGCGCCGGGGATTTTGTCGGCGCCAAGATTTATCGCAAGCCTACCGAGGACAAGCGCACCAAAAAGGACGGCACGCCGCGCAGCCCTAAAAAGCTCGGAAAGATTCACTTTCCGGTCTTTACCCCGGGCGGTACGCGCGTGGTCGGCTTTATGGTCCGCCAGTCCGATATCGCGGGCATGATCGAGCGCCCCGACCGATTCGTAGCGCTCGACGCCATTGGTGTCTACGAGGGTGCCATTGCGGTCGATGACGTCAAGGACACGTACGATGCTGCCGCCGCCAAGCGCCTCGATATCAACCTGGACGATTGCATCATCTGGGTTGGCATGGACGTGCGCACGGAATCGGGTGACGTCGTGGGCTATTGCTCGGACGTTGAGTTTAAGCCGCGCTCGGGCATCGTGCAGGCATTCTATGTGACCGCCGGTGCCGCTTCGAGCGTGCTGGTGGGCGACACGCAGGTGCCGCCGACGATGCTGCGCGGCTACGAGAACGGCGCGATGGTCGTCTCGGACGAGGTCAAGTCGCTCGGGTATTCGGGCGGTGCGGCTGCCAAGGCCGCCGAGGCCAGCGTCGTGGTGGGCGATAAGGTCAAAAAGGGCGCCAAGGTACTCGACGACAAGGGATCGGTTGCCGTGGACAAGGGCAGTCGCGCGCTGGGCAAGCAGCTCGGCAAGACGCGCGGCATGTTCAAGGCCTTTAAGGACGAATACCAAAAGGCGAGCGGAGGCTCGTCAAAAGCTACAAAATAGCGACGTACCAAATGATGGGAGGCAAGCCGGAGACCTGTTGCTCCGGCTTGCTGTGTTTATGGGGGAGGGCACATGCGCCAAAACGGATCCAACTTAAACGGGCGTTCGGGTGCGCGTCCGACGGCGCGCCGCGACCTGGGGCAGCTGCCCAGCGGTCAGCGCCGCCGTCGCCGTAAGCCCGGCGCGATGTACCTCAACCATAGCCGCGGGTTTAGCGATCGCAGTGCGCGCATCGGCAACGGGCGCTCGCCGCGCCGACCGTCCCGTCTGCCCTATGCGCTTATCGCCGTGGGCTGTGCGCTCGTGCTGTTTATCGCTGCCGTCGTGGGCTACGTCAACCGCAGCGTGGACGTGGAGCTCAACGGCCAGAAGACCGCGGTGCGCGTGGGCTCTACGCTGCAGAATCTCATCGACGAGCAGGAGTTGACTGACACCTACGACGCAGGCGACCTGCTGGCCGTCGATGACAGCGTGCTCAAGCGCCATGGGGGCGAAAAGCTGTCGGTTAAGGTGGACGGCAAGCGCATAAAACAGGGTAAGTGGAAAAGCCGCGAACTTGAGGGCGGCGAGAAGGTGACGGTCAAGGATGGCCGTAACACCTACGAGAAGCATGAGGTTCAGGCTACGGTTATCGAGCCCAAGCTCAAGGTCGAGGGCACGGGCGCTATCGAGTATGTGCAGACATGGGGTGTCCAGGGCCGCTCCGAGGTGTGGGTTGGTGAGCAGTCGGGCAAGACGCAGGACCGCGGCGAGGTTGTGCCCGCCACCGATTGCGTCGTTGCGTGCGCCAGCGTGGCGCCCAAGGGCAACAAAAAGTACGTGGCGCTGACGTTTGACGAGGGTCCGAGCGGCGCCACCAAACAGATCTTGCAGGTGCTCAAGGAAAAGGGCGTCACCGCGACGTTCTTCCTTTCGGGCGATGCAGCCGAGGCCTCGCCTGCCACGGCCAAGGCGATTGTCGATGCCGGGTGCGAGATCGGATCCAACAGCTACAGCGACGATTCGCTCAAGGGTCAGGACCGTGAGGCGGTACGCGAACAGATCATGAAAGGCACCGATGCGATTAAGTCGGCGACCGGCGTGAAGACGATGCTGCTGCGTGCTCCCTACGCTGCCTTTGACGAGCAAAACTGGATTGATGCGATGGACCTGGTCTCCGCCGTGGTCTCGTGGAATATTGACTCGGGCGACTGGCTGCTCAACGGTGCCGACGAGCAGGTCTCAACGGTGCTCGATTCGGTGACGCCGGGCAATATCGTGCTGCTCACCGATAGAGACGAATGCGCCGAGCAGACGCTCGAGGCGCTGCCGCAGATTATCGACGGCCTTGTCGCCGACGGTTACAAGATCGTGACGCTTAGCGACCTGGTCAAGACGGACACGTCGCTGAGCAAAAAGCTCACCTCGCTGACGAAGGTCACCATGCCCAAGGACGCCGTGTACCCCCAACTTGCCGAGGGCGATGACACCACAGAGTAGTCATTGGATAGTCGTTTAAGAACGTCCCCAATGGCTATGTCACGGATGCGTCAGCGTTTGGTATGCCTGCAATGTGCAGCGCATAAATTCGATGCCGCAGGGCGATGCTGATGCTATAGTTACTGCGGTTAATGAGGGTCAAGAGAAAGGTTACAGGTGAAATCCAAACCTCGACCATACAGTCGATGACCCCATGCAGGTGCTTTTCGCGCATGCACGGGGTGTGAGCGCCGAGCGGCGTGCCGCCCGCGCATGCGTATACATATCCAGAAGCCCCCGGACGCCGCACGCGCGGCCGCGTTCGGAGGAATAATGATGGGGAGCACCATTGAATTATCTGAGTGAGATGCTCAAATTGCCGGTCTTGGATGTCGACGGCGAAAAGCTCGGCGTGGTCAACGATTTTGGTATTGCTACCGGCGAAGTTTTTCCGCACGTGACGTCGCTCGCGTTCCGCGGCCCCGGCAAGACGCCGTTTATGATCAGCTGGCGCAAATGGGTCGACCGTATCGATGAGACGGGCGTGTATCTCAACACGTCTGCCACCAATATTCGCTTCTCGTACCTGCAGCCGACCGAGCTCCTGCTTGCCCGCGACGTGCTCAACAAGCAGATTGTCGACACGCAGGGCATGAAGGTCGTGCGCGTCAACGACATCAAGTTTTCCATGTCGGGCGAAAACCAGCTGCGCCTGCTGGGTGCCGAGGTCGGTGCCCGCGGTCTGCTACGCGCCATCAGCCCCGCGCTCGAGCATATCGTCGAAGGCTTTATGAAGCACCTGGGCAAGCCACTCAGTGAGGACATCATCGCTTGGTCCTACATGGACCTGCTCGACCGCTCGACCAAGAACATTCAGCTCTCGGTGTCGCACAAGACGCTCGGCGAGCTGCACCCTGCCGACATCGCCGACATTATCGAGCAGCTCGACCCGCGCCTACGTGCGCAGGTGTTTGCGCAGCTCGATACCGCCCAGGCCGCCGAGGCCATCTCGGAGTTCGATGACGACGAGCTTATGACCGAGATGCTCGAGGGCCTGTCCGACACGGACGCATCGTCGATGCTGGCCATGATGGACCCGGACGACGCCGCCGACCTGATCGACGAGCTCGATTACGAGAAGGCCGAGAAGCTCCTGCGCCTGATGGGCGTCAAGGAGGAGAAGGCGATTCGTAACCTGCTGGGGTATGAGGACAACACCGCCGGCCGCATCATGACCTCGGAGTTTGTCTCCCTGCCCGCCACGGCAACGGTCGGTGACGCCATCGAGGCGATTCGCGAGCTCGACGAGGACTTCGAGAGCGTCTACTACGTCTATACCGAGGATCCGAGCGGCATGCTGACGGGCGTGCTTTCGCTGCGCACGCTGATCGTGGCCGACCGCGACGCCACGCTGGGCCAGCTCGCCTATCGCGATCTGGTCTACGTGTCGCCCGACGAGGACCAGGAAGACGTGACGGACGAGATGACCAAGTACGACCTGGTTGCCATTCCTGTCTGCGACGAGAACCGTCATATCCTGGGTATCGTGACCTTCGACGATGCCATGGACGTTATCGCCGAGGAGCATCAGGAGGACCTGCAGATCGCCGGTGTCGGCTCGGGCGATAGCGCGTCGGACGACTCGACGAACGTGCTCAGCTGGTTCGTGCATCGCCAGTACTGGGTTGTTGTATGGGGCATCGCGTCGTGCATCATGGCGACCGTGCTGGGGACGGCGCTCGGCTCCGCGCATCTGGTGGTGTTCCCCATGTGCGCCATGCCGCTCGTGCTGCTGGCGGCCTCGCGCATGGTGTCGTTCGTCAAGAACTACTTCCTGGAGTATGACGGTCACGACGACGAACCCAAGCCGTATCTGGGGTTCTTCTTCCAGAGCACGGGCATGGGCCTGATTCTGTCACTCGTGACCTACCTGTGCGCCCAGCTGGTGCGCACCGCCGCGTTCCCCGATGCGCCCATGTTTGAGGAGCAACTCTTTACCGGGTGCTTTAATATCGCTGCCATCATTTGCCTGGTTGGCAACATGAGCGCCGTGATTTACCTGATGGTGCTGTTCTGGCGTGACGAGCATGACCTCAACACGTCGGGCACCGCCATGAACGTTATTGCCGTCATGATCTCGTGTGTGGCGTATTGCATCGCCGCGGTGCTGCTCGCCATGTCAGTCATGGGTTAGGTGGTCGCGTGCAAAATACCAAGCAAAAGTCGGGCACCAAGCAAAAGCTGACCATCGCGGCCATCTTTGGCGCTATGGGTCCCGGTCTGCTGGCGGCGCTTTCGGGCAATGACGCCGGCGGCATTGCAACGTATTCCAGTGCGGGCGCCAGCTATGGCTACAAGATGCTCTGGATGCTTCCCGTCATGACTGTGCTGCTCATCGTGACGCAGGAGACCGCGGCGCGCTGCGGCTGCGTCACGGGTAAGGGCCTGGCATCGCTCATTCGTGAGCGCTTTGGCGTGCGCAAGAGTGTACTTGCTATGGCGGCGCTGTTGATCGCCAACACGGCTGTGACCATTTCGGAGTTCGCGGGTATCGCGAGCGGCCTTGCCCTCTTTGGCGTGCCGGCGAGCATTTCGGTGCCGCTCGTGGCGCTGCTGGTTTGGATGCTTACCATGTCGGGCAGCTTCCAGCGCATCGAGAAGATTCTGCTGCTGGTGAGCTGCGTGTTCGTGACCTATATCGTCGCCGCGTTTATGGCTGGCCCCAACTGGGGTGAGGTCGCGGTCGACCTGGTTGTGCCTAACATTCAAAATGACCCCAGCTACGTGTCGCTCGTGGTCGCAACGATCGGTACCACCATCGCGCCGTGGATGATTTTCTTGGCGCAGAACAACGTGGTCGATAAGAACGCGGGCGAGGACGATATCGTGCTGCAGCGTATTGATACCGTGAGCGGCTCGATCGCTGCTGATATCATTGCGGGCTTCATTATCATCACGACCGGCACGGTATTGTTCCCGGCGGGTATTCAGATTAGCGATGCTGCCGATGCTGCCCGCGCGCTGGAGCCTATTGCGGGTCAGTGGTCCACGGTACTGTTTGCCTCGGGCCTGGTCGCGGCGAGCTTCTTGGCTGCCTGCGTGCTGCCGGGCGTTACGTCGAGCGCTATCTGCGAGGCATTTGGCTGGGAGCGCGGTGCCGACCGCAGCTGGGACGAGGCCCCGGTCTATCGCGGCATCATTACGGCCATCATCGGTATCTCTGCCGTGCTGGTGCTCATGCCCGGCGTCGACCTGTTCCAGATTATGATGACCTCGCAGGTCATCAATGGTGTGCTACTGCCCGTGGTTCTGGTGTTCCAGGTGGTTATCGCCGCCGACCGTCACATTATGGGCGCCAACCGCAACGGCCGCGTATGGAACGTGCTCACGTGGGCGACTATCGGCGTGATTACGGTGCTCACGGTCGTCATGTTTGTCCTGCAGGCGATGGGCTACAGCGCTTAACGCCCACTTTTGCTTCCGAACAGGCCGCAGCGATGGACTGCGGCCTGTTTTTTGCCCGCTATAGGGCATTAGTTATATGGCAGTGGACAAAAAATGCCAAATATGAGTACTGTTGCTAAGTGAATAGCATTTACATCCAAGAAGATAATGGACATAGCCGATAGTATGTTCATTAAAATTGGCTCCAATATGTCTTAAACCAGTCAGGTTGGCTGCTTTAGGGGGTTGTAGGGGTCGCTCGGACGTCATTTTGGGTGGTTTTGCCTGCTACTAAAATGGTAACAGTACTCATATTTGCCCCTTTTTGTCCACGACCCCTTGGAGCCGGCTCGAAAAGAGTGATTTTGGGTTGTTTGCTGCGGGTGTGGGCTTGGAAACAACGTTCGGGGTGGCGAGGCGCCCAGAATTTGGTCGCAAGGAGGGCGTTCCTCGGCTGTGTCAGGAGTGTCCCTGGGTGCCGGCACATAAGGAACGTCCCTAACTGTCGGAGGGGGTGCCTGCCGTGGCGCACCCCTCCGGATGTGGGAAGTTTGCGCTGCAGGTTACTTGTCGGTGCCCAGCTTGTGCGGCTTGAGAGCGAGCGCATTGACGAGCGCGTCGGTGGCAGACTTGACGGCCGCCGGCTGCAGATCGTTGACGTGATCCTCGGGATGCACGGGCAGGTCCTTCTTGACTGCATCGTGGATCAAGTTGAGGTACTCAGTCACGCCAGTGGTCGACAGGTGCGTGCCATCGCCATCGAACAGGTCGTTGCGATTGGCACTGTATCCGTACCAGTCGATAACGCGCACGTTCTTGTAGCGCGTAGCAGCGTTGGCGATGGCCTGGTTGGTAGAGCCAACCCACGGCTGCGGGCTGCGCGTGTTCACAAACACCACAATACGCTTATCTCCTGCATCGGTCATGATGGCGTCGATCTGGTCGTCGGTTACCAAGCCGTTGGTGCCCAGTGCAAAGACCACGATCTTGCCGGCAAGGTTCTGTTGGAGATAGCCCTCAAATGTCGCGCGGCCCGCATCAAACTGGCGGCCCTTTTCGGCATCGATATGGCTGTGCGGGAACACGCCGTCAAAGGAATCAACGGCGCGCAGCGACACGGAGTCACCGATCATCAACAGGTCGTAGGAGCCATCGGGGAAGCCGTCGTTGTCCTTGTCGGTGTCGTCGGCCGCCTGTTGGTCTGTGGGCGCGGTGTTTTTGGCTTCCTTGTTGAGGACTTCGGCGCCCTCACCGCTCAGTGCGGAGGTCTCCGGCACAAAGATCAGGCCGCCCAGTGCAACGACCAACACGACAGCGCAGGCTGCGCAGACAGGGACGTGCGCGCGCACCCAGTTGGCGGGCGCGGTGGTGCCGTCGCGGAACTCGGATACGGTGCGCCCAAAGGCGCCCTTTCTAAACGGCGTCTCGATAAAGCGATATGAACATTCGGCTACGGCGACCACCAACAACACCTGCAAAATGTACTGCCACCACGGCGTATCGTTGATGTTGGCGACCGGGTTCATGAGCAACAGTAGCGGATAGTGCCACAGGTAGATGCTGTACGAGCGCTTGCCAACCCACACGAGCGGCTCGGCGGACAGTGCGCGGGCAACCATTCCCTGGGGCTGCACGCAGGCCGCGATGACCATGAGCGTGAGGATGGAGCATAGCAGCGTGCCGCCGCGATACTGGAACGCGGTGTAGCCGTTGGTGAGCGCGACCATGGCGGCAAGGCCAACCAGACCCACGACGCCCAACACATCGATGGATGCGGGCGAGGACCAAAAGCGCACGAGGGCGCTCGGCTGTGCCGGGACGGTCTCGGCTGCGTTGTCGGCCTTCTCGCCAGGCTTGCCCTCGGCGTTCTTGCCGTGCTTGGCGGCGCCAGCCAGGCGATTGAGCCCCAAACGATGAGCGAGACGCACCGGCGCCAGGTCGCGATCGGGGATAAAGGCCATCCAGGCGCCCAGCAGCAGCGAGAAGACGCGGGTGTCGGTGCCGTAGTACACGCGGCTGGGGTCGGCGGCAGGGTTGTAGAGCACCATCATGGCAAGGGCGGATACCGCTGCGAGTCCCAGGACCATACGGCGCGTGTTGGGTTTGCTCACATGCATGGACACCATGGCAAACAGCAGCGGTGGCCAAACCAGGTAGAATTGTTCCTCGATGGCGAGCGACCAAAAGTGCGTAAGCGGCGAGGGGTCGCCCAGGGCGTTGAAGTACGAAACGTCCTGCATAATCTGCCACCAGTTGTTAAAGAACAGCAGCGACGGCAGAATGTCGGGACGCATCTTGGTGAGCATCACGTGGTTGAAGACGGTGCACAGCGCACAGGTTACAACCACAACGGTCACCACGGCGGGGACCAGGCGACGGATGCGGCGGATCCAGAAGCTCTTGAGGTCGATGCGGCCGGTCTTAGCGACTTCGTTGAGTAGCAGGCGTGTGATCAGATAGCCCGAAAGCACAAAGAAGATCGTGACGCCAAGCAGGCCGCCCTGAGCCCACGTGAGGTTGAGGTGATAGAGCACCACCGCGACGACGGCAAGCGTGCGCAGGCCGTCGAGCGCAGGGATGTAGCGGGACTTGGGGCGAGCAGGCGTCTGCTCCGCGGCGGGAGTGTTGGCGCGGCCAGCGTTGTTGGCAGAAGCGCGATGGGGGCTCGCGGTGCGTCGCGGCTCGTTGGCACGGCGCTCGCCCTTCACGCGTTCGTGCGGCGCCGGCTCGTTGCCCGTGCGGCGTCGACCGCGCGAGCCCGATTGCGAGAATTGTTCCATAAAACATCATCCAATGACGAGAATAATCAGCACGTATTCATTGTAGCTGCCTGCCCCTGTGAATGCTTGCTGCTGGCGCAAGCTCAAGCGCGCGTCCACATCAAAGTGGACTAAAGTTATAGGGGGTGCGAGAGTGCACAATCGTTGGTCGATGGTGGGCGCAAAGCCTGAAGACGAGGAGGTTTCCATGGCGGATCACAGCATCGTTGCGGTGTTCGGCAGCATGAACATGGACCTTTCGGTGGCGTGCGAGCGCATGCCGCGCGCGGGCGAGACGGTCGATGGCAGCGGTTTTATCACCAACGCCGGCGGTAAGGGAGCCAATCAGGCCGTTGCCGCTGCGCGCATGGGTGCGCGCACGTGCATGATCGGCGCTGTTGGGCGCGATACCTTTGGCGATGCGCTTGTGGCAGGGCTCCAAGATGCCGGCGTGGGCGTTGAGTCCGTGACACGTCTCGACGACGTGGAGACCGGTACTGCGACTATCATTCGCTGTGAGAGCGACAACCGCATCGTGCTGTCGCCGGGCGCCAACCATGCGCTCGCGGGCGAGGACGTTGCCCGCGCACTGAGGCGCTTGGTGGCCGACGAGCTCGACGGCGATGCCAGCGAGATTGCCCCGGCTGCTGGCGGCGTCTTTATCGCCCAGGGCGAATGTGACCTTGCGGCGACGGCCGGGGCGCTTGCTTGCGCTCACGAGCTGGGGTTCTATACGATCTTTAACCCGGCGCCCGCCTGCGACCTGCCGGCAGGAGCGTGGCCAGCGGTCGACCTGGTCTGCCCCAACGAGACCGAGTGCCAGGTACTGACGGGCATTCTGCCCACGGATGATGCGAGTTGCGTCGCCGCGCTCAATGCGCTGCTCGACAAGGGCGCCGGGGCTGCGGTCATCACGTTGGGCGGCGCCGGCTCGGTTACGCTCGGCGATGGCGGTGAGCCGCTGCGCATGCCGGCGCTTTCGAGCGCGGTGGTCGATACGACGGCCGCGGGCGATACGTTTATCGGCGCGTTGGCGGCGGCTCGTCTGGAGGGCCTGCCGCTCTTTGAGTGCATGGCGGCGGGTGCTCGCGCCTCGGCGGTGACGGTGTCGCGCCTGGGCGCTCAGCAATCAATTCCCACGCGTGCGGAAGTCGAGCACAAGTTTGGTTTAGACGGTTTGGATGTAGACGGAGAAGCGGAGTAGAACAATGGCAACCAAGAAGCTGATCCTTGATCTGGATATGGGTGTGGATGATGCGATGGCGCTTGCCTACGCCATCGCGAGCCCCGAGGTGGAGCTCGTCGGCATCACCACGTGCTTTGGCAACGTGCGCGTCGAGCAGTCGGCGCACAACTGCTTGGCGGTGCTCGACCTGTTGGGTCGTCCCGAGGTGCCGGTGTACCTGGGCGCCGATCGTCCCATGAAGGCGACCGAACCCTACACGCCGCCGGCGTCCACCACGCTTATCCACGGCAAGAACGGCATTGGCGGCGCAAGCGTGCCTGCCTCGCCGTACGAGCCGGTGGGCGCGACGTCGGCCGACGGCAACGCTGCGGTCGATTATCTGATCGATGCCGCGCGCACCTATGGTCCCGATCTGGTCTACGTTGCGACCGGCCCGCTCACCAATCTGGCGCTTGCCCTGGAGCGCGATGCGGCGGCGATGATGTCCATCGGCCGCGTGGTCGTGATGGGCGGCGCCCTTACCGTGCCCGGCAACGTGAGCGCGGGCGCCGAGGCCAACATGGCAAGCGACCCCGAGGCTGCCGACGCCGTGTTGCGCTCGGGCCGCAAGCTCACCATGGTGGGCCTGGATGTGACGCACCGCGTGGTGCTCACGCGCCGCGACATTGCCGGCTGGACGGGCTCGGGCACCATGGCGGGCTGCGCATTTGCGAGCATGGTCGAGCACTACATTGGTTCGTACGAGATGAACGCACCCTACCTGGGTGGTTGTGCGCTGCACGACCCGCTGGCCGTTGCCGTGGCGATTGACCCCACGCTCGTGGGTGCGCTCGGCTGCAATTTGCGTGTTGATCTGCTGGGCGAGTATCGCGGCCGCACCATTTGCGACGAGCGCCGCCTATCCGATCCGGACAAGAGCGCGCTTGTGGCGCTGACCGTGGATGCTCCGCGCTTCCTGTCCGAGTTCAAGACACGTATGGCCCGTGTCCTTGGCTGATCCGCAAGATTGAGACGGCCTCCCAATCGTTTCAACGCTTCCAAAACCGTTCACGGACGATATGCTACCGTTGGTCGGCTGTGGACGGTGCTCCCCGCGAAGATATGGGCTATCATTCTTTGCTGCGCGGATTGTTACTTCTAGGGAGGCATGCCCGCGCCTCGATACAACGGATTGTTACTGGTAAGGCATGACCGCGATAGCTCGGCTATTTGCAGTCATGCCTTTTCTTTTTGATAATTCCGAAAGGAGGTTCAATAATGCTTGCGATTAAAAAGCTCAACAACAATGCCGTTCTTTGCCGCGACGGGCAGGGGCGCGACGTGATCGCCATGGGCAGGGGCGTCGGGTTTGGGGGAGAATTTCCCCGCGAGCTGCCGCTCTCTAAGATTGAGCATACGTTTTATGACATCGACCCCAAAGGGCAGGACGTCATGCGCGACCTTCCTTCTGAGATCGTGATGTTCACGGCCAAGGTGATGGACATCGTCGCCAACGAGCTGCCCTATGATCTGTCGACCAAGGCGACATTGTTCATGGCCGATCACCTGTCATTTGCGGTGGAGCGCGCGCAAAAGGGTTTTCGTATTGCGATGCCTCTCGCCTATGAAGTGCGCGAGACATATCCTAAGGAATACAAAGCGGCGCAGTTTATCGTTATGAGGCTCGAAAAGGAGCTTGGTGAACGACTTCCCAAAGAAGAGATTGCCAGCATTGCCATGAATCTCGTCAATGCGCGGGTTGTTCAGGCCATCGAGACCGCGAGCAAACCCACCAAGCAGTTTGACGATATGCTAGAAGATGTCACTGAGATCGTCGAGAGTGATTTTCGCATCATCGTTGACCGCGATTCCTACGATTTCACTCGCTATGCCACGCATCTGCGGTACCTGTTCAAGCGCATTCAAGCCGGCGAGTCGCTGAACAGCGCCAACATGCAGATGTACAAGAACTTTCGTGAGGAGTTTCCGCAGTTGGCAGAGTGCGTGAAGCATATCGGTTCCTATTGTCGTGAAACGTGGGACGCCACGCTCTCCGAGGAGGAGGAACTCTATCTGATGATCCATCTCAACCGGATCATCTCCAAAAAAGGATTGTAACCCGTAGCCATTCGGGGCATGACCTTTGCCGATTCGAACAGTAAGCCAAGATTGTGCAAAGGAGCCAATGATGGCAAATTACAAAAAGGTGGCAGAGCAGATTCTCTCCACTGTGGGCGGGGCGGAAAACGTGGCTTCGGTTACGCATTGCATGACGCGCCTGCGCTTCAACCTCAAGGATGAAAGCCTCTCGAATGATGAGAAGCTTGAGGACATCTCGTCTATCATCAGCGTCGTGCACGCCGGAGGGCAGGTGCAGCTGGTGGTCGGGCCCACGGTCGACAAGGTCTACGACGAGGTTTGTAAGCAGGGCGGATTCGAGGTCACGGTATCGATTGACGAGGAACTCGATGGCCCTCAGCTTAGCTGGAAGGAGCGCTTGGCGCCCAAGCACCTCTTCAATCAGCTGCTCGATGCCGTGAGCGGCGCTATCACCCCGATCCTTCCGATCTTTTGTGTCGCCGGTATCTTCAAGATGCTCGTTATTCTGTTTGGGCCCGAAGGCGCCGGTTTTATGTCCGAAACGAGCGACCTGTATCGGATCCTTTCCCTGGTGGGCGATGCGGCGTATTACTACTTCCCGGTGTTTGCCGCCTATAGCTCGGCTAAGAAGTTCAAAACGAGTCCTGTGCTGGCACTGCTCATCGCTGTTGTGATGATTTATCCCGACATGCTCGCTATTGTTGAGGACGGAAAGCCTTTCAGCGTCTTCGGCATCCCCATGCAGCTCGTCAACTACACCCAGGCTGTTCTTCCGGTCATCTTGATCACCTGGGCCCAGTCCTATGTTGAGCGCTTCTTTAAGAAGATCTCGCCTGATATGTTGCGCATTCTGATCGTACCCGTGGGTACGGTGCTCGTGATGTTGCCGGTCGCGCTGTGCCTCTGCGGCCCTGCCGTCCAATTTGTCATGGGCCTTGTGGCCGATTTCATCATTTGGCTCGCCTCTGTTGCCGGTCCCGCTGCGACCGCGGTTATCGGCGCATTCTGGAATCTGATCATCGCCACCGGCATGCACGTGCCGATCTATACCGCCATATTGCCCGCCGCGCTCCAGAACGGTTACGACGCCATCTTATACCCTGGCACCGCGGTTGTAGCCTACACCACGCTTGCCATCGCGCTCGCCTATGGCCTGCGCGCTAAGGGCAAGGAGAGTCGAGCCACGGGCTGGAACTTGTTCATCACCTATGCCTTCGGTCGCGTGAGTGAGCCCATCATCTACGGCATCCTGTTTCGCGACAAGAAGGCTCTTACCTGGAACATGATTGGTGGTGCTGTCGGTGGTCTGCTGGTAAGCCTTCTTCATGCCAACGTCTATATCTTCACTGGCGTTGGTTTCCCATGGATGAACGTGCTCATGTTTGCTCAGGATATCATCCCTGGCACCATCGGGTGTCTTGCTGGCGGTGCCGTGACGTTTGCGTTGGCGATGATTTTTGGATTTGAAGGACAGGAGAAGATGCCGTTGAAGTCCAAGAGCGGCGATTCTGAGGCCGTTGAATCCGTCGAGGCATAAGAGGCTACTACACAAATATGCTCCCCAGCCGTTGCGCGGTCAGACCCCTTGGCCGCGCAACGGTACTGTGCTGTTGCGCGGCACTTGCCGAGTCCGTTGCGTTCGACAGTGTGGGCCGGGAATTTGATAGAAAGGACGACACCATAATGTTTAGAGAAGATTTTTTATGGGGCGGGGCTCTGGCTGCAAACCAGTGCGAGGGAGGATGGAACGAAGGCGGTCGCGGTTTAGCCAATTCCGACATGCTGCCGTTTGGCGATCAACGCATGGACGTCATGCGGGGAGACCTTGATCCGCGTGCGTTGGCACCCGACAGCTTCTATCCCGCTCGCAAGGGCATTGATTTTTACCATAGGTACAAGCAGGATATTGAACTGTTTGCCCAGATGGGTTTTAAATGCCTGCGCTTATCAATCGCCTGGAGCCGCATTTTTCCCAAAGGAGACGAAGCCGAGCCCAATGAAGAAGGCCTTGCCTTTTACGAGGATGTTTTTAGGACGTGTCGCGCGCATGACATTGAGCCTTTGGTGACGCTCAACCACTATGATGTCCCCATGCATCTCGTCGATGCGTATGGCGGATGGCGCGATCGCAGGTTGGTCGACCTGTTCGAGCGATATTCGCGTACCGTGTTCGAGCGCTATCGGGGATTGGTCAATTATTGGCTGACCTTTAACGAGATCAACATCATGACGCAGGCGTGCTTTATGGCGGCGGGGATCATCTTCGAGCAAGGGGAGAATCGCTATGCAACGGTTCACACGGCCGTGCACCATGTATTGGTTGCGAGCGCCCGTGCGGTCGGGGCGTGTCATGAACTGTGCCCTGGGGCGAAGATCGGTTGCATGCTCAACGCAGGTGTCTTCTATCCGGCTACATGTGATCCGGACGATGTGCTGGCTGCGCAGGCTGAGAATCGCAGCCATTACATGTTTACCGACGTCCAGGTGCGCGGTGCGTACCCGAGCTATGTTCTCAAGGAATACGCCCGCCATGGTTTTGAGGTGCCCTATCGGGATGATGACCGCGAAGTACTGGCTGCAAACCTGGTCGATTTCGTCTCGTTTTCGTATTACTCGACGCGCGTCGCAAAAGCGCATGCGGAAGGTCAGTTCGATTCGAACCTTCTTCGCTCGGCGCCTAATCCGTATCTAAAACAGGAGCCTTGGGGGAGGTTTATCGACCCCAAAGGGCTGCGCGTCACCATGAATGAAATCTGGGATCGCTATCAAAAGCCGCTGTTCATCGTCGAAAACGGTTTGGGTGCTCCTGATGTGCCGGAAGATTCGGGTGAAATAGAAGACGACTATCGAGTTGAATACCTGCGGGCCCACATCGAGGCGATGAGGGAGACCGTCGAGCTCGACGGGGTGGAACTCATGGGATATACCTGTTGGGGCCCGATCGATTTGGTTTCGGTCGCCACAGGACAGATGCGTAAGCGCTACGGGTTTATCTATGTCGATCGAGACGATAGCGGTGCGGGCTCGTTTGAGAGACGTAAAAAGAAAAGCTTCGAATGGTACCGACGCGTAATAGCAAGCAATGGCGAAGACCTTGCGTAATAACGTTAAGATGGACAAATGCGCCCGTTGGGGGAATAGTCGTGCCACTTCGCTTGACAACAGGCTAAACTAGCTATTAAACATTTACTATTCTGTTTAGATTGAATTTGCGGTCGTTTAGTTGTCGAGTCCCGGGGCGGTCAGGCCACGATGCTCGATCGCGACCGTTACTAGGGGGAACAATGGCCAAAGCAAGTGTTCGCGAGATCAGCCGCATCACCGGTTTTTCGCCTGCGACCGTGTCCAACGCGCTCAACCGCAAGCGCAGCGTGAGCGAGGAGACCGCCAAGGTCATCCTGGAGTGCGCGCAGTCGCTCGGCTATCAGCAGTCGACGCAGCTCGAGAGCATCCAGTTTGTGCTCGCGCGCAAGACGGGCGCCATCCTGGACGAGAGCACCTTCCATCCTGCAGTCATCGAGGGCGTGGAGCGCCAGGCGCGTCGCCACGGCATGAGCACGAGCTTTGTCTCGCTCGACTTTAGCGACCTGGACGCCGTGCGTCCGCAGGTCGAGGGCCTGATCGCCGACCCGTCTGCCGCCATCGTGCTGATGGGCACCGAGCTGGGCGAGGAAGACTACGCCTTGTTTGCCAACGCTGCCGCCCACCTGATCGTGCTCGATGGCTGGAGCGACCGTCAGTACTTCGATGCCGTGGTCATTGCCAACACCGATTCGGTGCTGCGCGCCGTGGACTACCTTATCGAGAAAGGTCACAAGCAAATCGGCTATCTGGCAGGCGACCTTCGCATCCGTAACTTTAAGGATCGCGAGCGCGGCTATCGTCAAGCGCTTGAGGATGCGGACCTCGAGGCCAATCCGACATGGCGCGTCACGCTGGGAACCACGCTCGAGGGCGCTTATCGCGATATGGGCGCGTGGCTCGACAGCGTCTCACGCGACGACCTGCCGACGGCTTTCTTTGCCGAGAACGACGTGCTCGCCGTGGGTGCCATGCGCGCGCTGAACGAGCACGGCATTCGCGTGCCCGAGGACGTCTCGATCATCGGCTTTGACGATCTGTCGCTGGGCGCCTTCTCCAACCCGCCGCTCACCACGGTGCATGTTCCCAAACACGAGGTGGGCGAGATCGCGGTGCGTCGTTTGGTGGGCAACATCCGCAATCCCAAGTGCTATACCTGCAAAACGGCCGTGTCGACCTATTTTGTCGAGCGCCAAAGCGTGCGCGAGATCTAGGCGGAACGGCGCCAGACCTCAGAGCGGAAAAGTCCGCCAAAGGCAACCATACACAACGCTACCGAGAGAGGGTCCTTTGGGGCCCTCTTTTTTGTTTCCCTTGTATGTTCAATCCGTTTACATACCGTTTAGGCTGATTTCTCTACCGTCTACGGGTATTTCGCGCTAAACTTCTAAACAGAAGAGTAAAACATTTAGTAAACAGAACAAAACGAAACACGCATCTGTTTACTGAACATGTGATTAGGGGAGGACGTACATGGACAAGATCAAGCTCGGTTTTGTGCCCACGCGCCGCAGCATCTTTAGCGCGCCGGATGCGATCAAGTATCGCGGGCTGACGGCTGATCGCCTGTGCGAGATCGGCGTCGACATCGTGGATATCGACGACATCAACGATGAGGGTCTGCTGTTCGACGACAGCCATATCGAGCCTATCGTCAAAAAGTTCCGCGCCGAGGGCGTCGACGGCATCATGCTGTGCCACGCCAACTTTGGCACCGAGTACGTTTGCGCCCGCCTTGCCCGCGAGCTCGGCCTGCCCGTGCTGCTGTGGGGTCCGCGCGACGAGCGCCCCGAGCCCGACGGCACCCGTCTGCGCGATAGCCAGTGCGGCCTGTTCGCCACCGGCAAGGTCCTGCGCCGCTTCCAGGTCCCCTTCACCTACATGACCAACTGCCGCCTGACCGACCCCGAGTTCGAGCGTGGTGTTTGGGACTTTTTGGCCGTGTGCAACGTGGTCAAGACCTTCAAGCACACCCGCATCCTGCAGATGGCCACCCGTCCGTTCGATTTCTGGTCGACCATGTGCAACGAGGGCGAGCTGCTCGAGAAGTTCAACATCCAGCTTTCGCCCATCCCCATGACCGAGCTTGTCCAGGCTGTGCGCGACGCCCAGGCCGACGAGCAGGCCATGGCCGCCATGCTTGCCCACATCAACGACAGCTTTGAGATCTGCATCCCCGAGGATAAGGTTCCCGCGGTCGCAGGACTCGCCATCGCCATGAAGCGCCTGGTCGAGAAGTACGGCTGCAACGCCGGTGCCATCCAGTGCTGGAACGCCCTGCAGGACGAGCTGGGCATTATGCCCTGCGCCGCCAACGCTATCCTCAACGAGATGGGTATCCCCGTCGTGTGCGAGACCGATATCCATGGCGCCATCACCGCGCTGATGGTCGAGGCCGCCGACCTGGGCCGTCACCGCGGCATGTTTGCCGACTGGACCGTGCGTCATCCCGATAACGAGAACGGCGAGCTGCTGCAGCACTGTGGCCCCTGGCCCTGCAGCTGTGCGGCCGTCAAGCCCAAGCTCACCTACCCGCTGGCATTCGATCACCCCGGCGCGCTGACAGCCGAGGCCAAGCACGGTGACCTCACCCTTGCTCGCTTTGACGGCGACAACGGCGAGTACTCGCTGCTGCTGGGCAACGCCCGCGGCATCGACGGCCCGGCCGGCATGGGCACCTACCTGTGGGTCGAGGTCGAAAACCTCAAGCGCCTCGAGGCCAAGATCGTCGAGGGTCCCTACATCCACCACTGCGTCGCCATTCACGCCAACGTGGTGCCGGTGCTCTACGAGGCATGCAAATACCTCGGCATTGTCCCCGACCTGTACGACCCCATCGAAGAAGACGTCAAAGCTTACCTGCGAGGAGAGTAGAAATGGCAACTATCGAAGAGCTTGAGTCCCTGCGTTGGGACCTTCGCCGCGATTGCGTCGATATCATCATGGCTGGCGCCGGCGGCCACATCGGCGGCGACATGTCGGTGATCGACGCCCTCATGACCCTCTATGCCAACCACCTCAACATTTCGCCCGAGACCGTCGACGATCCCAATCGCGATCGCTTCGTGCTCTCCAAGGGCCATGCCATGGAGGCCTACTACGCGGTGCTCTGCCACGAGGGCTATCTGGACCTCGATGACGTCAAGGCCCGCTTCTCTAAGTTCGGCAGCCCCTACATTGGCCACCCCAACAACAAGCTCAAGGGCATCGAGATGAACTCGGGCTCGCTGGGCCATGGCCTGCCCGTGGCCGTCGGCATGGCGCTTGCCGGCAAGATGGACGGCCGCGACTACCGCGTCTACACCATCATGGGCGACGGCGAGCTTGCCGAGGGCTCGGTCTGGGAGGGCGCCATGAGCGGCGGCAACTACCAGCTCGATAACCTGTGCGCGCTCGTGGATCGCAACCGCCTGCAGATTAGCGGCAGCACCGAGGACGTCATGAAGCAGGACTCGCAGGAGGAGCGCTGGGCCGCCTTCGGTTGGAACGTGCTCTCCATTCCGGGCAACGACGTCCAGGCCATCGACGCCGCGCTGACGCTTGCGGCCGAGACTAAGGGAAAGCCTACGGTCATCATCCTCAACACGGTGAAGGGCTATGGCTCGCCCGTTATGGAGGACAAGGCCGCCTGGCATCATCACCTGCCCAACGATGAGGAATATGCCCAGATCATCGCCGATTTCGCTGCCCATAAGGAGGCCATCAATGGCTAACAAGATCGCCAACCGCAAGGTTATCTGCGACACGCTGCTCGAGGCCGCCAAGACCGATAAGGACATCGTCGTCCTGTGCTCCGACTCCCGCGGCTCCGCATCGCTCACGCCGTTCTTCGATCAGTATCCCCAGCAGTCCGTCGAGGTCGGCATCGCCGAGCAGGACCTGGTGAGCATCGCCGCCGGCATGGCTTCGTGCGGCAAGAAGGCCTGGGCCGCCTCGCCGGCGTCCTTTGTGACCACGCGCTCGTATGAGCAGTGCAAGGTCGATGTTTCGTACTCCAATACCAACGTCAAGCTCATCGGCATTTCGGGCGGCGTTTCCTACGGCGCCTTGGGCATGAGCCATCACTCCGCGCAGGATATCGCCGCCATGAGCGCGATTCCCAACATGCGCGTGTATCTGCCGAGCGATCGCTTCCAGACCGCCGAGCTCGTGCGCGCCCTGGTTGCCGACAACAAGCCGGCCTACATCCGCGTGGGCCGCAACCCGGTCGAGGACGTGTACACCGAGGACGAGTGCCCGTTCCAGATGGACCGCGCCACCTGGGTGCGTCGCGGCACCGATGTGACGCTTGTCGCCACCGGCGAGATGGTCCGCCATGCCGTGGACGCCGCCGACCTGCTGGCCGAGCAGGGCATCTCGGCAACGGTGCTCGACATGTACTGCGTCAAGCCGCTCGATACCGAGGCCGTGATCGAGGCCGCCGGGGCTACGCGCGCTGTCGTGACCGTCGAGGAGCACAGCCCCTTCGGCGGCCTGGGTTCCATGGTCGCGCAGGTCGTGGGCGAGCATTGCCCGCGTCCGGTCAAGTGCCTGAGCCTGCCCGACGCGCCGGTCATCACCGGCACGAGCCCCGAGGTCTTTGCGCACTACGGCCTGACGGGCGAGGGAATCGCCAAGACGGTCGCCGAGTTCCTGCCCGCAGAGTAACTGGAATGTGACAAAGGGACAGTCCCTTTGTCACATTCGTTTTGAAAGGGGTGGCCATGGGCCGCTACATTATCGGTATCGACCAGTCCACGCAGGGCACGAAGGCGCTGCTGGTGGACGAGGGCGGCCATCTGATCCATCGCGCCGACCGCTCACATCGCCAGATTGTCAACGAGGCCGGCTGGGTGAGCCATGATCCGGCCGAGATTGCCGCCAATGTGCTGGCCGTAGCGCGTGCTGTGGTGGAGGAGACCGGGGTCGACCCGGCCGACATCGCCGGCATCGGTATCTCCAACCAGCGCGAGACCACCGTTGCCTGGAACCGCACGACGGGCGAGCCGCTGTGCGACGCCGTGGTGTGGCAGTGCGCCCGCGCCCGCGAGCTGTGCGACAAGCTGGCCGCGCGCGAGGGTGTGGCCGAGCTGGTGCGCGACACGACGGGCCTGGTGCTTTCGCCCTACTACCCGGCGGGCAAGATGGCTTGGATCCTCGAGAACGTTCCCGCGGCAGCCGAGGCCGCGGCGGCGGGCGAGCTGTGTCTGGGCACTATCGACGCCTGGGTGGTCTGGACGCTCACGGGCGGCGCGGAGTTCCGCTGCGACTGGTCCAACGCCAGCCGCACACAGCTCTTCGACCTGCGCCGTGGCTGCTGGAGCGAGCCGGTGTGCGAGGCCTTTGGCGTCGACGTGGCCTGCCTGCCGCAGGTGACCGATTCCGACGGCCTGTTTGGCACAACGGACCTGGGTGGCTTTTTGCCGGCTCCCGTGTCGGTGCACGGCGTGCTGGGCGACAGCCATGCGGCCCTGTTTGCCCAGGGCTGCCACAGCCGCGGCATGGCCAAGGCGACCTATGGCACCGGCAGCTCGGTCATGATGAACGTTGGCAACGAGTTCGTCGCCAGCTCGCACGGGCTTTCTAGCTCGCTCGCATGGCGTATGGACGGTGTGACCGAGTATGTGCTCGAGGGCAACGTGAGCTACGCCGGCGCCGTCAAGACCTGGCTGCGCGACGACCTGGAGCTCATCAACAACCCCGAGGAGGTCACCGACCTGTGCTATGCCGCCAATCCAACGAGCCGCGTCTACTTTGTGCCGGCGTTTACCGGCCTGGGCGCGCCGCACTGGGCGAGTGATGCCGAGGGCTGCGTCTTTGGTATGACGCGCACCACGGGCCGCGCGGAATTCGTAAAGGCGGCCGATGAGTCGATCGCCTACCAGATTTTCGACGTGATCGATGCGATGGTCGAGGATTCGGGCGCGGCGCTTTCCGAGCTTCGTGTTGATGGCGGTCCCACGCGCGATGCGTACCTGATGCAGTTTGAGAGCGATCTGGTCGGCTCGCCCATCCGCATTGCGAGCAACGACGAGATGAGCGGTCTGGGCGCGGCCTGGGCCTGCGGCATTGCGCTGGGCATGTACACGCGCGACGTCGTTGACGTCTACGGCGCCCGCGGCATCGTGGAGCCTGCCATGTCTGCCGACGAACGAGCCAAAAAGATCGCCGGCTGGCGCCACGCCGTGAAATCAACGATTGCCTACACAGCCTAGAATGGTTTTTCTGGGACGGGGATTAAAAAATCATTGGTCCTCGTCCCAGGTAGTCAATTTGAACTGCCTCCCATTTCTTGGACACAAGAAATGGGAGGCCTTTTTATGGCTGGAAACGCTTTGTACGACGTCGGGATGAGACTGCGAGCGGCAGAGCT